>NZ_JAPSLE010000007.1:0-178639 GCF_031181085.1 Domibacillus sp. | reverse complement strand
AGGCACGCCGCCAGCGTTCGTCCTGAGCCAGGATCAAACTCTCCAAAAAGTGTTTGACTTGCTCATTTGTTCCCATTAAAACACGGGGTGTTTTTAATGGGAGATAAAAATTAAAACGTTGACGTTTTTATTGATTTTGTTCAGTTTTCAATGTTCAATTCACTTTGTTTCACCGTCACCATCTGGCGACTTAAATAATATACCATGTGTGAAAATAAAGAGCAAGCTTTTTTATATAAAAAAACAGCCTTTTTTTATGGCTGTTTTTTTAGTCTCTTTTTTCAATGTATAAATCTCTTCTTTGAACTAAGTCAATAATGTCTCGATTTGGAAGTTGAATCATTGGTCTTGTTTTATTCCCAGGCGGCACAAAGATGACTTTGCCTTTGCTGCCATCTGATAACGTCACCTGCATATCTTGTGAAACCTCGGCTGTCAGCGAAAACAATACTTCTGTAATCGACAGATCAAACTGGCCAAACAAATCTTGCTGGATAATTTCAACTACTTTAAATACAGACTGCCTGCCTTTAAATAATCGATCTGTTGTTAAAGCATGAAAGGTATCAGACAGTCCGACTATTTGTGAAAGTACATGCACTGATTTTCCTTTCGTACCTGCCGGATAACCAGATCCGTCCATCCGCTCGTGATGCTGATAAACAGCAAGCTTTGCTTCCGGTTTGAGAAGTTTTAAGTCTTTCACCATTTTGTAGCTGACCACTGGATGATTTTGAATCTCTTTGTATTCACTCTCTGTCAGGGCCGTTTTTTTTGTTAATAAGGAGGTTGTTATTTTTGACATCCCGCAGTCAGCTAAAAATCCGGCTAATGCTGCCTGAACAATCAATCCTCTATCGTACTGGAGTTTTTGGGCAATCAGTCCACTCAGCAGGCTGACAGCCAATGTATGGTGATAAAGATACTCGTCTTTCTTAGAGGATGATAAGACTTTTTCAAATTCTCCCGGATGTTCTAACATGTACTCAAGTATGGGCAGGATGATTGTACGTATTCGGGCAATATCTACATTCATCCCTGACTGCCACCGCTGAAATTCTTCTTTTACACTTTTTAATGTCTTAAAATAAAGCTGCTCTATCCGATCTGCAGCCGGCAGTACACGATTGAATGAATCTGAAGAATACAGCACGGCCTCTGGCTGCTCTTCCTTTGCTAGTACATCAATGGATCTTATAGAAAAAGCGTGCAAAAAACGAATATGCTGATCTGTTAAAATCGTTCCAGCTGCAATAATGGGATTGGCTGTCGCAGCCATGACGGCTTCTTTCACCTGGTATCCGGGCTTGATGTCCTCAACTTTTATGTACATCCCCTGCCTCCTCTTACACCTTTGTACCTAATTATAAGAAAAATCGCAGCCGAATGATAGTCAAAAAGCACAGGTATTTTGAAATACCTGTGCCATGTTTTTATTCTTCCATTTCTTCTTCTTCGAGCAATTCTTCTTCTTTTTCTACTTTCGCTACGGTTGCCACTGTTTCATTTTCACCAAGGCGGATCAGCTTAACCCCCTGCGTGTTTCGGCCAGTAATGGAAATGCTGGCAATATCCATCCGGATCATGACGCCGCCCATGGTCATAAGCATCAGGTCTTCTTCACCTGTAACCGTCTTAACCGCGATGAGTGCCCCGTTCTTGCCGGTAATATTCAGCGTTTTAAGCCCTTTTCCGCCACGTGTTTGAATACGGTATTCAGATTCAGGCGTTAATTTGCCGTATCCATTTTCGGTAACAATTAAAATATAATCATTTTCTTCTACGAGTTCCATTCCCACTGCGTAATCTCCATCAGACAAGGTAATGCCTTTTACCCCTGTTGATGTACGCCCCATAGAACGGACATTGTCTTCCGGGAAACGAATCAGCATGCCATCACGCGTTCCCATTACAATATGTTTTTCGCCATTTGTCAGCCGCACAGAAATGAGCTCGTCTTCCTCCCGGATATTCAAAGCGATCAAGCCGTTCGTTCGAATATTTGCGTAATCCATTAACGGTGTCCGCTTTACAATTCCCTGCTTCGTTGCAAAGAACAAGAACGAATCCTCTGTGAACTCTTCGACAAACAGCATCGAATTCACCCACTCATCCTGCTCGACGCCAAGCAGATTCACAAGCGGAATTCCTTTTGCTGTCCGGCTGAATTCCGGAATCTGATAGCCTTTTAATCGATACACTTTCCCTTTGTTTGTAAAGAACAGAATCGTATCGTGGGTTGAGGTTGTCAGAAGCTGCTCAACAAAGTCATTTTCATTTGTTCCCATCCCCTGAATACCGCGGCCTCCGCGGCGCTGGCTCCGGTAAGTCGAGATTGGCTGACGTTTAATATATCCTTTATGGGTTAATGTAATAATAATTTTTTCAACCGGAATTAAATCTTCATCCAGCAAATCACCAGGCGCTCCATCGGTAATTTCTGTCCGGCGTTTGTCGGCGTACCGGTCTTTAATTTCAGTCAGCTCTTCACGGATAATTTGAAGAATTTTTTCCTCGTCCGCTAAAATGGCTCTTAATTCTTTAATCACTGCAAGAAGGTTTTGATATTCTTCTTCGATTTTTTCACGCTCAAGGCCGGTCAAGCGCTGCAAACGCATATCTAAGATGGCTTGAGCTTGTTTCTCAGATAAACCAAACTGCTCCATCAAGCCTTCGCGGGCAGCCTCTGTTGTCTGCGAGCCGCGAATCAATGCGATAATGCGGTCTATGTGATCTAAAGCAATACGAAGACCCTCTAAAATGTGTGCGCGTGCTTCGGCTTTATTTAAGTCAAATTGCGTACGCCGGCGGATAATCTCCTGCTGATGCGCTAAGTAATGCTTTAAGCACTCTTTTAAGCTGAGTACTTTTGGATGGCCGTCTACAAGCGCCAGCATGTTAATACCGAAGCTTGTCTGCATGGCTGTGTATTTATATAAATTATTTAATACAACGCTCGCATTGGCATCACGGCGAATTTCCATCACAATTCGCATACCTTCACGATCTGATTCGTCGCGAAGATCGGTAATGCCGTCGATTTTCTTTTCACGGACAAGCTCCGCGATACGTTCAATGAGCTTTGCTTTGTTTACTTGGTACGGGATTTCTGTCACGATAATCGTTTCTTTACCGTTTGCTTTTTCTTCAATTTCCGTACGGGCACGCAAAATAATCGAACCGCGGCCTGTTTCATAGGCACGGCGGATGCCGCTGCGGCCCATTAAAATACCTGCTGTTGGAAAATCAGGTCCTTGAATAAACTCCATTAAGTCCAGAACAGACATATCCGGATTTTTGCTGACAGCAAGCAGCGCATCAATGACTTCTCCAAGGTGGTGAGGCGGAATGTTGGTTGCCATACCGACCGCAATACCGGAAGCGCCATTTACAAGCAGATTCGGAAAACGGGCCGGTAACACAACGGGCTCACGCTCGGAGCCATCGTAGTTGTCTTTGTAATCAATAGTGTCTTTGTTTAAATCACGTGTGATCTCCATGGCAATTTTGGACATGCGAGCTTCTGTATACCGCATCGCCGCAGCCGCATCGCCGTCAACTGAACCGAAGTTTCCGTGTCCATCAACCAGCATATGGCGGTAGTTAAAGTCCTGCGCCATCCGTACCATTGTTTCGTATACAGCTGAATCCCCGTGCGGGTGATATTTACCGATAACGTCACCGACGATCCGGGCAGACTTCTTATACGCTTTATCGGCTGTCATGCCGAGATCATTCATCGCATACAAAATACGGCGGTGCACCGGCTTTAAGCCATCGCGTACGTCCGGAAGCGCCCGGGATACGATAACGCTCATCGCATAATCAAGAAACGATGAACGCATTTCCTGGCTTATATTAATCTCTTTTACGTTCGAGTGTGGCGTATCAGCCATGAAAAATCCTCCTTTTAAGAAAAGTACAAGGCGCCCATTTATCGGTGACAAGCATGGGACAAGCCTGTCCTTGCCGCCCATATTCAATGAGCTTTCAGCCGATTGGCGCCTGGAACTTAGGTGTTATTAAAAAGCGGGAGCGCCCGCGGCTTACGGGCGCTTTTTAAACTTATATATCAAGATTTTTAACGTAGCGTGCGTTGTCCTGAATGAAATTACGGCGCGGTTCTACTTTATCGCCCATTAAAATTTCAAATGTTTCATCGGCCTCCATCGCATCTGTCAGGGTTACCTGAAGCAGTGTACGTGTGGATGGATCCATGGTCGTTTCCCATAACTGCGCCGGATTCATTTCTCCAAGACCTTTATAACGCTGCAAACTCGGCTTTGCATTTGCCGGGATGTCTTTCATGATTTCATCCAGCTCGTGGTCGTTGTATGCGTAGCTGATATTTTTGCCCTGCTGTACTTTGTAAAGGGGCGGCTGCGCAATATACACATACCCCGCTTCAATAAGCGGACGCATGTAGCGGAAAAAGAATGTTAACAACAGCGTGCGGATATGGGCGCCATCCACGTCCGCATCCGTCATGATAACCAGTTTGTGATAACGTGCTTTTTCCAAGTCAAATTCTTCGCTGATCCCCGTTCCGAGTGCTGTAATCATTGCACGTACTTCATTGTTGGACAAAATTTTATCAAGACGCGCTTTTTCAACGTTCAGGATTTTTCCGCGCAGCGGCAGGATGGCCTGGAAGTGGCGGTCACGCCCCTGCTTGGCTGAACCGCCGGCAGAGTCTCCTTCTACGATATACAACTCGCTGATTTTCGGATCGCGTGATGAACAGTCAGCCAGTTTACCAGGAAGGCTGGATACCTCGAGCGCACTTTTGCGCCGTGTCAGCTCCCTCGCTTTTTTCGCAGCCATTCTTGCCCGGGCTGCCATCATGCCTTTTTCAACAATTTTCCGAGCCGTATTCGGGTTTTCAAGCATAAATGTTTCAAAACGGCCGGCAAAAACGTTGTCTGTCACCGTTCTCGCTTCTGAGTTGCCAAGCTTTGTTTTCGTTTGACCTTCAAACTGCGGATCCGGGTGTTTCACGGAAATAATGGCCGTTAAACCTTCACGGACATCTTCTCCTGTTAAATTGGCATCAACGTCTTTTGCGAGGCCATTTTTCCGGGCATAATCGTTGATCACACGTGTTAAGGCGGTTTTAAAACCGGATTCATGCGTTCCGCCTTCGTGCGTGCTGATATTGTTGGCGAATGAATAAATGTTGCTTGTATAGCCGTCGTTGTATTGAAGGGCTACTTCAACCTGAATTCCTTCACGCTCGCCCTCCATAAAGATCGCTTCTTCATGAAGCACTTCTTTGGAACGGTTTAAATGCTCAACGTATGATTTAATACCGCCTTCGTAATGATACTCATTTTTTTTGCCTTCTCCACGTTTGTCTTCGAGCGTAATTTTAATACCGCGGTTTAAGAAAGCAAGTTCACGAAGCCGTTGAGCAAGCGTATCGTATTCATACACGAGTGTTTCCGTAAAAATCTCACTGTCTGGACGGAAGTGAATGTGTGTACCGGTAACATCTGTTTCGCCTACTACCTTCAAATCTTCCTGCGGCACACCGCGTTTAAATGCTTGGTAATGAATCTTTCCGTCACGGTGTACATATACTTCTAGGAGTGTAGAAAGTGCATTTACAACAGAAGCACCAACACCATGAAGTCCGCCGGATACTTTATAGCCGCCGCCGCCAAATTTACCTCCGGCATGCAGGACGGTTAAAATTACCTCTACCGCCGGGCGTCCCATTTTTTCATGAATCCCGACCGGAATGCCGCGTCCATTGTCTTTTACAGTAATGCTGTTGTCTTCTTCTATGATGACGTTGATTTCATCGCAATACCCGGCCAGTGCTTCGTCAATACTGTTATCAACGATTTCCCAGACGAGATGATGAAGTCCTTTTACACTTGTTGAACCAATATACATACCAGGACGTTTTCGGACAGCTTCAAGTCCTTCGAGCACCTGTATTTGATTTTCATCATAGGAAGGTGTCGTATTTTGCGGGTCCATAGTCAAATCCAGTCACCTTCTCTTTCGGTAAAATAATCTTACTTTATTTTGGTTACTGCCCCAGCGGTAACGCTGTAGGCAGAGGCGGCATTTAACGTGTCATGCTCAATGCCGTCCGTGTTTGTTGTTGTAACAAACGTTTGCACTTTTCCGTGAATCGTATTCAGCAGATGTGACTGGCGGTAATCGTCAAGCTCAGATAGCACATCATCCAGCAGCAAAATCGGGTATTCACCAATTTCCGATTGAATCAGCTCGATTTCAGCAAGCTTTACAGCAAGCGCTGTTGTCCGCTGCTGCCCTTGTGATCCAAATGTTTGAATATTTTTTCCGTTCACATAAAAAAGGAGATCGTCGCGATGCGGACCGGTTAATGTCACACCCCGGTCTACTTCTCTCGCCCGGCTTCTCTGGAAAAGATCCAGCAAAGCCGATCTTATCTGCTCGTCACTCTGCTCCTCTTTTATCCCAGCTGCCGGCTCATACATAATAGCCAGCTCTTCAACCCCTCTTGAAATACCGGCATGAAGCGGACCAGCCCATTTTTGAAGCAGATGAATAAACTCAAAGCGCTTTTTTGTTACTTTTACCGCCAGCTCAACAAGCTGTTCAGTTAAAACCTCAAGCATCGTCAAGTCAGATGCTTTTTTTGTCTGCAGCTGTTTTAAGTAATGATTCCGCTGCTGCAGCACTTTATGATAAAGGCTTAGGTCATGCAGATACACAGGCGATACTTGACCGATTTCCATGTCAATAAACCGCCTTCTTACTTGCGGACTGCCTTTTACTAATGTTAAGTCTTCCGGAGCAAACATCACGACATTCATGTTGCCGATGTACTGGCTGAGACGCGTCTGCTCCAAATGGTTAACCTTGGCTTTTTTGCCTTTTTTGGAGATCAGAAGCTCAATCGGGAGCGATTGGTGCTTTTTCTGCACTCGTCCCTTTATTTTAGCATACTCCGCTTCCCAGCGAATTAAATCTTTATCATTTGAAGTCCGGTGCGATTTAGCCATAGCCAGCACATAAATGGATTCGATGATATTGGTTTTCCCTTGGGCATTTTCGCCAATGATGACATTTACAGTATTATCAAACTCAACGAGGAGTGATTCATAATTTCGGTAATTCTCTAAAGCCAGTTGTTCAATGTGCATGCAAAAACACCTTTCGACGGCCCTTAATCGCTTTCTTCCTCTGTTCCAAATCCCACTTCATATACGCCGTCTCCAGGAATTTCCACCTCATCCCCTTCATACAGCTTTCTTCCTCTTCGGTCATCAAGCTCTCCGTTGACGTATACCTCGTGTTCACTTAGATACCATTTTGCCTGGCCGCCAGTTTGAATAATGCCAGCCAGTTTCAGAAATTGGCCAAGGGTGATAAATTCCTCGTTTTCAGCTTTTTTTGTCATCATAATGTGGTTTCCTCCGTAAACATCTTAGTACTTTATTTTAACATAAATACAAAAAAAGCGGCGCAAATATGCCCCGCTTTTCCGGAGTTTGAATTAATACGTTCGCACCGGCAGGATCAACTGAAGTGTTGAATCATCGTGAAGCGGACGAATCACAAATGGACGCATTGCGCCTGTAAATTGAATTTCAATTTCGTTCCCCTCAATTGCTTTAAGTGCATCCATCATATATTTTGCGCTGAATGAGATTTTCAATTCCTCTCCCTCAGACGACAAGCTGTTTACCTGCTCGGTTACTTTTCCGATCTCTGGTGAGTTCGATGAAATCTCGACCATTCCGCTGTCCTCGCTGCTCATTTTCACAACGTTGTTCCGCCCTTCCCGCGCTAAGAGAGAAGCACGGTCTACCGCTTGCAGATATTCCTTTGTATTTAAATCAATTTTTGTTTTGTATTCATCAGGAATCAAGCGGGTTGTGTCAGGATAGTTGCCGTCAAGCAGCCGCGAGAAAAACAAAACATGCTTTGAACGGAACAACACTTGGTTTTCTGTCATGACGATTTCGACCGGCTCGTTTGTGTCATCTAAAATTTTGCTTAATTCCGTCAAGCTTTTTCCAGGAATCACGACATTGTATTCTGCTGATGGAAGCCCTTCTGCCGTTGTTTTACGAAGAGCCAGGCGATGGCTGTCTGTAGCGGTGCAAATAAGCGTGCCATTTTCAATTTTCCAGTTTACACCCGTTAAAATCGGCCGCGTTTCTGAAGTAGATACAGCAAATACCGTTTGCCGGATCAATGTTTTAACAAGATCAGCCGGCAGCTTAAAAACATTCTCGTCATCAATTTGCGGCAAATGCGGATATTCATCTGCGTCCTGACCGTTCAAGCTGAATTCCGCATGTCCTGAACGAATGATCGTTTGAAAAGAAGCGGACGTTTCAAATTCGATCGTCGAAGCCGGCAGCTTGCGGACAATCTCATTGAAAAAACGGGCATTTAAAACCACGCCCCCTGTTTGCTCGATCGAGGCAATAGATACATCCCCTTCTTCACTTGGAATAAACGATTCAATCGAAATATCGGAGTCGCTTCCTGTTAAGGTGATCCCCTCATCTGACGCATGAATTTTAATACCGGTCAAAATGGGAATAGTTGTTCTCGAGCTTACTGCCTTTAAGACATCTTGTACGCCGGCAGCAAGCCGGTCTTTTTGTATCGAAAATTTCATGGGGATCCCTCCGAAATTATTTTGATATAGCAATCCGCTTAACTGCGAATTTAATATTTTTATATTAAAAAAATAATAGACGTAGTAGTAGGCGCTGTTGATTTGTGGATAAGTATGCCAAAACGAAGAAATAACAGCCCATCCACATGTGGACAGACTGTTGATGAGCGCCCTTTTTTATTCACAATTTATTAAGCTTTTAAAATGGTGATAATTTCATTTATTTTTTGAGCGGCAGCAGGATCTGTTTCCATGAGCTTTGAAATTTTCTCATGGGCATGAATAACGGTCGTGTGATCACGTCCTCCAAACTCCTCGCCAATTTTAGGCAGTGAAAAATCCGTTAATTCGCGTGACAAATACATGGCTACCTGTCTTGGAAAAGCAACCGATTTTGTCCGCTTTCTGGCTGTAAAATCCTCCAGGCGGATGCCGTATTGCTCCCCGACTACCCGCTGAATATCCGGAATGGTAACAGATTTTGGACGAGCCCCCGGAATAATATCTTTTAAAGCATCTGCTGCTACTGTCGCGTTCACTTCTTTGTTGATTAAAGAAGAGTAAGCAACGACCCGGATCAATGCGCCTTCAAGCTCACGGATATTTGTATCAATTTGATTGGCGATATACAGCATCACTTCATTTGGCACATCAAGGTTTTCAGCGCGGGCTTTTTTGCGCAAAATGGCAATCCGCGTTTCAAGGTCCGGCGGTGTAATGTCTGTAATAAGCCCCCACTCGAACCGGGAGCGAAGTCGATCTTCAAGAGTCGGGATTTCTTTTGGCGGCCGATCGCTGGAAATGATAATCTGCTTGCTTTCTTCATGCAGTGTATTAAATGTGTGGAAAAATTCTTCCTGTGTTTGTTCTTTTCCGGCTAAGAACTGAATATCATCAATAAGCAGGACGTCAACATTGCGGTATTTATTACGGAACTCCACCGCTTTATTGTCTCGAATGGAATTAATGAATTCGTTCGTAAATTTCTCCGAGGACAGATACACCACTTTAGCGTCGGGATTATGCTCAAGAACGTAATGCCCGATTGCATGCATTAAGTGTGTTTTGCCCAATCCTACTCCCCCGTAAATAAACAGTGGATTATACGCTTTGGCCGGTGCTTCTGCTACCGCAAGAGAAGCTGCATGGGCAAACCGGTTGCCGGATCCGATGACAAACGTGTCGAATGTATATTTTGGATTCAGCATACTTTGGATGGTTGATTCCCCGCTTGGCTTTGGCGGTGGAGCCGGCTGTTCAGCCCGATGCGAGGGCGGTACATATGATTCCATGTCGTGAACATCTGGCGAAATAAAGTAAACATCAAGCTTTTCGCCTGTTAATTCATCAATAATTTCGGACGTTAAATGCGTATAATGCCCCTCAAGCCAATCACGATTAAAAAAGTTAGGTGCCGCTATTACAATAGCGTCTCCGTGAAGCGAATGCGCTTTGGTTGACTTCACCCACGTTTCGTAACTTGGCTTGCTAATCCGCGCCTGGATACGCTCCAGCACTTTATTCCATAAATCATCGATGTTCTCCATTGGCCCCTCCTTACTGACTGTCAGTGCAGTTTGTTTAATGTTTGTACAACCCATTTAGTTAAGAATTCATAATTATGCATGACAATGTTTGTGAATAAATATATAATAAGATAAAACTAGTTTTTCGACAAAATCTACAGGCTGTGGATAAAAATAAAAACACCCTGTTTATTGTTTTTCCACATATTATCCACAACTGTGGATAGATAATATGTCGAATTTAGTTATCCAGAGTGAAAACAAAATAATAATAGCAGAAAAAATGAGACTCTGCAATCACTTCAATGAATTATCCACAGGCTTTTTCTCCTTGTGAAAATGTTTGTCCACAGGGTGAGGACTTGTGAAAGAACCATCGAAGAAGTTGTGGATAATCGAAAATGCCGTCGATTGCTGTCCACAGATGGAAAATGGGGCAAGGTATGATACTTTTTGTATAACCTGCATTCCTTATCAAAAAGACAGTGAAATAATTTGGATCTTTGAGGCTTTTAAAAGGTGGTTGACAGGATGGACTCTGGTCCTTATAATTAACAAAGACTGTTTTGAAAATATGAATTCGAAAACCTCAGGGAGGTGTTTTAATATGAAAAGAACGTACCAGCCTAACAAACGTAAAAGAAGCAAAGTTCATGGTTTCCGTGCACGCATGAGTTCTAAAAACGGCCGCCGTGTTTTAGCAAGCCGCCGTGCTAAAGGCAGAAAAGTACTATCTGCATAAGACCACTGACCATTTCAGTGGTCTTTTTTTAGGATTGCTAGAAATGGTCCGCAAAGGCGGCGTGGCAGAAAGTTGTCAAATCCGCCTTTGTTCTATATGAATGAAAAGCCGGCAGGTGGCATAAATGAAAAAATCATTCCGCATCAAAAAAAACAATGATTTTCAAACGGTCTTCAGCAAAGGGAAGTCGTTCGCAAATCGCCAGTTTGTTGTATATATGTATAAAAAAGAGCAGAATGTTCCGTTCCGGATCGGCTTGTCTGTCAGCAAAAAGCTGGGCAATGCTGTGATGCGCAACCGCATTAAGCGCTGCATCAGACAGAGCTTTACGGAATTAAAAGACGAAATTCAGCCTGGCTGGGATTTTATTATTATTGCCCGTAAGCCGGCAGTGGACATGTCCTGCGCAGAAATAAAAACAAGCTTAATACATGTACTAAAACTGGCGCGAGCGCTTCAGCGAAAATAATCCAAATGAATAAGCAGAAATTCAGCCAATGACAGGGGGAGCAACCGCTTGAAGAAAAGAACGCTTTCATTCTTGATCGTGGCTCTTTTTTCCGTCCTGCTGGCAGGATGTACGGAAGTAAACCAAGAAATTACAGCAGAAAGTGAAGGATTCTGGAATGAATACGTCATTTATCCGCTCTCACAATTTATTACCGCTACATCTGACCTCGTAGGCGGCTACGGTCTTGGTATTATCGTTGTTACGATCATTATTCGGATCATTATTTTGCCGCTTATGATTAAGCAGACAAAAAGTGCTAAAGCGATGCAGGAGATTCAGCCTGAAATTAAGAAAATTCAAGAAAAATACAAATCAAAAGACGCGCAGACACAGCAAAAGCTACAGCAGGAAACGATGGCGCTGTTCCAGAAGCATGGGGTAAACCCGCTGGCTGGATGTTTCCCGATTTTAGTGCAAATGCCGATCATCATTGGGCTTTATCAAGCCATTATGCGGACGGGCGAAATTAAAAACCACACTTTTTTATGGTTCGATCTAGGCTCGCCGGATATTATTTTATCTGTTTTAGCTGGTGTTTTTACTTTTTTCCAGCAAAAACTAATGATGGCAGGACCTGCAAGTGATAATCCGCAGATGAAAATGATGCTGTACTTAATGCCGATCATGATCATCGTGTTTGGGATTACGCTGCCGTCGGCACTTGCTTTGTATTGGGTAGTCGGCAGTATTTTTATGATTATTCAAACGTTAATTATTGGCAGAAATAAGCCGGTTCAGGATGCTGGCCTTTAATAATGAGTAGAAGAAAAGACATTGCTAACATCGCAATGTCTTTTTTTATGTAGAAAAAGGGTTATATTTCCATACATAAACGTGCGTTTAAAGAAAAAAGTTATCAACATGTGGATGAACATATACCTTTTTTTCAGTGAACAGCTGTGATATTCTATTTATTTAGGGAATCAAATAAAAGCGAATAGGCAATCACATATATCAACATAAATATGAAAGAGGTGAACAACGTGGAATTTGATACAATAGCAGCTATTTCAACACCGCCGGGAGAAGGGGCTATTGCAATCGTTCGATTAAGCGGCGACCAGGCGATCTCCATTGCGGATAAAGTGTTTCGGGCACCTGGACAAAAGCAGTTGTCCACAGTTCCGAGTCATACAATTCACTATGGCCATTTAGTGGATCCATCCACAGGACGTGTCGCGGAGGAAGTGATGGTTTCTTTAATGAAAGGGCCAAAAACATTCACCCGCGAAGATGTCGTGGAAATTAACTGTCACGGAGGCATTACAGCCGTTAACCGTGTACTGCAGCTTGTTTTAAATGAAGGAGCACGTCTTGCCGAACCCGGTGAATTCACAAAGCGTGCTTTCTTAAATGGCCGTATTGATTTATCACAGGCAGAAGCTGTAATGGACTTGATTCGTGCCAAAACAGACAAGGCGATGAACGTGGCACTAAACCAAGTGGAAGGGCGGCTGTCCCGATTGATTGGGCGGCTTCGCCAGGAGATTCTTGAAACGTTGGCTCATGTGGAAGTGAACATTGATTATCCAGAATATGACGATGTGGAGGAAATGACGCACCGTGTGCTTCTTGAAAAATCACAGTTTGTTCAATCTGAAATTGAACGTCTGCTCCGGACAGCTGAACAAGGTAAAATTTTACGTGAAGGGTTGTCGACAGTTATTATCGGGCGTCCGAATGTCGGTAAATCTTCACTCTTAAATGCGCTCGTACAAGAAAACAAAGCGATTGTCACGGATATTCCTGGCACAACGCGTGATGTAATTGAAGAATACGTGAACGTGCGCGGCGTGCCGCTCCGTCTAGTTGATACGGCGGGTATCCGCGAAACAGAAGATATTGTGGAACGAATTGGTGTGGAGCGCTCAAGAAAAGTACTAAAAGAAGCAGATCTTATCTTGCTTGTATTAAACTATTCTGACGAGCTGACGCCGGAAGATGAAAAGCTGTTTCAAGCAGCAAGCGGCATGGATGTTATTGTCATTGTGAACAAAACGGATCTTGAGCCGAAAATAAATATGGACCGTGTAAAAGAACTGGCTGGCAGCAGCCGTCTTGTGACGACGTCGCTTCTTGAGGAAAAAGGAATTGATGAATTGGAAGAAGCGATTGCCGGTTTATTTTTCTCAGGTGCAGTTGGTGCGCAGGATATGACGTATGTGTCTAATTCCCGGCACATTGCCCTATTAAATCAGGCAAGCCGCTCTATAACAGACGCTATTCATGGAGTAGAAGCAGGCGTGCCAATTGATATTGTTCAAATTGATTTAACAAGAACGTGGGAGCTGCTCGGGGAAATTATCGGCGAAAGCGTCCATGAAAGCTTGATTGATCAGCTGTTTTCACAATTTTGCCTCGGGAAATAATGAACGGAAAGGAAGAAAAACGGCATGAATTACTATGAAGCAGGCGAATATGAAGTCATTGTTATTGGGGCGGGCCATGCCGGAGTAGAAGCAGGGCTTGCTTCTGCACGGACAGGCGCCAAAACGTTAATGATTACCATTAACCTTGATATGATCGCCTACATGCCATGCAACCCGTCTGTCGGCGGACCGGCAAAAGGAATTGTTGTCCGGGAAATCGATGCGCTTGGCGGCGAGATGGCCAAAAATATTGATAAAACACACATTCAAATGAGAATGCTGAATACAGGAAAAGGACCGGCTGTGCGGGCGCTGCGCGCGCAGGCGGATAAAGTGCTGTACCAGCAGGAAATGAAAAAAACGATTGAAAACGAGCCGAATTTAACACTCGTTCAAGGAATGGCAGAGCGGTTAATCGTAGAAGAGGGAGAATGCCGCGGTATCATCACGCAAACAGGTGCCGTTTACCGTTCAAAAGCTGTGATTATTACGAGCGGAACGTTTATGCGCGGTGAAATCATTCTCGGTGATTTAAAATATTCCAGCGGTCCGAACAATCAGCAGCCTTCTGTAAAGCTATCCGAGCATTTAGATGAGCTTGGCTTTGAACTTGTCCGCTTTAAAACAGGGACACCGCCGCGTGTCAACAGCCGGACAATCGACTATTCCAAAACGGAAATTCAGCCGGGTGATGATGTTCCCCGTGCATTCAGCTATGAAACAAAAGAATTTATCATGGATCAGCTGCCATGCTGGCTGACGTATACAAATGAAGAAACACATAATATTATCGGTGAAAACCTGCACCGTTCTCCGATGTACTCTGGCGTCATTAAAGGACGCGGACCGCGTTATTGTCCATCAATCGAAGATAAAGTAGTCCGGTTTAATGATAAGCCGCGCCACCAGATTTTCCTTGAGCCGGAAGGACGGAATACAGAAGAAGTATACGTACAGGGCTTTTCTACAAGCCTGCCGGAAGATGTACAATACCGGATGCTTCGGACAATCCCGGGCCTTGAAAAAGCACAGCTGATGCGTGCGGGCTATGCGATTGAGTATGATGCAGTTGTGCCGACACAGCTATGGCCGACACTGGAAACAAAACGAGTGAAAAACTTGTACACAGCTGGGCAGATTAACGGTACATCCGGTTATGAAGAAGCAGCTGGACAAGGTTTAATGGCCGGTATTAACGCTGCGTGCCGCGTGCTTGGCAAAGAAGAAGTAGTGCTGAGCCGTTCCGACGCTTATATCGGTGTTATGATTGACGATCTTGTCACAAAAGGAACGAGCGAACCATATCGCCTGCTCACTTCCCGTGCGGAATACCGCCTTCTTCTTCGTCATGACAACGCGGATCTTCGCTTAACAGAAATCGGCTATAAAATCGGCACGATTTCTGAAGAACGCTACGCAGCTTTCCTGGCGAAAAAAGAAGCGATTGCGGCTGAAATCGACCGGTTGAAAGCAACGATTATTAAACCGGACGAAAAAACACAGACGCTTATTCGTGAAGCGGGTGGAAGCGAGCTGAAAGACGGCATTCGAGGAGCAGACCTTCTTCGCCGTCCGGAAATGACGTATGAGGCAATCAAGCAGCTTATCCCAGCAGATGCTCCGCTTGATGAAGAAGTGGAAGAGCAAGTGGAAATTCAAATTAAATATGAAGGATACATTGAAAAGTCCCTTCAACAGGTGGACCGGATGAAGAAGATGGAAAACAAAAAAATTCCGGCTGACATTGATTACGATGCAGTGAGCGGTATCGCCAATGAAGCACGGACAAACTTAAAAGAAGTCCGTCCGCTTTCCATCGCACAGGCCTCACGTATTTCAGGCGTGAACCCGGCCGATATTTCCATTTTGCTTGTTTACATTGAGCAGGGCCGTATTGCACGGACCGTCAGCGAATAAGAAAGGAACGAAAACATGAAAATCGACCAATTTCAATCCGAACTTGCCAAAAACGGCATTGAGCTGTCTGAAGAACAGCTTGGCCAGTTTCAGCGCTACTATGAACTGCTTGTAGAATGGAACGAAAAAATGAATCTCACTGCGATTACCGAGCAGGAAGAAGTGTATATGAAGCACTTTTACGATTCACTTACAGCTGGCATCTATACCGATTTAACAAAACCAGCCCGGATTTGTGATGTCGGCGCCGGCGCCGGCTTTCCAAGCATCCCATTAAAAATTGCTTTTCCGAATTTGGATGTTACCATTATTGATTCATTAAACAAACGTATTACGTTTTTGAATCATCTGGCATCCGAGCTGAAGCTTGAACATGTTCAATTTGTTCACGGACGTGCAGAAGAAATGGGACGGAACCCGGAGCATCGCGAGCAGTATGACATCGTAACGGCACGTGCCGTTGCCCGCATGTCTGTCCTGTCTGAGCTGTGCCTGCCGTTTGTGAAAAAGGGCGGTACATTTGTTGCCATGAAAGCAGCGAGTGCGGCGGATGAAATGGAAACAGCTGCAAAAGCAATCGGAACACTTGGCGGTCAAACGGAAGAGGTTTTCTCTTTCCGCCTGCCGATTGAAAACAGTGAGCGGACGATTATCGTGATTCGAAAGAAAAAAGAAACGCCGAAAAAGTACCCGCGAAAGCCGGGCACACCGAATAAAACACCAATTGAATAGTTCTTAAGCAGGAACAGGGCGCCTCATGGCGAATACTATCAGAATGGAGAATGAAAAGGTGGTGTAAACATGAAGCGTCCTTTTTCCCGTCTGTTTGGCGGAAAAAGTGAAACAGCCATGATGTTTCCCGTAGATGAAGTCAAAGAAATACCGGTAGACTCTCTGGAACCGAACCAATTTCAGCCGCGTTTTATCTTTCAAGAAGAAAAAATAGCAGAACTTGCGTCAACTATTGCCGTTCATGGCATTATTCAGCCAATTGTTGTCCGGGAGATCGAGGAAGAAAAATATGAAATTATAGCAGGGGAGCGCCGTTTTCGGGCAGCCAAAAGCCTTGGGCATGAAACGGTACCCGTTATTGTCCGTCAGTTTACGGACGAGCAGACCGCTTCAGCAGCGCTGATTGAAAATATACAGCGGGAAGAGCTGTCTCCAATTGAAGAAGCAAGCGCTTATCAAAGCCTTCTTCATATAAATAATACAACCCAGCAGTCTCTTGCCCAAATGGTCGGAAAAAGCCAGTCGTTTGTTGCGAATAAGCTGAGGCTGTTAAAGCTGCCAGATGAAGTGCAGCAGGCGGTTGCTGAAAAAAAAATTACCGAACGTCATGCTCGGGCGCTGCTGCCGCTGAAAAAGCCTGAATGGCAGTGTGAGCTTCTGCGTATTGTGCTCGATAAAGGATTGAATGTAAAACAAACAGAAGACCGCGTGGTCAAAATGCTTGAAAAAGAACCGCCTCGCCCGCGCACAAAAGCGGTCAGCCGTGATATTCGCATTGCGTTAAATACGATTCGCCAGTCTCTTGTGCTTGTAGAGAAAAGCGGTATCCACGTGGAACAAGATGAAGAAGACCATGAAGATTTCTATCGGATTACGATTCAAATTCCGAAAAAACCAAAGCAATCATAAACAATGCCGTTTTGATAAAAAACGGTTCAGGCTGCCTACAAACGTCCGCGTTCGGCGTCACTTGCCGTCTGCGAATGCTCATAACCTAAAAAAGGTCACTCCGCTTCTCAGCCGGCGGCGTTCATGGAAAGAGCAGGCGTTTTCAATCAGCCTGCTTTCTTACTTTGTCTACACTCTCAGCCGTTTTGATAAAAAGCGGCTTTTTTTTTACGGCGTAAAAGCCAAAACGCGCCAATTTTGATAAAATAAAAAACAGATAACACCGACAGACGAAAGCAGGTGGCTTCTTTTGGGAAAAGTAATTGCGGTCGCCAATCAAAAAGGCGGCGTTGGAAAAACAACAACATCAGTAAATTTAGGGGCATCACTCGCCTCTCTTGACAAGAAGGTGCTTCTTCTTGATATTGATCCGCAGGGAAACGCAACAAGCGGTGCCGGCATTGAAAAAAAAAGCGTAGATCAATGCATTTATGACGTCATTGTGGATGATGTGGAACTGACTGATGTCATTAAGCCTACAACAGCGGAAGGCATGTTTGTCGCACCGGCAACCATTGCTCTCGCGGGTGCTGAAATTGAACTTGTATCTGCCATTTCCCGCGAGCTTCGAATGAAAAGGGCACTCGAGCCGCTCCGTGAAAGCTTTGATTATATTATTATCGACTGTCCGCCATCGCTTGGTTTGTTAACGATCAATGCGCTGACGGCAGCGGACTCTGTTTTAATTCCAGTTCAATGTGAATATTATGCGCTTGAAGGATTAAATCAGCTGTTAAATACAATACGGCTCGTTCAAAAGCATTTAAATAAAGACCTTTACATAGAAGGTGTTCTATTAACCATGTTTGATGCCCGGACCAATTTAAGTATTCAAGTGGCAGAAGAAGTGAAAAAGTATTTTCATGACAAGGTGTACCAATCTGTCATACCGCGTAACGTCCGATTAAGTGAAGCACCGAGCCACGGCAAACCGGTTTTACTGTATGATGCCCGTTCACGCGGTGCAGAAGTGTATCTTGATTTTGCGAAAGAGGTGGCAGCACATGGCTAAAGGGCTCGGCAGAGGTTTGGATGCACTTTTTAAAGATTTGGGCGCTGATGATAAAAACAGCACTGTGCAGGATATTTCCGTTAAAGAGATTCGCCCGAATCCGCATCAGCCGCGGAAAAAGTTTAAAGAAGAAGCAATTGAAGAATTAAAGCAGTCTATACAGTCACACGGCATCCTGCAGCCAATCGTGCTTCGAAAAAGCATAAAAGGATACGAGATTGTAGCCGGAGAACGGCGTTACCGGGCTGCTAAAGCGGCTGGCATGAAAGCTGTGCCGGCGATCATTAAAGAATTAACAGAAGCTCAAATGATGGAACTTGCTCTGCTGGAAAACCTTCAGCGCGAGGATTTAACCGTAATGGAAGAAGCGGCAGCTTATCAGCTGATTATGGACAAGCTTAACGTTACACAGGCAGAGCTTGCCACGCGGATCGGCAAAAGCCGTCCTCATATTGCCAACTACGTCCGGCTGCTTGATTTGCCAGGTGAGATTCAAGATATGATTTCAGATGAAAAACTATCGATGGGACATGCCCGGGCGCTGCTCGGTGTAAAGCCGAAAGCAAAGCAGTTAAAGGCAGCTGAAAAAACAGTTTTAGAAAACTGGACCGTCCGCCAGCTTGAAAGTTGGATCCGAGAAGAAAAAGAAAAAGTTTCACGTGAAACAAAGCCGGTTAAAAAAGATATTTTTATTTTAGATCAAGAAGAAGTCCTTCGGGAGCGGTTCGGTACATCCGTGCAAATACGCCAATCTAAAAACGGCAAAAAAGGCAAAATTGAAATTGAATATATGTCTACTGAAGACTTAAACCGCATCTTGGAAATGCTTGATAACAGAGGTTAAACGATGTTTATAACAGGTTCGCTCGTGAATGGAATTGCCATTGGCGCCGGTGCATTGCTCGGCGCCTCTATGGCACGGATTCCAGAAGGAATAAAAGGAACAGTCATGCACGCGATTGGGCTGGCGGTAGTAGTGCTTGGCTTACAAATGGGATTGAAGGGCGAAAATTTTCTGCTCGTGATTCTGAGTCTTACAGCTGGCGCTGTACTGGGCGAGCTGCTTAAAATTGATGAACGGCTGAATGATCTTGGCAATTGGCTTGAGCAAAAAGTAGGGTCAAAAGGAAGCGGCAGCATTTCACAGGGGTTTGTAACGGCGACCCTTATTTTTGTCATTGGGGCAATGGGTGTTATTGGCGCGCTTGACAGCGGCATCCGGGGAAATCATGAAGTGCTGTTTACAAAATCACTGATCGATGGGATAACGGCTCTTATTTTAACGACTACACTTGGCATCGGTGTTTTATTTTCCGCTGTCCCTGTTCTCCTATATGAAGGGCTTATTGCCCTGTTTGCGACGCAAATTGACCGTTTTGTTTCGCAGGAATGGATGGATGCCTTTATTCTAGAAATGACGGCAGCCGGGGGGATTATGATTTTTGCCATCGGTCTGAACTTGCTTCAAATTACCAATATACGCATTGCCAATCTGCTGCCAGCAATTGCCTTCGTCGCCTTGTTTGTAACGATTTGGCCGTAAGCTTCTCTTCGGAGGAGCTTTTTTCATTTTTCAAAAAACTCATTGACACCTGCTCCTTCCCATGTAATAATCCTAGTTATTACATAAGAATTATAAGGTTATTGAAATGGAAGGGGGCAGCACAGGATAGTCTGTGCGGATTCAATGAAGTTAAAACAAACATTAGGCCTTTCGGCTGTAGCGCTTTCACTTTTTCTAGCAGGCTGCGGCGGCGAAAATGCTTCATCAGGCGGAAACCATACACCTGTTGAAAACGTACCCGAGCAGGTAAACGGAGAAGATCCGGTTAAAATTAAAGTAATCCGCAAAATTGGCGGTGACGACCATACGGCCCAGTTTTTAGCGGGCGCACAAAAAGAAGGCGAATCGCTTGGATTTCAAGTAGACACATTCACCGCTAACGGTGACTCTGCTAAATTCCATGATGCGATTAATCAAGGGCTCACACAGGATTACGACGGCTTTATTATTTCACACGGAGATGATGCAGCAACAGTCAGCGAAGTGAAAAAGCTTGTGGAAGCAGGAAAAAGCGTCGTTACATTTGATTCCAATGAGGAACTAAAAAATGTGAAAGGCGTGACCCTGACATCCCAGGATGACGAAGCACTGGCAACACTGGCTCTTGACCAATTGATTAAAGATACAAAGGGCAAGGCAAACATTGCTTATTTATGGGTGGACGGGTTCCCGCCAATGGTACGCCGCAATGCCGTATACGAGCAAAAGCTAAGCGAAAACCCAGGTATTAAGGAAGTGGACCGTTTCGGTGTAGCCGCTGCTGATACGACGGTTCAAACACAAAATGCCGTGCAGGCCATGCTGAAAAAATATCCAGAAGGCAAACTCGATGCTATTTTTGCAACATGGGATGCTTTCGCTATCGGTGCCGCACGCGCCGTGCAAGAAGCAGGACGGGATGATGTAAAGATTTATGGTATTGACGTTTCCAATGCAGATTTGCAGGAAATTCAAGATCCAAAAAGCCCTTGGCAGTACACAGCTGCCGTAGACCCGGCACTAATTGGTTCAATCGATATGCGTATTCTGGCGAAAAAGATCGCTGGTGAAGAAACACCACAGGAATATGCGCTTGAGCCATCGCTTATTTCAAAAGAGCAGCTTCAATCCGCTGATGGCGCAGTGAACATGGAAAGCCTGTCCGATGTTGTGGAAGGCTGGGGACAGTCGGATGAATTCACAGAAGACTGGATGAAAACGTTAAAAGAACATTATGCAAAATAAGAACAGAACCCGAGGAAATCTCTTTAAAAGAGATTTCCTCCTTTTCTGTCATCGAAAGGAGGATACAAGATGACTACAACACTTGATATGAAAAATGTTTCGATTTCCTTTCCCGGTGTAAAAGCGCTGAACAGAGTGGATTTTCAGGCGCAGACAGGGAAAGTTCACGCATTAATCGGCGCAAACGGAGCCGGGAAATCAACGCTTATGAAAATTTTATCCGGTGCCTACGGCCATTACGAAGGAGAGCTGTCGATAAACGGAGAGCTTATTCATGTCCGTCAGCCGGCTGATGCAAAAAAGTATGGTATTCAAATGGTTTATCAGGAAGTAGATACAGCACTTATTCCTCATTTAACCGTTGGTGAAAATATTATGATGGATCAGCTTGTAAACGGCAAAGGGGAAAGCGGATGGATCCACTGGAGGAAGCTCCGGGAAAAGTCCGCTGCGCTGCTGGAAAGAATGAACCTTTCTCTTTCTCCAAAAAAGCAGGTAAGTGAGCTGACACTGGCAGAAAAGCAGATGGTGCTGATTGCCCGGGCCATTTCAAATGACTGCCGCTTTTTAATTTTAGATGAGCCGACCGCTCCGCTCAGTCAGGCAGAAACTGATGAATTATTCCGGCTTGTGCGGCAGCTCAAGCAAGAGGATGTAAGCATCATTTTTATTTCACACCGCCTTCCAGAATTGTTTGAAATCTGCGACGACATTACGATTATGCGCAACGGGGAGCTTGTTTCAAAAAAACGCATAACAGACACGACGCAAAATGAAGTAGTCGAAAACATGCTGGGCCGGAAAATGGACGAGCAGTTTCCAGTCCGCAAATCTGACAAAGGAATGGTACTGCTTCAAGCATCCAGCCTTTCAGCAGCCGGTGTAAACGGTGTGAATATAACCGTTCACGCCGGAGAAGTGGTCGGTTTAACGGGGCTTGTCGGTGCCGGCAAATCGGAGATATGCAAAGCGCTGTTTGGGGAATCCAAAGTGGAAGCGGGAAACATTCAAGTAAAAGGAAAGCCGGCATCGCTTCGTTCGCCTTACGATGCAGTCCGCAGCGGCCTTGTACTTGTGCCGGAGGAACGGCGCCGTGAAGGTGTATTTGTGTCAGAATCCGTACGCTCAAACATCACCGTCACCACGCTGAAGTCGATGCTGAGAGCGGGTGCCTGGATTGATTTTAAAAAAGAAAAAGAAACGGCTGTTTCTGTTATCGAGCGCCTGGATGTGCGGACACCGTCTCCTGAAACGAAGGTCCGCCACCTGTCAGGCGGAAACCAGCAAAAAATTGCGATTGGAAAATGGCTGCTTGCCGAAGCGGATGTATATATCTTTGACGAGCCGACAAAAGGCATTGATGTCGGGGCGAAGCGGGAAATTTTTGACTTAATCGCCGAGCTTGCCGCGCGCGGAAAAGGCATTTTGTACGCATCAAGTGAACTGCCTGAAATATTCGGTATGACAGACCGGCTGTATGTGATTTACGATGGACAGGCCGTGATGGAAAAAGAAACCGCGCTTACGGCAGAAGAAGAAGTTATGTATTATTCAACAGGAGGAAAATAAAGTGTTTCAGAAAAAACCGTTTCAGTTATTTGATTTTTTTTATAAATACGGCACGATCTTAACCATTATTGTGTTAATTGCTGTTTTTACCGCCCTAAATCCTGCTTTTATAAGCAGCGACAATGTTTTGAATATTTTACGCTCGATTTCCATTGTCACGATTATTGCTGTAGGGGTTACAGTGTCACTTTCGATAAATGGATTTGATTTATCGGTCGGCTCATCCGCTTCCCTGGCAAGTGCTGTGGTGATCTCTATGTTTGTCTGGTTTTCGCAGAGCTTTGTGGTGGCGCTGCTGGCAGCCCTTCTCGGTGCTGTGCTCATCGGTATATTAAACTCTATTATGATCGTTAAACTGAAAATTCCAGATATGCTGGCTACATTGGCGATGATGTTTATTATTCAAGGCGTGGCTCTAACATATACAAAAGGAGCAACCATTTCTGAAAATATGGTTATGGCTGATGGATCTTATGCAGAAGGCGTGATCAGCCCTGTTTTTGCCAAGCTTGGACAGCTTCCCTGGATTATCGTCATCATGGTCGTAGTCGTTTTAGCCGTTCAAGGATTTCTTTCACTGACAAAGCACGGCCGGTTTATGTATATGATCGGCGGCAATCAAGAAGCTGCTCGCTTGTCCGGCATTCCTGTGAACAAGTACAAAGTAGCCGCTTATATTTTGTCAGCACTTTTAGCCGCGCTTGGCGGTATTGTATTAGCATCCCGCGTGATGACGGCTGAAATTAACGCAGGCGGCCCTTACTTAATGGATGCGGTAGCCGCTGCGTTCATTGGATTATCCGTTCTCGGTGCCGGTAAGCCGAACGCGCTCGGCACCTTTGTTGGTGCGGTATTAATCGGTATTTTGCAAAATGGGCTCGTGATGATGTCTGTCCCTTATTATGCGATGGATATTGTAAAAGGGTCCGTTCTTGCTTTTGCCCTGGCGCTCACTTACTATAAGCGGACACACGCATAATTCAATTTTCTGTGAAAAAGTGTTTTCTCCTGTTAAAATGGAAACGACTTATGTAAACCAGCAGAAGGAGGGCTTTTTTTGGACGATCAATCATTATCAACCTATCAGCGCGCCCTCGAATCGTTGTGGAGAAAGTTTACCAATGAAGAAACGTGGCTTGCGTTCGGAGAAGGCGCTATTAAAATTATCCTGACGATTCTGGTGGCGTGGTTTATTGTAAAAGTTGGGAAAATCGCCATCCGCAATTTTTTTGCTCTTCGCTCAAAAGCACCATTGACGTTTTCTGAGCGGCGGGAAAACACATTGCTCAAATTGATTGAAAATGTGCTGGCTTATGTGGTGTACTTTATCGCGCTTGTGAATATACTTGGGGTTCTAACCTTTGATGTAAAAGGACTCATCGCTGGAGCCGGGGTGCTCGGGCTTGCGATTGGTTTTGGCGCTCAAAGCTTGGTAAAAGATGTGATCACGGGCTTTTTTATCATTTTTGAAGACCAGTTTTCAGTAGGAGATTTTGTCCGAATCGGCCAGTTTGAAGGAACCGTTGAGGAAATTGGCCTGCGCACAACAAAGCTGAAGGTATGGACGGGTGAAATTCATATCTTGCCAAACGGAAGCATTATAGAAGTCACGAACTTCTCTCTTCATAATAGCGTGGCCGTCGTTGACATCAGTATTGCCTATGAGGAAAATGTGGAAAAAGCCGAGAAGGTGATTAACGAGCTTCTTAAGACATTAAAAGACAAGTATCCTGAAATTGTCGATACACCGAAGCTGCTCGGCATTCAAATGCTGGGACCGTCAGATGTGACTCTTCGGATTACAGCGGAAACAACGCCGATGAATCACTGGTATGTGGCTCGAATGATGCGCAAAGATATCAAGGAATGTCTGGATGCGAACGGAATTGAAATTCCATATCCGCGCATGGTGATGTACTCAAGAACGGAGCAGGAAGCACAAGCAGGCTCAAAACAGGCAAAAAGCGGGGGAACGGCATAAATGGAAGAGAAACAGTTTGCGTTGCACGATGTGGTAGAAATGAAAAAAGCCCATCCTTGCGGAACAAACCGCTGGAAAATCATTCGTCTTGGCATGGACATTCGAATCAAGTGTGAAGGGTGCGGACACAGTGTCATGCTGCCGCGGCGTGAATTTGTGAAAAAAATGAAAAAAGTAGTAACCGAGAGCGGCGAGTAAGCCGCTCTTTCTTTTGGAGCAAAAAGACGTTTTAGAATAGAAGATGTTTCCCCTGATATTTCGTCCTGACCTTGGGCTTGCGCTTTTCTTACGTTGCCTTTTTCCGCCTTAGTCCATATAATGGGGAAAGGTTTAGAATACTATGTACGTGTTTACAGAAAACAAGGAGTGAACCAATTATATGGCATTAACAGCAGGAATCGTCGGTCTTCCAAACGTGGGAAAATCGACTTTGTTTAACGCAATTACAAAAGCAGGTGCCGAATCAGCCAACTATCCATTCTGTACAATTGATCCGAATGTCGGCATCGTGGAAGTACCGGATGAGCGTCTGGCGAAACTAACGGAAATGGTAACACCGAAAAAAACCATTCCAACGGCGTTTGAATTTACGGATATCGCCGGGATCGTAAAAGGTGCCAGCAAAGGTGAAGGTTTAGGAAACAAGTTTTTGTCCCACATCCGTGAAGTAGACGCGATCTGTCAGGTCGTACGCTGCTTTGATGATGAAAACATCACGCACGTATCTGGAAAAGTAGACCCGATTGATGATATTGAGGTTATTAACCTTGAGCTTATTTTGGCAGATCTTGAATCGGTGGACAAACGTCTTACGCGCGTGGCAAAGCTTGCTAAGCAAAAAGATAAAGATGCTGTTGCCGAGCATGACGTGCTTGTCTTGGTGAAAGAAGCGCTTGAGTCTGACAAGCCTGCCCGTTCTGTGGAATTCACTGAAGAGCAGCAAAAAATCGTTAAGCAGCTTCACTTGTTAACAGCTAAACCAATGTTGTATGTGGCCAATGTGAGCGAGGAAGAAATCGCGGACCCATCAGGCAATGAGCATGTACAAAAAGTGCGTGAATACGCGGCTGGTGAAGGCTCGGAAGTCATTGTGATCAGCGCGAAGGTAGAAGAAGAAATCGCCGAGCTTGACGATGATGAAAAAGCCATGTTCCTTGAAGAGCTTGGCATTGAACAATCCGGCCTGGATCAATTGATTACAGCTGCGTACTCGCTTTTAGGGCTTGCAACGTACTTTACAGCGGGCGTGCAGGAAGTACGTGCCTGGACGTTCCGTAAAGGCATGAAGGCACCACAGTGTGCCGGCATTATCCATTCGGATTTTGAGCGGGGCTTTATCCGTGCTGAGACGGTTTCGTACGATGACCTTGTTGAGAACGGCTCGATGACCGCGGCGAAAGAAGCCGGCAAAGTCCGTCTTGAAGGAAAAGAATACGTCATGAAAGACGGAGATGTTGTTCACTTCCGTTTTAACGTTTAAGCGATAAGCAAAAGCGTTTGGAAGGAGCGCGGCATGTAAAAGCCAGACAGGTTTATCATCCCGCAGGCCTAAAACATCTGCAGCTAGATAAGTACAATGACTCCACCAGATAACCGGTGGAGTTTTTTTGTAGGAGGTGTTTGGATTGAAAGATATCAGTTATGCAGCCCTGCTGGCCGCTTTTTTATTTATGCTTATTCCGTTTTGGCTTTCGTACAAACAAAAACTTGGTATTTCAAAAGAAATGATGATGGCCTCGGTTCGGGCTTTTGTTCAGCTGACGGTGATCGGGTATATCATTACATTTGTTTTCTCGATTGAAAACCCGGTTTTGTTTTTATTTATTACTTTTATTATGATTGTCATTGCCTCCCGGACATCCGCCAAGCGGGGGGATGCCTTTGAACGTTCCCTCTGGATTGCCTTCGCTGCGTTAGTAGCATCGGAAGCGGCTTCTGTTGCAATCTGGGTAACATTTGATATTGTAGATTTTGAAGCCCAGTACATTCTGCCGATGAGCGGGATGATTATCGGCAGTTCTATGGTGGCTGTCAGTCTCGTATTTGACAGGCTGAAGCGGGAATTTGATTCGACGAAAGAATTGATCATGGGAAAGCTGGCGCTGGGTGCTACGCGCCGCCAGGCATCACAGGAATTGATTGAGGCAACAGTCAGAGCCGCTTTGATTCCGAGCATGGAAGGAATGAAAACCATCGGCCTTGTGCAGCTTCCAGGCATGATGACAGGAGCCATTATCGCCGGTGCTTCACCTGTTGTCGCTGTAAAGTATCAGCTTGTCATTGCCTTAACCACATTTGGCAACACAGCGATTACGGCTATGATTGTTTCTTTTCTTGCATACCCTGCTTTTTTCAAGCAAAGAATGTTTTAAACTTGCACATTTCGAACATACATTCTATAATAGGGGAGTATCACCTGAATCGCCATAAGTCCCTTTTTGTTTTATTGTATTGCGAAAAATATTGCGCTGTTGAGAGATGCATGTTATAATTTCAACTTGTGAGTAATGAAAATTTGCTCCTTGCTGTCGAGCCCGTAAAGGGAAGGCGACAGCCGCATAGTCCACGAGGAGGTGAACAAAGATGAGAAAGTACGAATTCATGTACATTATCCGCCCGAACATTGAAGATGAGGCGAAAAAAGCGCTAGTTGAGCGTTTTGACAACATCCTTACTTCAAACGGTGCTGAAATCATCGATTCAAAAGAATGGGGTAAACGCCGTTTAGCGTACGAAATCAACGATTTCCGCGAAGGTTTCTACCAACTTATTCATGCTAACGCTGAAGATGCAGCTGCAGTAAATGAATTTGACCGTCTTGCGAAAATCAGCGATGACATTATCCGTCATATCATTGTTAAAGAAGAAGCAAAGTAATTGAAACGCACTAAATATACATCTTTTTCATCATGTTTCAAGCTGAAACATTTTAAAAGAAAAGGAGTTGATTCTGATGATAAACCGAGTGGTTTTAGTGGGCCGTTTAACGAAAGATCCTGAACTTCGCTATACGCCAGCTGGTGCAGCTGTTGCAACGTTTACGCTCGCGGTGAACCGCGCGTACACGAATCAGCAAGGCGACCGGGAAGCGGATTTTATTAATTGCGTGATTTGGCGTCGTCCGGCTGAAAACGTGGCAAATTTCCTCAAAAAAGGAAGCCTTGCCGGCGTAGAAGGGCGCATTCAAACACGCAGTTATGAAGGCCAGGACGGAAAGCGTGTATACGTGACAGAAGTCCAGGCAGACAGTGTCCAATTTCTTGAACCAAAATCCGGAGGTGGTGGAGGCGGCCAGCAGTATGGCAATGCTCCCCAGCAGCAAGGTGGCGGTTATGGCGGCCAGCAAAGCAATCAGGACTTTCCATTTGGTCAGCCACAGCAGAATCAACAGCGCGGCAATAACAATGCCGGTTATTCTAAAATGAATGAAGATCCGTTTGCAGATAACGGACAGCCGATCGATATTTCAGACGACGATCTTCCATTCTAATTCAAGCAAGGAGGGGAAACTCATGGCAGGACGCAGAGGTGGACGTAAGCGTAAAAAGGTTTGCTATTTCACATCTAACGGTATTACACATATCGACTATAAAGATGTTGATTTACTTAAAAAGTTCGTATCTGAACGTGGAAAAATTCTTCCACGCCGTGTAACAGGTACAAGTGCTAAATACCAACGCCGTTTGACAATTGCAATCAAACGTGCGCGTCAGGTAGCACTTCTTCCATTCGTTGGAGATGAAAGATAAGATCTTTTATATAAGAAAAAGCACAGTTCTGATTATTCAGGATTGTGCTTTTTTTGTGTATGAATATGGAATAAATAGGAAGAAAATATTATTTTTTAATGAAATAAAATAAAAGTCTAGATATTTATTCATTAATAGGTAAAATAAGCATAGGGTATTTTTACTATAGAAGGAGGCATAAAGTTGAAAGGCATTCAATCTATTCGCACGAAACTGCTCATTCCTATTATTGCGGCGCTTGTTTTGGCGTTTGCTTTTATCATTATATTTATCAGCTGGCAAACAGAAAACAGTGTGGAAAAAAGCGTGATCGATCAAAGCGAAGGCACAGTAGAAAGTTTATCGGGTACGGTAAAGTCATTTTTGGACCAACATGAAAAAAGCATTGATTTGCTTGTTTTCGATGATACGATTCAATCTTACGGAAAAAATGAATTAGCCCAAGACAAAGCGAGCCGCCAGTCAATAGAAAATCTTTTTACTAATTACCTGGATACGTATCAGGATGTGTCGAGTATTTATTTTGGTTCAGCAGATGGAACGACTATTATTTCCCCGGTAATTGAGCTTCCTTCAGATTTCGATCCCCGGGAAAGAGACTGGTATACACAAGCTGAAAATAAAAAAGCGGCGGTTTGGAGCGAACCGTATGAAGACCAGGCCACCGGTTCTTCTGTCGTAACGGTGTCGAGAGCCCTTTATGACAATAATGACCGGTTCCTTGGCGTGATTGGGGCTGATATTGATTTAACCGTCCTAACAGAACGGGTCAAACAAACAGATCTTGGCTATCAGGGCTACCCCGTTGTGTTTTCAGCAGCAGGCATGGGTATTGTTCATCCGGATAGACAGGGAGAAGATTTAACGAAGATTCCGGTTATTAAAAGTATTATTGATGGTTCCTCTCCATCCGGCAGGAAGTACTATCAGCTGGACGGGGAAAACCGTATTATCGTGTTTAACAATGTGCCCGGTGTGAATTGGACGACAGCAGCCATTTACAACCAGGCCGACTTACTCGGTTTGTCTCAATCCATTGGTAAGTCTCTGCTTTGGACCGGCATTGTGCTGCTTTTGTTGATCAGTGCCGTAATGCTGTTTGTAATCTCAAAAATCGTGAACCCGCTCCGCTATTTGGAACGATCTGCTTCTCAAATCGCTGAAGGTGACTTGACGGTGCAGGTGCCGGTCACAACGAGGGATGAAGTGGGACAGCTATCCGAAGCATTTAATAAAATGACCGCCAACATGCGGAACATTTTACAAAAAGTAAATGACTCGGTACAGGATGTAAAAGCATCTGCTGAAAGCTTAAGTGCGGTGTCAGAAGAAACAAGTGCATCCAGTGAACAAATGACCCATGCGATCAATGAAATTACCTTGGGGGTTTCCCGTTCGGCAGAAGATTCTGCTGAGGCGACTGAGCGCTCAAACAGCTTAGGCAGCCAAATCGATGTGATTACCGGCCAGGCAGGAGACATGGCGCACGCCGCTTCCCAGGCTGAGCAGGCAAACCAAAAAGGAGCCGGGCAAATTGAACAGCTTCGCGCTTCAAACAATGAAACGAAAACATACATTTCCGGTATGCAAATGGTGATTGAAGAGCTGGAATCGAAAATGAACTCGATCGAGGCTGTGATTGGAGCCATTACCGACATTTCTGCGCAGACGAATCTGCTGGCGCTCAATGCGTCGATTGAAGCGGCAAGAGCTGGCGAGCACGGCAAAGGATTTGCTGTGGTGGCAGAAGAAGTCCGTAAGCTGGCAGAGCAGTCCAGTGAAGCAGCAGATGAAGTAAGACGAACGATTCTCGACATTCAATCCGGTTCTCGTACAGCCGTTGAGCAAATGAAAAAAACACGCAGCAATTTCGATGAGCAAACGGAAGCGGTAGAAGAAACAAGCAAGGTTTTCCACCAGCTTTCGTCTCTTGTCAGTACGATTGATTCGTCCATTGCCACAATCAATGAGGAAATCAAAGAAGTAGGAGTCACAAAGGATGAAATGATCCATACGATGACCGGCATTGCCGCGGCCAGCCAGCAGTCTGCCGCTGCAAGTGAAGAAGTCAGCGCCTCGGCCGAAGAGCAATTAAGAGCGGTTCGAACTGTGACCGATTCCTCTGAGCAGCTGATGGAGTTAAGTGCGGAATTAAAAGGAATTGTAGATCAATTTAAACTGTAAAAGGGATGCCGGCTAGTACCGGCGTCCTTTTTTTAATAAATTTTTTACATTACCTTAACACTGTGTTAGGACTATGAAACTATAATGGGGGTTGTACATAGGGAGAAAGGTGTAGTGAAATGAAATCGATTCGAATGAAATTTATGCTTCCCATTGCGATTATTCTAATCAGTGCCTTTACTTTTGTTATTTTTTTTACTGGGTTAAAAACAGAACAGCGGATTGAAAAAAATGCAGCCGCCCAAACAAAAGAGTTTGTAAAAGAATTAAACAATTCTGCGGATGCCTTTTTGCAAAAGTACGAAGAAAGTACTCTGCTTTTATCCGAAAGCGCACAAGTACTCGAATATGCCCAGCTGGCACAGTCGGATAAACAGCCGGACGGTGAAGCAGACAGGGAGCTGCAGGCTGTGTTTAACCGGTACACCGATATTTATAAAGAAACACTAAGCGTTTACTACACATCAGCAGCCGGAACCTTTAAAATGGCACCTGCCGCATCGCTTCCAAAAGATTTTAACCCGTTAGAGGAGCCCTCCTATAAGCAGGCAGCCAAAAGCGGGCAGCCGGTGTGGAGCGAACCGTATCAAAGCGAAACAGGGGACGATATTATTACAGTTTCCAAAGCTATTATGAGCGGCTCAGAGGTGCTCGGCGTCATTGGGATTGATATTAACTTAACGAGCATGACCAATCGAATGAACAAGCTGAACGTCGGCTACGAAGGGTACCCGGTTGTCCTATCCGAGCAAGGAAGGGCACTTGTTCACCCATCTCAAAAAGGCAAAGATGTATCAAAAGATGCGCTGATGGGAGCGATGTTAGCTGGTGAAAAAAGCGGCATTTTAGAAAAAGAAAACCAGCTGGTTGTTTACGATACAGCTGCACAGACCGGCTGGAAAATCGGGGCGGTCTACGAAAAGAGCCATTTGTTCAGCGTTTCAGACGAAATGAAAAAAATTCTGGCCCTTACAGCGCTGCCGGCACTTGCGATTGTGATGCTTGTTGTGTTTTGGCTGACATCAACCATTACAAAGCCGCTTCAAACATTGAAAGCCTCTGTAAAACAAGTGGCAGAAGGCAACTTGCAAACACATGTTTATGTTTCAGGAAGGGATGAAACAGCGGAACTAAGCCGCAATTTTAATGAAATGGTCGTGAAAATGCGCAGCATTGTCGGAGTTACAGAAGATGCAGCGAAAAATGTAAGGGAATCCATTGAGAATTTAAATATTGCCGTACAGGAAATCAATGAATCCGGAACAGCGGCAGCGTCTGCGCTGGATGAATTAACTCATGGAACGGAAAGATCCGCAAACGGCTCGCAAAAAGCGGCGGATCGTTCACGGGAGCTGGGCACGTTAATCAGCTCCATATCAGGTGAAGCAGATGCCATGACCCAGCTTGCTGGCACGGCAGCCCAGGCAGCTGAAACAGGAGCAAGGCATGTGACGGTGATGGCAGAATCTATGAGTGCTTCTGCTGAAAGAATGGACGCAGCGTTGAAGTCTATTAGCATACTGGCAGAGGACATTAAACGCATTGAAGATATTGTGCATGTGATTGAAGAGATATCCGCTCAGACAAACCTGCTCGCGCTTAATGCATCGATTGAAGCAGCGCGGGCAGGCAGCCACGGCAAAGGCTTCGCAGTGGTTGCCCAGGAAGTGAGAAAGCTTGCTGAGCAGTCGGGCAAGGCGGCCGGTGAGATACATAAAAAAATTGCGGCGGTACAGGAAGGGTCCGTTCAGGCGATCCAGACGGTAACGGAAGCAGGCGGATACATTACCGCGCAAACAGAAGCGGTACAGGAAACCGAGGGAGTATTTGTTCATCAGGAAGAAGTTGTGCAGAAAATGAAGGCAGCGATTGCCGAAATGGTCAAAGGGATTCATACAGCCGATCAGGAAAAAGATACAGTTGTGTACACGGCCGGTCAGCTGGCGGAAGAAGCCAAAGTTTCAGCTTTTTCCTGTGAGGAAGCCCAGGAAAGAACGCGGACGCAGCTGTTGGCCATTGAGGGCGTAGCGGCAGCTTCTGAACAGCTGTCTTTGCTTAATGAAGAATTGATTCAAGCGATACGCCAATTTCAAATATGAAAAATAAGTGAAAAAGTCCGATCTTTTGTTCGGACTTTTTTGTTTTAAAGTTGAATGGGGGACTAAAGGAATGTAGAATAAGGGGGGAGAATGCCGAAATGCTTGGTAAATGAACGGAGTGTTAAAGTGGAAAGAACAAAAGTCATAACAGAAGGAGCAAGGATGCTCGCCATCTTTGCAATTCTACTGGCGGTCTCCGTCTACGTACCGATTATCTCTATTGTCGGCGCGCTTTTTTTACTGCTTCCTTTTTTGATATACAGTGCTAAATATCCGGCCGGGCCGGCTTTTGGGCTGCTTGCTTGTGCGGTAGCACTGTCCTTTATAATAGGAGGCGTAATCTCTGTGCCTCTGGCGATTATGTACGGAACAACCGGCTTGATGATGGGGGCACTCATCCGCAGGCAGTCAGATGGCTGGATTGTTTATATGGGCGGAAGTCTCGTGTTTTTATTAAATTTGATTGTGCAGTATGCGGCAGCCATGTGGCTTTTTGATATTTCGTTTGCAGACGAATTCAGTAAAGCCTTTAAGGAGTCAGCAGCCGAAACAAGCCGCGTGCTCGGACAGGAAGTGCCTTACACAGACGAGGAAATCAATACGCTGATTGACTATATGAACGCTATTTTACCAGCGATTCTCACAGCGCTGGCTTTTCTTACGGTGCTGCTTTTAAGAACGGTGAATTACCCGATTGCCAAACGGCTCGGCGTCAAAATAAAACCGCTTCAGCCATTCCGGACAGTACGTCTGCCCCGGACAATCCTTTGGTATTATCTCCTTTTAATGGCAGGAGCTATTTTTGTTCAGCCGGAGCCCGGTACAAGCTGGTATGATATTTATGTGAACGTGCTGTTTATTTTGCAGGCATGCTTGTATATACAAGGTTTGTCTTTTGTTTTTTTCTTTGCCCACAGCAAAAAATGGCCAAAAGCCATCCCGGTTTTAGCGGCCCTTTTATCAATTCCTCTAATTCCGCTTCTTTATCTTATCCGATTATTAGGTATAATTGATTTAGGGTTCGACTTAAGACAACGGATGCAAAAAAAGCGGTAAGATGCTTTTTAAAATTGGCTCCATCGGGCACAAAAGGTGGAGCTTTAGAACGAGGAGCTGAAGCGAATGCTTTCGTATTATAACAGGCGGATGATTCAAGTACCGATCATTGTCATTACGCTTGTGCTTGTGGCCGCGTCGGCCTGGCTGTTCTCCTACAATTGGGCTGCCGGCGCCGGCTTGCTTACATTGACGATTTTTCTGCTCCTCTTTTTATATTTGGCAGAAAGAAAAATGCATGAAGATGTACAGAAGTATGTGGCCACTTTATCGTACCGCCTTCAAAAAGTCGGTGAAGAAACGCTTCAGGAGCTGCCGATTGGCATTCTGCTTTATAATAAGGAGTATACAATTGAATGGGCGAACGCTTTTTTAACCTCTTACTTTCAAGAGGAGAACCTTGTTGGCGAATCGCTTTATGAAGTAGCGGAACCTTTGCTTTCGGCTATTAAAAGCGGCAAAGAAGCCATGCTTAATTTAAACGACAAAACCTTTCGTGTGGCGTCAAAACCAGATGAACGGCTTCTTTACTTTTTTGATGTGACCGAGGAAGAACGGATCGCACGCCAGTTTAGGGAAGAAAAAACCACACTCAGCATCATCTTTCTCGATAACTATGATGATTTAACACAGGGGATGGATGATCAAACAAAAAGCAGCTTAAACAGCTTGGTTACTTCTATGCTCAATGGCTGGGCGAAAAAACATGGCATGTTTTTAAAACGTGTGTCGTCCGAGCGCTTTTTTACTGTGATGAACGAGCGCATTTTAGCCAAGCTTGAAGAAGATAAGTTTTCCATTTTGGACGAAGTGCGTGAAGAGACGGCTAAGCATTATGCCCCGCTGACATTGAGCATTGGGATCGGACAGGGAGTTGTTCCGCTGCCGGAATTGGGCGATCTCGCTCAATCAAGTTTAGATCTGGCTCTTGGACGCGGCGGTGACCAGGCTGCCATCAAGCAGGGAGACGGGAAAGTAAAGTTTTACGGGGGGAAAACAAATCCAACCGAGAAACGGACACGGGTGCGTGCCCGCGTGATTTCACACGCGCTTCGTGACATCGTAACTGAGAGTGACAAAGTGATCGTGATGGGCCACAAGTATCCAGATATGGATGCAGTCGGTGCTTCAATGGGGATTCGCCATGTTGCAGAATTAAATGGGCGGGAAGGTTATATTGTCGTTGATCCCGCACAAATTGATACGGCAGTGAAACGACTGCTTAACGAGCTGAAAGAACAGAATCCTGAACTTCATTCAAGAATTATTACACCAGAAGAAGCGCTTGAAATTGCAACGAATCGAACCTTGCTTGTTGTGGTGGATACCCATAAGCCGTCGCTTGTCATTGAAGGAAGGCTGCTTTCCAGAGCGGAACGAGTTGTCGTGATCGATCACCATCGGCGCGGAGAAGAATTTATTAAAAACCCGCTTCTTGTTTATATGGAGCCCTATGCTTCTTCTACGGCAGAGCTTGTCACAGAGCTGTTGGAATATCAGCCGAAAACAAAAAAAATATCGATGCTTGAGTCAACGGCCCTGCTTGCTGGTATAATTGTCGATACAAAAAGTTTTTCACTGCGGACTGGAGCCCGCACGTTTGACGCAGCTGCTTATTTACGTACGAACGGTGCGGATACGATTTTAGTTCAAAAATTTTTAAAAGAAGATATTGGCACCTACATTCAGCGCAGCCAGCTGATTGAAACGGTTTATTTTTATAAAGACGGCCTGGCGATTGCCAAAGGCAGTGATGATTATGTATATGATTCTGTCTTGATTGCTCAGGCAGCGGATACGATTTTGACCATGAACGGAGTCCAGGCATCGTTTGTGATTGCCCGCCGGTCCGAAGAAACGGTCGGGATCAGTGCCCGCTCACTTGGCGAAGTCAATGTACAGATCATTATGGAGCAGTTGAACGGAGGCGGCCATTTAACAAATGCTGCAACGCAAATTCGGGACGCTTCTGTAGAAGACGCTGAAATGGAGCTGTGCCGCGTTATTGATGAAGTCACTGAAGGAGGAAATGAAGAATGAAGGTAATCTTTTTAAAGGACGTAAAAGGCAAAGGCAAAAAAGGCGATATTAAAAATGTAGCCGACGGCTATGCACACAACTTTTTAATTAAAAACGGTTATGCAGTTGAAGCAACATCGGGCAACCAAAACGCGCTTGATGCTCAAAAGAAAAAACAAGCAGCTCTTGCAGCAGAAGAGCTGGAGGAAGCAAAGCGCCTGAAAGAAACGATCGAAGCACTGACTGTTGAATTACACGCTAAAACAGGTGCAGGCGGCCGGCTTTTCGGTTCTGTAACAGCTAAACAAGTGGCAGATCAATTAAACAAAACACATAAAATTAAGATTGATAAACGGAAGATCGATCTTCCGGACGGCATCCGCGGTCTTGGCTACACAAACGTACCGGTTAAGTTGCATAATGAAGTCACAGCTACACTTAAGGTACATGTAACAGAAGAAAAATAATAGAAAAACATGTGGTCGGAGTTCTCTGATCACATGTTTTTTTCGCGAGGAGGGTAACAATGAGCGATGTATTAACGGACCGTGTACCGCCGCAAAATATTGAAGCAGAACAGGCTGTGCTGGGGGCGATCTTTTTGGAGCCGTCCGCGTTAACAGTCGCTTCGGAAATATTAATTCCGGAAGACTTTTACCGGAATGCCCACCAGCAGATTTATTTAACGATGCTGAAGCTCAGCGACCACGGAAAAGCAGTGGACGTGGTGACGGTCACCGAAGACCTGGCCGCTCATAAATTGATTGAAGATGTCGGCGGTATTTCGTATTTGAGTGAATTAGCGGCAGCCGTCCCAACAGCGGCTAATATTGAATATTATGCTCGCATCGTAGAAGAAAAATCGCTTCTGCGCCGATTGATCCGCACGGCGACTACCATCGCCACGGACGGGTACGAGCGTGAGAATGAAGTGGAAGGCTTGCTGAGCGAAGCGGAAAAAAGCATTATGGAAGTGGCCCAGCGAAAAAATGCGGGTGCCTTTCACAATATTAAAGACGTGCTTGTGCGCACGTATGATAATATTGAGCTTCTTCACAACCGAAAAGGTGATGTAACCGGCATTCCAACCGGATTTGCCGAGCTGGACCGGATGACCGCAGGATTCCAGCGAAATGATTTAATTATTGTTGCTGCACGTCCGTCTGTCGGGAAAACGGCATTTGCTCTTAATATTGCACAAAACGTCGCAACGAATACGGACGAAACGGTTGCGATCTTTAGTCTTGAGATGGGGGCAGAGCAGCTGGTTATGCGGATGCTCTGCGCAGAAGGAAATATTAATGCACAAAGCTTGCGGACAGGCACCCTGACAGACGAAGACTGGCGCAAGCTGACAATGGCAATGGGCAGCTTGTCTAATTCAGGTATCTATATTGATGATACGCCGGGTGTACGCATTGGAGAAATCCGCTCCAAATGCCGTCGGCTGAAGCAGGAGCAGGGACTGGGCATGATTTTGATCGACTACCTGCAGCTCATTCAAGGGAATGGGCGCTCCGGCGAAAACCGCCAGCAGGAAGTATCGGAAATTTCCCGTTCCTTAAAAGCGCTCGCCCGTGAGCTGGAAGTGCCGGTTATTGCGCTCTCTCAGCTTTCCCGTGGCGTGGAGCAGCGGCAGGACAAGCGTCCAATGATGTCCGATATCCGGGAATCTGGATCGATTGAGCAGGATGCCGATATTGTAGCTTTCTTGTACCGGGATGATTATTACGATAAAGAAACCGAAAACAAAAATATGATCGAGATCATTATTGCCAAGCAGCGGAACGGCCCGACTGGAACAGTCGAGCTCGCTTTCGTGAAGGAATACAATAAATTCGTAAATGTGGAACGGCGAATGGATGAAATGGGAGCGCCGCCCGGAGCATAAAAAAGCCAGCGATTGCTGGCTTTTTTGTTTTTATGCGTTTTCAAGCATTCTCTCACTTGAAGCAACCGGTACTTTTGGAATAAAAACGAATAAAAAAATCTGATTAAGTTTAAAATGTTCGTCTTTTAGTTTGACGGCTCCGTTTTCTGCTGGTAAAATAAACGTGTTTGATAAAACGTTTTTCATGAACCTTCGGAGGTGCAAAAAATGTCATCAGTAGTTGTAGTAGGAACGCAATGGGGCGATGAAGGAAAAGGGAAAGTAACCGATTTTCTTTCTGAAAACGCAGAAGTCGTAGCCCGTTACCAAGGCGGTAACAACGCAGGTCATACAATTAAATTTAACGGTGTTACATACAAACTTCACTTGATTCCATCTGGTATTTTTTATTCGGATAAAATTTGTGTAATCGGCAACGGTATGGTTGTAGATCCAAAAGCGCTTGTCCAAGAGCTGGAATATCTGCATGGACATGGCGTGTCAACAGATAACCTGCGCATTTCAAACCGTGCGCACGTGATTTTGCCATACCACTTGAAAATTGATGAAGTGGAAGAAGAGCGCAAAGGCGCCAATAAAATCGGTACAACAAAAAAAGGCATCGGCCCTGCTTACATGGATAAAGCTGCACGGATGGGAATCCGCATGGCTGACCTTTTGGATCGCGAAACATTTGAAGAAAAGCTGACGCATAACATTGCAGAAAAAAATCGCCTGCTTGAGCGCTTCTACGAAACAGAAGGCTTTAAAGTGGAAGATATTCTGGACGAATATTATGAGTACGGACAGCAAATCAAAGACCTTGTCTGTGATACATCCGTTGTCCTGAACGATGCGCTTGATGAAGGCCGCCGCGTTCTATTTGAAGGCGCCCAGGGCGTTATGCTTGATATCGACCAGGGAACATACCCGTTTGTTACTTCTTCGAATCCAGTTGCCGGCGGTGTAACAATTGGTTCGGGTGTCGGCCCATCTAAAATTACACACGTTGTTGGCGTATCCAAAGCTTATACAACTCGTGTCGGCGATGGTCCGTTCCCAACGGAGCTGAACAACGAAATCGGAGATCAAATTCGTGAAGTGGGCCGTGAGTACGGTACAACAACAGGCCGTCCGCGCCGTGTTGGCTGGTTTGACAGTGTTGTTGTACGCCATGCGCGCCGCGTGAGCGGAATCACAGATCTTTCATTGAACTCAATCGACGTACTAACAGGAATTGAAACGTTGAAAATTTGTACAGCGTACCGTTACAAAGACGAGCTAATTACAGAATACCCAGCGAACCTTCGCGTACTTGCAGAGTGTGAGCCGGTATATGAAGAGCTTCCAGGCTGGACAGAAGATATTACAGGTGTGAAAGATTTAAGTGAGCTTCCGGCAAATGCACGTCATTACATCGAGCGTGTGTCGCAGCTGACTGGTATCCCATTGTCTGTTTTCTCAGTAGGCCCAGACCGCAACCAGACAAATATAGTCCGCAGTGTGTGGAGTTAAATAATAAAAAAAAGCTGTCTTAAGATAGGGCAGCTTGAGACTGACGACTTTATCGTCAGTCTTTTTTTATGAAAGTTTTCGCCGCTGAAAATGGGCAGGACACTATCATTTCTAAAAAAAAGGGCCGATAGGGAAGCTGCAAAGTGCACTTTTACCGCTTTGGTGATAGGGCATGTGTTCTATTAACCTGTGCCGCCTTACCGGCTCTCATCTGAACTGCCGCACTTCTTGGGAAAAAGAAACAAAGAGATACTTTGCTAAAAGATTTTATTTTTCTAAGTTTTATCCTGTTTTTTTCTATCTATCTATGTCAATGGTCCTCCCGCAAATCCTCCCTATATAAGATAAAAATGTATGATTTTGTATTCATTTCCTTAGAATGTTTGGGAAAAGGCATGAAATTGTCGAAATTTCACTATTTTGTTCGTTTTTTTCGACAAATATGGTGAAAATGTATTGTCACCCTTCCCCCCATATGATACTATTAACAACGTTGCTGGGAAACAGCACTCAAAGTGGTCCGGTAGTTCAGCTGGTTAGAATGCCTGCCTGTCACGCAGGAGGTCGCGGGTTCGAGTCCCGTCCGGACCGCCATTTTTACTTTACTTTAACCTATCTATCGTTATGTTCTTGATGGCGGCCGTCCGCATCTTTGAATTGTCCTTCACGAAAAAACGGCCGCTGTGTTTTTTGAAAATTTAGTCTTCATGCACTTCTGGCAGTAAAAACGTAATAACCTATGTATAAACATGTTGTTTAACTCCGGCTCAGTAGCTCAGTTGGTAGAGCAAAGGACTGAAAATCCTTGTGTCGGCGGTTCGATTCCGTCCTGAGCCATAGAAAAAGCATCGCGGTGATTTCGCTCCCGTGGTGCTTTTTGTTATTTTTAACGCCTATTGCCGGATGCCGCAGTCTTCCTGGCATGGTAAAGTAAAGAAAAGCGTAAAGGGCGAAAATGTGATAAAATATAGTATTTGAAGCCATCTTTTATTCTGTGAAACTAAAAGTGAGGGACATACATGATGCAAAAGAAAATATTGGTTGTCGATGATGAAAGACCCATTGCAGATATTTTGCAGTTTAATTTAAAAAAAGAAGGATATGACGTGCAATGCGCATACGATGGCGACCAGGCAGTTGAAATGGTGGAGAACATGCAGCCGGATTTGGTGCTGCTTGATATCATGCTTCCGGGCCGTGATGGGATGGAAGTATGCCGGGAAGTGCGCAAAAAATACGAAATGCCGATTATCATGCTGACAGCGAAGGATTCCGAGATTGATAAAGTGCTTGGACTGGAACTCGGAGCGGATGATTATGTGACAAAGCCGTTTTCTACACGTGAACTGATTGCAAGGGTAAAAGCAAATCTTCGCCGCCATCAAGCAGCACCGGCGCCGGAAGAAGAAGAAGTTGATACAAACGAGATTGCGGTAGGGGCTTTAACGATTCATCCGGATGCCTACATCGTTTCAAAACGCGGGGAAACAATTGAGTTAACCCACCGTGAATTTGAACTTCTTCATTACTTGGCCAAGCATATTGGACAGGTAATGACACGCGAGCACCTCCTGCAGACGGTTTGGGGATATGATTACTACGGAGATGTTAGGACAGTAGATGTAACAGTCAGACGCCTTCGTGAAAAGATTGAAGACAATCCGAGCCATCCATCCTGGATCGTAACACGAAGAGGCGTTGGCTACTATTTACGCAACCCTGAACAGGAGTAACGTAAATGAAACGGGTAGGTTTTTTTCGTTCGATACAAATGAAATTCGTGCTGATTTACGTGCTGCTTATTTTATTCGCAATGCAGATTATCAGCGTTTATTTTGTTAATTCTCTTGAAGAAAAATTCACGAATAACTTTAAAGAGTCTTTGGAGCAGCGGGTTGAATTGCTGGAATATAACGTGCGTGAAGAAATATTAAAAGAGCGGGATGAAGAGTCGAAGACGCTCGAGCAGGATGTACGTCGTATTTTAGAGGATTTTTCAGCGGGTGACGTTATTGAAGTGCGAGTGATCGATGTGAACAGCCGCATTATCGGTACGTCTGATACGAATAAACGCGACCTCGTCGGCCAGCGTATGCCGGCGGATATTTCCGTGAAACGGGCACTGTCAGCAGGAGCCACAGAAGATAAAATGTATGTGGATGAAAACAACGGTAAGCGTGTCTGGGTACGGACCTCACCGATTTTGTCCAACAGCGAAGTGAAAGGTGCCATTTATCTCGTTGCAGATATTGAAACGGTGTACGGCCAGCTCGATGACATTAATGAAATCTTGTTTTCAGCTGCCATTTTGGCACTGGCGATTACTGCTGTTTTAGGGATCACACTAGCACGGACCATTACTCGGCCGATCACCGATATGAGAAGGCAGGCGGTAGCGCTCGGGAAAGGAAACTTCTCCCGTAAAGTAAAAGTGTATGGCCAGGACGAAATTGGTGAACTGGCCGTTACCTTTAATAACTTAACGAAACGGCTTCAGGAAGCCCAGGCTACAACAGAAGGAGAACGCCGCAAGCTGTCATCGGTTCTTTCTTATATGACGGATGGCGTAATCGCGACCGACCGGCGCGGCCGGGTGATTTTAATTAATGAGCCGGCATCCAAAATGCTGAATGTTTCACGTGAAACAGTTATTTCACAGCCGATTGTTTCATTGCTCAATCTGGAAGAGGACTATTCCTTTGATGATTTACTGAATGAGCAGGATTCCGTAATTTTGGACTACAGTACGCACGACCGGCCTTATGTGCTGCGCGCGAACTTTTCTGTCATTCAAAAAGAAACAGGCTTCGTGAACGGGCTTATTACCGTTTTGCATGATATTACCGAGCAGGAAAAAATCGAAATGGAGCGCCGCGAGTTTGTAACGAACGTTTCACATGAATTGCGGACACCGCTGACAACGATGCGAAGCTATCTCGAAGCACTCGCGGAAGGTGCCTGGCAGGACCCGGACATCGCACCGAATTTCCTTGAGGTCACCCAGACGGAGACGGAGCGGATGATTCGGCTTGTGAACGATTTGCTGCAGCTTTCAAAGTTTGACAGCCAGGAATACAATTTAATGAAAAAGGACACTGATTTTATTGAGTTTTTCAATAAAATTATTGACCGCTTTGAGATGACAAAATCTCAGGAAGTAACGTTCCGGCGCAAGCTGCCGCGCTATCCGATTTATGTAACGATCGATCAGGATAAGCTTACCCAGGTGATTGATAATATTATTTCTAACGCGCTGAAATATTCACCGGAAGGCGGCCTTGTTTCTTTTAAAGTAGAGGAACATGGAGATACCATTCAAGTCAGCATCAGTGACCAGGGGATGGGGATTCCGAAAAAAAGTTTGGAGCGTATTTTCGAGCGCTTTTACCGGGTAGACCGGGCTCGTTCAAGAAAAATGGGCGGCACCGGCCTGGGGCTCGCCATTGCGAAAGAACTCATTACCGCGCACGGCGGCCATATTTGGGCGACAAGTATGGAAGGGAAAGGGACGACGATTTTCTTTACACTGCCGGCGGATCTTTCCGAAGAGGATGATTGGGAATGAACTATGAAAAAATCAAATCGGCAGCGCTTGCGCTGCTGGTCTTGATCAGTCTGGCGTTTACATGGGGCATTTGGAACTACCAGCCTTCCTATCAAACTATTACAGATAGTGCGGATAAAAATATCGTAACAGAAGTGAAAATAGGCGAGGAGCGCAAACTTTCCGATTTATTAAAGCCTTCCCGGCTGATCTCCCATCAGGAGGAAAGCCACTATGGAACCATTGCCAAGCAGGATTTGGACTGGGTGATGAAGGAAATGAGGGAATGGACGTTTATGGAGCCCGAAAACATATCCAACTCCTTAAATGAAGCGGAATTTTCGAAGCTCCTGTCGAGTAATTCACATGTGGAACTGTTTTTTTCTTCGTCTATCCCATTCAATACATTTAAAACGATGGTTTCATTTAACGATAAAACCGTTCCGAATGCGGTATTCAACCGGATGGTTATTACGGAAGCAGAGCAAAAAAACAAAGCGTTTGTTTATTTTGTTTCGGTTAAAGAAAGACTTGTGTTCAAAAGCGAGGTTCAAACCGGTTCTTTGCGCGAATTCAAGCAGCGCTACGTAGAAAACCATGATCGTCTGGAGCCATATATCTCTTATCAAGTTCCTGATGGGACTCGTTTATACGTGCGCAAAGAGCCGCCTGTTTTAACCGTTCAAAGCTATTTGCCAGAGCAGATTGACGCAGATACGTTTAAACGGGCGCTTTTTAATGATCCAAGCTACGTACAGCGGAGTTCAAGCGGCGAAGGAGAAGGATATACAACAGACGGAACGAGCTTTATGCGAATCAACAGCAGTACGGGCACAGTACAATATGTAAATCCGTCTGTTGTACCTGAACCAATGCCGCTGGACCAGCTTATTGAAAAAAGCATTGATTTTGTGAATGAGCACCATGGCTGGGTAGACAGCTACCGCCTGTTTCAAACAAAACCAGGGTCAACAGAAATCAGCTATCGTTTGTTTTTGGGAGACTTCCCCGTGTTTAGTCCACAGGAAATGGCCAGCATGACGGAGCTTTCACAAATTTGGGGCCGGGAACGTATTTATCGATACGACCGTTCTTCTTTTATTGTGGAGCTGGACAAACCGTTTCCTTCAGGAACAGGAACTGTAGAACTAAAAAGCGGCCAGGAAGCGCTCAATGAAGTATTAAACCTGGAAACAGTAAACCCGAAGCTGTTGACAGATATGCGGATTGGATATGAAATGACTGTAAAACAGGAATCACCAAAAGTAGTGGTGGCATTCGAACCGTTCTGGTACTACCAGTATGATGGGACTTGGCAAAAGCTTGTCACGGATGAAGGGAGACGAGTGAATGGATTGGAGTAAAACAAAAACCATTTTTATCGCCGTGTTTCTCGTCCTGGATATTTTTCTGGCCGTGATGTTTTTTAATAAGTACAGTACTTCCCGGTTTGAAGTGATCAAAAAAACATCCATTGAACAAAAGCTGCAAGAAGATGGGGTTAAACATGAAGAAATGCCTGATGACTCAGGTGAACGCTCCATGATCGTCGCGAAGCCAAAAACATTTACAGAGAAAGAGCTGTTTTTTATAACGAAACAAAAATGGACGATTGAAAAAAATGGAACGGAAATTGTCAGCCTGCTCGAAGAACCATATGAAACCGATGGAGCAGCACGCAGCAAATTAAATGCCTTTGTGAAAAACAATGTGCTGCATGGCGGGGAATACGCTTATTGGAAACGAAATCAAGAAGCCAACACCGTTATCTACTATCAAAAGATTGCCGGGAAAAAACTGTTTGAAAATGCAGCCGGCATGCTGACTGTGCAGCTTAATAACGATAAAGATATTGTGAGTTATTCTCAAACGATGCTTTCAAGTGTCGATGAAAATCGGAATAAGGAAACGATCCTGCCTGCCCTGCAGGCCATTGATTCGCTTTATAAAAACGGGCTTGTTCAGCTTGACAGTGAAATCAGCGACGCAGAGCTTGGATACTACACCGTTGTGCGGATTGATGAGTCTCAGCAAATGCAGCTCGACGAATCGAAGGTACAGCAGGTACTGTCACCGACCTGGTATTTTCAGCTTAAAAAGGGTGATAAAATTGAAGAAGTATATGTAAATGCGTTTGACGGGTCGATTAATCCACAGCAAAAAGAATCGTAGCAATCTAACTGGAGTGAATAGCATGACAATGCAATTTAGTGTACTGGCAAGCGGAAGCACCGGCAATGCGGTTTTCGTAGAATCAGAGGGCCATTCCTTTCTTGTGGATGCCGGCTTGTCCGGCAAAAAGATGGAAGAGCTTTTTTCATCGATTGGGCGAAAGATAGCCGATTTATCGGGTATCTTTATAACCCACGAACATAGCGACCACATTAAAGGACTTGGCGTACTGGCGAGAAAATACAAGCTGCCGGTTTACGCCAACCAAAAAACATGGCAGGCGATGGACCGACTGACCGGTACAATTGACGACAGCCAGAAATTTGTCTTTGAAACGGAAACAGTGAAAACATTCGGCGCTGTGGATATTGAATCTTTCGGTGTTTCCCATGACGCGGCCGAGCCGATGTTTTATATTTTCCACAACAACGGCAAAAAGCTTGTTTTAATCACGGATACAGGGTACGTAAGTGATCGGATGAAAGGTCTGATTTCCAATGCCGATGCATACGTTTTTGAAAGCAACCATGATGTTGGAATGCTTCGGATGGGCCGCTATCCCTGGAGTGTTAAGCAGCGCATTTTAAGCGATGTAGGACACGTATCAAACGAAGATGCGGCGCTTGCGATGACAGATGTAATCGGCCCGCAGACAAAGCGTATTTATCTAGCACATTTAAGTGCAGATAATAATATGAAGGAACTTGCAAAAATGAGTGTCACGCAGACGCTTGAACAAAAAGACACAGGAGTCGGCCATCAGTTTCACCTGTATGACACGGACCCGAAAGTGCCAACACCGCTTGCGGTTATTTAACCCACACCCGTGGCAGACAGCTGCGGGCTTTTTTCTGCCGGCTTTTGATTTCTTTCAACCTTTTCTATTTGCCTGTCTTACGCAGCAGGCGGCATATGAGTTGCCCTTCTTTTTGGCAAAAGCGTATAATTTTTTAGAATAGATGAAAGAAATGGTGAAACAATAAGTTGGCAGAAAGGATGAATCGTATTGGGCTATTATGATGAAGGGCGCACAGGAAGAAACAAGCGAAGCGGCAAAGGCGGCTACTTTTTATCAGGACTTGCCGGTGTGGTGATCGGGGCTGGTCTTGTAGTCGGCACACTTCCATCTATTGTGGAGTATCAAAACAAAGAAGGCGTTTCTGTTTCTGAGAATGATTCTGTCCAAAATGAAAACGCTGAGCAGGTATCACTTGATGTAACAACGGACGTAACGAAGGCTGTGGATAAAGCCAAAGACACGGTAGTCGGGATCACCAATATCCAGGCTTCTATGGACTTTTTCGGATCAGAATCTGGTCCTCAGGAAGCTGGAAGCGGCAGTGGTGTCATTTATAAAAAAAGCGATGATACGGCTTTTATCGTGACGAACTATCACGTTATCGAAGGTGCCCAGCAGCTTGAAGTAACCTTGGCGGATGGTACAAAAGAACCGGCGGAACTGCTTGGTGGCGACGTATGGACGGATCTTGCCGTTTTAACAATTAAAGGCGCCAATGTGAAAAAAACAGCCGAATTCGGGGATTCGGGAGCGCTAAAAATCGGTGAACCAGTCATTGCGATTGGGAATCCGCTTGGACTTGAATTTTCCGGGTCTGTTACACAAGGGGTTGTGTCAGGACTGGAGCGGGCTATTCCCGTTGATTTAAATGGAGACATGGTGAATGACTGGCAGGCAGAAGTCCTGCAGACAGATGCAGCGATTAATCCAGGCAACAGCGGCGGCGCGCTGGTTAATATTGCAGGCCAGGTTATTGGGATCAACTCTATGAAAATTGCCGAGAGTGCAGTAGAAGGCATTGGCTTGTCCATTCCGATTGATACGGCTTTGCCTATTATCAAAGACCTTGAATCATATGGCGAAGTAAAGCGTCCGGCAATGGGTGTTACCCTGCAGAATGTAAGCGAACTGCCATCTTATCATCAGGAAGAAACATTAAAGCTGCCTAAGGATATTAAAGAAGGCGTCATTATTGAGCAGGTGTTAACAAACTCTCCGGCAGCAAAAGCGGGCATGCAGGAGTATGATGTAATCACAGCTCTTGACGGCAAGCCTGTTCAGGATGTTATTGCCCTGCGCAAATATATGTACAACAATAAACAAGAGGGCGACACTGTGAACGTAACCTACTATCGTGATGGAAAGCAGCGGGAAACAAAGATGACGCTCGTTGCGGAGAGTGATTTGTAATGGAGAAAAAAGAAATAACATGCTGTCTGGAGCACGTAGAACTGGCGCTTGATATAGCCGTGGATGAATGGGAAACGGCGCCGGTTATGCAAGAAGCAGAAGAACCTGCATTCTGCGAATTTTGTCAAAACGTGGCTCTATATGTTGTGGGCAACTAATCATTTCCTTCAAAATGTGGATTAATTCTGTGGGTATGTGGATAAAGTCAGAAAATTCCCGTTATCAACATGTTGATAACGGGAATTTTTTCTTTATTTTACCACTAATTCAATTGGCTGGGAGACAATTCGCCATTCTTGTCCAAGCATGTTAAATGTATGCTGGGCAAAAACGTAAAAAGTGCCCGTTTGTACCGCTTGAATGGTATTTCTGCTAATGATTACGCCATCATGTGGAGAAAAAAGAGTAGTTTCAATATTTTCCTTCTTCTCTGTACGGTAATTAAGAAAGGCTTTTGCTTGAATTTCTGTAGTCTGTCCGACACGCAAATGTCGTTTTTGAATCGGTGTTTCAATCCGAATCGGTGCATCGGTCAGCCACTGTGTATAATCCGTAATCGGTCCAATCATGCCGTTTTGCAGCTGGCTGCCAAAATCTGCTTCATTGCGGAATGTCCAATGAAAACTGATCATGCCGCGCTGGCGAAGATAAGATGTAAATTCCGGCGATAAGCTGCTGTAGCTGGCGTTAAGCGTTGCATTGATACGCGAAGCATATTGAAGCATGCTCCGGGCATCATTAAGCCGTGCTGCTTCCCCGCCCGGAACAGATGAAGAGTACAAGTAGCCCGATGGTATATGCGGTGCAGAAGCCACTGACTGGGTAACGCTGTTTAAATGAAAACTTTGCAGGACAACTTGATCCGCCATTCCCTCTTCGTTAATGATCCGAATCGTATCTTCCGCAATGCCATCTGCTTTTAGCTCCACTAAAAGAATGACATTTTTCCCCTTAAACTCCTGAAGGAATTCACGGAAGGCCGGCACGCGTTCACCAGCAAATTGGCTGCTAAAATAAGAGCCCGCATCAAGAGACTGAATTTCTTTCAAGGTCAAATCTTTTACATTACCTGTTCCGTTCGTCGTCCGGTCGACTGTATAGTCGTGCATAATGACGATTTCGCCGTCTTTCGTTTTCTGCACATCTGTTTCAATTAAATCCGCGCCAAGTTCATACGCCATTCGGTAGCCGGCCATTGTATTTTCTGGGGCTAATGACGGGATACCGCGATGCGCTGCAACAATGGGGCGCTGAACGAGCGTGTTTTCCGGGTAACGGCTGAATGCAGCCGTTACCGGTGTGGTATCACCCGCAATCATGCCGTCGACTCCTGCATGAATAAGGGCATGTGCAGCCAGCTCTGATGCACCTTCCATCTCTCCCCAAACCGCCACAGCACGGCGGTGAAACTCATGAACAAGGTCCGCTGAAAGCAGTTTTTGCGGCAATACCGCTGTTTTAGCGCCAGACGTGTGAATGGACTGAATAAAGCGGTTCACGTCGTGATTATTAAGCGAAGACCGGTTATAAAGGAGTGCGCCGCGTGTAGACGGAACTGTTTCTCGAACGACTTTTAACACATCTGGCTGACTAGAAAGAATATGTACGTCCTGGATGGACAACTCCTGAAGCAATTCGGCTGTTTTCTCAGCCGTTTCGGCTTTTTCCAGTCGAATGACCGGAATCGTTTCGCCTGCCATTTCTTCTAAGTAAGTGCGAAGTGGTATATCCTTCACCTTCAAATCAGCTCCTGGCTGAAGCAGCATAGATGAAACACCCTCGATTTGTTGGAGCTGAGGCACTGACGAAATCACGGTCGGTGCATTAAGCAGGTTGGTTTCCGGCTGATCACCAAGAAAAGCACCGCTTTCGGCCAAAGAAGGAAGCTCTTCCGTTTGTTCAGTAATGCGGATGTGATCAAATTGAACAGTGGCACCCGATGCCTGAAAACCGATTCGGCCGTTTTGAAGCGCTGTTGCCGAATCTGTGTCAATAACGAGCTGGCCATTTATAAATTGCTGCACGCGGTTTCCTTTTGAAATGATTTTCAGCTTGTACGTTTCGTTGTAAGCAAAAGCCTCGCTGTAAGGGGTTTTGTTCAGCACAGACCATTGATTGTTTTCATTACGAAGGGCAAATTCAACGCCATTTAGCGCCTGGGCACCGCGGCGGACAGCCATTTGATAATAAGGATAGTCATTGCCCTGTGCACGATACATAATCGATGCCCAGCGCGTATCTTCAACAGCGGATAAAAACATCATATCGGCTTCAATCACATAGTCACCGCCAGAAACAGACGAAGGTGCAAGCACACGAGCGGGCTTTGAAGAAGAAGGGGATGATAAAACAAGAGCACCGTTTTGAACAGAAGCTTGCCCCTGAATCACTTCCCAGCCAGCGGGCAGTGAAGATGTATCGAAGGATTCCTGTAAAACAGGCTCTGCTGCCAGCGTGTGGACAGGTGCCCCTCCATTTGCGCTTAATAAAAAACCAGAAGCTAAAAACAATGGGACCATTTTTTTCTTTTTCATCCTAATCCCTCCTCAAATAAACTGCTTCTTTATTTTGTCAGGGGATTATTAACAGAGTGTGAAGGAAAAAATAAGTTATCAAAAAAGACGAAAAATTCGTTCTTTTTTCCTGGTAAATAAAAAAAGAAACGCCGTAGGAAAAGATATTCACATGTGGATAGTATGATAAAATAAGGGTGAGCAAAAGGAATGTTAATATGTGGATAACTTCTGTGGATAAGCTGTTTGTAAATTGTTTGTAAGGTGGGGTCAAATTGTGAATATCTCGATTATAACAGTAGGAAAACTAAAAGAGAAGTACTTGAAGCAAGGCATAGATGAATATGTGAAACGATTATCTGCTTATGCAAAAATCGATATCATCGAAGTTTCGGATGAAAAAGCGCCGGAAATATTAAGTGACGCGGAAATGAAACAGGTGAAAGAAAAAGAAAGTGAGCGCATTCTTGCCAAAATCGGCCAGGACACCTACGTGATCGCCTTGGCCATCAATGGAAAAATGAAATCTTCTGAACAGCTTGCTGCCGATCTTGATAAGCTCGCCACTTATGGCAAAAGCAAGATTGCTTTCGTGATCGGCGGGTCGCTCGGACTGAGTGATGCCGTTTTAAAACGGGCAGATGACAAGCTGTCATTTTCTCCGATGACTTTTCCACATCAGCTTATGAGACTCGTTTTGGTTGAGCAGGTATACCGGAGTTTTCGGATAAACCGCGGTGAACCATATCACAAATGATAGTAAGCGGAATGCAGGAGTTACATTCGACAACGAGCTGCTGTAAAGGTTTTATACTGGAACCACAGCTTACAGAGGCTATTTTGATGCTGGCAGCACAATATAACGAGAATAAAAAATGCTTGGATAACTGTTCCAAGCATTTTTTATTCTAATCAATAACAAACCATGAGTAAACCATTTTCGATATAATTGTTCTTTTTAGAGGCAGAAATAAAATCCTTGCTTCATTATGTAGTTAATTTTTATTTAAGTAAGAAGGTCGCAACAGATCATTGGCTTGAATCAATGATACAAATGATGCTGACATTTAAAATGAGATACAGCAGTTAGAAGAGTGGAGAACCCTGCCATAAATAAAAACAAAATAGATAAACAGGATGAAACAAAAAAGCTGGCTCTTTCAGGCCAGCTTTTTTATTACGGTGTATAAATTAAAATGTACTCACCCGGCCCGATTAAAGCGACGCCAATGGCTGCTGCAATCAAAACGAGATTGTATTTAAATCCGCCGTTTGTTATCCAGTAGCCGTTTTTGCCATGAAACGCAAAAATGGCATCAATCATTACAATGACAATCATAATTGCGCCGAGCCGGGAGGAAAGCCGGCAGCAAACAGCAGACCGCCAATGAATTCAAACAGCCTTGCCAGGGTAGCCCACACTTTTGCGCCCTCTTTGATGCCATTTGACTCGAGCCAGCTTCCCGTTCCGGTAACCGTACCTCCGAACCAGCCAAACAGCTTTTGGGCACCATGTCCGACAAAAGTTAATCCAATCACAAGTCGAATGATTAATAGTCCAAGACCTGCCGCTATACTTCTTCCTTCTTCCGATGAATATATTTGTAAATTAATTTTCTTATTTTCACAAGAAATATATATATCGCTTATGCAGGAAAATAAAAATGTTTTATTCTGAATGAACTAAAAAAGAAAACTGGGTCATACATGATGATAAGGCAGAAAGGCGAAATATCAAACCGCTTGAAAGATCCCTCCTCAAGCGGTTTAGTTCATGTAAGATCAGCCTTTTTTAGTCAATCCACTGAACAATATCCTTCATGTCTTTTCTAGTTTTTGGACGCGGCTCGTTCTTGCGGTAGCCGAATGCGACCATAACAGAAATCGCTAAATGATCATCTTCAAGCAGATTTTCCTCTTTAAGCAGCTTCTGTACTTTTTCAAAATGGAAACCTTCAATCGGACATGAATCAATGCCAATCAAAGCGGCAGTCGTCATCATATTGGCCATCGCAATATACGTTTGTTTCCCAGCCCAGTCCAGCATGGTGCGCTCGTTTTCTAAAAGGTTAAGATCTTCTTCCTGAAAAGATTTGTACCGTTCTTTAATTTTGTCAAAGAGCTCAGGCGGAAATTTCTTTACGTTCAGCATTTGATTCTTCACATAGTCTGAATCATACTTTGTATCTTTGATCGTTCTTGCCAAAATCACGACAAAGTGGCTTGCGGTCGGCAGCTGCCCTTGTGCCCCCCAGGAAACTTCACGCAGTCTTTCACGCAGCTCTGGATTTTGGATCACTAAAAACTTCCAAGGTTCATAGCCGACAGAGCTTGGAGATAAGCGGGCTGCTTCTAAAATCAGCTCAAAATCTTCTTTCGGTATTTTTTTCGTTGGATCAAATTCTTTTGTGGCATGTCTAAATTCGAAAGCCTTTAAAATGTCCTGGTGTGTAATAGAAGAGTGGCTCATATACTTGAATACTCCTTTTTATAGCATGTTTTTTACCCACATATTGTGCCCGTGGGCGAATGGATTATGACGATGATCAGTATAAATAATGAACGGGCGAAAGGAAAATAGTTTGCTCAAAAGAGAAGGTATGGAAAGGGAGGACGGAGAAAAGAAAAGGAGTGGGCTGTCAGTATCTTTTGGCGTAAATTTCCTTGTGAAAACAAAAGAGAATATAAGTTTATGTCCACAGAAAAGAGGGTAGGTAAAGACAGGCCTGTTTTACTCAATCAAGGACAGGCTTACAAGCGTTATAGACTGAAAAAGGACGTGGAAACGTGTCAGAGACCGATATGTCAAAATACGAGAAAAAAATTATCGTGCGAAATATACGTTATGAAGATATTGATGAAATCATGAAGCTTTGGGGCCGCTGCTTCCCGGGTATGGAGCCATGGAAGCGGGAGCAGCTGGAAAGCCATATCCACATTTTTCCTGAAGGCCAGTTTTGTGTAGAATATGAGGATAAAATTGTGGGATCCTGCTCAAGCTTGATTGTTAATTTTGACGAGTACGATGACCAGCACACGTGGAACACGATTACAGACAATGGATATATTACAAACCATGATCCCAATGGTTTTAACTTATACGGTATTGAAGTGATGGTAGATCCTGAATACCGCCGGATGAAAATCGGGCACCGTCTTTATGAAGCGCGGAAAGAGCTCGCCCGCCAGCTAAATCTTCAAAGTATCATTATCGGAGGGCGAATTCCGAATTATCATAAACACAAAGCGGAGATGACACCGCGTGAGTATGTGGCGGCGGTTGAAAAGCACAGCATTTATGATCCGGTTTTATCTTTCCAGCTTCTTGAAGGATTTACGATTAAGCGTATTAATACGCGATATCTTCCTGACGATGCAGCGTCCGATTCTTTTGCTACATTAATGGAATGGAACAACATTGATTACCTGGCCAAGTCGCGGCGTGTATACCGCGCGTCTTTCCCGGTAAGAATTTGCGCGATTCAATATATGATGAAAAAAATTGATTCCTTCGAGGATTTTGCCCGACAGGTAGAGTACTACGTAGATGTGGCTGCTGATTTCGGGTCTGACTTCGCTGTTTTTCCGGAGCTGTTTACGACACAATTAATGTCGTTTCTCGAAGAAAAGCGGCCGGACCGCGCTGTCCGCCGTCTGGCTACGTACACAGACCAGTACATCGAATTGTTTACGGAACTGGCTGTCCGCTATAACGTAAACATTATTGGCGGCTCCCACTTCGTTGAAAGCGAAGGCAATATTTATAACGTAGCTTATTTATTCCGCCGCGACGGAACCATTGAAAAACAGGAAAAAATTCATGCGACGCCAAATGAGCAAAAGTGGTGGGGAATTGCGGAAGGAAACAAAATTGAGGTATTCGATACGGATTGTGGAAAAATTGCGATTCAAATTTGTTATGATATTGAATTTCCGGAGCTTGCCCGCATTGCCGTCGACCAGGGAGCCAACATTATTTTTGTTCCATTCTGTACAGACGACCGCCAAGGATATCTTCGTGTCCGCTATTGCGCCCAGGCGCGGGCTGTCGAGAACCAGGCCTACATTTGCATCGCCGGAACGGTCGGCAACTTAACGCATGTAGAAAATATGGACATTCAGTACGCACAATCGGCCATTTTCTCCCCTTCTGATTTTGGATTCGCAAGAGATGGGATTGTAGGAGAATGCGACGCGAACGTGGACACGGTCGTCGTTGGAGATGTCGATCTTGAAAAGCTGAGAAGATCTCGGAACGCTGGATCGGTAAGGCAATTACGCGACCGGCGCCGTGACTTGTACCGAATTGAACTGAATCAATTAGAATCAGAATAAGCGTAACAGATATCGCTGCTTATAAAAAGCACTGTTCCTTCAATGAAAAGGAACAGTGCTTTTTTCGTTATAGCGGCTTTTCTCTTTTTTTACGTCGAGAATGCACTATGGAACGTATGTCTTTTAAAAAAGAAACGCTCATTAAAACAATTACAACAGCAAAAGGCAGAGCGGCGATGATAAGCATATTTTGTAAGCCCTGCGTTCCGCCAAAATACATGACAACTGCAGCTATTGCCGATTGAATCAATCCCCATGTAATTTTCACCGAGTTGCCCGGGTTTAAAAGACCATTTGTAGTCAGCATGCCAAGTACGAATGTAGCGGAGTCGGCAGAAGTAATAAAGAAAATAGCAATAACAAAGATCGTCAGAATGGACATAAATGTACTAAGCGGATACTCAGCCAGGACCCCAAATGTGGAGGTCTCCAGTGAAAGTTTAGAAATAGCCGCAATGCCTAGCTGCTCCAGCCGCAGCGCGGAAACACCAAATACGGCAAAAAAGATAAAACATAACAGCGATGGAAGCAGTAATACGCCGAAGAGGAATTCCTTCACCGTTCGTCCTTTTGAAATTCGAGCAATAAAAATGCCAACGAACGGCGCCCAGGAAATCCACCAAGCCCAGTAAAAGATCGTCCAGTTGTTAATCCAGTTCCGGCTTTCTTGATCGAGAGGAGCCAGCCTTAAACTCATGGCAAAGAAGTCCGAGAGATAGCCGCCGAGTGTGTGAGTAAACATATTCAAGATGTACATGGAAGGCCCTAAAATAAACAAGAGAACGAGCAGAAGAGCGGCTAATCCCATGTTAATATTACTCAAATACTTAATGCCACGGCCAATACCAGACCAAGCTGACCAAATAAATAAAACGGTGGCAACAGCGAGTACAATCAGCTGGACAAGGAAATTATTTGGTACATCAAACAAAAAAGAAAGTCCGCCTGTGATTTGGGCGGATCCGAACCCAAGCGTAGCGGCTACGCCAACGACGGTGGCAAAGACGGCCAGCACATCAATCCATTTGCCCAGCGCTCCGCTCATCAGTGAGTGACCGAATAAAGGCGTTAATGTTGCACTAATAAGACCAGGAGCCCCACGGTTAAATTTAAAATAAGCTAAAACCAACCCGACAATTCCGTAAACCGCCCAAGCATGCACCCCCCAATGAAAAAAAGAATATTTCAGTGCGTCCCTTATCGCTGCATCGGTTCCTTCTTCAGCTAAAGGGCTGCTGACAAAAGCATGAGAGATCGGTTCAGCTGTTGTCCAAAAGACTAAGCCCATTCCCATGCCGGCACTAAAAAGCATCGCAAACCAGGACGACCGGCTGAATTCGGGCTTTTCATCTGGCTTCCCTAACTTCATTTGACCGAAGCGGGAGAACATTAAGTACACACAAAAAAGAAGAATAGCGATCACGACAAGTAAATAAAACCATCCAAACGTCATTAAGATGCGGCTGGTTACAGCAGATGTAAAAGCGTTTAAATTTCCTGGAGCAGCCACTCCCCAAATCACAACCATAAATGAAATGGCGAGAGCATACCAAAATACTTGTGTTGTTTGTTTCATGTTTCACCTCTTGGTAGAATGCCTAGTATGTGTGGTGCTTTGTTTTTAGTTAGTGATTTTTGCAATAAATTGTGTAAACAATAAAATGATTTAACTGATGAATAATATGTACGTTATAAGTGTTTGAATGGAGGTCCTGATTCATTCATGCAAAAAGGGGAAATTTAAGTTTCGAGAAGTTTATTTTTAAAAACTTTCAATTTATCTTTTCTGCAAGCGCAGCAAGCTGATCATTGTTCAGTTAGATCTATTGTTTAGCTGAAGCAACCCAGCGATTACAGCTAGAATCACAGATTTGAGTTCCATATAAATACATTTAACCCATCTAATTACCTCCTTCTTCTATCGTTATAATGAATTAGCGTCCTAAAAGATTTCCCTAACTGCGCGATCACTAAACTGGTACTAAAGATACAACTAGTTATTTATCCTTCAAATAAGTAATCATTCCTGCTAATAAATATATTTAATATTGTAAAAAAAGAATGGGATAGAATTAACCATAAAAGGGACCAATTTACTGAATTTTCTATCAAAATTGACTCTGGTAGTTTTTATGATTAGAATAAACAATTATTATATACATTTACATTTACATATGAGTAAAAAAAAGGATAAAAATACTTGGTATACATACAAACTCTTTTTTTTGTGACAGGATTTTGTCTGGAAAAGTCTTTACTGCCTGTTATCAGGCGTAAAAAATAAACAGCCAGGAGGTTCTTTTATGAAAAAGTTGTTTTATGTTCTCTCCGTGTTTCTTTTGTTTTCGCTGCCAAACGGAGCTGCTTCTGCTCAAGCTTTGAATGCAGCAGATCTTCATTTCAGCTCCACCGTTGTGGATGGCCATAATGATACGATGATGAAAGTGGTGGCCCCCGATACATGGCTGCCGGTCACGAATATTCGAAACAGCACAGATTTTCAAGTAGACATTCCTAAAATTCAAGCGGGCGGCTTGGACGTGCCGTTTTTTGCAGCTTATACGTCTGGCTATTATGGAAATACCCCGCGCAGTCTCAGCAGAACGCTGGCGCTCATTAACGCTCTTTACTGGACCCAAAAACAAAACAGCGATGTTATGCACATTACTTCATCTTTCAAGGATATTCAAGCAGCGGTCAAAGGAGGAAAAATTGCGGCTTTCCCTACGATTGAGGGGGCATATTCTCTTGAAGAGAAAAACGCTATTGAATTGCTGCACCAATATTATGATTTGGGAATTCGAGCGGTTGGCTTCACATGGAATTACTCGAACGCGCTCGGAGAAGGAGCCAACAAAGTCTACGGAGATCCAGCCAGAACCCCTTCCTCAGGCGGCTTAACGGAGCTTGGTGAAGAAGTAGCACGGGAAATGAATAAACTTGGTATGATCATCGATGCTTCCCATATGTCTGAAAATACATTCTGGGATGTAATCAAGGTGTCCCAAGCACCGATTATTGCCAGCCATTCCGGTGCTTATTCATTAAGAAATCATCAGCGCAACTTGACGGATGATCAATTAAAGGCGCTGGCCAAAAATGGTGGTGTCGTAGGAGTCGTCCTTTACCCGGAATTTTTAACAGACCGGTACCCGAATGAACCAGCTTCTATTAAAGACTATGTGGATCACATTGACCACGTTGTAAAGGTGGCTGGCATTGATCATGTGGCCCTTGGATCCGATTTTGACGGCGGACCGCTGCCGGCCGATTTAAAAGATTCTTCCGAGTTATCTAAAATCACAGAAGAACTAGTAAGCCGGGGTTATTCCAAGCAGGACCTTCAAAAATTGCTTGGTGAAAATATGCTGCGTGTTTTAAGAGAAGTAGAAAAAGCAGCAGATTATAAGCCGGCAGACGATAGCAAAAACCTGAAATTGGTTCCTTCCCTGCAAATGGGTGAAACCATCGCAAGTAATACGCCTTTGTTAACAGCGAAAGTGGAAGGAAAGCAGCTTGCACAAATGAAGGGAGAAAGCCTGCGGATTGTGGTGGATGGCATTCCATCTACTCCACATTTTGATCCGGAAACATCGACTGTTTCAGTCCAGCTTCAAGAACCACTCAAAGAAAAATTCCATGTGGTAACATTTGAAGTAAAAGCGAGCACGGGGAAAGCCGCAAAAGAAACAAGAATTTTTTATATCAATCAATAAATAACATAGTCCTGGCGATGAAAAACGAAACCTCGAATGACTGGCTTTTGATAAGTCTCATTCGGGGTTTTTTGCTTTTTTATAAACAGGGCTCAAAAAAACTTGTTAGATTTTCTAACATAGAAAGTGACGATTTATCAGAATTTTTATACGATAAATGAAAGAATAACCAGTAGGTGAAGAACGGTGAATGCCTCTTTTAAAAAACAGTTGTCCCAGCTGTACAATGAAGTGAATCAAGAAATTTACAGTACAGGCGTAAGCAAGCAAAAAATAGACGTTGTAGAAAACCGCATTGTCATTTTTGCTCAAACAAAACGTTCGCCTTTGATTTCCGCTTTAGGCAGGCGCTATCCGGAGTTAACACTGTCTGTCGACGGGGCTTTAGCGATGGAATACAAACACAGCTTAAAAGAACGGATTGAAGAACAATTTGGACTGACAGTGACAGCTATTTTTAAAGATTACGACGCGGTAAGCCAGCATGCCTGCACCGTCATTTATGTAAAAGAACCACTTGATACATCCCATAAATAAGGAAACTGCTGGAGAAATTTGATTTATCATTTTTCTTCACCAGCATTCTTTTAAAAAGTCGGAAGCTTACATGTCGTTATACGTCATATAAGAGCCGTAGAAACAGAAGGAGAAGTCTCCTTTTATTTCTACGGCTCTTTTTATAGAAAAGGAGGAGCAACAAATGAATTCAAAAGTCATATCGTTAGGATTTCAGCATGTAATGGCCATGTATGCAGGAGCAATTCTCGTTCCATTGCTGGTCGGAAGAGCGTTAAATCTTTCTTCAGAGCAGCTGGCTTATCTCGTAGCCATCGACTTATTAACGTGCGGCATCGCTACACTGCTGCAGGCATGGAAAAACAAGTATTTTGGAATCGGCCTTCCTGTCGTGCTTGGTGCTTCTTTCGTCGCTCTTTCGCCCATGATTGCCATCGGTTCTGAGTACGGCCTTCAGGCTGTTTATGGATCGATTATAGCGGCAGGCCTTTTTATTCTTCTGTTTGCCCGTTATCTTGGCAAGCTCGTCAAGCTATTTCCACCTGTTGTAACCGGAACAGTGGTAACCATTATCGGTTTGTCACTCATTCCATCCGGCATTCGAAACATGGCGGGCGGTGCAGGAAGCCCGGACTTTGGCAGCCTGGAAAACCTGGTGCTGTCCATGGGTGTTATCGGCGTCATTCTTTTGGCTAACCGCTTTTTAAAAGGCTATCTCCGCTCTCTTTCTGTACTGCTTGGCATTTTGGCAGGCACCATAGCCACAGTTCTTATGGGAAGAGTTCATTTTCAGGAAGTAGCAGAAGCGTCCTGGTTTCACTTACCGCAGCCCTTTTATTTCGGTATGCCTGTCTTTGAAATCGGACCGATTTTGACAATGCTCATTGTCGGCCTGGTCATTATTGTGGAATCAACAGGCGTCTTTTTCGCTTTAGGAAAAATTTGTGATCGACCCGTTACGCAGGAAGACCTTGCCCGGGGATACCGGGCAGAAGGCCTGGCGATTATGATTGGCGGAATCTTTAATGCTTTTCCATACAATACCTTTGCTCAAAATGTAGGGCTTGTACAGCTGTCAAGGAACAAATCAGCAAATGTCGTTGTGGCAGCGGGCTTTATTCTTGTTTTGCTTGGATTAATTCCGAAAGTAGCAGCCCTGGCCACGATTATTCCTGCTCCTGTGCTGGGCGGCGCGACGGTTGTGTTGTTTGGAATGGTCGTCTCCTCCGGCATTAAAATGTTGAGTTCAGTGGATTTTAGCGATCAGCAAAACGGACTGATTGTCGCCTGCTCGATTTCGCTGGGGCTTGGGGCGACGGTTGTACCCGAGTTGTTCAGCCAGCTGCCCAACGTACTGCGCATTCTAGTGAGTGATGGTGTGATAACTGGCAGCCTGTGCGCTATTTTGTTGAATGTGTTTTTTCATTTCCGGAGCGTTTTAGGTTCAGGCGCTGCCCGCCAAGAGGAAGCGGATAAAGCACGCATTTCATAACAAAGAAAAGGACGGTAGGAAGAAATGGTAACCATAGAAGCGTTAAACAACATGTCAAAACGGGTGTTTACCGAAACATTAAAAGACTTGGCTGAGCACTCCCCATGGGTGATTCAAAGAGTCGGAGAGCGTCGGCCGTTTGAATCCCGCGAAGCTCTTTATCAGCAAATCGTGACGATTATTCAAACAGCGGATGAAGAAGAAAAAATAAACTTAATTCAAGCACATCCTCATTTGGGAACACGAAAAAAAATGACCTCGTTTTCCGAAAGTGAGCAAAAAGGCGCCGGGTTAAATGAGCTGTCGGAAGCTGAATACGAGCAGTTGCTGGAATTAAACAAAGCGTATGTTGAGCGGTTTGCTTTTCCTTTTATCCTGGCAGTCCGGGGCAAAAACAAAGAGGAGATTTTTGCCTCTATACAAGAAAGGCTGCAGCATTCAAAGAAACAGGAACGCGACCGGGCACTGGCCGAGATCAGCCACATTATCCGCTTTAGAATAGAAGACCAAATAAAAGAAGAAGGAAGCTGACTCAATGACTGGATTAACCACCCACATACTAGACCTGGCGCATGGCCGCCCTGCTGAGAGTGTAAAGATTGAGCTTTTTGAACTTAACGGCTCCGAAAAGCAGTTTTTAAACTGTGCACAGACCAACTCAGACGGTCGTCTGGATGCTCCGCTTCTTTCCTCGGACAGCATGCGGACAGGAGAATATGAACTGTTGTTTTGGATTGGTGATTATTTTAGAAAAAAAGGGCTCGAGCTGCCGCAGCCTGCTTTTTTGGAAAAGGTCTCCGTGCGAATCGGGCTCGATCATTCATCGCCGCATTATCATGTTCCTCTGCTTGTTTCGCCATGGGGCTATCAAGTGTATCGCGGAAGCTGACGATTTCGTTTTAATTATTTAAAGGAGATGAGAACCATGAGTATAGAAGCGTTGAATAAACGAGTAAAAACAGATCTTTCTTATTTGGCATTTGGCAGAGAGGGCTGGGTGCATCCGTCCCGTCACTCTGAAGGCCACGTGTATGATGTTGTCATTGTGGGCGGCGGGCAAAGCGGGTTAGGGATTGCTTTTGGCCTTTTGCGCGAGCGCATCTCTAATATTTTGATTATCGACGAAAACAAAGAAGGATATGAAGGACCATGGGTCACATATGCGCGGATGATGACACTGCGGACACCGAAACATTTAACATCCATTGACCTTGGCGTTCCTTCTTTAACGTTCCGTTCCTGGTGGGAAGCGCAATTCGGGCCGGAGGGCTGGGAAGCTGTCAATAAAATTCCCCGAAGCGACTGGATGAATTATTTACGCTGGTACCGGAAAGTTTTGCAGCTGCCTGTGATAAACGAAGTCAAGCTTAAGCTCATTGAGCCAATGGAGGAAGGAATTCACCGGATACATATTGAAGGTGCCGGCGCCCCTTCAAGCGCCATGCTCGCGCGCAAAGTTATTTTAGCGACGGGGATTCAAGGAGGCGGTGAGTGGCATGTGCCGCCGATGATTTCTGAGAAGCTGCCCCCTAATCTTTATGCCCATACGTCCCAAATAATTGATTTTAACGCACTGAAAGGAAAGAAAGTAGCCGTTTTAGGAGGCGGTGCTTCTGCTTTTGATAATGCAAACTTTGCTTTGACGGAAGGAGTGGCCGAGGCTCATATATTTGTCCGCCGTAAAGAAATGCCAAGAATTAATCCGATTCGCCAGATGGAGGGGTCCGGGATCATTGAGCGCTTCCATGCGTTATCGGACGAACAAAAGTACGCAGTGATGGCTCATTTTTTCAAGCATAATCAGCCGCCGACCAACGATACATTCCAGCGTGCCGCTTCATGGCCGGGATTTCATTTGCATCTTGAATCACCCTGGCTTGAAGTGGAAAGCAAAGAGAACAAAGCATTGGTCACAACACCGCATGGCACGTTTTCGTTTGATTATTTGATCATCAGCACCGGTCTTGTGACCGATCCGGCGCTGCGCCCGGAGCTGAAGCTCGTTGAAAACGGAATTGCCCGCTGGAGCGATTATTATAAAGCGCCTGCTGAACGCGCAAACCCGCTTATTGATGCGCATCCGTATCTCAGCCCCGGCTTTGCGTTTACGGGACGGGATGAAGAAGCACAAAAAAAGCTGCACGGCCTTTTTGTTTTTAATTATGCAGCGTTAATCAGCTGCGGTATTTCAGCTTCTGCTCTTTCCGGTATGAAATATGGGATTCCTAAAATTATCTCCGCGGTAGCTGATCAGCTTTTTCTTGATGATCAAGACACGATTTTAAAACGCTTTTTTGCTTACGATGAAGTGGAATTTACAGGAGAATGGACCGGAAAAACAGTGCTGGAAGCGTAAACCGCTTAAGGAAATAGAAGAAATGATTTCAAAGCTTCTCTTTTGGGCCGGAAAACGTTCCGGTATGGCCGGATTCTCTTTTTCCGACCATTATCAGCTTAAAATCCGGCCGTAAAAAAGGAGGTCTCAGCAGTCGGTTTTTCCGGCTTAGAGACCTCCTTTTTTGCGTGTTGGTTTAAATTTGAAAAAGCCAGACGACAATTGGCCCAAACAGGGAGCCCAGCACAGCGCTGAGCGTCATAGAGACCGAACTCATGGACACGGCAAGTTCCCCGTATTCAAATGCTTTTGAAGTGCCTAAAGCGTGAGAGGCGCTTCCGAAGGCGATCCCCTTTCCCAACGAACTGCGAATACGCACCCACTTTAAAACCATCGGTCCGAGCAAAACACCGGAAAATCCAGCAATCATCACAAATACAACGGTCATAGATGGCACACCGCCAATTCCGGCGGCAATTTGAATCGCAACGGGTGTGGTAATAGACTTCGGTATAATCGAAAGAATTAAATCACGGTCCACTCCGAGTACCTCGGCAAATAAAAGCCCGCTGATCATTCCTGAAAAAAGTCCGACCAGTACGCCCCCGAAAATGGGAAAGCCGTATTGAAGCAGCACATGACGCTGTTTGTAAAGTGGATACGCAAGGGCCACAATGGCTGGGCCGAGCAGGGAACTAATCCACTGGCCGCCGACCATATAGCCGTTATACGAGATGTGAAACGCTGTCAGCAGCATAATAATCAACACGGTCGTTGTTAGGACTGGGAGAAAAAATGGATAAGGAAACCGCTGATACACCTTCATCATTACTAAATAAGCAGCAACGGTAAGTAAAATGATCAGGACTGCGAGAAAGAATTGCGGCATGTTTTTTTCTCCTTTCGTTTATTGGCCCGCGTTTCCAGCAGCTGGCTGACAATTCCTGCTGCGGCCATGGTAACGATTGTGCTCAGCACTACAACGAAAAGAAGCACAGCGCCGCTTCTGGAAAAAAGAGACGGATAATTGATGACACCCGTCATAGCCGGAATAAACAAAAGAGGAAGAAACGATAACAAAAAACCAGCGCCATTTTCAATCATTTTAACCGGGATAATGTTAAAAATTAAACAAAGAAGCATCAGCACTAAACCAATAATACTTCCTGGAATCGGTATATGAAACAGCTGATGAATGGTTTCCCCGAGTATGGAAAAGACATATAAAATGGCGATCTGCAACACAACTTTTATAGCTTTCAATGTAAGATGCTGCTCTTTAGATGAAGAACAACGTCCTCCTTTCCGGCCGTCCGGGCCTTTGAATTATAATGTGAGAATTTTCTTTACTTTCTGTTTATTTACTTGTACGATACAAATATATATAGTTGCATTATACAACTATATAACACTTTGTCAACGAAGGGAAAGCCTGTATACTCAGGGAGGGAAGTGAAGAAAAGTGGAAAAGCGAAACCCGGTTGAACGCATCGAGTACGAACTGACTACATTTATTCGGCGGGCGGTTTATCTCGATAACTCGGAAAAGAAAATCGGAAACCTGGAGCGGTCTGCTTACTTATTATTAAGGCACTTGGATGAGTTTGGTCCGGCACGTGTAAAAGAGCTGGCAGAATCATTTAAATTAGATATTTCAACCGTTTCAAGGCAGGCAGCGGCTTTAGAAGCAAAGGAGCTGATCATCCGTTTTTCGGATCCTTCAGACGGGAGAGTCAGTTTATTTACGGTTACCAAGCTTGGCAAGCAAAAATTGAAAGCGGATAAAAAAATGCGGCTGAAACGATTTGAAAGCATCACGAGTGAGTGGTCAGCCGATGAAAAACAACTATTTGGCGATCTGCTTATCCGTATGAACGAAGCTTTTTTTGATTAATAAAGATGAGAAAAGAAAGCCTGGTTTGCACTTTTTTCGGCTGCAGGCAGGCTTTATTTTTTTCTCCATAAAAATGATTTTGCCTATTGCACGGAAGGAATTCCTGTAGTACAATCTAATTGTGAAATGATTCACAATATATCTCAGAGAAACAAATCATATTTTTTATGACTTTATGTGAAATACTTCACATAAAATTAAAGAAAAGAAACGGCTGATCATTTTTCAGATCAACTATTCAAAACAGTGATCATATCATTTTTTATACAAAAACATGTGAAATTTTTCACAAATAATAAAACCGGAGGACGTTATCATGAACTTTACAAAAGGCAATAAAGTCGTTTTAGTTGGAACAGGTGCAGTTGGATCAAGCTATGCATATGCGTTGTTGAATCAAGGCATTTGCGATGAGCTCGTGCTGGTTGATTTAAATGAAGAAAAAGCAAAAGGCGATGTAATGGACCTTGACCACGGTATTGTATACGCGCCTGGGGAAATGGCGATTAAGTTCGGCACATATGAAGACTGCAAAGATGCAGCCCTTGTTGTCATCTGTGCAGGCGCCCCGCAAAAGCCGGGAGAAACAAGATTAGACCTTGTCAGCAAAAACGTGAAAATTTTTGAATCCATCGTTGGCAGTATTATGCAAACGGGTTTTAACGGCATTTTCTTAGTCGCAACAAACCCGGTCGATATTTTGGCTTATGCAACATGGAAAATTTCCGGCCTTCCAAAAGAGCGGGTGATCGGTTCAGGAACAGTGCTGGACTCTGCCCGGTTCCGTTCTGCATTAGGAAAAGAATTTAATACAGCACCAGCAAGCATTCACGGCTGCATTATTGGGGAGCACGGTGATTCCCAGCTTCCAGTTTGGAGCTCAGCAAGTATTGCCGGCACACCGGTGGCACCATTGTTAACAGAAGAAAGAAAAGAAGAAATAGCAGTGGCCGTGCGTGATGCTGCTTATGACATTATCAATGCTAAAGGAGCGACTTACTACGGAATTGCAACAGGGCTTGCCCGGATTACAAAAGCGATTTTGCGAAATGAAAATGTGATTTTGCCAGTCGGTGCGCTGCTAGAAGGCGAGAATGGACACAGCGACGTATATATCGGTATTCCGTCTGTGATTAACCGTGGCGGCGTGAAAAGGGTGGTTGAACTTAACTTGAACGAAAGTGAACGGGAAAAGCTTGCCCGGTCTGTTCAAACATTAAAAGATATTCAAGGAGCTATTTTGCAGGAGAGTAACGTCTAAGTATTTTACACAAGGGAGTCCTTCTTATGTTAGTCAGCACGTTTGATCCGTTTCATAATCTGGCACTTTCCGCTTCTGTTGCTGCGATTCCGATTTTATTGTTTTTACTATGCTTGACCATCTTAAAGATGGAAGGCATTCACGTAGATCTGGTTAATTTATCCATCATTTTATGGAAGCCAAAATATATTTTCCTTCTGAACGGCCGGGAAATGAAAATAGAAAAGCATTCTGCAGGTAAAGTGATTAAAGCGTGGTCGCCATAGTCCATTGCGATCGCAATGGCTGCAGTTGGCGAAACAGGGAATGAAGCTGCGCTGACAAAAATGACGATCAAATACAGCTCCGGCCTGCTGGCATTTGTCTGCATCTGGACATTTGTACTCTCACTGGCTTTTCAAAAATAAGACCAATAAAAAAAGGAGCGGAGCCGCTCCTTTTTTTATTGGTTCTCAAGCAGGGGCCGATCCTGCCGGTACAGGTCTAAATCAGCACTGTGGCCATCCCTTATATCCTCGGCAATCAGTTTAGCGAGCAACTGGCTGTATACAGTTCCGTTGTCGCCGAAGGCGAATAAAAAGTAGCTGTCCGGGTAATCATCGTATCGGCCGACAATCGGCAGACCATCGACAGTTCCTCCGTAAAAAGCCGTGGAATAATACTCGGGCTTTACATTCAGACCCGGGAATAATGTTTCCAGCTCCTCAATCAGCTTTTTCTTTTTATGCACCAGCTTGCTGTCACGGTCTTCGGGATACGTTGTATTGTCATCGAGACCGCCGATCAAAATCCGGTTATCCGCTGTTGTCCGCAGGTACAAGTAGGGACGGGCGGTTTCCCAAATCAGCGTACGGTTATGCCAGTCGGATAAGTCATCGACCGGGCTGGTTGTAACGGTATAGGTACTTACGAAAGAAGCTTTTTTCTCCTTTTTCACGTCTATTCCATCATATCCCGCTGCGAAAATAACGCGGCGTGCCCGGATCGAGTGTCCCGTTTTTGTCGACACAACCATGCGTTTTTGCTCACGGTCGTAATGATGGCCATTCACTTCTGTTTCTTCGTAAACCTCAGCGCCTCTTTTTGCTGCCCACTCAAGCAGGGCATGGGTAAATTTAAATGGGTTTATTTCGCCATCGTCGTAAGAATAAATCGCGGCTTCCCGGCTGAATGGATAGTGAGCTTCAATTTTTTTCTTATCCCAAAAACCCAGTTTAAAGCCTTGCTGCTTCAGCCATTCATATTCCTTCTTTAAGGGTGAAACGTCTTCTTTGGAGCTGGCGGAGTATAAAGTATCCCGCCGTCTGAATTCAAAATCGAGGTCGACCGTTTTGGAGGCTTCCTCGATTTCATCAATGGCCTCCTTCAGCAAGCGGGCGTGCCGGCTGATATATTCTTCTCCGAATGTATGAATCAGGTCTGTAAACATTTTTTCGCCTGAATATTGAATCAAGGCCGTATTCGTAATCGTGCTGCCGAAGCCGGTTTTTCCTTTTTCCACCACCACTACATCCAAACGGTGGGAAGCAAGGTAGTAAGCGCACTGGGCACCAGAACTTCCGCCTCCGATAATTAAGACATCACAGTTAAGATCCTGGTCCAGAGAAGGATAGGACGGGGCATCAGGGAAAGTGGCCGGCCAGTAATACGTTCCAGAATGTAAGTTCATTTGTTTCCTCCTGCATGTAAAAAACGATACTCTTACTATTTCCAACTTGTTCAGGTCCATACAACTTATATGTAATAAAAAATAGAGCGGAAAGCATCTTCTGAGTCTGCTCTATTGACTTGGAGCTCATTATTCGACCTTCACTTTCATTTGATCAATGGCATTGTATCCGCAGCCTTTCCTATTCCAAAACGGGGAGGCCGGCTGTGTTGGTCCGTAGGAGTCAACTGCTCTTGACATGATCGTATATTCTCCTTTCTTATGCTTTCCATTCATATGACCAGGAAACCCATCCATAACCCGTCTGGGCAGGCTCCTTTTTTGCCAGCAGTCAAAGCTGATTTCTCCTTTTTTGATCCGCCTTTGCCAGTTCAGGCGATTCCTCATATCATATGTATTCCGGTGTTTAAGATATCTATATTCAGCGGTTTTTGAATTGTCGAATTGACATTGATATGGGTAACGGGGAATGCACCCTTGTTTGTTCCCTGAGCACTCCAGCACAACCTGAACCGTTTTGGATGGAGGCTGAAGAAGATCCTGCATAGAAAGAAGGGCTGGTTTAGCCACGCATCCGTTTAAAGGGAGCCAGTAGTTAGAGTAGGAAAGGGAAGGATAAGAAAAATGGTTTCTCCGGTAAAACAATGGATGACTTACCGTATCTGCCTGCAAAAAGTGAATAGGTATTTCCTGGTTTTCCGGCTACAGACGATGCGTCCGCAAATAGGGCTTCGCTGTATACTTTTTCGCATTAAACATAAGTTCCTCTTCATGAAAAGTAGTCACTTATCTATATGCGCATGCTTTTTCATTAAGTTATTTAGTGTGACAGGCAAAAGATTAGAGGAAAAACCAAAAACCGAACTCTTAGAAAGAGTTCGGTTATCGTTATGATTTTCGTTTAACAGCCGCTACTGCAAGCGTGCCAAGGCCGGCGGCCGCCACGGAAGAAAGCACCGGATGTTTAACGGCTTTTACGTAAAAGCTGCCGTTTCGAATCCAGCCTTTATTCGTTCCCCGCTCGTGAAGGCCATAGCCTGCATGGTACAGAGCGCTTTGATCTTTCCCCGGATTTCTTGACCGCTCGTCGTGCTGGGTCGCATACAAAGTGCGCTCGACCAGCTTGTCCGTTAATCGCGGTGCCAGCCGTCCGAGCACGGCGAACAGCTTTGCCTGCCCGCCCACATACATATCCCTTTTTGGATGCTCGGCTGCATAAAGAATGGCTTCTGCTACCGCTTCAGGAGGATACACCATGCCGCGGTGAGCGGGCTGTTTATTTAAGTAGCTGCGTGCATGTTCATTATAAGGTGTGTCAATTCGTCCAGGATGAATGAGTGTGACAGAAACGGGTGCTTTTTCTTTCTCCAGCTCCATCCGAATGTTTTCTGTCCAGCCGTGCAGGGCGAACTTGGCAGAAGCATAAGTCGACTGCAGGACGGTCCCGCGATCACCAAACAGGCTTCCCACATTAATTAACGCACCTGGAACGCCTCTTTCTTTGAAATGGCGGACAGCCGCCCGTGTACCATAGACAACGCTCCAAAAGTTCGTATCAAACATTTTTTTCATATCCTCAATGCTTACATCGGTTGCGTGGCCAAAAATCGAAACACCTGCATTGTTTACCCACGTGTCAAAGCGGCCAAATTCCTTGATAGCCGTGTCAGCAATACGATTCACATCTTCCTCATGACCAACATCTGCTCTTACCCATATCGCTTCATGACCTTTCTGGCGAAGCTCTTCTGTCAGCTGCTTTAGAGCATGCCCGTTTCGGGCTGCGAGCACAACCTTCGCGCCTTTAGAAGCAGCCATCCTTGCTGTCACAAGGCCGATCCCGCTTGAAGCGCCTGTAATGACGATCACTTGATCCTTTAACTTTTTCAAGGAAAGCTCGGTGAAGGGGCGCCCGGGCTCAAGTTCATGTGCGAGCACTTTATTTGAGTCGTTGAGCTGACTGCTTTGGCTGGTTTGGTTTTCATTCAAAGTAAGTCCCTCCCTGGAAATAAGGCTTGCTTTTTTATTCTACCCGCTCATTTTGCTTCTAACCATTTCCAGCGGGAGGATGAGAGAGCATAAAAAAACAGCCTGGCCTGCAGCGGTTGAGCGGCAGTGACAGGCTATTTTTGCATAGTCTATATACTTATTTTGTATTCAACGTGCTGTGTTTGCGGCTATAAGCGAAATAAATCAACAGACCGATGACAAACCAGATACCGCATGCGATCCATGTAAGGCCGGAAAGCTGGGTCATAAGGAACAAGCACAAAAAGAAAGAAAGAATCGGCAAGACCGGGTAGAACGGTACTTTAAAGCCGCCGGATGGAATGTTTTTGTTTTTTCTCAAATACAAAATACCGAGTGATACGATCGTGAACGCAACGAGCGTACCCATGTTGACAAGCTCCGCTAATTTAGAAAGCGGGGTGACGCCTGCACAAAACGCGATAACAATGGCGAAAAACCATGTGTTTTTCACTGGTGTTTTGGAAGTCGGATTGACTTCAGAAAGCATTTTTGGCAGCAAGCCGTCGCGGCTGAACGCATAAAGAAGACGCGTTCCGCCATACATCATCACAAGGATAACGGTAATCATCCCGATAACGGCACCGAGTGAAATCACGCCGGCTGCCCAGTCCTGGTTGACAAGCTGCATGGCAAAGCTGACCGGGTCACTTACATTTAACGTCGTATAAGGCGTCATACCTGTCAGGACAAGTGAAACGGATACGTAAAGCAAGGTACAAACGAACAGGGAACCAATAATCCCGATTGGCATGTTCCGCTGCGGATTTTTCACTTCTTCCGCTGCAGATGATACGGCATCGAATCCTAAATACGCAAAGAATACGAGTGCAGCACCGGTCATAATGCCGCCCACGCCAAACGGCATAAACGGCTGCCAGTTGGCAGGTTCTACATAAAATACGCCGACAAAGATAAACAGCAAAATAACTGCCACTTTAACGAATACCATCACCTGATTTAAGCGGGCAGATTCTTTCACACCCCGCGACAGCAGAGTGGCAATAATGAAAATAATCGCCACGGCTGGAACGTTGACGTACGTTCCTTCTGCCGGATTAAAGGAACCTGAAATCGCTTTTGGCAGATGAATATTAAATCCTTCTAAAAGCGCAGAGAAGTAAGCAGACCATCCGGTTGCGACCGCAGCCACAGCCAATCCATACTCCAATACCAATGCCCACCCGACAAGCCAGGCGACCAATTCTCCAAAGACGATATAGCTATATGTGTACGCACTGCCCGTTACCGGTACAGCTGAGGCAAATTCTGAATAACACATAGCTGCCAAAGCACAAACAATTGCAGCAACGACAAAGGAAAAGATGATAGCCGGTCCAGCGTGGGTAGCAGCTACTGTTCCGGGAAGGATAAAGATTCCTGTTCCGACGATAGCACCTATACCCATCAACGTCAGATCAAACGCTCCAAGCGTCTGCTGAAGCTGCCCGGGGCCATTTTTCCCTAACAACGATTCGACACTTTTCTTTCTAAATACTGTATTTTTCACGCTTAACCCTCATTCTTTCTACAAACATGTAAAGATTCTAACGGTTTCTGTCGTACAGGTCAACAGCTTTTTTTAAATAGTAAGATATTTTCAAATAGTAAGCGTTATCAATATTTCAAACAAGTGAAAAAGTCTTTTTTTGTCGAAATTTGTAAAAATTTTATACCCGGCTCAGCCGCATGCCGGAGAGTAGTGCGTGTGGTATAATAGAAGGAAATAAACTGGATATGGCGGGTTGTGAAAAAGTGAAAAAGCTAAGCGCAACATCAAAGGAATTTAACCGCATTTTAAAAAACTTGTCTCTTGAAAATTTAGAGCTGAGCAAACACCTGCAGGAAAGGGCTCTTCAGCTGGTAAATTCAAAAAAAGACATTACAAGTGAAGCGGTCAAGGAACAATTTCATGGGAAAGTACTTTGACGGGCTCAACGACGAGTATCTGCTTCAAAACAATGTAATCGGCGCAAGAACGCTGGAGGAACTGAGCAGCGCCGAAGCTTTTGCGTTTACCGTACGTGCTGCTCAAATGGAAAGAGGCGGCTTCGTCCTGAAGCATTTTACGGAAGAGGAATTTAAACAGCTTCATCATTTTCTGTTTCAAGATGTTTATCCGTTTGCCGGCGTATACCGGAACGTGAACATTTCAAAAGGAACGACGGTTTTTTGCCATGCTTCTTACCTGGGCAGTATGGCCGCTCACCTTTTCAATGAGTTAACGAATGATTCGCTGCAGGGGCTGACGACGGTCCAGGCGGCCAAACGTCTCGCTTATTACAAAGCCGAATTAAACATGCTGCACCCGTTCCGCGAGGGAAATGGGCGGACGACCCGGATTTTTTTATTTCATTATGCAAAGCGTTTCGGCTTCGAATGGGCTTACGAGAAGCTTGACTATGATGAATATATGCAGGCGATGATCCAGTCGGTAACCGATCCATCAGGCCTGGAGGCAATTTTTGGAAAAACACTTGCCCGTCTAAAATAGATGAAAGAATGGAAAAATCCTGCTCTGATTTTCAGAGCAGGATTTTTATGATATTAAAGCGCGTCTTTGATGACTTTTTTGCTATAGAGAACAGAAAGAATACCGAATACTGAATAAAGCACCGTATATAAAAGCATTACAATAAGCATCGGTGTCCACAGCTCGCCGCCGAAGAAAAACCAGCCGGATTGTACAGCAAAGTAGCTGTGCAAAAGGCCAATCAGAAGCGGAATGCCGAAGCTGAAAAACTGCTTGATGCGGATACCCTGCACAAGGTCGCCGCGCGTAAAACCAAGCTTGCGCAAAATGGTATAGCTGCCTCGTTCTTCCTCGCTTTCGTCCATTTGCTTAAAGTATAAAATACAGCCGGAGGTCACGAGAAACGTTAAGCCCAGGAAGCCAACGACAAACATTATCAGCCCCATATTTTGTTTTTGGATCTCGGCTGTCTGTGACTGGGAAAGCTGCGAGCTGCCAAAAGACGGATTGTTAAATACTTGAGAAAATACGTCATTCGCTTTGTCCAGCTGCGATTCGTCGGTGACATCCAGTCCAATATAAAGGGAAGCACCGTTCTGAAGAGCTGGGTCGGCATCCTGCTTTAAGCGGTGAAATACCGTATCATCTACAACGGCAGTCGGCAGGCCGCCGCTTGTAAAGGTGTACGGAAGCAGGAAGTCCCGCTCGAGCCCGATATAGTTTTGCGGAATGGTTTCTGTTTTGCCAAGCAGCTCAATAGTACCTGAATCTTCAAGCGGCATCACCTTGCTGAGCATATCTACATAACCGGAAAAAAGAGTGTCATCTGGCGACAGATTCATGCCTTTGACACTTTTATCGCTAATGATGGGCATTTGCATTTTATCCGCATCAAACGTTGTTTCATCAAGTTTGGTACTGAGAATATCAGACGTATTCACTGCTGCCTGTATAACCTCGATCCGTTTCTCTTCATAGGCAATATTTTCTGCGTTAAACGCCTGCTTCAGCTTTGCGGCATCTTGGTCATTCGGAACGACAAAATCATTCGGCACCTGCTGCTGGGCTGATTTTTCCGCCGAGTAGTACGATATGTAGCTGAGTGACAGGAGGCCAATCGCCAGTGCCGACAACGTTGTAATAACCGTCAGCATGAGGGCGTTTGATTTCATTCGGAACATAATAGAAGAAAGCGACAGCACGTCTTTCAGATGTAAATAGCCATTTTTCCGTTTGCGGACGAGATGAAACAGAAAACGGATAGACCCTTTATAGAATAAATAGGTCCCGATAATGACCGAAGCGAGAATAAACGCCATCGCTGCAAACAGCTCGTTCATCGAACTAAAATCGCCGCCGAACAATTTAGAGGAAACAAAGTAGCCGGCTGCGATGGAAACAATACCAAGAAGCCCAATGAAAATTTCCCAAATTGAAATATGTTTTCCTTTTTCTTCTCTTGTACCTGTCACCCGGAAGAGGGATAAAATATTTTGCCGCTTTAAAAACAGCCCGTTCACGGCCAAAATACATCCATAAATTATCGTAAAGACAATCAAGGTTTGTAAAAGTGCCTGTGATGAAAACGACAGGGAAGCCGCAGCATCCACGCCGGTTACTTTAAATAAAATCATCGTGACGAGCTTTGAAGCGGCAAATCCGACAAACAAGCCGATCACGAGGGAGCCGAAATAAAGCAGCAGGTTTTCGGCACTTAACAGCCTGAAAATCTGCCCTTTCGTCAGCCCAATCAGCTGCAGGAGCCCAATTTCTTTACTGCGGCGCTTAATGAAAATTGCATTGGCATACAAAAGAAAAACCGTCACGATGGCAATCAAAAGAATGGAAGCCGTCCGAATCGATGCAGCTCCTTTCATACTGCCTTTTGCTTCGTCCATCGCCGGATCATACTGAAGCGTAACGAACGCAAAGTAAAGCGCGGCACTGAACACGAGAGCAAACACGTACAAATAATAGTTTTTGGCATTCTTTTTTAAACTTCGGAGAATCAGACCATTAATGCTCATGCTGCACCCCGCTCAGTAAACCCTGCGTTTTCATAATGTCCTGGAAAAAAGCCTGCCTTGACTGCTCTCCTTTATTAAGCTGGGTATACATTTGCCCGTCTTTAATAAAGATAACCCGGCTTCCAAAGCTTGCTGCGGTCGGATCATGCGTAACCATCATAATTGTAGCGGTTCGTTTCTTATTAAGTGTCGTTAATTTATTTAAAAGGTCAGAGGCCGATTTAGAATCAAGGGCACCGGTTGGCTCGTCTGCAAAAATCATGCTCGGTTCATGAATAAATGCCCGTGCTGCGGATGTCCGCTGTTTTTGCCCGCCGGAAATCTCATTCGGATATTTATCCCGGATTTCATAGATGCCAAGCTCATTGGCAATGACATTAAACCGCTCTGTCGCTTCCTTTGGGCCGGTTTTGGCAATCGTCAGCGGCAGCAGGACATTTTCTTTGACCGTCAACGTATCGAGCAGGTTATAGTCTTGAAAAATAAAGCCAAGGTGGTGCTTGCGGAACTCGGCCAGCTTTTTTTCTTTCATCTGAGTCATTTCATGGCCGTCAATCCAGATCGTTCCCCGGCTTGCCTGGTCAATGGAGGACAGGACATTTAAAAGCGTTGTTTTACCAGAACCAGATGCACCCATGATGCTGACGAACTCGCCTTTTTCCACATTCATATCAATGCCTTTTAACACTTCCTGGCGATTGAATTTGTTTCCGTAGCTTTTGCGAAGCTTTGCCGCTTTTAACATACTCATATCGATTCACTCCTTTAATTGATACATTTATTGTAAAAAGATGAGAAGAGAAAGTCCTTTCATTTGGCGAACAAAAAGCAAAAGCATGTGACATTTTCGTCACATGCTTGTCAGGCGGACAAACGCATTCGGTTCAGGAAACGTAAGTGTAAAGGTTGTGCCGGAGCCAGGATTAGAAACGGCTTCCAATTCAATTAATAGAGAATCAGCCGCTTTTTTGGCTAAATAAAGTCCCATCCCTGTGGCAGAATCGTTTTGATGAAAGCTGCCGGTTGCCGTAAATCCTTTATCAAAAATACGTGGAAGATCCTGTGGCGAAATGCCACGGCCAAAGTCGGTAACCGTAACGGCTGTTTGATTGCCTCTTTGAATACTGCGAATCATAATATCGCCTGAATCGCTGTATTTCACCGCGTTTGTCAGCAGCTGCCGAAAAATAAACGCCAGCCATTTCGCATCGCTCAGTACGGGCGGACCGGTTATCTCAACATCAAAGCCGATGCCTTTTTGCAGGCACCAGGACTGGAGAGACCGTATTTCGGTAAATAGGAGCGGCTCCAGCACCACGTGCTCAACATATAAGTCATTTTTAATAAATGGCATCCGTTTTTGATGCAGCTGCCGGTCCAAAAGCAGATGGATGCGCAGCCATTCGTACGTAAGCTGCGCTTTCATCCTCTCGTCCTCTATCCGGTCTATCATTAAATGCATGGCGGTTAAAGGGGTTTTCACTTCATGAACCCAGGACATCAGATCGTCCTTTTCCTGTTCAAGCTCTGTCCAGTGGCGGGAAGCCTCCTGTTTATACTGTTCAACCTGCTTTGTGAAGTACGTGTGAACGATTTTTTGGAACGGGCTATCCGTCTCAGCCAGCGGTTCTCCGTCCAGTGAGGTATCCCGTTCCTGCAGTTCCCCGTAAAAAGCCGATTCTTTTTGAAAGCGGACAAAGAAAAAAACGAGGAAAAGAAGGGCGGACAAGAAGTTTACATATAGAATAGATGAAAAGGGAATGGTCGTATCGACGAATACAACCAGAAATAAAAGCAGCTGCTGAACGAGAAAAAAGCCAATCCAGCTGCGCCGTTCCTTTATATAGGTTCCGATCATACGCTTTCCTCTTCGACTGCCATGTACCCCTGGCCGACTTTCGTTTCAATAAAATGGCCGATCCCGAGTTCATCCAGCTTTTTTCGCAGCCGGTTCACATTAACCGTCAATGTATTGTCGCTGACGAACCGCTCATCGTCCCACAGGCTTTTAATCAGCTTTTCCCGGCTGACAATGTTGTTTTTTTGTTCAATGAGCTGTTTTAAAATAAACATTTCATTTTTCGTTAGTTCGACTGACCCATGCTCATTTTGAAGAAGGTTTTTATCGTAATCGACTGTAGCACCGCACCAGGCTTTAAGAAGGGACGGGGCAGTGCTGTAATTGTAGGCGCGCCGCAGCACGGCTTGTATTTTAGCAACCAGTACGTCAAAATGAAACGGCTTCTGAATAAAATCATCCGCTCCAAGCTGCATTGACATGACCATGTCAGTCGGGTGGTCGCGTGAAGACAGGAATAAAATCGGCACGTTGGAATGGGTACGAATCATTCGGCACCAATGAAAGCCGTCAAATTTCGGCAGCTGGATATCAATAATGACCAAATCAGGCTTTAGAGCTGTGAATTCTTTCATTACCTGTCCAAAATCGGTAACCCCGTGAACATCATATGACCATTGCGTCAGCCGTTCCTTCGTTTCTTTAAACAGCGTTTCATCATCTTCAATCAGCAGCAGTTTAAACAAATAATCACCACACTTTTCCAATTATCTTTCTTTTATTGTATCGAAAAGCGGCGGGCAGTTGAACGTTTTTTTTAACGGAACGAACGGCGTGGGACTCCTTCACCTGTTTTAATTCTGCAACGGTATGGTTTCTCCGTTTCCTTCAATTAGAGATTCACTTGCTTCTATATTTACAAGATAAAAAGTAAAAAAGGGAAAAAAGTCTAATTGATTATATTTATTTTGTAACCTGAAAAGTCATACTTTCTTTTGAGACTCCGTTTACGAGAATAACAAGAGTGTGTTCACCTGCATAGTGCTTGCGAGTTGTCATATCGCGAAAAGATTGGGTACGGACGATTACTTTGGATTGTCCGGCTGCAAGGTGAGTGTCTGAAAGCTGAAATACTTTCTGGCTTGGACGGCCGTTTTTTTTCATATAGTCAATCGCATATTCAACTCGTACTTTTGTATCTAGTTCGGCATGGAGTTCTACTGAAAAATGCAGAGCTTCGCCAATCACAACTGTCCGTTTTTCAAGGGTAAGCCGTTGAACGGAGACGTGCCCACTGTCTGGATAACCGAACAGGCGGAGGACATCCGCATTTCCCTGCTTGAGCAATGTACGGGCGGCATGGCGAAGGATCCAGTCGGTATAAGGGTGCTGTCCATACCGCTGGCGGATAAACTCAATAACAAGGTCCGGGTGTGTTTTTGAAATATCATTTAAATGGTTCGCGACACTTTTTCTTACATACAGTGAATCATCCTGCATAAGCGGCTCCAGCAGCGCAAAAAGCGGAGCGGGGTCTTGTTTAAAAGCTGGAATCGACTGTGCCCATGGCAGCCGCGGGCGGGCGCCTTCACTTGCGAGCCGGCGTATATGTTCGTTGCTGCTTTTTGTCCATTTAATCATCTGAGAAAGCATGCGTTCTTGATCCTGCAGCAGAAAAGGCCGGACGGCAAATTCAGAAGTGGAGTACACGGTTAACTGGGCAAGCGCGTCCATCGATTTCTCCCAGAAGGCAAGCCCATACTGCTCCACATAATCCGGAAATACAAGTCCTGCCAGCTGTTTGAATGAAGGAGCTGCATCCAGCAGCACAGGGAGCGCTTTTGGAAAAGGTTTATTGACCCCCCTATACATCGCAGTCGATAACTGGCGAACGCGTTGTTTAAAAGCCAGAGATTCCCACTCTTCTTGATACACACAGTTTAGGAATGCTTTTCGGTTAAAGGACAAGTCAGCCCGCTCAAGCGCATCGGCTAATGAATCGATAAAGTCATCATTATATATATCTTTTAAATCTGCCATCATTCATCAGCTCCTTTCTGCCAGTATAACATAGATGGAATGTATGTTCGTTTTGTATGCGAATCCTGGAAAACTGTAGTGAATGGCAGTCTTAAGTTTTTTTATGATGAATGATCGCCAGCAGGAAACGGACAAGGTAAACAGGAACAGCTGTAAAGTACGTTTAAGGGTACTTCCCAAAAGGATAAGAATACAGTGGAAAGATTTTTTAGACTATGTTTGTGAAGTATTTTACAATGTAAGAGGAAAGGAGAGAGAATGATGAGTAAAAACAAGATGCCTGCTCGGAAAAAGGGAGAAGTAAGGCTTGGTCTTCTTTTTTTAACGCTTTTAATTGGAGCACTTATTTGGTTTGTTCCTGCACCGTCTGGACTCTCGTCTCAGGCATGGCATTTATTCGCTATTTTTGTAGCCACAATTATTGGGCTTGTAGTTAAGCCCATGCCAATGGGCAGTGTGGCTGTTTTAGCCCTGACCGCAACGGTTTTATCACAGACACTGACCATTGAAGAAGCGCTCAGTGGGTTTCAAAACACGACGATCTGGCTGATTGTCATTGCTTTTTTTATTTCAAGAGGATTTATCAAAACCGGCCTGGGCACCCGGGTTGCGTACATGTTTGTGAAAAAGTTCGGTAAAAAAACACTTGGCTTGTCTTATTCGCTTGTGGCAAGTGATCTTATTCTGTCTCCGGCGATGCCGTCCAACACAGCAAGAGCCGGTGGTATTTTACTTCCAATTGTTCGGTCGCTGTCTGAAGCGTATGGTTCCCGGTCAGGAGATGGAACGGAACGAAAGGTAGGGGCGTTTTTAACAACGGTTTCCTTTCATGGAGATATGGTAACATCCGCCATGTTTTTAACAGCAATGGCAGCCAATCCGCTTGCAGCACAAATTGCTGGAGACATTACCGGCGAACCGATTTCGTGGGTCGGCTGGGCCGCAGCTGCGTCTGTGCCAGGTCTGCTCAGCCTGCTGCTTGTTCCGTATGTGCTGTACAAGCTGTATCCGCCGGAAGTGAAAGAAACACCGGCTGCACCCCAAATGGCCGCCCAAAAATTAAAAGAGATGGGTCCTTTAAAAAGAGAAGAGTGGTTTATGATCGGTGTGTTTGTCCTGATCTTGGCTTTGTGGATTTTCGGAACAAACTTTGGTATCACTGCTACAACAACGGCTTTTATCGGACTTGTCGCGCTGCTGATCACTCAAGTGCTGAGCTGGTCTGATATTAAAAAAGAAGAAGGCGCGTGGGACACGCTCGTCTGGTTTGCGGTTTTGGTTATGATGGCCGGCTTCTTAAACGATCTCGGTATGATTCCATGGTTTACGGATACAATGAGAGGGGCCGTCAGCGGCATGTCCTGGCTATGGACACTGGTCGTTTTGGCTGTCGTTTATTTTTACTCTCATTATCTTTTTGCGAGCAACACGGCTCATGTCAGTGCCATGTACGCCGCTTTTCTGGCTGTGATCGTGGCTGCCGGGGCTCCGCCGGTTGCCTCTGCTCTTTTGCTCGGCGTATTCAGTAATTTGTTCGGCTGCTTAACTCATTACAGCAGCGGGCCGGCACCTGTATTTTTTGGTGCGGGTTATGTAACACAAAGTAAATGGTGGACGCTCGGGCTGATCATTTCCATTGTTCATTTAATTGTCTGGCTTGGAGTCGGCGGTGCCTGGTGGAAGGTGCTTGGTCTTTGGTAATGGATGAGAAGCATCTAGAAAAAGCGTATGATGAGCAGCTGTCCATTCAGACAATGGGTGATCAGCAGGGGTTTCCCCAGCTTGCCCACTATCATCGCTACGAGCCGACACCCTATGCGGGGCTTGATGAGCTTTTTGAACGCTGTACACTGGATGCAAGTGACGGATTTGTTGACGTCGGCTGCGGAAAAGGGCGGGTCGCCTTTTACGTGCATGACCGATTCCGGGCTTCGGTTACGGGGATTGAAATGAATCCTGCTTTTTTTGATGTGTGTCTTCAAAACAAAATAGGGTATATGAGAAAAAGAAAGCGCCGGCACGGATTGATCGAGTTTCAATGTGTGATGGCGCAGGAGTATGAAGTAAAAGCAGAAGATACTGTTTTTTACTTTTTTAATCCGTTCTCAGTGCAAATTTTCATGCGGATCGTACATCGGATTTTGGCGTCAATGGAAGCCTTCCCGCGCCAGGTGACACTCATTTTGTATTATCCATCAGACGAATACCTGTATTATTTGGAGCATCAGACGGTATTTGACTGGCTCGATGAAGTGAAATTGGGCGGGGTGTACGAAAAAAACGAGCATGAACGGTTTGTTCTTTTTCAATACCAATCATAAAGGAGTGCTTGAACATGAGCGAATGCAGCATTGACCATTCACATACAGATGTGATCAAAAAAGTGGAAAGCCAGAAAACATTTCTTCCGTCAGATCTTTATAAAAGCTTATACAATTACCTGCAGGAAGAGCGGACGCAGGATTTGTTAAATGATTTGTTTCATCTCCTGAAAAAATATGATCTTGTATCTGAAGAAGAGCGGGACGTGCGAAACAAGCGGCTTGCGCTTATTGTGAACAACTAACCCGTATAGCAAAAAGCCTCCTGTATAACTTACCACTTGTGCAGGAGGCTTATTTGCGTTATTTTTGAAGGTAGTACATTTTTAATTTAAGCAACGAAAAGAGGCTATAAATACATGAACAAAAAATCCATTTACGGATTGACGCTTGAGCAGCTGGAGGCATGGCTTTTGCCATTTGGACATAAGAAATTCCGGGCGCAGCAAGTGTGGGACTGGCTGTACCGGAAACGGGTAACCGATTTTGACGAGATGACAGACGTAAACGCGGACTGCATCGCACTGCTGAAAGAGCATTTTGTTCTTCATACCCTAACAGAACACGTGAAACAGGAATCAGCAGATGGAACGATTAAATTTTTGTTTAAATTAACAGACGGCAACTTAATTGAAACCGTGATGATGCGTCATAAATTCGGCTTATCTGTTTGTGTAACGACGCAGGTCGGCTGCAACATTGGCTGCAGTTTTTGTGCAAGCGGCTTATTAAAGAAAACGCGTGACTTATCCAGCGGTGAAATCGTGGAGCAGATTATGAATGTGCAGCACGCACTGGATGAAGCAGGCAACGGAGAAAAAGTAAGCCATATTGTCGTGATGGGGATTGGAGAGCCGTTTGATAACTTTGACAATCTGATCGATTTCTTAAAAGTCGTCATCGACCAAAAAGGATTAGGTATTGCAGCCCGCCATATTACCGTTTCAACGAGCGGCCTGGCGAATAAAATTTACGACTTTACCGATACAAAAATTCCGGTTAACCTGGCGATTTCTCTGCATGCACCGAACAACGAGCTGCGGACAAAAATTATGAAAATCAACCGGGCGATTCCGATTGAAAAGCTGATGGAAGCGGTCGACTACTACCTGGAAAACACAAACCGCCGTATCACTTTTGAATATATCCTGTTAAAAGACGTGAATGACCGGGTGGAAGACGCACTTGAGCTGGCAGAATTAATTGGTGATAAAAAACAGTATGTAAATTTAATTCCGTACAATCCAGTGGATGAACACAGCCAGTATCAGCGGAGCACGCCGGAAGCGATTATGGCATTTTATGATACGCTGAAGAAAAAAGGCTTGAACTGTGTTGTACGCCAGGAACACGGAACAGATATTGATGCAGCATGCGGGCAGCTGCGAAGCAAACAAATTCAAAAAGCAGCCCAATAAAAAAACGGCTAAAAAAGCAGTATGATGAATGTTCTCTAGACCTGGTCCCTTTTGTAAAGCTGTTAAGTGCTAAATAAGCACGGGAGACTGTCGACAAAGTCGTCAGTCTTTTTTTTATGAAAGTTTTCACCGCTGAAAACGGGCAGAGACTTTTCGAGAAACATTTTTTCTTAAAAAGAGCCGATAAGTGAAGCCTGCTAGACTTCGCGTTCCGCGGGCAGTGCGGGAGACCCCGCGGCTGCGCCTGCGGGGTCTCCCGACTCCCTGTACTTCCCGCAGGAGTCTTCGTCCGGCAGGCTTCACTAAGTGGTATTGAAGATCCATAAGCAAGGACTGAATAAAAATTTCTTTTTTTCAAACAGAAAGATACCAGCTTACTAGCGCTATACAATCTTGTCGCAAGCCACTAGCGGCGGGAGGGAAGCGCAGACTCCTATGGGCTCAGCGCCTGCCCCATGGAAAGCGGAGCTGCCTGGACGCCGCCGATCTATCCCATTCATGTGCACCGTCATCCATATAATTTGTCAACAGTCTGAGCTGAACCTTTTATTGGGTTCAGCTTTTTTTATGAAATGGCGTGCTTTTTAGCAGCGATGAAGAAAAGAAAGTAAACGTCTATATGAAAAATGACTAAGCAGAGATGTCCAGGCGGCATCTAGATTTATGGTATGATTGGTGGCAGCAAAGCCGTCATTTTGATAAACAAAAAGGAGGTATTGAAATGGAATATGTACAAGTGAACAGCATTGATGATCCAATGTTTGCGCGCCTGCATAAAACAATGCAGGATGTATTTCCACCGGAGGAAGTACTGGAGTATGAATTATGGGCGGAGCCGCTGAAAGACCCGATGATTCGTGTATTTCTGGCAGTTCAGGGCGATGAAGTAGCAGGAATAACGGAGTACCGGTACAACAAAGAATTAAACGTGGCGATGACCGATTTCACGATTATCGTAAAAGAAGGGCTTGGGGTTGGCCCGTTTTTAGCGAAAAAACGCTATGAAGATTTAATGCGCCTGGCAGGAGAAAACGACCTCGATTTAATGGGCATGTTTGCGGAAATTTATGACCCGTACCGTATGAAGGATCATGCCTTTGCCGGTATTAAAGTGATGGACCCATTTGTACGGCGCGAAGTACTTTCCCACCTCGGCTATATGCGTCTTGATTTCCCGTATGTTCATCCTGCGTGGACAAATGAAGGGGAAGCGGTCAGTCATTTGGATCTTTGTTTCCAGCCATTCAAAGAAAATACTGGGTCACTTAAAGCAAGTTTGATCCGCGATTTTATCAGCAGTTATTATTCCGTTTTATCGAATAAGCCTCAGGAATGGCACGATATGGTGGCAAACCTTGAAAAAGAAGACGAAATATTGTTAAAGCCTTTATAAGAATCTAGAAAATGTTTCACGTGAAACACCTGCTGTTTTTGAATCGGTATTTTAATTGAAAGCAAACTTCAAAAATCCCGGGCTGTTATTTGAACAGGCCGGGATTTTCCGTTCTTAGCGTTTGCAGCCGCAGCCGCAACCCCAGCCTTTTCCTGGATAACCAGGATCCACAACTTCGTTTCTTGTGATCGGCTGATAAATGTGGCGTGGTACATTGACGATATGCTGGCGATTAATCGTAACAACTGGATGAATAACTGGAATTTCGCGCTTAATATACGTATCTTTTACAATACACTGCGGCGGGCAGACGATCGGACGAACATGACGACGCATATTTTTCACCTCCACGCTTCTATACAACTAGTAAATGCATCTGCTATCCTCTCCGCAACGGCAAACATCCAATTATTCAAATAAACTTAAATAATATCAAGTGGTACTTTTCGGCCAGGAGCTGAAAATCGCTCGTTCAGCTCGGCCAGTTCCTGTTCTGTTAATACAATTTGGGCAGCTTTTGCGTTATCGGCTGTATGCTCCTCCTGTGCGGATTTAGGGATGGCTATCATGTCGGGAAAGCGAATCGTCCAGGCAAGCATAATTTGAAGGGGAGATGCTCCGTGCGCCTGCGCCATTTTTTGAACAACAGGATCATCCATCAGCTCTTTTCGCAGCGAGCCGCCCTGTGCGAGCGGACTGTAGGCCATAACGGGTATTCCCTGTTTCTTATGCCACGGAAGCAGGTCGAATTCAATACCGCGCGAACCAAGATGATAGAGAACTTGATTAACAGCGCATTCATTTCCGCCCGGTTTTTGCAGAAGCTCCTTCATATCGGCTGTATCAAAGTTTGAAACACCCCAGCGGACGATTTTCCCTTCTTTCTTCAACCGTTCCATTCCTTCAATCGTTTCTTCAAGCGGCACCCGTCCACGCCAGTGAAGCAGATACAAATCGAGCCGATCTGTTTGGAGCCGCTGTAAGCTTTTTTCACATGAAGCAGCAATCTGATCAAGCCCTGCGTTATGCGGATAAACCTTCGATACTAAAAACACTTCATCTCGGATGCCTCGAATGGCTTCGCCGACGACCCGTTCCGCCCGGCCTTCTCCGTACATCTCTGCCGTATCAATCAGTGACATGCCGAGATCAACGCCGAGTCGCAGCGCCCGCACCTCCGCTTTTTTTTTTGCCGGATCATCTCCGATACGCCACGTTCCCTGCCCGAGCGCCGGAACGGCTGCCCCGTCCGGCAGTGTAACAGCCCGTTTTCTTAATGCTTCTTTAACAGATTGGTTTTCCAGAAAATCAAATCCTTTCCTTATTATATAAATATGTTCCCCCTGTAACATGGCACCAAAACAAAAAAGGCTAAGCCTATGACAGGCCAGCCAGTATTGGAAAAAGTGATTAAGCAGATTCTTCTTTTAAAGCATAGGCTTTGCGCCATGAAATTTGCGCCACAGTTAAAAGAATAAGAGCAGCGATACCAATTACTGCATAAACAGTAAATCCAGCCGCATATGTTCCGGTCATTTGCTTGAGTGTACCTAAAATATTTGGAACAAAAAAGCCGCCTACACCGCCGGCTGCACCGACAACCCCCGTCACCATGCCAATTTCTTTTTGAAAACGCTGCGGAACAAGCTGGAATACAGCCCCATTGCCCATGCCAAGGCACATCATGCCGACAAACAGCATCATTGTCACGACTGTTAAAGAAGGCAGCGTGCTAACGCCGAACATCATCAAGGCTACACCAATAAACAAGAACTTAAGAAGTGCCGCTCCGCCAATTTTATCGGCAATCATGCCGCCGACCGGACGGAACAAGCTGCCTGCAATCACGCAGAGTGTCACAAAATCACCTGCACGGACGCTGGTCAGCCCATACTGGTCGACAAAGAAAATGCTTAAAAAACTCGTCAGCCCGACAAATCCGCCGAACGTTACACTATAAAGCAAGCAGAAATACCAGGTGTCACGCTGTTTAAACACTTTAAAATAATTAATCAAAGGCTGTGGTTCCGGCTGTGTAGGAGCGTCTTTGGCAATCAGCACGTACGTAATAAAAACAAGTGTAAGAGGAATAAGGGCAAGACCCATTACGCCATTCCAGCCGAATACTTCTGCCAGGCGCGGACCAAACAGTGTAGCAAGCACTGTACCGCTGTTTCCGGCACCGGCAATTCCCATTGCAAGCCCCTGAAGATGCGGCGGGTACCAGCGGCTTGCCATTGGAAGGGCAACAGAAAAGCTTGCGCCGGCAACGCCAAGCAGAATACCAATGAAGTAAAGCTCTGTCATGGAATTTCCGAAAAGCCATCCCCATAAAAGAGGCACCATAGTGACTATCATGCCGCCTATTGCCGTTTTACGCGGACCAATCCGATCCGTAAAGATTCCGAGAATAATCCGGAATAAAGAACCAGCCAAAATAGGAACTGCTACAATTAATCCCTTTTGAGAAGGAGAAAGACCGAAATCCTGTGTAATATACACACCAAGCGCTCCAAGCATAACCCAAATCATAAAGCTGATGTCAAAATACAAGAATGACGCCAATAGAGACGGCGCATGGCCGCTTTTTCTCAATTCCGCTAGTTTCATGTGTTCCTCTCCTTTGCATTCAATGAGTGATATGTTGCTTATCGTTAGTGTAGGGCGGCGAAAAGATACTTTCCATATACTTGTTAGAAAACCTTACGAACTATTTCGAAAAATCAAAAAAATCTGATTGACTTTCCAAAAAACGTTTTATATTGTGTTATTTAAGCTGACACGAAATAAAAAGGAGTGATCGCTATGAAAATCAAAACAGTTGTACTGGCACGGACAACGAATAGGAGCACCCACAAAGAGCCAGCTAAATCAATGCATGTACCGTTTACGGGGAACGAAGCGGACGAGAACCCGGCCTTCAAAGCGGACTAAAAAGAAGGGAGGGGACTTTTCTATGAATAAACGAAAACTGGTTGTGATCGGAAATGGGATGGCGGGTGTCCGTGCAGTTGAAGAAATCTTAAAGATTCAGCCGAATGAATTTGAGATTACGATATTTGGGAAAGAGCCGCATCCAAACTATAATCGGATTTTACTGTCTAAAGTCCTTCAAGGCGATACAACGGTTGAAAGCATTACGCTAAATGACTGGGCATGGTATGAAGCAAACGGCATTACTCTTTATACGGGAGAGCCGGTTGTTCAAATTCATACAAGCGAAAAATATGTGGTGACCTCTAAAGAACGCATCGTATCGTATGATGAATTGGTAATTGCCACAGGTTCACTGCCGTTTATGCTGCCGCTTCCAGGTGCAAAAAAAGAAGGCGTGACGGCTTTCCGGAACATATACGATTGCGAGAAAATGGTCGAAGCATCCAAAAAACACGAAAAAGCCATTGTCATCGGCGGCGGGCTGCTTGGACTGGAAGCGGCCCGTGGTCTTCTTAATTTAGGAATGAAAGTGGACGTTGTGCATATCGGGGAGTACATTATGGACCGGCAGCTTGATCCTGTCGCGGCTCGCATGCTTCAACGGGACTTAGAAGCACAGGGGATGAATTTTCTGCTGCAAAAAAATTCATCAGAAATTACCGGCCATAAACGGGTAAAAGGCCTTCGCTTCTCAGACGGAAGTTGGCGTGAAGCGGATTTGATCGTCATGGCGGTTGGTGTCCGCCCGAATACACAAGTGGCTGCCGGCACAGACATCGAAGTAAACCGGGCTATTGTCGTAGATGACTATATGCGCACAAGCGTCCCGCATGTATACGCAGTTGGAGAATGTGCAGAGCATCGCGGCTTTGTTTACGGCCTTGTCGCGCCTTTGTATGAACAGGGAAAAGCTTTGGCAGCCGCTTTGTGCAAAGAGGAGCATCCGGGCTATCAAGGCTCGGTACTGTCCACTCAATTGAAAGTGTCCGGCGTGGATGTTTTTTCAGCGGGAGAATTCATGGACAGTGATGAAACGCAGTCCATGCAATGGATAGATGGAATAAACAACACATACAAAAAAATCGTCATAAGAGATGGCAAAATCACAGGCGCCGTGCTATTTGGCAACATTACTGAAGGCGCTAAGCTGTTCGGGATGACTCAAAGGAAAGACCATTATGCCGTCCTGGAAAAAGAAATGGCCCAGGGCAGCGGCAGCAAAGATGAACGCATTGCTTCTATGCCGGATCATGACACAGTGTGCGCGTGCAATGGTGTATCGAAAGGAGCCATTGTAAAAGCGGTTTGCGAGCAGGCGCTCGAAAGCGTGGAGGATGTGAAGGCCTGCACGAAAGCTTCAAGCTCCTGCGGCGGCTGTCGTCCGGTTGTAGCGGATATTTTGGACTTTATTAAAAGAAAAGGAGCCGAAGAGGAAGTGGAAAAAGCATCGATCTGCGCTTGTACAGACGCGGATCACAGAGACATCATCCAAGCGGTTCAATCTCATCCAAATGAGGGTATGGTGCAGCTGATGCACCGGCTTGGATGGAGAACAGAAGGCTGCGCGATATGCCGGCCGGCTCTTTACTATTACATGGGTGTGCACAGCAGCTGCGTGCTGGATATTTTAGAAGAACAGACAGCGGACGGTACGTACATGGCCGCTCCGCGCATGTACGGTGGTATAACAGGCGCAGACCAGCTTCGAACGATTGCGGATGTGGTGGAAAAGTACAGCATTCCACTCGTCAAGCTGGCAGCTGGACCCCGAATGGAGCTGTATGGCATTAAAAAAGAGGAAATTTCTGAGGTGAGAGCAGCTCTTTCTGCTTCCATGCCTTCCTATGGCGCATCTCTTCGCGCTGTCGGTACATGTGCCGGCATCCGATATGCAAAATACGCTTTTCACGATTCGCTGGCTCTTGGCAGGAAGCTAGAAGAACGGCTGGAATCATTCGTTTTCCCGGCAGAGGTAACAGTCGCTGTTTCCTCAGGTCTTGAGGATGAAGCGGGATCACTCGGGGAAAACGTCGGCTTGATCGGGGCACCGGGCGGCTGGGAATTGTACGTGTCGGGTGAGCGGCTTTACGCATCAATGCAGCCGGACGATGCTGTCTGGATGACAGAAGCGCTGCTTGCTTATTATCGTATATCCGCTTTTTATGGAGAAGAGATGGACAGCTGGGCCGGGCGACTTGGCTTAACGTCGATTCGAGAAGAAGTATTAAAAAGAAAACGACAAGGGATATCCATTCAAAATCAACAGGCAGCCGCTGCCTTGTAAAGCAGGTGAAAAAATGGAAACAGCCGTAAAAACAGTGATGGAAACACAGTGCCCTTTTTGCAGTGTTCAATGTAAAATGACGGTTACAGAGACAGAAGAGCAGGGACATACAACCTATCATGTGGCCCCCAAGCAAAATGCAGCCTCAGAGGGCCGTCTTTGTATTAAAGGAATGAACGCTTATCAGCATGCGCTGACCGGCGAAAGAATCACGGAACCTTTAATGAAAAAAAACGGTGAATTTGTACCCGTTTCATGGGAGGAAGCGTACAAGCAAATTGCCGAGCGGTTTACCGCTCTGCAGCATCAATTTGGCCGGGATACGATCGGGGTGTATGGAGGCGGCTCGCTTACAAATGAAACGTCCTATACACTCGGTAAGTTTGCGCGTGTGGCCCTGCAAACAAAGTACATTGATTACAATGGGCGGTTTTGCATGTCTGCGGCTGCAGCGGCCGGCAATCAAGCATTTGGCATTGACCGGGGATTAACAAATCCGCTTTCGGAAGTAAGAGAATCAGACTGTTTAATTCTCGCAGGAACCAACATTGCCGAATGCCAGCCGACACTGATGCCGTACTTTAGAGATGCAAAAGAAAATGGCGCTTTTATCATTGTAATCGACCCGCGCAGCACGGCTACAGCAGAGATGGCCGATATGCATCTGAAAGTCAAGCCGGGTACGGATGCAGCGCTTGCCAATGGACTGCTGAAAGTGATTATAGATAACGGGTATATCGACAAAGCATTTCTGGCGGCACGCACTACAGGATTTGAGAAAGTAAAAGCACATATCGATTCATGTAAAATCGAAGAGATCGCCGTCTTAACAGGTGTGCCCCAAGAAGATATCGAACGAGCAGGGCGGAAATTTGGGCAGGCGGCATCGGGAATGATTTTAACTGCCCGTGGTGTAGAGCAGCAAACAGACGGATCGCTGGCTGTACGGAATTTTATTAATCTATTGCTTGCCACAGGTAAAATCGGCAAGAGAGGAAGCGGCTACGGAGCAGTGACAGGCCAGGCGAACGGACAGGGCGGACGTGAGCATGGCCAAAAAGCAGATCAGCTGCCCGGATACCGGTCGATTGAAAATGAGGAGCATCGTGCGTACATCGCGAAAATATGGGGTGTTGACGCGGAGAGTCTTCCAGGTAAAGGTGTATCTGCATACGAAATGATGGAAAAAGTACATGCACAGGAAATCCGGGGGCTGTTTTTAATGGGATCCAACCCGATCGTTTCCAACCCCAATGCAAACTTCGTAGAAGAAGGTCTGCGGAAGCTGGATTTTCTTGTTGTGGCCGATATGCTTTTTTCGGAGACGGCCCAGCTGGCTGATGTTATTTTGCCTACGGCGGCTTACTTGGAAAATACCGGAACGTTAACGAATCTGGAAGGCCGCGTGTTGCTTCGGGAAGCAGCCCGGCCGGCACCTGGGCTTGCAAAGCAGGATTGGGAGATTTTGTCTGACATTGCTGCTTCTTTAGGAAAAGCCGCTCATTTTTCGTATACAGATGCCGAAGGGATTTTTGAAGAGCTTCGCCTGGCAAGCAAGGGCGGCATTGCGGATTATTACGGAATTACGTACGACCGGCTTCGGAAAGAAGAAGGGGTTTATTGGCCTTGTCCTTCCCCGGAGCATCCAGGTGAGGATCGTTTGTTCGAAGCATCGTTTCCTCGTCCGGATGGAAGAGCCGCCATGGTGCCGGTGCCGAATGAGTTTCCGAAAGAACAGGCGGGAGGAGACTATCCCCTTTATTTAACGACCGGCCGGGTGCTGGGGCACTATTTAACGGGTGTGCAGACACATCAAAGCCCGACGCTTGAAGCCCAGCAGTTTGAATCCTTCGTGGAGATTCACCCGAAAACAGCAAGGCGTTTGAAGATAAAAGATGATTCGCTTGTAAAGGTGCGGTCCCGCCGCGGGGAAGTCGTTGTTCGCAGTAAGCTGACCGCATCCATTCGTGAGGATACAATTTTCATGCCGATGCACTGGGACGGTATTCAAAATGTCAATAAACTGACCAGTGAAGCCTTGGACCCGGCCTGTAAAATGCCCGGCTTCAAAGTTTGTGCCGCAATGGTAACGCCTTTGTCTGCACATTAGTAAGAAGGAGTTTGCCTGGGCATTTTACTATACTTTAAAGCATTCACATCACGTGAGTGCTTCAGTGTGTAGACAAAGTCTTTCACTTTTAAAAAAGAGCCGATAGGTGAAGCCTGCCGGACTTCGCGTTCCAGGGGCAGTGCGGGAGCCTCCTCGGCTGCGCCTGCGGGGTCTCCCGACTCACTGTACTTCCCGCAGGAGTCTTCGTCCGGCAGGCTTCACTAAGTGTTATTAAACGTCAATAAGCACGAAACGAACAGACATTTTCTATTTTTTAAATAGAAAGATATGACCTTATTAGCTTTATACAACCTTGTCGCAAGCCGCTTGGCGGCGGGAGGGCGGCGCAGACTCCTATGGGACTAGCGGGCTCAGCGCCTGCCCCATGGAAAGCGGAGCTGCCTGGACGCCGCCGATTCATCCCATTCATGTGCACGGTCATCCATATAATTTGTCTACAGTCCGAAGCACTCACATTGCGTGAGTGCTCCAGGCTGTCGACAAAGTCGACAGTCCTTTTTAATATTGAATGAGCAATCAAGATTTTGTGTTGTTTTAGTTACAAGTCAACTAAATAAGCTAAAACAAGAAGACGAAAACCCCATTTTCGCAGAAGTTCTTTTCGAAAATAGGGTTTGTCTACACTCTGAAGCACTCACATTGCGTGAGTGCTCTTTTATTCGTTTTCATTATATTTTTGGAAGTCAAGCTGTGTGTTAATGTTGATAAAGGATGGTTCGTTCTCAAATGAAACGGTCTTGAATGGAATCTTGTGTAAAAGCGCCATTAAACTTCTTTTTCCTTCACCGAGCGCTTCGTTCATATAAGGAAGGCAGCGTCTATGGTAAAGAGCGAGAAGCGGCTGCAGTTTTTCTCCTTCTGCCGGCACAACCGCGTTATAATCGGGGTGGCAGTACAGGAGCAGCTGCTCAATAAAAGCTTCTCTTACAAACGGGATATCGGCAGAAAGCACAAAAAACCACTCCGGTTCCCCAAACTGTGAGATGGCGTAATGCAGGGCAAAAAGCGGTCCTTGATGAGGAGTGGGCTCCACAATCAGCTCGACGCCGGATAAATCAAACCCATCAGCAAGAAAGCGGTTTGTCGAAAGAATAATAGGATGCAGCCCATTGGTACTAAGGGCGTCTACGCTATGCTGGTAAAACGGCTTCTTTTTATACTGTTCAAACATTTTAGGGCGGCCGTATCGTGATGACTGGCCGCCGGCAAGTACAATACCGGCTGTTTTCATCTTTATCACTCCTGGAGTTATTATAACGCGGAGGTTGTTGTCATGGAAAATGTATTTCAAGTAGTGGGTTATCAAAACAGCGGCAAAACCACACTAATGGAAAAACTAATACAAGCGGCTGAAGAGCAGGGAGCGCGCGTTGCAGCGATTAAGCACCATGGGCACGGGGGCCCACCGGACGGGCAAAAAGACAGCGACAGACACCGGCAGGCCGGCGCCGTTCTGGCTGGTGTAGAAGGAGACGGGATTCTGCAGGTATCCATTACGCGGAATCAATGGGCGCTGGAGGACATCCTCGCTTTGTACCGATCCTTTTCAGTGGACTGCATATTTGTGGAGGGATACAAACAGGAAGCATACCCAAAAGCAGTTTTAATCCGCACACCGGATGACTTGCCGCTTTTAAAGCTTCAAAATATTCAATGTGTGATCAGCTGGATTGATCTGCCTCGAGAGGATGCCGCTTATCCTGTGTTCCAGCTTGAGGAGGAACAACAGTATACGGTATTTATTCTTCAAAAAGCCGGACTTTTATAAAAAGCCGGCTTTTACTCAGGTAATTCGATCTCCTGCTTGTTTGAGCCGTTACGATCCATTTTAAATAAAGGATAATCCGCCTCTCCATTTCCAAAGTTAGGATCTGTCATAAAGTAAATGGTTTTGCCGGAAGGATGAAAAACAGGAGATCCCGCATACGTGCCAAAAGGTGTCAGCGCCTGTCTTTGTTTGGGCTGATTGTTGTAGCGGAACAGCTCATATTCAAAAATACCGGCGGTTTCTTCGTTTGCTACAGCTTGATAAACCATATCGCCGTTTTGTTCATGGAGAGCATAACCGGTCACTTCAAGGTGTGTTGCAGGCTTTGTATATGGCTTCAGGACGGATTTTCCGTTAAGTGAAACTATGTAAACAGATGCTTTGCCTTGAAACATGTCTGCGGATTCATCCTGCATCAGTATAAAAGCCGATGTTCCGTTTGAACGGACATGAAGGCTGCTCATGCTGTATGAGTTTAATGCAGTCAGCCGTTTTTTCGTTCTGTCAGCCAAGTTGTACCGAAAAATGTCCAAATTGGCTCTTTCACTGGCTAAGCCAATATAGTGAAGGCTGGTTCCATCTTTGGAGAACTGGAGACTTGAAGCAGCTTGGTTTCCTTCCAATAAAAGTTCTCTTCTGCCGCTGGAAAGATTCAGTATACACACCTCGGTTCTAATGTTCCCCGTTTCAATCACATCGCCTTCGCGAATGGAAATAAATGCCACATCTGCCCCGTCGGGTGACACGTCTATATCCGTGATCAGCCGGTCGGCTGGCAAGCTTGTGATTTCCTCGTCTTTTTGGGTGTTTTCTGAAAAGCTTCGCAAGGAAGGAATACCGTTTATATGCTTCACATAAAATATATTTTCAGCAGGTGAAAGATCAAACACATCCGTCAAGCCGTTCTGTTTCTCGTCATCTGTTTTTTGAAAAGCTATGCCAGCCGAAATTAAGGCGGCCCATGCTGTAAAAAAATACCTAAAACCCATCTTGTTTTTTCTTTCAATCCATCGCCTTCTTTCGGGAAAAATAGCCGGGAAACAAAAGCGGTCATTGAGCTGGATATGAAAGACAGCCAACGGAAAGCCGTCAGCCAACTCTTGAACCTTTTCTTTTTTCAAAAGCAGACAGCCTCAATTTATAAAGCGCAGCCCAGAGCAGAAAAGGAATAGGAAACACAATAAGAATAACGGAAGGACCTGCCATGATCCAAAAGCTGAATGCGATAAAAAGTGTGACTGCGCTGCCCAAAAGCCCTGCTGTAATATAAAAAGCATGGATTCGCTTTAATTCCTTTTCCTCTCTTCCAGCCACGTTCAATCGATATAAAAGAAAAATGCCAAACCCAATAAAGATCCAAACGAGGATTGACAGGGCAAGCCTGATGAAATGGTCCAAAAAACAAAGAAAACCACCCATAAAGAAACAAAATGATCTGCATAATCAGTAAAGCATTCACCCATTTCCTCCTTGGGCCTGCAAGCAGAAGGGAAGCAGCACTTAAAAACGAAAGTGTCATCCAATAAAAAAGAGCTTCACTATTCCATAGGAGAATAGCGGTATACAGGACAGCTGTTAAAATTGCAGAGGACAAGCCAAAGAAAACCGTAGTTTTCACAGGAAAGGTATTCATAAGTACCCTTTTCACTAATCCTTATATTTCCATAAGTGAAGTATATATCCAAATGTTTCCTTATGCAAATCCTTTCAAATGTTCTATTTAAAGCAGAGAATAAAGTACTTCTTTTCGGGATATCCTCTTGTTAAAAAGGAGATGGATGAAATGTGGAAATGGATCATTGCGGTTACTCTGCTGGCAGGCTGTATGGCAGATGAAGAACCGGAAGAAATGTCAGCACCTATTAATGAAGCGCAGGATGCTGCTCAAAATCCAACGGACCCGCTTCGTGTCATGAAAAAAGAAGAAACAGGGCAGTACCTGGCAGATTCGGCCGGTATGACACTTTACTATTACATAAAGGATAAAGAAGGAGTGTCCACCTGTACGAATCATTGTCTGGAAGAGTGGCCGCCTTTTTATCTTGGATCGAGTAAAGTGCCGGAAGGGTTCAGCCCGGGTGATTTTGGCGAGATTACACGTGAGGATACAGGGGAAAAGCAGTCCACGTACAAAGGATATCCGCTTTATTACTTTTCGCGTGATCAAGTGGCGGGGCAGACAAATGGATATAGTGCAGACGACAAATGGTATACGGTCAATAACGCGATCGACCGTATGGCGCAGGCTAATTAAAAAACGGCTGTCCTTTAACACTTGGACAGCCGTTTTTCTATTTCTTCAGGAGAAAGCGGCTTTGCATACAAATAGCCCTGTGCCTCGGTACAATTAAGTGCCAGCAGCAGCTTCGCCTGCTCATTTGATTCTACGCCTTCCGCAATTACTTTTAAATTTAAATTTTGCGCCAGATCGATGATGGCTTTCACGATCGCCTGGCGATTCTCGGTTAAATCCCGGACGAAAGACTGGTCAATTTTCAGCTTTGTAATAGGAAAACGGCTTAAATAGCTGAGTGAACTGTAGCCGGTGCCAAAATCATCAATACTCACCTGAATACCGATGCTGCGCAGCCGGTCTAAAATCTGCAGGGCGTGAGCTACATCAGCCGTCATGCTCTCTGTAATTTCAATCGTCAGCCACTCGGGTGAAAGGCCGGTTCGCTCTAAAATCCGCTCCACCTGTTCGGCAAAATCTACCTGCATAAACTGCCGAAGCGACACGTTCACACTAACACAAACAGGCGGAAGGCCTGCTTCCTGCCATGCTTTGTTTTGGGCACAGGCAGTCTCCATCACCCATGTGCCGATCGGAAGAATTAAGCCGGTTTCTTCTGCGAGTGGAATAAATTCCGCTGGAGAAACCGACCCCATTTTAGGATGATTCCAGCGAATCAGCGCTTCCACGCCAATGAGTTGATTTGTTCCCATGTCGATCTGGGGCTGGTAATACAGGTGAAAAAGTTTTTCTTCAAGGGCCCGATGCATTTCCCGCTCAAGCATCATTTTGTTGCTCATATCGCGATGCAGATCAGTTGTAAAAAACCTGTAGGTGTTTTTGCCGCTTTCTTTGGCGAAATACATGGCAGCATCCGCAGCGCGAATCAGTGTTTCTGCGTCCAGCCCATCCTCAGGAAACATACTGATACCGATGCTTGTGCTAATGAAAATATCCAGGTTTTCAATCAGAAAACAGTGGCTCAGCTCTTCTTGTATTCGTTCGGCAATGCGCTGGGCCGATTCACGTGAAATCGCTGGAAGCAAAATCGCATATTCATCACCGCCAAGCCGGGCAGCCGTGTCTGTGCCCCTAATACAATTTTGAAGCCGGGCGGCTACTTTACTGAGTAAAAGATCTCCCGTATTGTGGCCTAAAGTATCGTTTACATTTTTAAATCGGTCCAGGTCAAGAAACATGAGGGCGAAAGACTGATTATATCGGGACGAAGAGGAAAGAGCTTCATCTAGTTTTTTTTGAAACTGACGCCGGTTGGCAAGCCCCGTTAAATCATCATAATGAGCCATTTTTTGTACTTGTCTTTCTGTTTCTTTCCGCTCGGTAATATCGGTGGCCGTACCGATTACTTCCGCGACTTTTTCACCTTCAAAAAGAGGAGAAAGGTGAACGAGAAGAGAGAAATGAAGTATATTTACCTCAAAATTAACTTGTTCACCGGTAAAAGCGCGCTCCACATAACCGGATATGTATGTAGATGCCTGTTTTGAAACGATATCTCTAAGCTGGCTTTTGTCGGACCAATCAGCCGCAAGCCCCATTTTCTCTAACAGCTTTCCTTCAAGCATCGTCAACACAATCTGCCCGTCTTCATTTTTTCTATACTTGAATACAGCATTTTGCAAATGTCTGGCTGTCGTTTGAAATTCGTTTTTTAATGCTTGTTTTAAAGCGGATTCTGCTTGAACTTTATCGGTAATATCCACATCAATCGAAAGGAATTTTGCAAGGCGTCCATTTTTATCCTGGATTGGTACAACCGTTGCATGAATGCTGTAAATAGATCCGTCCTTTGCACGGTTATGCAATTCACTCTGCCAAACTTGTCCCCGCTCTAACATATGCCACATCTCATCAAAATAATCGTCCGGATGCATACCTGAGTCAAATAAGGAATGCTTTTGGCCAATAATTTCTTCCTGCTCGTATTTACAGAGCGTGCAAAAACGGTCATTCACATACAAAATAATACCGTCTCGACCGGTAACCGAAATGGAAAAGCGCTGGTCTAGAGCCCGGACGATTGACGAAAAATCATGCAAATGGTTTAACAATGGACTCCAATCCTTTCACTCGCTGCTTTTTATAGGTCTATTGTACCTATTAGTTCCATTTTTTTCAATGATCTTGCCCGTGCCTTTTTGATTTTAAGCTTGTTTTTATCAGTGAAGTCTTTATTTTTTGGACTGAAATGGGTATAGAGCACATAATATATAAAATCGGAGGGATTTACATGAGATGGAAATATTGGAAGGTGGTTTTACGCTATGGTCATGTAGGCAAGCGAAATGAGGTTAGTGTAGCACGATATTTATTAACAGAAGCTCACTACACACCGGTGCTGGTTATGGATCAGGCTGCCCATATGCCGGGTGTGAAGCATAATGGGGTAACATCTGTGACAGAAATTAACCGAGATGCATTTTTAGAGGGAAAAAGAAGGGAACAGGAGAACTTTTTTCTTCAAAAAATGAAAGCGTTCCATAAAGAGCTTCCAGCTTAAACAAGTGGTCTCGTCTGCCTCCTTGTGGCATTTGAGGCCGCTTTCTTTTATGCTTACATAGAGGTGAATAAAATGGGGCAAGTAACCGTAGTAGGCAGTTACGTAACAGATATCATGATCCGGACGCCGCATCTGCCGGCACCGGGAGAAACCGTTCTGGGAGGTCCTTTTCAAATCGGTCCTGGCGGCAAGGGAGGCAATCAAGCAACAGCAGCGGCAAGAAGCGGGTCAAATGTGATGTTTGTAACCAAAATTGGCACAGACATCTTTGGACAGGAAGCGGTCCAGCACTTCGAGCGGGAAGGACTTGATATTCGGTTTACGCAGAGAAGCGAAAAAGAAGCAACAGGCACGGCTCTTATCTCTGTCGATGACGCAGGGGAAAATAGTATTGTCATCGCACCGGGCGCGTGTGGAGCGATGAGCGGTGCAGATGTAGAAAGGGCAGAAGAAGCAATCGAACGAGCGGATCTTTTGGTGCTTCAGCTTGAAATTCATTTTGAGGCGATTGGAGCGGCCATTCAAACAGCTGCCCGATGCGGTGTACCTATTCTACTAAATCCTGCTCCTTATACGGCTTTCCCAATGGAGTGGCTTCAGCATGTTACATATGTAACGCCAAATGAAACAGAAGCCCGCGGTTTAACGGGAATTGCTGTAGAAGATGAAGCATCCGCCCAGCGCGCGGCCGATATCCTGCATGAAAAAGGCGCCAACGTGGTCATGATTACTATGGGCAAAAAAGGGGTGTTTTTATCGCAAGGAACGGGTAAAGGCCGGCACATGGAAGGATTTTCGGTTAAAGCGGTCGATACAACTGGCGCGGGCGACGCTTTTAACGGCGGATTTGCACATGCCATCACCAGCGGTATGAACATCGAAGAAGCCGTTCAATTTGGACAGGCTGCTGCGGCTCTTTCTGTAACAAAAGCAGGAACTGCTGTGTCTATGCCATCTAGTAAAGAAATAAAAGCGTTTTTAAAGACGGTGTTTTAGGGAATACAAAGAAAAAAGGAGGGTTCTGTATGGGTTTTTTAAGCAAGCTTTTTGGCGGTAAAGAAGAAGGCAATACGGCACAAAATACGGGTGAAATCATTCTTGTCTCTCCGATGAGCGGGGATGTGGTTAGTTTGGAAGAGGTACCAGACCCGGTATTCTCACAAAAAATGATGGGTGACGGCATAGCGGTGAATCCATCGGAAGGAAAAGTAGTGGCGCCGGCTGACGCAAAAGTACTGAATGTGTTTCCGACAAAGCATGCAATTGGCCTGGAAACAGCAGGAGGCCTCGAGCTTCTTATTCATGTTGGGCTTGATACGGTTAACATGAAAGGTGAAGGGTTCGATGTAAAAGTGTCGGAAGGAGACCAAGTAAAGAAGGGGGATGTGCTGCTTACATACAGCCTGGAACTCGTTCGTGAAAAAGCAGCAAGCACCATCACCCCGCTAATCATCTCCAATGGAGATCTTGTAAAGCAAATGGAAAAGCATGAACATGTAAAAGCCGTCGCCGGCGAAACGCCTGTGATGACGATCAAGATAAAATAAAAAGGAAGCCCTTGTATACGGGGCTTCTTCAGAGTGTAGACAAACCCTGTTTTCGAAAAGAACTTCTGCGAAAATGGGGTTTTTGTCTTTTTGTTTTAGCTTATTTAACTGACTTGTGACTAAAACAACACAAAATCTTGATTGCGCATTCAATATTAAAAAAGACTGTCGACTTTGTCGACAGCCTGAGGAAGCCCCTTGCATATGGGGCTTCCTTTTTGCATGCAGTCTAAGCCCTAAAAGGAGCAGACCGCATCATGAGGAAGCCAATGCTTTAAAAATGAGTGCGGCCAGCATAATAAAATAAACAATGGTTAAAGCAGAAATGAAGATCAAAGCACGAGAAGACCATTAACAATGGGCACAGAGGCGCCGACCATTGTAGAAAGAATGACGAATAACATGAACGCATATTTTAAAGTAAAGTGGGTCGTATCGCTAAAAATGGATTTTGCACGGACAAAGGAGTGTAAAAGCATAATTGCTGTTCGGACAGCCAAAGAAAGCGTCTGTCTCTGAGCCCAAACTGATTTATTTAAGCCTGGCCTTGAGCGTTTTCGCCAACAGCGCCATCTCCCTCAGACTGCTGCTTGTTTAAAATGTGGCCGGCGAGCGCATATAACACAATAGTCGAAGACAGATGAGCAGAAAGCTGTGAAGGGTCTTGCTGTGGGTATACTTCTACAAAGTCCATGCCGGCAATTCCCTGTTTGGCGATTTCATGAACAAGCGTTAACAATTCATAGGATGTCAGCCCGTTTCCATCAACCGGACCACCTGGATTAAATGCATAGTCCAGAACATCGCTGCAAATGCTCAAATAAACGCAGTCCACTTCTCTAGATGCAAGCTCATGCAGACGGCGTGCCAGTGCCCTTAAGTCTGGATGCTCCCGAATATCGTTAATCGTAATGGTAATGGCACCTGCATCACGGGCATTTCGGCCGCTTTCAGGCTTGTTGCGGGGACCGTGAATACCGGTATGAATAATGCTTTCGTTTCGTACACCTTCCTGTTCATACAGCCGCATAAACGGACTGCACCGTGCATATGGATCGCCTTCATGAGACGGCAGGTTATCGTAATGGGCGTCTAAGTGAATTATGCCCACCTTTTTTCCTTGATTCGTCAGGGACCGCACAATTGGAAATGTGACGCCATGGTCACCGCCAAGCCCGATTAAAAATTTACCGCTTTTCCATAGCGGATCGGTAAACTGCGTGATTCGGTTCATCGTTTCTTCTACATCGGCTGGTACAACATCCACATCTCCTATATCTCCGAGCATCATATGTTCAAACACATCTATATGATCAAGTTCGGGCAAATAGCCGCTATAGCGGCCTGAACTTAACCGCATCACTTTTGGACCAAGTTCACACCCCGTGTAATTGCCCCATGTTACAGCGCCTTCCCAAGGCACCCCGTACACAACAGCGTCAACTTCATCCAAACGGTTTTCAGCCGCTAAATTTTGTGCCCCTAAAAAACAAGGCGTATTTCCGTAAATTGTCTCATTCATCCAAACAGTCCTTTCTTCATAAGATCTGGTTTTCCTTTTCCCTAACGCGGCGGAAGAAAACCGGGAATTTGGAATAACGCAGTGGTAAAATAGAACAGAGATGATAAGGTGAAGCAGTTATTCGATATTTTTCTAACCTTTTTTAAGCTGTCACCCATTACGTTTAGCGGCGTTACGCTTTGATTCCAGTAATTCAACGGGAAATTGTAGAAAAAACTTGCCGGCATGGCTTTTATTCATAAATACAATGCAGCGGTTAAAAAACCGGGCAGACAGCAGGAAAAGGAGAATCTGGCTGTCTGCCCGGTTTTTTTACTGTAAAAAGACCATATCATTTCCTTGCTCAAACCGATCATGGTACTTTAAAAGGAGAGAGCTAGATGCAGCGGAAGGAAGGTTTTTTATGGAAATTGGAATCAGCACATTTGTTGAAACCACCCCGGATGTGGAGACAGGCAGTGTCGTCAGTCACGCTGAGCGGCTGCGCCAGGTAGTAGAGGAAATTGTGTTAGCCGATCAGGTCGGTCTTGATGTGTTTGGCGTAGGGGAGCATCACCGTGAAGATTACGCGGCGTCTTCTCCGGCCGTGGTCCTGGCTGCAGCGGCGCCCCAGACCAAAAAAATCCGGCTGACGAGTGCGGTGACGGTGTTGTCTTCGGCCGACCCGGTACGCGTATTCCAGGACTTTGCTACGCTTGACGCCCTGTCAAACGGACGGGCGGAAATTATGGCCGGGCGGGGGTCATTTATTGAGTCTTTTCCTTTGTTTGGATATGATTTAAAGGATTACAACGAACTGTTTGATGAAAAGCTGGATCTGCTGCTGAACATTCGGAGTACTGAAAAAGTAACGTGGCAGGGAAAACACCGGCCGGCGATTCAAAATCTCGGTATATATCCGCGTCCGGTGCAAAACCCGCTTCCAGTCTGGATCGGCAGCGGCGGCAATTCTGAATCGGTCGTTCGCGCCGGGCTTCTCGGCCTGCCGCTTGTGCTTGCCATTATCGGAGGCAGCCCAGTTCAATTTGCTCCGCTTGTAGAGCTGTATAAAAAGGCGGCGGTGCATGCCGGGCATGATCCGGCTGTTCTGCAAGTAGCGTCGCATTCGCACGGCTTTTTAGCAAAAAGCACAGAGGAGGCGGCTGATTTATTTTTCCCGTCTACACAGGCAGCGATGAATAAGCTGGGCAGGGAGCGCGGATGGGGGCCGTACAATCGGGCAAGCTTTGATGCCGCCCGCCGCTTTGAGGGTGCTTTGTATGTAGGAGATCCGAAAACCGTCGCCCAAAAAATCATTCATCTTCGTAAAAAAGTCGGGATTACCCGCTTTATGCTGCATGTTCCGGTTGGCACAATGCCGCATGATTTAGTAATGAATGCGATCAAACTGCTTGGCAGAGAAGTGGCGCCGGTTGTACGTGAAGAAATCGCTCAATGGGAAGCGGATGGGCAGCCGCAATAAGGAAAGGAGCCTTGAAATGATTGTTCTCGAAAATGAACTGCTGACCGTGCACATTTCTCCATCTGGAGCGGAAGTACGGAAGGTGTTTCACAAAAAAACAGGTCTGGATTATATGTGGAGCGGAGACAGCCAGTACTGGGGACGTGTATCACCGGTTCTGTTTCCGATTGTCGGCCGTCTGAAACGAGACCGGTATGCGCTTGATGGCAGATCTTACAGAATGCCGCAGCATGGTTTTCTGCGGGATGTGGAGTTTACCGTGCAGGATCAGGAAAAAGAGTATGCGGCTTTTTGTTTTGACCCGCTTGATTCATTTTTAGATATTTACCCGTTTCGATTTCAAGTGGTGATTTATTACACGTTAAAAGAGGACTCTTTAAATGTCCGCTGGGAAATTAAGAATGAGCATCAAGAAAAGATGTATTTCTCGATCGGGGCCCACCCAGCTTTTAACGTACCGCTTCAAGCGGAAGAAAAAGCGGAAGACTACACATTAAATTTTACACCGGCCGCGGGCAGACAGGTAACGCAATATGAGCTGGTAAATTCAATGGCAAAGGAAAAAAAGACGGTTCAAACCATCGCGCCGATCTCCATTCAGTCCTCCTTGTTTGAACAGGACGCCTTTATATACAGCTATATTGACCGCGTTTCACTTTGCTCAAACCGGACCGGCCACGGGGTAGAAGTGGACCTGGCTGGATTTCCCTTCGTCGGCATTTGGTCAAGCTACAACAAAAAAACCGGCACGATGGCACCGTTTGTGTGTATCGAACCGTGGTATGGCATTGCTGATACAATTGATGCCAGTGGCAAGCTGGATGAAAAGCTGGGCATAAACGAGCTTGAACCGGGCGGCCGGTTCGAAGCCAACTACACTATTTCATTTATATAAAAAAAACGATCTGGCTGGTCAACAGCCGGATCGTTTTTTTAATCCCAAAAAATTTAAACATTTTACTAAAAATATTCAATTACCAATGATAGCGTTTTCAATTACACTAAGAAAAAATAAATCAGGGAGGATGATTTTATGAGTGCTCCGTCTAATGTCAATACGGCCAGACGTGCCCACCCATTTGAAGTACATGAAAAAAAACGAAAGAAAATCAACTGGGTTCCATATTTGATGATTGCTCCGTCCGTTTTCATTGTCGTAGCGTTTCTGTTTTATCCAATTGGCACGGTGTTTTATTACAGCTTGTTTAATTATGATTTATCAGCGCCTTATTACAATGGATTTATCGGTCTTGAAAATTTTAAAGAAATCTTTACGGCGGACAAAACCTTTCTGCCGAGTCTGCTTATTACATTAAAATGGGTCGTGTCACAAGTGGGCCTTCAACTTGTTTTTGGCATGGCCGTAGCACTTCTTTTAAATCAAACGTTCAAATTCCGCGGTGTGTTTCGGGCAGCAGCTTTTATTCCATGGGCCATTTCAGGCGTTCTGGCATCGGTCATGTGGTCGCTTATGTACAATGAACATATGGGTGTACTGAATGATTTGTTTATGAGGATTGGAATAATCAGTGAAAGCAAGGCATGGTTATCTGATGTCAGTACAGCTTTTGGCTCAATTGTGGTCGCTGAACTATGGCGCGGCATTCCTTTTTTTGCGATAACGCTTTTAGCCGCCCTGCAAAGTATTCCAAATGAGATGTATGAAGCAGCAAAAGTGGACGGAGCGGGAAGACGAAAAACGTTTTTCTTTATTACGCTGCCGCAGTTGAAAAACACAATTATCCTAACCGTGCTGCTCCGTACAATTTGGGAGTTTAATAATGTTGATTTGATTTTTAACTTAACAGGCGGCGGGCCGGCAGAATCTACAACGACGCTGACCATGTACATCGCATCACAGGCGGTACACGGAAGCAATTTTGGCTACGGCTCTGCGCTTACAGTCGTTTCATTCGCTATTCTGCTTATTTTCGCGGTTGTCTTTTTGAAAGTAACGAAGTATGAAAAAGAGGAGGCGGAACGATGAACAAAACGATGGATCGCTGGCTGACACTCCGGCTTCCGCTTGCGATAATGCTTATTTTCACCATGTTTCCGTTTTACTGGACAATCAATACCGCTTTTAAAATGGATGGAGATATTGTCAAACGTCCAGTTGAATACATTCCAACTGCACCCACTATTGATAACTTTGTGATTGCCTGGAGCAATGTTGGCTTTGCGACTTATTTTAAAAACAGTTTAATCGTGGGTGTAAGCACGGTTGCCCTTGTTTTGGTCCTGTCTATTTTATCGGGATACGCACTCAGCCGGTACAAATTCAAAGGAAAACGTGCTTTCATGGTGATGCTTCTTTGTACACAGTTTATTCCAAGAGCAATGCTTATTATCCCATTGTTTATTATTTTTAAAAACCTGGGATTGATCAGCAGCCCGCTTTCATTAATTATTACGTATGCCGCTGTAGAAATTCCATTTACAACTGTCCTCATGAGCGGCTTTATTTCCAACGTGCCGAAAGAGCTGGAAGAAGCGGCTATGATTGACGGATGCAATCGGCTTCAATCACTGCGCCATGTTGTCTTCCCGCTTCTTGTACCGGGCATTGTAGCTACAGGTGTGTTCACTTTGATTTATACATGGAATGAGTTTCTGCTGGCGCTTATGCTGACCAATCAGCAAAGCAAGTTTACGCTCCCGGTTGGGCTCAGCTACATGATGGGTGAATTTAATGTGAACTACGGCGCTCTTGCTGCAGGAAGTGTCATTGCGCTTGTTCCAGCAGTTCTACTGTTCGTTTACGCACAAAAGCATTTGGTCAGCGGCCTGGGCGGCGCGGTCAAAGGCTAACATATACAAGGGGGAATTGAGATGAGAAGAAAATTATTTCACGGTATGTCAACGTCATTTGTGCTGGCTTCTATGCTGCTGGCGGGCTGCAGCAGTGGTGACACAGAAGTTGTCGGCTCATCAAGTCCTGGCACAAAATCTGATCCTAATGAACAAATCACGATTACATTCTGGGATGAAAATGCCGGCCCGCAGCGGACACCGATTTGGGAAGAGCTGATTACACGCTTTGAAGCAGAGCATAAAAACATCGACGTAGAGTATGTAGGACTTCCAAAGGATTCAGCGAAGCAAAAACTGGACGCTGCCATCGCAGCAGACGATATGCCGGATGTCGGCAGTGTGCAGACAAGCTGGCTGCCGGAATTTGCAGCGCGCGAAGCTCTGCTTCCCCTTGATGAGCAGTTTGATAGCTGGGAAGAAGGAAGCGACATCAATAAAAGCGCGATTGACTTTAATAAGGAAATTGTCATGGATGGAAAATTATACGGAGTTCCATATACACAAAACCTGGATATTTTGTGGTACCGGCCAGACTGGTTCGCCGAGAAAAACGTAAAAGCACCAGAAACATGGGATGAGTTTTTCACAGCTGCTGAAAAAATGACTGACAAAGCGAACAATCAGTACGGCTATACGATTCGCGGCGGAGCAGGGGGCTCCTTTCAGTTGCAGCGTCTTATGTATGCTTATTCCGGCATTGAAGAGTATGTAGATAAAGATGGCAAAAGTACAATCAACGATCCGAAACACGTTGAGTTTTTGGAAAAATATTTTGATATGTATCAAAAGTTTACACCAAAAAGTGATATAACAAATGGTTACAAAGAAATGATCGCAGGATTTGATACAGGAGCTGTGGCAATGGTGCAGCACAATGTCGGCTCATACGGGGAGCATAACGAATCACTTGAGCCGGGCCAATTTAAAGCGCTTGCACTTCCGAAATCAGAAGACGGCAAATATGCAGCAGAAGGCGGCAATACGATCGGTATGTCTATTTTTAAATCAACAGAGCATCCGGAAGCGGCCTGGGAATTTACTGCGTTCATTAACTCGGCCGAAAGTCAAAGCTATTGGAATGAAAAGGTCGGACAGATTCCAACTAATTCAGATGTGCTGCAGGAAGACTGGGTGAAAAAGGCTGATCATATTAAAGTAGCATTTGAAGTTTATGAAGACCCAGATCTTGTCCTGTACAAACCGCCGTTTTATCTGCCTGACTATCGATCTATTCTTGATAATACTGTGGATTCCGGCATTCAAAATGTAATGAGCGGCAAGATCACCGTAAAAGAATTTTTAGATGAATGGGCCGGCGCAATTGAAGAATCCCAAAAGCAATATGATGAACACTTTAAAAAATAAAAAAGGAAAGATGCCGGGTCAGGCATCTTTTCCTTCATTTACTGGAGGAATGAAGGTTGATCGGCAAAACATATCCGTCGGAAAAAAGAAGTTATATGGATGAGAAAACCGGCAGAAAAGTATGGCAGCTAACAGCATCTTCATCTAATTTCCACTTCTACTTTACAGATAACTCGTTTACGAAAAACAGCGGAGATATTTATTTTTTATCTGATCGAAGCGGACCGGAAAACTGCTACAACCTGTTTAAAATGGATATTGGCTCAGGACTCATGACACAGCTGACAGATGAGGCGGATGGAATTACACCAAGTTACCATACAAAAACGCCCGACAGCAAAATCATTGTGTATGTAACAGGAAACAAGGTGAAAAAACTGGAGACCGATACGATGGATCTGACGGTTCTGTACGAGGAGCAAGGCGATATACACCTTGGCCACCCGCACATTAACGCGGAGAGCACATATATCGGCCTAGCGCGAAATGAGCGTGCGCCTGTTCAGCGCGGTGCCAATTACAAAGGGTTTAAAGAAACAATGTATGTAACAAAAAAGGGCTGGATCACATTGATTTCAATGGATGGAGAGACAGTCACCAATGTATTTGAAGACACCCACTGGCTTGGTCATTTTCAATTTTCGCCGCATGATAGTGATCTCGCCATGTTTTGTCACGAGGGACCCTGGAATCTTGTTCACCAGCGCATCTGGCTGCTTCAAATAGCCAGCCGGGATGTGAAGCCTTGTTTTCGCCAGTCAGAGGATGATTGTGTTGGACACGAATTTTGGACAGCAGACGGCCGCATTTTTTTCGACAACCGGCGTAAAGGCCATGATGGAACGATCACCGTCCATAAAACACAGGCAACAATCGAACTGGAGCAGACGGATCAAGTTCCTTATGTCGGCTTGGCGGATGCTAAAGGAAATGTAGTTCAGGTTATGGATCTGCCTTATTATTGCAACCACTATCATGCTAACCAGGAAGGTACATTGCTCGTCGGCGATGAAGCAGAGGATCTCGTTTTAATTAATATAAGCAGTAATAAGCCTTCAATTGAAACTCTTTGCACACATAAAACGAGCTGGCAGTCACAAAAAACACACTGTCATCCGACGTTCAGCTGGGATGACCGGCATATTTTATTTACCTCGGATAGAGAAGGCGAATGCCAGATTTATTTACTTTCATTAGAGGAGTGAAACCATGTTTGTTAAGGGAAGCGAAACAAAAACCGTACATGCAGGAGAAGGTGCAGTGAGGAAACTGCTTGGCTGCGGCGGCACGCTGACAATGGCGGAAGTGGAGTTTGAAAAGGGAGCAGTTGGAGAAATGCATTCACATGAACATGAGCAGGTGTGTTATATCGTGCAGGGCCGGTTCCAATTTAACTTAAACGGTGATATTCGCCTGCTTCAAAAAGGAGACAGCGTGTATGTTCCGTCAAATATCCAGCATGGTGTTACAGCACTTGAGGATCATTCCATCCTCTTAGATGTATTTACGCCGCAGCGCGAAGATTTTTATTAAGGGGGCTAAAGAAAATGAAGACAATTTCAATGATTGAAACGGCAGAGCAGGCGTGTCGGGCTGTTATGAATACGTATACGCCGGCTGAGCTGCCGCCGGCGGGTATTTGGCATTATCATCAAGGTGTGTTTTTGGAAGGGATGCGGCGTGTCTATGAGCAAACCGGAAACGAAGAGTATTTCAATTATGTAAAGAGCTATATTGACCTGCTTGTTGACGAAGAAGGAAATTTCTTGTTTGCCAGAGAAGAATTAGACGCTGTACAGGTAGGGATTCTTCTGTTTCCGCTGTATCAGAAAACGGGAGACAAGAGATATATGATTGCGGCGAAAAAACTACGGAGCCTGTATGGATCGTTCAATAAAACAACAGAAGGCGGCTTCTGGCATAAAGACAAATACCCGTATCAAATGTGGCTGGACGGCTTGTATATGGCCGGGCCGTTTGCGCTTATGTACAATGAACATTTCCATGAGCCGGAGCTGGTTCAGCAGGTTCTTTATCAAGAAAAGCTGATGCGTATCCATACAAAAGATCAGAACACAGGACTCTTTTATCATGCATGGGATGAGAAAAAACAGCAGCCGTGGGCAAACCCAGAAACAGGCTGTTCACCGGAGTTTTGGTCACGTTCTATTGGCTGGTACGGGACGGCTCTTATCGATATAGCAGAACGGCTGCCGGACTATCATCCATCCCGCACGGAATTAATAGAAGAACTGCGTGCCCTTATCCCGGCGCTGCTCGCTTTTCAAGACGAACAAACAGGGCTATGGTATCAAGTTACCCATAAGGGGGCACGGGAGGACAACTGGCTGGAGTCATCCGGCACAAGCTTGTTTATTTACACGATTGCCAAAGCGGTTCAAAACGGCTGGGCAGACGCTTCATACTTAAAAGAGGCGGAACGGGCGTTTAACGGCTTGATGGAGCATATGGTAGATATAAGCGGGGGAGAGTGGAAGCTGAACGGCATTTGCATCGGGACCTCTGCCGGCGTATATGATTATTACGTTTCCCGCCCCGCGTCCGCTAATGACCTGCACGGGGTCGGTGCGTTTCTATTAGCAGTCGTGGCTCTTGAACAAGCAAAAAAATAAAATATCCAAACCGGCAGGAAGATGATATCGTTAAAGTATAGTTCACAGCAGAGAAGGGCTTGAATACGCATGCAGTTAAAAAAATGGAAAGCGTTTATTCAAAAACACTTCTTTTTTTCCTTTAAATCAACGATTATCAGCCTTTACCTGCCGGTTATGATTTTGTTTATAGCGATTATGGGCGGGGTATCTTATTTTCTCGCTGCTGACCAGATAAAAGAAAACGCATACAAAAATATCGATGATACTGTATTTCAGACAACGGGCTATTTGGAAAACCGTTTTACCGATGTGTTTGAGCAGCTGGTTTCGCTGGCGAATGATCCAACAATGAATGCAATCATTGCGAATGATCCGGATGATATTGATCCGAAAGATTATATTTCTTTTAACAATCACTTAAACCAAATTTTTATCAATTATAATTCTATGATTGAAGCGATTTTGGTTGACATGCATGATGGGAAATTCCAACTGACGAAAAACGACGGCCAAACGAATTTTGTCCGCTTTCAGTTTGAAGAGTATGCACAAAAGTTTACAGGAAGCAAAGAGGGCTATTACTGGCGGAATTTACATGCAGACGATATTTTTTATGGAACCAACAGCGAACCCAACAATGTGATCAGCGTATTTAAGCTGGTTGGAACGGCCCAGTCAAAAGCACACGGCATCGTTCTTTTTAACTTGCGCGGTGATTATTTTGAACGCATTTTTAATGAATCGCTGCTTGGTGAAAACGGCTACCTCGCCTTGATTAGCGAAGATGGATCGGTTTTATCCAAGCAGGTTGAAGAAGAATATATAATCGATGAAACGGTTGTTCAATATGCACAACGAGCGGATGCTGAACGGGGGCAGTTTGAGTTTCAAAAGCCAGGTGGCAAAGAAATGGTCGTCATTTACGATACGATGGAGTTAAACAACTGGAAAGTGGCCGCTGTATTTCCACAGGAGGATGTACTTCAAAAAGTGAATTACATTAAATATGTAACGATTACGTTGATCCTCTGCTTAATGATTGTCGCTGTTGCCATTTCAAATGTTTTTGCCCGCTATATTACCGGACCCATCCGGTCACTCGTTCAAAACATGAAGCTGGTGAACGAGCAAAATATCGCGATCCCCACTGAGCCTTCCGAACATGTCATGAAAGAAATGAAAATTTTAAACCACGGTATGGAAGAAATGATGCAAAAGCTAAACAAACTCATTGAACAGGTAAAAGTCGAGCAGGAGGAAAAGAGAAGGCTTGAATACGCTATTTTGTACGCGCAAATTACCCCGCACTTTTTATATAACACCTTATACTCGATCAAAAGCTTAAGCGATATGGGCATGAACGAAGAAGCCAGTGCCATGATTAGTGCGCTGTCTAACTTTTTTCGCATCAGCATCAGCAAGGGGCGCGAACTGATTACCGTTGCAGAGGAAATCGAGCATATTCGCAGTTATCTTTTTATACAGGAAATGCGCTACGGTGATGATTTTTCATATGAGATCCAAATAGACGAAGGACTGGGACACTATCAAATCATGAAGCTTACCCTGCAGCCGCTCGTTGAAAATGCGCTTTATCATGGGGTTAAGCAGACAAGAGGAGAAGGAAAGATTTTGGTTTCGGTCCGCGAAGAAAAAGAGCAGTTAATTCTTTCTGTACAGGATAATGGCAAAGGGATACCACCAGAAAAACTGGCGGCTATCCGGCGTGAAATTTACCAGAAGGGGTCAGAAAAGCAGACGACTGGTATCGGGCTAAACAGCGTGCATGAGCGCATTGGCCTGCATTTCGGACTGGACTATGGACTCATTATAGAAAGTGAAGAAGGAAAAGGCACGGCTATTACATTAACGATACCAAAACGTGAACAAGGAGTGAGGCGGGCATGACGTGCAGGATAGTGATTGTAGATGATGACCGGATTATCCGGCGCAGCTTGTCGACAGCAATTCCATGGAAGGAACACGGTTTTGAGCTGGCAGGCGAAGCGGCAGACGGAGAAAAGGGCTTAGCGTTAATTAAGGAAACAAATCCGCAAATTGTGATTTCCGATATTAAAATGCCCTACATGGACGGCCTTGAAATGGCCGGGAAAATCAAAGAAATGAATACGGGTATTAAAGTCATTCTATTAACAGGCTTTGAGGATTTTTCCTTTGCGCAAAAAGCCATATCGGTTCGGGCATTTGACTATTTACTAAAGCCAGTCAACCGGAATTGCCTCCTCCAAAAAGCGAAAGAAGCACGGGCAGAGTGGGAAAAAGAACAAAACGACCGGCGCCAGCTTAATGATCATCTTCCCGTGCGCCGTCAGCATTTTATCCGGGCGCTTCTTTATAAAAAAGTAGATAGTACCGGGCTGGAAGACCAAATAAGGGAGCTGGGGCTGGCCCTGCACAGCCCGGTCCTTGCTGTACTGCTGGTAAAATTGGATGAACCGGTGCATCAGCAGTCTGGAAATAAACGGATTAAGAAGCAAATTTTAGCGTTAGCTGAGCACCACTTTCCGGCAAGTGCGATAACAGAGGTGAGGCCGGATGAGTTTGCTGTAATCTGGCCGATGGCAGCCGATATAGAAAACTGGACAATGCAGATTGAAGCATTTCAATCGACTATTCGCGGGTCTCTGCATACATCTATAACCGTTACGGCGGGAGGGCTTTGCGATGGGCTTCAGCGTATACCGGACGCCTACTCTGAGGCAGCAGCTGCTATGGAATTTCGGCATATTATCGGAAAAGACCGCTTTTTCACAATTGAAGATGTAGGGGAGTCCGTTCAAGAAGCCCAGCCTTTTCTTCAGCAGTTCGTTCAGGAAAAAGTGATCGAAAAAGTTAAAATGGGAATGTTGTCGGAAATAGAACAATTTTTTTCGGAGGACCGGCTTCAGCAGCTGAAAAAAGCTTACCTGCCTTTTCAGGAGGTTCGAATGGCGGCTGTTCACCTGCTTATTATGCTGTCACAGGAAGTAGAGAGCTGGAGAGAAGAGCGTCAAAAAGAAATCGTTCGTTACGTGCAGGAGATAAACGGACTTCAGACGATTCAAGAGGTTTTTGAAAAACTTCACCATACATTTATACAAATGGCACAGTCCGTAGAAGAGCAGCGCAAAAAACGGTCTGTTGTGGATGAGGCAGTCGATTATATTAAAGAGCACTTTTGTGAAGAAGACTTAACACTTCAAAAAACAGCCAGCCATGTTCACATGAATGCAGCTTATTTAAGTGCGCAGTTTAAAGCGGAAAAAGGAATCAACTTTGTCGATTTTCTACTGGATTTGCGAATGAAAAAAGCCATGCAGCTGCTGAGGCAGGAACAGCTGAAGATTTATGAAGTGGCAAGCATGGTCGGCTACAGTAATCCACAGTATTTCAGTATTTGCTTTAAACAGTACACCAATCATTCACCGGGCCAGTTTAAAAAACTGTCCTAAGGTCCATTTGGTTAAAAAAAGAGGAGTGGTCTTGCGTGCAGCAAGACCGCTCCTCTTTGTCATATTTAGGCTTAGTCTTTTCTGCGTGCAGCCGCTTCGTCTTTAATTTCTTCACGCATTCCTTCAATGCTTTCTTCGCGGCGTTCATTTTTCGCTTTGATGGCTGCCCGCTCTTTCCCGTTTGCAAAAACCATTGTTTCTTCCGCTGCCTCGATGTTTCCGATTGTGTTTTGCACCATTTCCTGAAGCTTTTGAACGTTGTCGGAACGGTTATCCGGTTTTGGACGGTTGTTGCGTGTCATGTATATTCCTCCTTTGAAGTCTCGAGCAGTACAGTCCGTAGACTGCCCTTTATTTCTTCTGTCCATTCAAAAAGAAAATATGTACAGCTATTTGATTTAAAAATTCTGACAATATTCCCGACTTGACTTATCGGAATTAAGGAGTTAAAGTAAGAATCTACATTTTAGTTATTAGGGGGCTTTTTTATGGAAAATGGGTTTATCCTTTTAAATATCATCGGCCTTCTGATTCTCGTTGCTCTTTTGTTTTTCATGCAGCGCCGCCACGTTTCGTTTTCGAAACGGGTATTTACCGGACTTGGTCTCGGTATCGTGTATGGACTTATTTTGCACTTTGCATATGGAACAGAATCAGAAACGCTGGCAAGTTCTACAGCCTGGTTTGATTTAATTGGAACAGGCTATGTACGTTTGCTTCAGATGATCGTGATGCCGCTCGTATTTATTTCAATTTTAGGAGCGTTCACAAAAATTACGATCGGAAAGAACTTTGCCAAGATGGCGACGCTTATTCTTGGTATTCTTCTTGGCACAACGGCTGTAGCAGCAGCGGTTGGAATTGCATCTGCTATCGGCTTTAACTTGGATGCATCTCAAATTGTCCAGGGAACGGCAGAAACAGAACGCGGCCAGTCTATTGCAGATCAATCGACTGAAGTGGCAGATAAACCGCTGCCGTCTCAAATTGTAGACCTGCTTCCGCAAAATCCATTTTTGGATTTTACAGGTGCGCGTCCGACTTCGACGATTGCCGTTGTCATTTTCGCTGCCTTTTTGGGCTTTGCATACTTAACGGTAGCCCGGAAAGAGCCTGAGCATGCCGCTTTACTGAAACGAGGCATTGATGCTCTTTATTCGCTTGTGATCAATGTGGTGAAGATCGTGCTTCGTTTGACGCCATACGGCATTTTGGCTATTATGGCCCGGACGGTTGCATTGTCTGACTTTGGAGCTATTTATAACCTTGGCAAGTTTGTCATCGCTTCTTATGCAGCGCTGATTGTGATGTTTATTATTCACTTGTTGATTTTGACTTTATCCGGCTTAAGCCCGGCTACTTACGTGAAAAAAGTAGGGGAAACACTTAGCTTTGCTTTTACGTCACGTTCAAGTGCAGGAACACTGCCAATGACATTAAACACGCAAACGACGCGCCTTGGCGTGCCGGAAGGGGTAGCCAATTTTGCCGGCTCATTTGGTTTGTCCATTGGGCAAAACGGCTGCGCAGGTATTTACCCAGCCATGCTTGCCGTAATGATTGCTCCTTCAGCAGGCATCAATCCGCTTGATCCTGGTTTTATCGTGACGCTAATCGCGGTTGTCGTGATCAGCTCGTTCGGTGTAGCAGGTGTAGGCGGCGGTGCCACATTTGCGGCTATTTTGGTTCTATCTGCGATGAACCTTCCTGTCGCGCTTGCTGGCGTGCTCATTTCAGTTGAACCGCTTATCGATATGGGACGGACAGCTCTTAACGTAAACGGTGCAATTACAGCAGGTGTCACGACTGCACGCGTAACAGGAGAGCTCGACAAAGGGGTATTTAACGAAGACCTGGCTAAACAAACAGCCGATGTATAAACAAAAGCACCTCCACAGATGGAGGTGCTTTTTTGTTATTCAGTGTTTTTAGATTTTTTGGACAAATTAGCATGAAGACTTATTTACGGTTCATAGTATATAATAGAAGTGTCGTATACATAGACAAGAGGAGCGACTTACGAAACGGAGGCACTTTCATGACGATCTATACAGGGTTTGTAGGAACGTACACAAAGCAGGACGGAAAAGGAATTCATACGTTCGAGCTTGATACAGAAAAAGCCGAACTCTTACATGCTGCGGTGGCAGCGGAAGTAAACAATTCAACATACATCACGATTAGTGAAAACGAACAATTTTTATACGCGGTAGAGAAAGGCGGAAAAGGCGGCGGCCTCGCAGCTTTTTCAATTCAGAATGGAAAGCTTCACAAACTGAATGACGTACTCGACAGCGAAGGCGTGCCTTGTCACGTATCCCTGAATAAAAATGGCACACGTGCTTTCACAGCTCAGTACCATACGGGGACAGCGGAAATGTACAGCATCAATGCAGAAACAGGCGAACTAATTGATTTGCTTGATGTGGCGACTCATGAAGGGACAGGCCCGAATCCAGATCGCCAGGAAAAAGCGCATACTCACTTTTTCGGTATGACAAAAGATGAGCGTTTTGTTGTGGCGGTGGATCTTGGAACGGATGAAATTATCACCTATGAAGTGGCTGGAGAAGATCTATTGAAAAAAGCGGTTTTCAAAACAGAGCCGGGAGCAGGTCCGCGCCATATCGTGTTTCACCCAACGGAGTGCATAGCTTACGTGATGACAGAGCTGAGCAATGAAGTACTTGTTCTGGAACTTAACGAGCAGGATGGGACGTTTAAACAATTGTATGCCCACAAAACAATCCCGGCTGATTTTACAGCAAACAGCCAGGGCAGTGCCATCCGTATTTCATCAGACGGCCGTTTTGTTTATGCAGGCAACCGCGGCCATAACAGTATCGCGGTATTTGAAACAATCGAAAATGGACGCCGTCTTCAGCTGGTAGAGATCGTGTCCACAAAAGGCGATTGGCCTCGTGATTTTGATTTAGACCCAACTGAAATGTTTTTAATCGTAGCACACGAGAAAACACATAATGTAGTCCTGTTTAAGCGTGAAGCGAAAACCGGCCGGCTGACGCCTGCACAATCAGAAGTGACCGTACCCGAAGGGGTTTGTGTGACCTTTTTAAAAGGAAACTAATTGAAAGAAGGCCTTCTATTTGAATGCAATCGACCGTATCGTTCAGACGTACGCCTCCTTTTTTGACTGGGACATGTGGGTTCATGTCCTGACAGACCCAGTCAGCTGGGGATTGATTGGGACACTTGTCGTGATGGAAGGGCTTCTCTCAGCGGATAACGCTTTGGTGCTGGCCGTAATGGTTCGTCACCTGCCTGAAAATAAGCGGAAAAAAGCACTGTTTTACGGGCTTTTAGGCGCATATACATTTCGGTTTATGGCGATTGGGCTTGGTGTCTGGCTGATGGAAATTCGATGGGTCAAAATTCTGGGCGCTATTTATTTAGCATGGCTCGTTTGGGATCATTTAAAAGAACCCAATAAAGGAGAACAGCCTGTTGAAACGACGAAAACCGGCGTACTGATTCGGATGTTTGGCCCGTTTTGGGGAACGGTTGCAGCGGTAGAACTGATGGATATTGCTTTTTCCGTCGACAGCGTTCTGGCGGCGTTTGGGATCAGCAAAGAAGTATGGATCCTGCTTTTGGGCGGTATGCTCGGTGTCCTGATGATGCGGACAGTAGCAGGCGTGTTTATGAAGCTGATTGACCGGGTGCCGGAGCTTGAGACGACTGCTTATATTTTAATTGGGATCATCTCTATTAAAATGATGCTGAGCATTGCGCATATAGAAATAAGCCATACCATTTTCTTTGTGATTTTAGCGATGGCGTTTGTAGGAACATTCGTCGTTCATATTTTTCGAAGAAACCCTGTCAATTAGCGGCAGGGTTTTCTTTATGGAGATAAGAAAAGGGGAAAGGAAACAGAAAATGAGCAGTTTAAGAAATGAGATAGAACAACAGCGGTCAAGGACCGGACAGCTTTTGCTGCTGTTCAGTATTATCCTGCTGGCGTTAAATATGCGGTCACCGATCACCTCGGTCGGACCGCTCACAACGATGATTCAAAATGACCTGCAGCTATCAAGTGCAGCAGCAGGGGCGCTGACAACGATTCCGCTGCTCGCTTTTGCCGTATTATCACCGTTTGCGTCAACGTTAGCGCGTGCATTTGGCATAGAGCGGGTGCTGTTTAGCGCATTGCTGCTTTTAACAATCGGCTTGATGCTGAGGCCGGCGGGAAGTGTAACGGGATTGTTTTCCGGTACGATCCTGATCGGGCTGGCGATTGCTCTTTGCAATGTGCTTACACCAGCTGTTGTAAAGCTGAATTTTCCTCATAAAATCGGCGTTATGACAGGCTTTTATGCAATGTCTATGAATTTATCAGGAGCCTTTGCGTCTGGATTTAGTATTCCAATGGCCGCATTCAGTTCTTTTGGCTGGCGGGCTTCATTAGGGGTTTGGATCATACCGGCAGGTGCCGCTATCCTTGTTTGGATGACGCAGTGGCGCTACATTCGGCATCCGTTAAAAGCAGGACGGCGCACAGGCCAAAAAACCGCCCTTAAGCACTCGGCACTGGCCTGGAAAATCACCGCTTTTATGGGCATTCAGTCTCTTCTGTTTTATTCACTTGTAGCCTGGCTGCCTGACATTCTGCATGAACAGGGGCTGAGTGTGGAATCAGCAGGGTGGATGCTGTCCGCCATTCAATTCACACAGCTGCCGTTTACGTTCATTGTTCCGATCATCGCCGATCGAATGCAGAATCAGCAGCCGCTTGTGATCGCGGCCGCTTTCTTTATGGCCGCCGGCTTGAGCGGTATTTTATTCGCCTGGACAGAATGGATCGTTCTGTGGGTTATCTTGATTGGGATTGCTGGAGGGATTTCTTTTAGCCTTGCCATGATGTTTTTTACACTCCGGACGAGAACATCGCTGGAAGCGGCTGACCTGTCCGGAATGGCGCAATCAGCCGGCTACTTACTTGCTGCATTGGGGCCGGCCTTGTTTGGCGCGATTCATGATACATTAAACGGATGGACGGTGCCTCTTCTGCTATTAATAGCGGCTGTGAGCGGCCTTTTTATCGCTGGTATGGGTGCCGGAAAGAACGAGTATGTAACGGGGAAGCTGGACCCTCACTCCATGAAATAAAAGCTGCACGATAAGGAGTCTTGCTCCTTATCGTGCAGCTTTTTTACTTATGATTCGGTTCGTATAATTCCCATGTGTATTTAAGAGAATCAACAATAAAGTCGGCTACTTCTTCTGCGGAACGATGACGAACCGGCAGTGTAGAATGGTGAATGGCGTACGCGCTCTGCCGTTTGTAAAACAGCTCTTTAATCTCATCTATGCTTTTGCTTTGAAGAACAGGACGGGTATCGACCAAAAGATCAAGGCGTTCTTTCCATTCTTCCCAATCGACATCCAGATAAAAAACGATGCAATGATCCAGGCATGCTTTTCGGATTTCCGGGTTTAAAAAAGCACCACCGCCGATAGACAGAACTTTCAGCTTTTCCTGGGCAAGAGAGCATGTTTTCTTCTGTTCATATTCACGAAAAAACGGCTCGCCGTGCTCGGCGAAAATTTGGGGAATAGTCATGCCGAAATCTTTTTCAATTTCCTGATCTACGTCAATAAATGTTCGGTAGAGTTTTTTTGCAACCAGTTCGCCGATCGTCGTTTTGCCGACGCCCATAAAACCGATCAATACAATGGATTTCTGTCTTGCCGGTATCTGTAAATGGTTCAATCGAAACACTCTTTCCTTTGTTTAAATTACTTTTTAGTATAGTACAGCTGTGAAGCGCCGTAAACATGTTTCAGCGCAGGATAGAAGAAGGCTTTCCAATCGTTTCATGCTACACTAGAAGAAAATGTAAAGAAAGGATGATTTAATTGAAGCCAGTTGTTGTGGTGTACAAGCCTTTGTATGAGGAAGCGCTCCAGTATATTCAGTCCCTATGCCAGGTTGAATATTTCCCGGGATATGAACGAACCGATCCAGCTTTCGTGGAAGCGCTCGGCCGCGCGGACGGCTTGATTGGTTCAGGTTTAAAGGTGGATGAGGCACTCTTGGATAAAGCGCCAAATCTAAAAGTAATTGCCAACAAATCAGTAGGCTACGATAATCTCGATATTGGGCTTTTAAAAAAGCGTGGCATACAAGCAGCGAATACGCCGGGTGTTTTAGACGATACAGTCGCAGATACCATTATGGCGCTCGTGCTGGCCGCTGCACGGCGGGTAACCGAATTGGACCGGTTCGTTAAAACAGGCGGCTGGGCTGAAAAGGGATTTCATGAGGGCCAATTTGGTGTGGATGTGCATCATAAAACACTTGGTATTATCGGCATGGGTGGTATCGGGCGGACCGTGGCCAAGCGGGCGCATTTTGGCTTTGAAATGAACATTCTCTATCATAACCGTTCACGCCAGGAAGAAGCAGAGCATACATATAACGCTGTTTATTGCACGATGGATGAGCTGATTGAACAGTCGGATTTCGTTTGTGTGATGACACCACTGACCGAACAAACCAGGGGAATGATCGGCCGGGAAGCGTTTGAGAAAATGAAGGAAACAGCTGTTTTTATCAATGCATCACGCGGCCCGGTCGTAGATGAAGAAGCACTGATCCATGCCTTACAGTCCAAGCAAATCCGGGCTGCCGGACTCGATGTATTCGAACAGGAGCCGGTCCGCTCCGACAACCCGCTTTTACAAATGGACAACGTCGTTACGCTGCCGCATATCGGCTCGGCAACCGAAGAAACACGCAAAAAGATGGCGATGCTTGCGGCCGAAAACGTGGTTGCCGGCGTTACAGGGGAAACATTAAAAACGCCTATTTATTAATATTTTATACTTTACTGTTTTAATTAAGAAAAAAAGCACTTTCTGAACCGCAGGCGGTCCGGAAAGTGCTTTTTTATATTTGACAGCCAAGCTGCCGTGAAATATTTTTGGATGTTTCGCGCATTTTACGGATCAGTTCATCATGAATGCGTTCCATAGTAATGCGGTGAACAGGGCCGGATACACTGAAACTGGCGACGATGCGGCCGCTGAAGTCGCGAATCGGCGCGGCGATACAGCGAATGCCTTCTTCATTTTCAATATTATCTAATGCATAATTCTGCTGTTTGACGAGATCAATTTCTTTCTTTAGTTCCTCAAGTGAATCAATCGTTTTGGCTGTTCTTTTCACAAAATCGATTGACGCTGTTGCCTGTTTAAATTCATCTTCATCCATGCCGGACAGCAGGATTTTTCCTACCCCGGTGCAGTACATCGGATTACGGCTGCCAATTCGGGAATACATGCGGATCGTCTGGCTGCTTTCAATTTTATCGATATACACCACTTCTGCATTATCCTCAACACACAAATGAATCGTTTCGTTAATATCCTCGCATAAAGCTTCAAGAAAGGGCCGGGCAGCGGAAATAAGACCGTTGTTAGCTGTCATATTGCGTGATAAGTACAAAACTTGATAACCGAGCCGGTACTTTTCCGTTTTCGGATCCTGCGTCACATACTTCATATTCAGCAGTGTGCCGAGCAGGCGGTGAATCGTACTTTTGGATAAGCCGGCTTTCTCAGCAAGCCGGCTGATTTGAATGCCGTCTGGATAGTCCGACATGATATTAAGAAGCGTCAATGCGCGTTCAAGTGACTGGACATTGGACATAAAAGTGTCCTCCTTCAAAGAGCTGTTCCATTTATCATAGGGAATCGTTGTTTTTTTGTAAATAGGCCCGTTTTTTTTCTTTTTTCAGAAAATTACTTGCAAACGATGAAAACGCCTTTATAATAAAAGTATAAATAATGAAACGATGTTCCACGATACGGAACAATATGAAAAGGAGTGTTGGATATATGAAAACGATCTATGCTCATCATCCGGATGATGTAAAAAACTACACGACTGACAAGCTGCGTGAACAGTTTTTAATGGAAAAGGTATTTATCGAAGACAGCATTCAGTTAACGTACAGTCACGTCGACCGGATTATTTATGGCGGTGCCATGCCAGTTGGGAAAGCGCTCACAATGGAAGCGGGAAAGGAATTAGCTGCAGAATATTTTCTTGAGCGCCGCGAAATGGGCGTCATCAACGTCGGCGGTGACGGGAAAGTCACACTGGATGGCAAAGAATATGAGATCAATAGCCGTGACGGCCTTTATATCGGCAAAGGAACGAAGGATATCGTGTTCGAATCAAAAGATGCAGGGAACCCGGCTAAGTTTTATATCAATTCATGTCCAGCACATCACTCCTATCCAACGGTTAAAGTCGGCCTTGATAACGCCATTGCGCGTCCAATGGGAGCAGACGAATCAATGAATAAGCGGACGATTTACCAGTTTATCCATCCAGATGTATTAGAGTCGTGCCAGCTGAGCATGGGGATGACCATGCTTGAAAAAGGAAGCGGCTGGAACACAATGCCGTGCCATACACATGAGCGCCGTATGGAAGTTTATTTTTACTTTGATATGGAAGAGGACACACGCGTGTTTCATATGATGGGACAGCCGCAGGAAACACGTCATATTGTCATGGCGAATGAGCAGGCGGTGCTGTCACCAAGCTGGTCGATTCATGCAGGTGCTGGCACGAACAACTATACGTTTATTTGGGGCATGTGCGGCGAGAACATTGACTTTGATGATATGCAATTTGTCGATATGAAAGACTTGCGCTAAGGAGGCGGACCAGGATGGCTTTTCAACAGGAGTTTTTTTCACTAAAAGGAAAAACAGCGCTCGTCACAGGAGCAAGAACAGGAATCGGGCAGGCGATTTCCGTTGGTCTTGCCGCGTCTGGGGCACATGTTTTATTGCTTGGGCACCGGGATAATTTAGAAGAAACAAAAGCGCAGATTGCCGAAGCAGGTGGAACATGTGAAACGGTATTGATTGATTTAAGCCAAACCGGCAGCATTCGAGAGCAGATTAAGCCGGTGCTCGAAAAGCATCAAATTGACATTTTAGTCAACAATGCCGGCGTCATTTACCGCGAGCCGGCAGCCGAATTTGATGAATCAGAATGGAACCGTGTCATGGATGTAAATATAAATGCCGTGTTTATTTTATCGCAGGAAGCAGGGCGGTTTATGATTGAGCGGGGCTCCGGAAAAATCATTAATATTGCTTCGCTTCTTTCTTTCCAGGGCGGCGTCTTCGTTCCTGCTTACACGGCAAGCAAGCATGCGGTAGCCGGTTTAACAAAAGCGCTTGCGAATGAATGGGCTGCTAAAGGCGTCCAAGTGAACGCCATTGCACCTGGCTACATTGAAACGAACAATACGGAAGCACTTCGTAACGATCCAGACCGGAGTAAATCGATTTTGGACCGAATCCCTGCTGGAAGATGGGGAGAGGCGGATGATATTGCCGGTGCAGCTGTTTTTCTTGCTTCCAGAGCAGCAGATTACGTGAACGGTCACGTACTCGTTGTCGATGGCGGCTGGATGGGAAGATAAGGAGGCGAAAGAGATGGATGTGATAACAATCGGCGATGGCATGATCACCTTTGACCCCACTTCGAAAGGGCCGCTTCGCTTCGTCAATCAATTCCAGCGGAAAATTGGCGGGGCTGAATTAAACGTGATGCTGGGCTGTGCCCGCCTCGGTCTTCGCTCAGGCTGGATCAGCCGCCTTGGCAAGGATGAATTTGGCCGGCATATTATAAACACTGTCCGCGGAGAAGGAGTGGATGTTTCCGAGGTAAAGCTGGAGGAAGGATACGCGACGTCACTGAATTTCAAAGAAGTACAGGAATCCGGTGCGGGACGAACCTTTTATTACCGCCTGCCTTCACCGACTGAAACACTGACACCGGAGGCACTGCCGGAGGAATACATCAAAGGAGCCAAAATTCTTCATGTTACCGGCGTATTTCCGGCGATTCAGCCGCAAAACCGCCAGGTGATTCTGCGGGCGCTTCAAATTGCGAAAGAAAATGGTGTGAAAGTGTCCTTTGATCCAAATATCCGGCTTCGTCTTTGGTCAAAGACAGAAGCGCGTGAAACGATTTTATCCTATTTGCCATATGTCGATTATTTATTAACAGGCCGCGAAGAGCTGGAAATCATCTTTGATTCAGCGGATGACAGCTTTCTGCGCCGCGCACTCAGCGGATTTTCATTTGAACAGGTGATTATGAAAGACGGCGAAAAAGGAGCGGCTGTTCTTCACAATGGCTCGTGGCAGCATGTGGCTGGTTTTCCGGTTGCGAAAGTAGTAGACACAGTTGGAGCCGGCGATGGGTTTGATGCCGGTTTTCTATACGGTTTGCTGCAGGGCTGGCCGGTGGAACGGTCACTTGAATTTGCCAATGCCATTGGCGCGATGGTTGTACAGGTGAACGGTGATAACGAAGGCCTTCCGTACTTGGAAGAGGTGGAAGGGTTTTTAGGTCAGCGTGAAACGATAGAAAGGTAGGGAAACAGCATGGTAATTGAACAGTTAATCGAGGCGCCTCTTGTGCCTATTTTACGAAAAGTGCCGTATGACAAAAGCGCTGCTATTGTAAAAGCGCTTGTTGATGGCGGTGTAACCTCAATTGAAGTAACCATGGAAAGTGAACGGGCCGAGGAGATCATAGCGGAAGCCATTCAGACGCACGGCAATCGTGTGCTGGTGGGTGCCGGAACAGTGCTGAATATTGAGGACTGCCGCCGGGCCATTAAAGCTGGTGCCCAATTTATTGTGACGCCGGCATTGGATGAAGAAGTGACGGCATACGCAGTCGAGCAAAACGTTCCGATCATTCCAGGTGTATTTACGCCGGCAGAGATGATGCGGGCAATGAAGCTGGGGGCAGAAGCCATTAAGCTGTTTCCGGCATCCGTGCTCGGTCCTGCTTTTATTAAAGACGTAAAAGGGCCGCTCAGCCATATTCCCATTATGACGACCGGAGGCATTACCCTCCAAACAGCCGCTGACTACATTAAAGCAGGAGCTGCGGCAGTCGGAACGGGCAGCGCTTTGTTGAAAAAAGACTTGATTGCTTCTAATGACTGGGAAGGGTTAAAGAAAGAAACGGAAAAGTGGATTCAAGCTGTAACGATCCATAAAGTAGCAGGGTAAAACACCGTATAGCCGAAATGCAAGGAAAACAGGCCGGAATTTTCCGCCTATGGCCGGATTCTTTATCGTTCCGGCCATAGGCTCACTGATTCCGGCTCCCTTGCGTTTTTTTCGGCCTGCAGAAAAACAGGAGGGAAGCAAATATGAAACTAGGCATTCGTGGACATGATCTGGAAAAAATGCCGGCAGAAGAGCTGGCCCGGACCATTTCTGATAAAGGATTCGATGCGGTGCAGCTGGCGGTCGGAAAATCATTTGATTTTTATACGGAGCCCGGCAGCTTAACGAAAGAGATTTCCCGGGAAATTGGCGAGACGTTCCGCCGGCATGATGTGCAAATTGCGGTGCTCGGCTGCTATATTCAAATGATTCATCCGGACACCGCTGTCCGCCGGCGTGAGCTGGATCGTTTCAAAGAGCACCTGGCTGCTGCAAATGATTTTGGCTGCCTGCTGGTCGGGACAGAGACTGGAAATGTTCAGGCAGAAATCGCGTACACAACGGACAATTTCAAGGAAGAGCCGTTTCTAGCCGTTGTAGAAAGCATGAAAGAACTGGCTGCTGAAGCAGAAGCGCAGAATGCGGTCATTGGAGTAGAGGCCGGTGTGAACCATCCGATCTACTCACCGAAAACAATGAAGCGGCTGCTTGACCTTGTTCAGTCCGATTATGTGCGTGTTATTTTCGATCCAGTTAATTTACTGACGGCCGAAACGTGGGAGAATCAAGCAGCTATATTCCAAGAGGCTTTTCATCTGTTTGGTGATAAAATTGCCGTGCTGCATGCCAAAGACGTTGAGCTGAAAAACGGTTCGCTTCAAGCCGTGCCGGTAGGGAAAGGCTTAATTGATTACGAGACTGTTTTTCGGCTGATTAGAGAAACAGGCCGGTCGATCCCGGTTTTACTGGAAGATGTACGTGACCCGTTTATTGAAGAGAGTCGCCAATTTCTTGCTGCTCAACATCACTGATTTTTAAACAAACTCCCCGGAAAAGTAATATCGAAATTTTTCCTGATTTCGATAAACTGGATAAAAAGGGGATGGTATAATGGTACAAATGATGACGAATGGTGTGTACCGGTTTTGTGAATGGGTGACCCGCCTTGCTTATTTAAACGTTTTATGGATAGCGTTTTCACTGGCGGGTCTGCTCGTTCTTGGCTTTTTTCCTGCGACGGCTGCCCTGTTTGCAGTCACACGCAAATGGGCCATGGGGGAAACAGATATACCTGTTTTTCGGACATTTTGGCGTACGTATAAGGAATTGTTTTGGCGGTCCAACCGACTTGGCCTTACGCTGACGCTGCCCGCTGTTTTATTTGGTGCGAACTTCATGATCTTTGAGCAATATGGAGCGCCGCTTCCATTTATGCCGTTTCTGTTAACAAGCTTTTTTTTGTTGTATAGTGTGGTTGCATTATTTGTTTTTCCGGTGTATGTTCACTATAACGTTCCGCTCAAACAAGCGGTCAAGTATTCACTTTTGATCGGGCTGCTGCGCCCTGTTCATACCGTGCTGATGATTACGAGTCTGATCGGAATGGCATATGTTATGATGCAGCATATTACGTTTGTGTTGTTCTTTAGTGGAAGCGCTTTCGGATTCGTGCTTATGTGGTTTGCGATGAAGGCATTTCACAAGGTAGCGGAAAAGCAGGAAGAAGCCTCTCTGCAGCAAACGTAAAAAATGCGCCGGAGGAGGATGCGTGTGATTGAAGGCGTTATGGGAATATCTTGTTATCACATTTGAAAATTTAAAAATTAAGTATAAGTTTATTGTGTTTGTTTCCGCCATTATGTGTGTGTTTTTACTTTTTACCATTGCCGGCCTGCAGTATGCCTTTACAACGTACGATCAGCAAATTTATCGAAAATCCTCTCAGGTACTCAGCATGTCATCTGACAGTGTAGAAAATGAACTGCAGCGTATTCAGGATATTTCATTTGAAATTGTCACCGACCCTTCTCTTATTCAGCAGACAGCCCATACAAAGAAAGCGGCAAACCGGTATGAGCAGTATGGCATTCAAACAGCCATCAGCAACCGGTTAAGCGACTACATCAGCTCTGAAAAATATATTCATTCCATTTACTTGATTGATACAAATGGCAAAATGTATTCAGCAGGCAATTCGCTCGCCCCGGCATCGGAAGAAGAAAAAGCGATGCTGATTGAACGGGCAGAGCAGGCGCACGGATCGAATGTATGGGTAACGGCAGACGGCATGAACCGGTTTTTAACCGCTGCCCGTCAGATCCGTTCCTACGAGAATTTAAGTATGGAGAATCTGGGCACAATTGTTATTCGTGTGGATTTAGCCAAAATCGTCGCGTCACTGCCTGAAGAATGGGAAGACACACAGGGCAACACGATGATTTCAAACGGGGATCACGTGTTTTTTTCGGAGGAAGATATACGACCGTTTCGCTCTTTTAATTTTTCTGAACAGACAGCGCAAGGGTACACGATCAAGGAAATCAATGGCAGCCGGTATTTTGTCACCTACGTAAAAACATCGTTTGCAGACTGGACGTATTGGCACTTTATTCCGTTTGACGCGGTATTTTCAAATATCACTAAAGTAAAGTATTCGATTATTGCCGCTTTTGTTGTTTTACTGCTTATTGTCATTATGACAGTGGTTCATTTCACACGAAAAATTACTACACCGATTGAAGAACTGGTCCAAACGATGCACCACATACAGAAAGGGGATTTTGCAATCGCGGAAACGATGCCGCCGCCTCCTCGTCATCAGGATGAGATTGGGATGCTCCACCGCGATTTTACATTTATGGTTCAGCGCATTAATGAACTTATCAAAGAAAACTATGAAAAACAGCTGCTCTTAAAAGAAACGGAATTTAAAGCGCTGCAAGCACAGATGAATCCGCACTTTTTGTATAACACGCTTGAATCCGTCAACTGGCTGGCGAAGGCAAACAAGCAGACGCAGATTTCTAAAATGGTAGAGTCCCTTGCTTATTTGCTGCGGAACTCCGTTAACTTAAAAGAAGATATTGTTACGATTGAGCAGGAAGTCGATTTAGTCAGCCATTATGTGACCATTCAAAAATATCGCTTTGAAGACCGGCTTGATTTTCACCTTGAAGTGGAGCCAGAAGTACTGGAATGCCGTATTCCAAAGCTGACCATTCAGCCGCTGATTGAAAACGCGATTCATTATGCGCTTGAGAAAATGATTGATCCGTGTACGATAACGATCAGGGCGCACAAAAAGCGCGATGCTGTTTTTGTGATAGTCGAAGATAACGGACCTGGCATGGATGCACAGTTTCTGGAAAAGCTGTACAAAGGGGAAGTCAAAACACGTGGGACAGGCATTGGCCTGAAAAATATTGATGAACGGACGAAGCTGTTTTTTGGGGAGAAATACGGAATTACCATTCACAGTGCATCTAGAAGAGGAACGGCTGTGACGGTTTTTTTACCTTTTGAAACGGGGGATGAAAATCATGTACAAAGTGTTGCTGGCGGATGATGAACGCATCATTTTGGAAGGGATTTCAAACGTGATTGACTGGAAATCGCTTGATACGGAACTGGTTGCAACCGCACGAAATGGAATTGAAGCCTACGAAAAAATTGCCGAGCATCACCCGCACATTGTGATCAGCGATATTAAAATGCCGGGTATGGATGGCCTTGAGCTTGCCGGCAAAGTGCGGGCTGATTTTCCTGATATTCAATTTATTGTTCTGTCTGGCTTCAGTGAGTTTGAATATGCGCGGTGCGCCATGCAGCACGGGGTAAAAAACTATTTGCTCAAGCCGTGCAATGAAGCTGATATTATTGAAACGGTCACAGACGCGGTGAAAAACATTAAGCAGAAGGAACAACAGCGGCAGCAGTTTGAAGAAATACAGCCGAAGCAGCCGGCAGCCGAAACACGACAGCCGTGCCGGGAGTATTCGCCGGTGGTTAACGAAGTAGTCGACATCATTTACACTCATTTCAGCGACAAGCATTTGTCCTTAAAATGGGTAGCCGGTCAAATGCTTTATATGAATGCTGACTATCTCGGGAAGCTGTTTAAGCAGGAAACAAATGAGCGCTTCTCCGTTTACTTAACGAAAGTCCGTATTGAAGAAGCGATCAGGCAAATTGGACAAACAGAGGATGTGCGAGTCGCCGACTTGGCGGAGCGGACCGGCTTTGGGGACAATCCTCAGTATTTCAGCCAGGTATTTAAAAAGTACACAGGTGTTACGCCGACGGAATATCGTAAAGCCATATGAACAGATGGGTCCTGACCGAAGTCGGGGTCTTTTTTTTTTGACTTTTCATCGATCACTGTTTTTTAAACATTGTTGTCGGGTTTTTCCATTTAAATAATTCAGAAAATCCATAAAATAAGGATTGTAAGCACTTTCAAAAAAGAAACGAAAGCGGGGGACTGGGATGAAGAAAGTAGTATTGTCGCTAAGCAGCCTCATGCTGGCTGCCGGACTTGCCGGGTGTGGCAATGACAGCAGCAGCGGGACGAGCGGTGAAACAAAAGAAGGCAGTTCAAATGAAGAGATTACACTTCGTGTTGCATGGTGGGGCGGCCAGCCACGCCATGATTATACAATGAAAGTTATCGAAATGTATGAAAAAGAACATCCAAATGTAAACATCGAAGCGGAGTTTGCGAACTGGGATGACTATTGGAAAAAGCTCGCGCCGATGGCGGCAGCCAATCAGCTTCCTGACATTATTCAAATGGATACAGCTTACCTGTCACAATACGGTGAAAAAGGCCAATTAGAAGATTTAACACCATATACAAAAGACGGCACGATCAACGTTGAAAATATTGATGAAACAACTTTAAAGGGCGGCAATATTGGAGACAAAATGTACGGATTTAACATGGGTTCAAACGTACTGTCAGTCATTTCAAACGATGACATGCTGAAGCAGGCAGGCGTTGAATTAAATAGTGAAAACTGGACATGGGATGATTTTGAGAAAGCGGCCATTGACGTACAAAAAGCAACCGGCAAATACGGCACAAACCCGATGAATCCACCGGATGTCTTTTTCCCGTACTACCTGCGCACACAAGGCGAGCGCTTTTATAAAGAAGATGGTACAGGCCTTGCCTACAAGGATGACCAGCTGTTCGTCGATTTCTTTGAACGCCAGGTTCGTTTAATTAAAGCGGAAGCGTTCCCAACGCCAGATGTGTCTGCTCAGGTTAAAGGACTTGAAGATGACTTTATCGTAAAAGGCAACGCAGCCATGACATGGAACTACTCTAACCAATATCTTGGTTTCGCGCAGCTGACAGATGCACCGTTAACACTTAACCTGCCGCCGGAGCAAGCTGAAAACAATGCACTGTTCCTTCGTCCAAGTATGTTCTTCTCCGTGCCGAAAAGCTCTCAGCACAAAGAAGAAGCAGCGAAATTCATTGATTTCTTTACAAATGACGTTGAAGCCAACAAATTAATCAAAGGCGACCGCGGCGTACCAGTTTCATCCGAAATTATTGATGCCCTAAAGCCTGAACTGACAGAAGATGAATTGAAAATCTTTGAATATGTTGAACGTGCCTCTGAAACAGCCAGCCCTGCTGACCCGCCAGATCCGCTTGGCAGTGCTGAAGTAATGAAAACCTTGAAAGACATTTCCGACCAAATCCTGTTTGAGAAAATCTCACCTGAAGAAGGGGCGAAGAAATTCCGTAAGCAGGCAGATGAAATTTTAAGCAGAAACGCCTAATGAGAGGGCAGGAGTATGGCAGAAAGATCGTACTCCTGCTTTTCTAAAATAAGAAAGGACGTGACCCCAAATGAAACTACGCCCGGCAGGAGATAATCTCGCAGGCTATGCTTTTATCTCTCCATTCATTATTGGATTTCTTGCCTTCACCATTATCCCGATGATTGTTTCACTTTACTTGTCTTTTACAAGCTATGACTTGTTTTCCGCTCCGCAGTGGGTTGGGCTTGCCAACTACGTTGAAATGTTTACCGGAGATGAAAAGTACTGGACAACAATTAAAGTTACCTTTACCTACGTGCTGGCCGGTGTGCCGCTTCGCTTAACCTTTGCTCTGATTGTTGCAATGCTGTTAAACCGTGCTTCCCGTATGGTAGGTGTATACCGGACACTGTTTTACCTGCCGTCCATCATTGGCGGAAGTGTTGCGGTAGCAATTATGTGGCGCAACATTTTCGGGAATGAAGGGACCATTAACCAGATCTTGTTCTTTATGGGAATTGACCAAAAAATCTACTGGTATCAGGAACCAACATCGGCACTTTGGACATTGATCCTGCTGTCTGTATGGCAGTTCGGCTCTTCCATGCTTATTTTCCTGGCCGGCTTAAAAAATATTTCGCCGGAATATTACGAAGCAGCGAGTGTAGATGGGGCTAACCCGTTCCAAAAGTTTTTCAAAATTACGCTGCCGCTTCTCAGCCCTATTATTTTCTTTAACCTGGTCATGCAGACGATTTCCGCATTTATGACGTTTACGCCGGCTTACATCATTTCCAAAGGAGAAGGCGGGCCGCTTGATGGAACACTTCTTTACTCGCTTTATTTGTTCCAAAAAGCATTCAACTTCTTCCAGATGGGCTATGCATCTGCAATGGCATGGGTGATGCTCTTGATCGTTGGTCTTTTAACACTGATTTTATTTAAAACATCCAAGTATTGGGTGCATTACGAATCGAAGGAGGGATAAGGAATGAAAGCACTACAAGAAACACCGCAGGCAGAACCGCGCCAGCTGCGTATCGGTAAACCGAAATTCAACTGGAAAAGGTGGCTTTATCATCTTGTGACCGGCGCCTTTGCCCTGCTGATGCTTTACCCGATTCTCTGGCTGCTGATGAGCTCGTTTAAAGAAAGTTCACAAGTGTTTGTTACAGCGCACTCCCTGATTCCAGACCCATTCATTATCAGCAACTATGCGCAGGGATGGGAAGGCATCGCCGGCCAGTCGTTTGGCACCTTTATTAAAAACTCGCTTATCATCGTCGGGTTTTCCACAATCGGCGCCGTTATTTCTTCGTCCTTAATCGCGTACGGATTTGCCCGCATTTCGTTTAAAGGAAAAGCATTCTGGTTCGCCTGCATGATGGTATCGATGATGCTTCCGCACGAAGTCGTTATGATTCCACAGTACATCATTTTCGCGAAAATCGGCTGGCTGAACTCGTTTTTGCCGATTATTGTCCCGCAGTTTTTCGGCCATGCGTTTTTCATTTTCCTGATGGTGCAATTTATCCGCAACATTCCAATTGAGCTTGATGAAGCAGCGCGAATTGATGGCTGCGGCCGTTTCGGCATTTTCTACAAAGTGATTTTGCCGCTGATCGTGCCGGCTATGGCAACGGCCGCGATCTTCTCGTTTTACTGGAAGTGGGAGGACTTAATCAACCCGGTGCTCTACTTAAACAGCCCGGAAAAATATCCGGTTTCACTGGCATTGAAGCTGTTCCTTGATTCTGAGACTGCCTCTAACTGGGGAGCGATGTTCGCCATGTCGGTTGTTTCACTTCTGCCAGTTGTCTTAATTTTCTTCTTGTTCCAGAGATATATCGTAGAAGGAATCAGCACAAGCGGATTGAAATAAGAAACGAAAAGGAGCGGCTTTATGGGAAAGAAACTGTGTTTGTTTATTGCCGGTGATTCTACTGCAGCGAACTGTCCCCCTCATGAAGCTCCCATGATGGGATGGGGACAGGTGGCCGCTGAGTGCTTCACCGATAAGGTAAAAGTCGTAAACGCCGCTAAAGGCGGGCGAAGCTCAAACAGCTTCATTGAGGAAGGACTGCTGGATGGCATATGGGACAGCATTTTGCCGGGTGACTACTTGTTTATTCAGTTCGGCCACAACGATCAAAAAGATTTTGGCACAAAACCCTGGACCACATACCCTCAGTATTTAAACCAGTACATTGATGGAGCCAGAGAACGGGGAGCCCTGCCTGTTCTCCTCACTTCGGTTCAGCGCCGTACATTTGGAGAAGATGGCACGATCCAAAACTCGCTTGGTGACTATCCGGCTTCTATGAGAGAGCTGGCAGATAAAAAAGATGTGCCGCTTATTGATATGTGGGCGAAAACAAAACGGCTTTACGAGTCATACGGGCCGGAGCGTTCCACAGAGCTGTTTACTTGGTTTGCCCCTGGAGAAAACAACAATTACCTCGAAGGCATCCAGGATAATACCCACTTTTGCGAAACCGGTGCCCGCCAAGTTGCCGCTCTCGTTGCAGAAGGCATTCAGGAATTAAATCTGCCGCTCAAGGCGTATATAAAGGAGGCCATTCGCAATGGCTGACAAGCTTTACCACGGCGCTTGTTTTTACCCAGAGCTGTGGGATGACAAAACAATCGCCAAAGACATTGAACAAATGAAAGAAACTGGAATTAACGTTGTGCGTATCGGGGAGTTCGCTTGGTCGAAAATGGAGCCGGAAGAAGGAAAGATTGATGTAAGCTTTTTTACAAATATCATTAATCGTCTGTACGAAAACGGCATTGATACGGTTCTTTGTACACCGACCCCAACGCCGCCGATCTGGTTTTCACACGGGCACCCGGAACGGATGCATGTGGATCAGGCCGGCCGTACGATGACTCATGGATCCAGACAGCATGCCTGTACGAACAACGCACACTTCCGCAAGAAAGCGGCCATCATTACAGAAGCACTCGCTAAAGAAGCTGGCCGGCTGCCGGGTGTAATTGCCTGGCAGCTTGATAATGAATTTAAGTGCCACATCGCCGAGTGTATGTGTGCTTCTTGTAAAAGTCAGTGGCACCAATGGCTTGAAGCACGATACGGCACAATTGAGCAGCTGAATGAGGATTGGGGCACTCACATTTGGAGTGAATATTACCAGTCATTCGAGCAAATTCCCCAGCCGGCCGCTACCCCGTTTCTTCATCACTCATCGTTGCAGACGATGTACCGGCTGTTTGAATCAGAAAAAATTGCCGAGTTTGCGGATGAACAGGCGTCTATTATACGCCGGTATTCCGAAGCACCCATTACTCACAACAGCACACTCTTTTTTTCGGTTGATAATGAACGTCTGTTTAAACATCTTGATTTTGCTTCCTTTGATACGTATGCCCCTCAGGAAAAAATGGGGTCTTACTTGTTAAACTGCGACGTATGGAGAGGGTTAAAGAAGAACACACCTTTTTGGGTAATGGAAACGAGTACTTCCTATGCTGCATCACTTGAAAGCTATGCAAATCCGCACCAAAACGGCTATTTAAGATCAGAGGCCGTTGCCGCTTATGCGCTCGGCGGCCAAGGCTTTTGCTACTGGCTCTGGCGTCAGCAGCGCACCGGATCTGAACTGCCGCACAGCGCTGTGATCAGTGCGTGGGGCGAGCCGTCTGTCGGGTATGAAAATGTGCTCCAGGTTGAAGAAGTACGCAAAAAAATAGAATCGGCCATGCTTGCGACCAAACCGGTTCAAGCGGATATTGCGATAACGTATTCGGACCGGGCGCGCATGTTTCATTTGACGGAACCGCACAACGGCATTCATTACAAAGATCTCATGACCGACTTATATAACATCATTTTACAGGAAGGGTTTCACCGCGATGTGCTGCCTGAGGGAGGCGATCTTACAGGGTATAAACTGTTGTTTACACCGCTGCTTCCATACGTATCTGATGAGTATTTAGAAAAAGCGAAGGCTTTTGTTGAAGCGGGCGGCATTTGGATTGCCGGGCCAATGACAGGCGGCCGGACAAAGAATCACACCATTCATACAGACCGGGCATTGGGCCGGCTGGAGGAATGGGCAGGCGTCAAAACCCTTTTTACCTTCCCGATGGATGAGCACACCTCGGCTGGAGAAGCATTTGGGCTGGAAGTGCCGCTTGGACTATGGAGTGCTGTATTTGAACCGGCCGGTGCCAGTGTGATAGGAACTGTTACAAAAGGGGTGACGCCGAACAAAGCTTTTTTAACCGAGCAGCATGTTGGCAAAGGAAAAGTCGTGATGCTTGGCTCTATGCCATCTGGAGCGGCAGGAAAGAAATTAATCGCAGAAATCTTTCAGCATTATGCAAAAGAAGCCGGCGCAGCAGTAAAAACAGATGTGACACCTGGCACGATTGTGGCGCCGCGCGAAACGGAGGATGGGCGTGCAATGTGGGTGATTGTCAATATGGATGGTCACGGCGGCACGGTAACTGTGCCATCAGGCGGGCAGGACGAGTTGAAGGCGGAGCCGGTAGAAGCAGGAAAACTTACGATACAGCCATACGAATATAGACTTATCGAATTTAGAAAAGAAGGTGCTTCTTTATGAATCGGAAAGTGGAAAATGTGAAAATTGCTTACATTGGCGGCGGATCTCAAGGTTGGGCCAAACGGCTGATGAATGACCTTGCGCTTGAGTCAAGAATCAGCGGGACCGTTTCTCTTTATGATATTTATCCGGAAGCCGCCCGGCAAAATGCTGTCATTGGCAACAGTGTGTCCGCCCGCGAGGAAGCAGTCGGCAAGTGGGTATACGAAGCAACAGGAGACATAAAGGAAGCCCTGACGGATGCTGATTTTGTGATTATTTCTATCCTTCCGGGATCGTTCGATGAAATGGCGTCTGACGTCCATACGCCGGAGAAATACGGGATTTACCAATCTGTCGGCGATACAGTCGGGCCGGGCGGCATCATTCGCAGCCTGCGGACCATTCCGATTTACAAAGAAATTGCGGAGAATATTAAAGCGTACGCACCGGATGCGTGGGTCATTAACTATACAAACCCGATGACTCTTTGCACGCGCACGCTGTATGAAGTATTTCCAGAAGTAAAAGCGTTCGGCTGCTGCCATGAAGTGTTTGAAGTGCAGCACCTCCTGGCCGATATGGTGGAAGAAATGACCGGCACAGCAGTGGAACAGCGCCAGGATATACAGGTCAATGTAATCGGCATTAACCATTTTACGTGGATTGACCGGGCAAGCTATCAACAGATGGACCTGCTGCCGATGTACAAGGAGTTTGTCGAGAAGCATGCCGAATCAGGCTACGAGAAAAATCCGGGAGACTGGGAGAAAAGTGTTTTTTCCTCCGCGAACCGGGTGAAGTTTGACCTATTTCGCCGGTACGGCCTCATCGCCGCAGCAGGCGACCGCCATTTAGCAGAATTTATGCCGCCGGTTTATCTGGAGAGCCCGGAAACGGTAGCGGAATGGAAGTTTCATTTAACACCGGTTGATTTCCGGAAAAAAGACCACAAAAGCAAAATAGAGCAAAATCAAAAAGTGGCCGCCGGCGAAGCAGATTTTGAACTCGCACCGTCTGGAGAAGAAGGAGTAGCCATCATTGCTGCCCTTCTTGGACTCGAGGAGCTTGTGACAAACGTCAATATGCCGAACCGGGGCCAGATTGCCAACCTGCCGCAAGGAGCTGTTGTAGAAACAAACGCCGTTTTACGCCGTGACAGCGTGCAGCCGGTTTTAGCTGGAAACCTGCCGGCTGATTTGCTTGGCATTATTGGACGGCATGCCGCTAATCAAGAAGCGGTATTGCAGGCAGCGTTAACTGAAAACAGAGAGCTTGCGCTTAACGCGTTTATCAACGACCCGCTTGTAGCGCCGCTCGGTTTTAAGCAGGCGGAAGCACTATTTGATGAAATGATTCAAAACACAAAATCATATGTTGGAGGAGGTTTTGTTCGTGATCGCAACGCGTATGCATCGTCATGATATTGAACAAACCATTGATTTATTAATTGATAATCTTGTGAACTTAAGCGACCCGGACGGAACGTATGCAATTCCGCTTGCAGACGGACGGAAGATTGACAATAAAAGCTTTAATTATTGGGAATGGACAGCAGGCGTTGGCTTGTACGGCATGATGAAATATTACAAGCTGACGAAAAAGCAGGCCGTTCTCGATATTATTGTGAAATGGTTTGAAGACCAGTTTAAAGAGCAGCCTGTTGAGAAAAACGTTAATACGATGGTACAAATGTTAACGATGGCTTATTTGTACGAAGAAACAGGCAACCCAACGTATTTGCCATACCTGGAGTCATGGGGAGATTGGCTGTATCACGACATGCCGCGTACGAAAGACGGCGGCATCCAGCATGTTGTGTTCGGCTCAGAGAACCATCAGCAGCTTTGGGATGACACGCTGATGATGAGCGTGCTGCCGCTGGCGAAAATCGGGCTGCTTTTAGGCAAGCCGGAATATGTAGAAGAAGCCAAAAAACAATTCCTTGTACACATTAAGTATTTATTTGATAAAAAAACCGGCCTTTGGTTCCACGGCTGGACGTTTGAGGGCAATCATAACTTTGCGGAAGCATTGTGGGGGCGCGGCAACTCCTGGATTACGATTGCGATTCCGGAATTTCTGGACCTGGTGGAACTGCCGGCAGGCGACCCGGTCCGCCAGGTGCTGATCGACACGTTAGACCGCCAGCTTGAAGCGCTGCAGGCGTGCCAGAATGAAAATGGGCTTTGGCATACGCTGCTTTTAGACCCGTCTTCTTACGTGGAAGCCTCCTGTACGGCAGGCTTTAGCTTTGGTACATTAAAAGCTGTGCGCAAGCGCTACGTTGGAAAAAAGTACAAAGAAATGGGCTTGAAAGCAGTAGAAGCAGTAATCGAAAATATTGATGAAACAGGCGAACTAAAACATGTATCCGCCGGGACGGCCATGGGAGAAACACTTGATTTTTACAAGCAGATTCCCGTCACAGCCATGCCGTATGGCCAATCGATGGCGATCTTATGCTTAGTTGAATATTTATATGTAAAATTGTAAAAGAGGTGCTTTACGCACCTCTTTTTTATTGGCTGGGCCGGAATTGTTAAATTCGGGCCGGATTCTAAAGCTGTTCGGCCGGATTTTCTTCCATTCCGGCCCGGAAGCGGGAAAAACCGGCTCTATTTTTCTTTTTCCGGCCCAAAGAAGAAGGTTACCGTCCGTTTACACGGGCGCAGGAATGCCGCTCGATTAAAACGGAGTTCATCGTGCGGGTGAGCTGCTCCGTTGACCCGGTTTCCAGCTGTTCAAAAAGAAGCGACGTCATTTGCTCGGCAACAGCTTGAACAGGAACACCGATACTGGTCAGCGGCACTTCAAGCGTAGCCATCTGCGGAATGTTGTCATAACCGATAATCGACATATCTTTTGGAATCACCAGACTCGTTTCGCGGATGGCCCGCACAATGCCCGCGCTAATATCATAGCTCGCACCAATCACAGCAGAAGGAAGAAAAGAAGATCGCAGCATTCTTTTGGTTGCCTGATAGCCGTCATACCATTCAAGGCCGGCTGAATTAATAAACGACTGTTTATGAACCGGCAGGTTAAAATGATGCATCGCCCGTTCAAAGCCGCGGTACTTTTTCTGCTGACGCAAATTAAGGGGAGAAAAATCGCCGATAAAAGAAATATCCCGGTGGCCGAGCTCTTTTAAATATTCGACTGCCTGAAACATCGCTTCTTGATAATGAAGGTCCACAAAGGAAAAAGAATTTTGCGGCCCGGCTCCGTACGAAACAACGGGAAACGGAGCGTTAACATCAGAAGAAAGATTGTTTTCTTCATCAAAAATCAGCACCCCATCTACATGAAACCGTTTGAACAAATCAAGAGAAGCCTGGACAGGATTAACGGATAAAATCATCGAAAACCCCCTTCTTTGAATTTCGTTGTTCAGCTCGGTCACAAGAGTGGAATGAGCGGCGCGATCAAGCGTCGGCCAAATCAAGCCAATGGTCTTCGATTGCTTTGTGACCAGCTGCTTTGCCGCAAAATTAGGCTCATACCCCATTTTGCGTGCCACCTGATGAATCTTTTCTTTTGTTTTCGGCTGAACGAGCGGGCTGTCATTCAATGCTTTTGAGACCGTTGAATAGCTGACACCAGCCGCTTTTGCAATATCTTTTATCGTAATGGCCATATCGATCACCTGAGTTGTTTTTCTTCATGTTACTCTAAAAAAACGTTGTTATCAATAAAGGATTGCAAGAAACAAAACAATAAAGTATGATAATAACAACGTTGTTATTAGGAAAGGGGAGATGGGAAACGTGAAAGCATTTATGGATGATCAATTTTTGTTGACCAATAAGACAGCGGTTACATTGTATGAGGATTACGCTAAAGGAATGCCGATTATCGATTATCACTGCCATTTAAGCCCAAAAGAAATTTATGAAAATAAGCAGTTTGCTAATATAACAGAAGCATGGCTGTATGGGGACCATTACAAATGGCGGCTTATGCGGGCAAATGGGGTAGAGGAGTCACATATTACGGGAGACGCTGATGACTACGATAAGTTTCTTGCCTGGGCAAAGGCGGTTCCTATGACAATCGGCAACCCGCTATACAACTGGACACACCTTGAGCTGCAGCGGTTCTTTGGCATTTATGAGCTATTAAATGAAAAAAGCGCACCGGCCATTTGGGAAAAGGTAAACGGGCAGCTGGCAAGCGGGCGCATGGGCGCGCGTGACTTGATCCGGAACTCCAACGTAAAAGTCGTTTGTACAACAGATGATCCAGCTGATTCACTCGAGTACCATCAAAAGCTGTTAGAAGAAGGTGACTTTGATGTAAAGGTTGTGCCGGGGTTCCGCCCGGATAAAGGCCTTGAACTTAACCGTGACAGCTTTAAGAGTTGGACGGCGGCACTTTCAGAATCAGCAGGTATACACATCGACAGCTACGACGCATTTTTAAAAGCGCTCGAAGCTAGAATTGATTTTTTCCACCAAACGGGCGGACGAGTATCTGACCACGCACTCGATCAGGTGATGTTCGCGGAGACTACGCAGGAAGAAGCCGGTGCCATTTTCAAAAAAGCGTTAAATGGCGAAAAGGTATCCGTTGAAGAAGAAGCAAAGTACAAAACATATACGCTGACATTCCTCGGTGAGCAGTACGCCAAACGAGGCTGGGTGATGCAGTATCATATGCATGCCCACCGCAATAACAATGAGCGCATGTTCACACGCCTCGGTCCTGATACGGGCTATGACAGCATGAATGATGAGCCGCTCGCAAAGCCGCTCGTCGGGCTGCTGGACGTTCTTGAGAGGAAGGGCAGCCTGCCGAAAACGGTGCTGTATTCTTTAAATCCGAAAGACAACTACACGATTGCCAGTGTAACAGGCAGCTTCCAGGGAGGCGGCGTACCGGGCAAAATTCAGTTTGGGACGGCCTGGTGGTTTAATGACCAGAAGGACGGAATGCTTGATCAAATGAAAGCGCTGGCCAATCTTGGCTTGTTCAGCCAGTTTATCGGCATGCTGACAGATTCACGCAGCTTTTTGTCCTACACGCGCCACGAATACTTCCGCCGTCTTGTCTGCGATTTAATCGGCACGTGGGTCGAGCAGGGAGAAGTCCCGAATGATATGGACCTTCTTGGCGGGATTGTCAAAGGGATTTGCTTTGAAAACGCGGCCGCTTATTTTGACTTCGGCTTAGATGAAAAAGGGGGCGGACTTCTTGCAGCGTCTAACCAAAACAGCGCACGGTAAAACAGAATACCCAGAACGGGTGCTTCAATTTGGCACAGGCAATTTTTTAAGAGCATTTACCGACTGGATGGTTCACCGTATGAATAAAGAAACAGGTTTTAACGGCAGTGTGGTAGTTGTCCAATCCACTAAACGCGGTGCCGCTGATGTGATCAATGAGCAGGACGGGCTGTACAGCCTTTTTCTTCAGGGGATGCTGGACGGCAAAGCTGTGCGCCGGCATGAAGTAATCGAATCGATCAGCCGGGCGCTGAATGTACACGACCAATACGACGAGTATATGGCGCTGGCAGCGAGCCCGGATCTCCGGTTTATCGTCTCTAACACAACCGAAGCCGGCATCGCGTTTGACGAGGAAGACGAGCTGGAGAGCCGCCCGCAAAACAGTTTTCCGGGTAAATTAACAGCGTTGTTATGGAAACGGTTTACCCATTTTAATGGAGATTCCGGCAAAGGGCTCGTTATCATTCCATGTGAACTGATTGACCGAAATGGTGCAGTGTTAAAAGAAATGGTGCTGCGCTATGCAAAAGCATGGCAGCTCGGCGAAATCTTCGCGGAATGGGTGGAGACAGCGAATACATTTTGCAACAGCTTGGTCGACCGGATTGTGCCGGGCTATCCCAAAGAGGATGGAGAAGAGCTGGAAAGGGAGCTTGGCTTTGAAGACCAGTTAATGACTGTTGGTGAGCATTATCACTTATGGGCGATCGAAGGACCTGGCTGGCTGGAAGAAGAGTTTCCAGCTCATGCGGCCGGATTGAATGTAAAAGTGGTAGAGGACCTGGCTCCGTACCGGTTAAGCAAAGTGTTTATCTTGAACGGGGCACACACTGCTTTAACGCCGATTGCACTGCTTTCAGGAATCGAAACGGTAAAAGAAACCGTGACGAACAGCGATACAAACGCTTTTGTTGAAGAGCTTGTTTTCAAGGAAATTATCCCGGCGATTGGGCTGCCGGAGAAAGAAACGACCGCTTTTGCACATGAAGTATTAAGCCGGTTTGCCAATCCGTTTGTTCAGCATTATGTGAAAAGCATTGCCTTGAATGCAATACCAAAATTTAAAACGAGAAATGTGCCGGTACTGATCAAGTATACGGAAACATTTGGTGAAGTGCCTCAGCGGATAGCGCTTGCCCTTGCTGCCTGGATTCATGTATACAAAAAAAGCGAAACGGATGAAGCGTATATCATTGACTTTTTCCGCGATCAATGGCGTGCATGTAATGGTACAGATGAAGCCATTGCAGAGCTTGTGAGAAATGTGCTCGGATATGAAGCGCTGTGGGGCCAGGATTTAAACCGTATCTCCGGTCTGGCAGACCAAACAGCCCGTTTTGCGCTCGATATTGAACGCAACGGCGTCATCGATACGTTAAAGAAAGCAGGTGCACATGGTGAAAGATACGCTGACCATCAACGGTCGTGATAATGTCGCTGTAGCGCTTCGGGATTTGCCAAAAGGAACACGCATCGAATCGGGTGTAGAACTCTCAGAGGACGCAGCCCGAGGACATAAAATTGCGCTGCAGGATATCGAAGAAAATAACAACGTTGTTAAATACGGTTTTCCGATTGGTCATGCAACAAAGCCTATTAAAAGGGGAAGCATTGTTCATACGCATAATGTGAAAACCAATTTAAACGATATTCAGACCTATACCTTTACACAAAAATTAAACGATAATCCATTTAAACGATCAACAGCGGTTTTTAAAGGCTACAAGCGTGCCAATGGAAGTGTCGGTATTCGTAACGAGCTCTGGATTGTCCCAACGGTCGGCTGTGTAAACGGTATTGCCGACCTGATCATTGAGCAGTTTAAGCAGGAACGTGGCGGAGATATTACACCTTTTGAAAATGTGCTCGTTTTAAAACACAATTACGGGTGCTCTCAGCTTGGGGATGACCATGCCCAGACAAAACAAATATTAGCAGACGCCATTGTCCATCCAAATGCAGGCGGAGTGCTGGTGCTTGGGCTTGGCTGCGAAAACAACAATATTAATGAGCTGCGTGATTCACTCGGTGAATATGATGGAAGCCGTGTTCAATTTCTGCTTTCACAGGACGTAGAAAATGAAGTGGAGGCAGGAGTGAAATGCCTGCACGCTATCTGGGAAGCCGCAAAGCATGATCACCGGGAGGAAGTACCGCTTTCTGAGCTTAAAATTGGCTTGAAGTGCGGAGGATCAGACGGGTTTTCCGGTATTACCGCCAATCCGCTCCTGGGCCGGTTTTCTGACTTTCTCACTGCCCAGGGCGGCACGACCGTGCTAACAGAAGTGCCAGAAATGTTTGGAGCTGAAACAATTCTGATGGAGCGTGCCGAAAATGAGGAAGTGTTCAAGAAGATTGTCGGGCTGATCAACGATTTTAAGCAGTATTTTATTGATCACAACCAGCCGGTATATGAAAACCCATCGCCGGGCAATAAAGCAGGCGGCATCACAACACTTGAAGATAAGTCACTCGGCTGCACGCAAAAAGCCGGTACATCAACAATCGTGGATGTGCTCCCGTATGGAGGCCGCTTGAAAAAGCAGGGGCTGAATTTATTAAGCGCTCCTGGAAATGACTTGGTGGCGTCTTCCGCTTTAGCGGCATCCGGCTGCCAGATGGTTCTTTTTACAACAGGGCGCGGCACCCCATTTGGCTCATTTGTGCCGACGGTAAAAATCGCTACAAACACGCCGCTTTACAAGAAAAAGCGTCATTGGATTGACTACAATGCCGGAGCGCTGATTGAAGACGTATCAGCAGACCTGGCCCTTGAAGATTTTATTCAATATATTATCCGGGTAGCAAGCGGTGAATGGGTGAATAATGAAAGAAATAATTTCCGCGAGCTCGCTATTTTTAAAACAGGCGTAACGCTGTAAGGGACAGTCCCGAACTTTCTGAATAGGATGGCTTCCACTTCAAAATACTAATCGTGTGCAGACAAGCACACACTATCTACTTTGATGGAGGGATACGATGGGTATTTTAAGTGGAAATCCAAAAGACGAGCCGCTGCATTACGGTGAAGTAGCTGCTGTCTGGGCAGGCTCCCTGGCCGCTAAAAGCGCAGCCGCTTTTTACAGCACAATGTTAAACCATGCCGGTGATGGCGATTTAAAGAGAGTGATCGAGGAAGGCTTAACATTGGCACGCGCGGAAATGGCCGGCCTGGATGAAATCTTAAGAGAAAATGGCGTAGCGATCCCGCCGGAGCCTCCTGAACGTCCGCATGCGGATCTTGAAAGCATTCCGCCGGGGGCGCGTATTCAAGATCCGGAAATTGCGTCGATGATCGGAAAGGATATCGGCATGGGCTTAACATCGCACAGCCAGGCAATGGCGCAGTGTATTCGTGAGGACATTGCGATGATGTTCGGAGAGTTTCACACAGCCAAAGCGAAACTTGGCCAGACCAACTTACGGCTTTTAAAAGAAAAAGGCTGGCTTGTCGTGCCGCCCCTTCATATGAGCCATATAAATGCATAGTGAAAAAGCAGGACTGTTATCCAGACAGTCCTGCTTTTTTTCTGAAAATAGAACCAATTGTGCCAGCATCAATTGACGCTTTTTAAGCCTGTCCGATAAGATAAGGACAACACATTCAGGAGGGGCCGAATGAGCGGAACATCGATGCTGGAAAAAATAAAACTTCAAAGCAGTGAAATGAGCACAGCCGAACAAAAAGTAGCGTCCTTTATTTTAAGCAATGCCCACCTTGTACCGAACATGACGACAGGGGAGTTATCGAAAAGGGCAGAAGTCAGTGAAGCAACGGTCATCCGGTTTTGCAAAACGATTGGGGTTGGAAGCTACAAAACGTTTAAATTAACACTTGTCAAAGAATTGTCGAATACATCCATGAGTGTCAATGACTTTTCATTGCTGCAGTCTAAAGATTCGCCCTATGAGCTGTTTAACAAAGTCACCCACGTGAACCGGGGTGCGCTTGACGCCGCCCTTTCAGCATTGGATAAGCGGGAGCTGTCTAAAGCTGTCCAGGCACTGCTTCAATCGAAAATGATCCTATTTTATGGAGTAGGCGGTTCTGCTGCTGCGGCCGTTGACGGACACTATAAATTTGCGAAGCTTGGCTTCCATGCGGTCATGACGCCGGATTTTCATTTTTCACTTTCGATGGCTGCCCATATGCAGGAGGGAGATGTGTTTATCGCAATCAGTACATCAGGCAAAACAAAAGACGTTACTGAGCTCGCTCGTTTTGCCCAATCAAGAGGCGCCACCGTCATCGCTATTACGACTGTTGGCAAATCGGTTCTGTACAAAGAAGCGGATATTGTCCTTGGAACGCCAATGGTGGAGCATGAAAAGCGGATTGGGAGCATTGCTTCTAGAACCGTTCAGATGAATATGATTGATGCTCTTTACGTAGCGGTTTTTCATCAAATTGGTTCTTATGTAGAGGAGCCATATGCAAAAGCATCTGAGGCTGTTTCAAAATTAAAAAATAATAAAAAATAAAATTTCACAAAATACGCTGAAAAAATTGTCTTTTTATTTCTCGGGCGTATAATAGAAGTTGGGACGCTTCAAGAGAAATGAGTGATAGAATGCAAACCGTACAAGATGTTAAGCAAGTGGCAGATGAAGACACATTTGACTGTTTCCGTCACATCAACGAACTGTTACACTCAGGTCAAATAAACGGTTCCATCATGTTCAAAAGCATAAAAGAAGAAATGGGTTCGATTCACAAATTGGTGATCGCGGCCATTCAAACGATTCAAAAAAACGGACGATTAATTTATCTGACTCCTCGGGCAAGTGAGCGTATTCATATAACCGATTTAAACGGACCAGTGAGACTGCAAAATTATAGTATTGGAAAAAAATACTGCCCAAAATCGGGCAAAAATGAGCTTTTAGCACGAATGGACTTAAACGAGCTTCAGGCTGGGCCTCGTGATATGGTCATTTGCTTTGCGGCAGAGGCACCATCTTATACGGAGAGCAGCTTAAGATACGCACGGAAAAGCGGTGCGATGACAGCAAGTATTCTGCTTGGCCAAGAACCAGAGGAGAAAATGCCGGCCAATATCAATATAAAGCTGGATTTGGATCAACATTCAACCGCCTTCCAGCGGGCATGGCTGCAAAACCTGTTTATCCGTCTTGTGTCGCAGGCAGCGTCAACTTATATTCTCCAATACGAGTTAAAAGAAATTTCCTTTTAATTCTCTGTTTTTTCAATGAGACAAGAAAAAGCAGGTATTTTTGTTTTACGCTAAAATGCGACAGCACTTTAGTGGTATTTGTGTGTAGTTTATTTTATAATAGGAACAGCGTACAATTTTAACGACAAAGGAGTTTTCTTAACATGGCACAAAAAACATTTACAATTACAGATGAAACAGGTATCCACGCTCGTCCGGCAACAGTACTTGTTCAAACAGCTTCAAAATTCAGCTCAGATGTAAACCTTGAGTACAACGGCAAAACAGTAAACCTAAAATCAATCATGGGCGTTATGTCTCTTGGTATTCCAAAAGGCGCGTCTATCACAGTAACAGCTGCTGGTTCTGATGAAGATCAAGCAATCGAAGCTGTAGGCGAAACAATTAAAACTCAAGGTCTTGGCGAATAATTTTTGCCCAAGTCTTCTCTTAAAACGGAAAGAAGAGTCCCTTCTTTCCGTTTTTTCATACATAAAAATCGAAATGTGGAGGGAATGAAATGGCTTATTCACTGATCGCGATTGATTTGGATGGGACACTTTTAAATGAAGAAAAAGAAATTGATCAGCGATCAATCCGGGCGATCCGTTCCTTTGAAGAGCAGGGAGGCCAGGTCGTCATTTGCAGCGGACGGACGCCGCTGGCCACACGCTGGATTGGTGAGACACTCGGTCTGAAAACACCTATTATTTCATTGAATGGTGCAGTTCTTCATGATGAAAAGAGCGAATTGCTCAATCAAAAAACCTTTTCTTATGCAGGTTTAAAGCAATTTGTTTCATTTTGCGAGGAGGAAAACATATGCGTTCACTTATATGAAGGAAACGACTTGATTGTACCAGAGAAGAACCGCTGGAATGAGAAATGGGTAGATCAAAATATTCTTCCGCTCGTTCAAGCAGGCGGCTTGCCGGAACGGCGAAACGCATATTTAGAGGAATGCCGGGTGCGGGTGACACCGAACATCAGTCAGTGGCTCGAAAACCATCCGGATGTTTCAAAAATGGCCATTTTCAGTGAAACGGGCGATTTTCGGGAGATTGAACAAAAAATCAAAACAAGCCTGCCGGATGTGGAAGCAGCCAGCAGCTCCAATTATGTGAATTTAGAAATTTCGCCTCGTGGTGCAACGAAAGGCAGTGCTTTAAAGGAGCTTGCCCTGCGGCTTGGCGTGCCGCTTTCCCAAACAGCCGCCATCGGTGATAACTTCAATGACATTTCGATGTTTCAATGTGCGGGCATCGGTATTGCCATGGGGAATGCGCCGGCAGCCGTTAGGGCCGCAGCACAGCACGTAACCGCTTCAAATGATGAAAATGGAATTGGAGAAGCGATCGATTTTTTAATGCAGTAAAGGTTCAAGCTGGAGAGCCGATGAGCCGGCGGACTTTTCTATAGGACAGGCGCTGAATCCATCTGCCTATCTTCATCAGCGAAAGCTTTCATCAAAAAGACATAAAACCTTTGTGGATATTCTCAAAGGTTTTATGTCTTTTTTAAAATATTATTTCATAATTATTAAAAAATGTTGAAATATAAAATCAAGGCAGTTACAATGATGGCATTATTCAAGAGGGGGGAATTTGGTTGGAAAAAAAGCTGATGCAGCTGACGACCGAGTCAAGAAACAGCCGTACCATGCAGATAGACACAGCAGATACAAAAACAATCTTGACGATGATGAACGAGGAAGACCATGGCGTGGCAGAAGCTGTCAAGGAAGTGCTTCCTGACATCGAACAGGTCGTTGGCTTTGTGCTTCACTCGTTTCAAAAAGGAGGCCGTCTTTTTTATATAGGCGCTGGAACGAGCGGCCGTCTAGGTGTGCTCGATGCGGTTGAGTGCCCGCCAACGTTCAGCACACCGCCTGAAATGGTGCAGGGCCTGATCGCGGGAGGTGAACACGCCTTTGTAAAAGCGGTTGAAGGGGCAGAAGATGATGAAGCCGCCGGCCGGCAGGACCTCCAAAGCCGCGGATTAACAGAAAGAGATACAGTCGTTGGATTAGCGGCAAGCGGCAGGACGCCTTACGTAAAGGGCGGGCTCGCGTACGCCCGGGAAATTGGTGCCAAAACGGCTGCTATTTCCTGCAATAAAAATGCTCAAATCAGCACGTATGCTGATCAGCCAATTGAAGTCGTGGTCGGACCGGAAGTGTTAACGGGATCTACACGCTTAAAAGCAGCCACAGCACAAAAAATGATTTTAAATATGATTTCGACCGCCTCCATGCTGCAAATGGGCAAAGCATTTGAAAATTTAATGATCGATGTGCGCGTGAGCAATGTAAAGCTGAGACAAAGAGCGGTTCACACAATTGTCCGGGTAACAGGCGTCTCCAAAAAGCGGGCAGAAGAAACACTCGATGCAGCCGGAAACGAAGTGAAAACAGCGATTGTGATGCTCGAATGCGGCGTGCCATTCGAAGAAGCTAAAGAGCTGTTAACAAAAGCGGAAGGATATGTGCGCCGAGCTGTTAAAATGGGGGGCGCACGCGGAGGAAGCAGCCGATGACCACCGGGGGATTAAATAGGCTGCGGAGCATTTTGCCCCAGCTGCCTCCTTCGGAAAAAAAAGTCGCCCAGTTTATTTTGGAGCAGCCAGAAAAACTACTCCATGCTACAGCAAGCGAAATCAGCCAAATGGCTGGCTCAAGCAGCGCGGCAGTGATTCGCTTATGCAAATCAATGGGGGTTAAAGGGTTTCAGGAGTTAAAAGTCCGGGTCGCCGGTGATTTAGTGAAAGTACCGGAAGCAGGATACCGGGACATTGAAAGCGGCGAAACGCTTGATGGCATTACACAGAAAACATTGAGCAATGGGATTCAAAGCTTAACGGATACAGCCGAATTGATGGATTACGGGCAAATGGAGGCGGCAGTCGAGGCGCTGGCGGGTGCGAAAACGGTTCACTGTTTTGGCATCGGCGCTTCGAGCTTAATTGCGATGGATGCCCAGCAAAAACTGCTGCGCATTCACAAAAACGCAACGGCTTTTACCGATACACATTTAGTGGCATCCCTGATTGCCAACGCGGAAGCGGATGATGTGCTTTTGGGCATTTCGTTTTCAGGAGAAACGCAGGAAGTCGCACGTCTCCTGTCTCTCGCCCAAAAGCGGGGAGTCAAAACGATCAGCTTAACCAAGTATGGATCATCTACCGCTGCGTCTCTGGCAGATATCAACTTATTTACATCTGCATCAAGCGAAGCACCGCTTAGAAGCGCTGCTACCGCTTCACGCTTTGCTCAATTGTTTGTGATTGATGTGTTATTTATGGGTGTGGCAACAAAAGAATTTGATCAAACGGTACAGTATATTGATCGTTCAAGGGAAGCGATCGGCTTTTTAAAAGAATCAAAATAAAAAAGGGGAAACAAAGGGTTGAAATACGGGGAAAGGGTGAGCGGGGATGACAAACGAAAATAAAATGATCGCACAGCAAATTTCCGACTGTTTAGGCGGGCCGGATAATGTCGAATCTTTTACCCACTGCATGACGCGGCTGAGAGTAACACCAGTAGATTACGCGCGCGTAAATACAGAGGCGATTAAAAAAATTGATGGAGTTTTCGGAGTGGTCGAAGAAGAAACGATTCAAGTGATTCTAGGGCCGGGGAAAGTCAATAAAGTCGCAGAAGAGTTTAGCAAAATCATGGATGCGTCAGATGGAAAGGTACTGAGAGACCGTGCAGCTGCCGTAAAAGCAGAATTAAAAGAAAAAAATGCCACGCCGTTTAAGCTGTTTTTGCGTAAAATATCGAGCATCTTTATTCCGCTTATTCCGGCACTCGTTGCATCCGGACTGATTACAGGTATATCGAAAGCGATTATTCAAGCAGGCTGGCTGGCGGCTGATTCACAAACGGCTCTTCTTTTAACAGCGATTGGCAGCGGCTTGTTTGCTTACCTTGGCATTTTAGTCGGCTTAAATGCGGCAAAAGAGTTTGGGGGATCACCTGCTTTGGGTGCACTGGCCGGCATTTTGGTCATCAATCCGGCGATTGAAGGCGTTACATTGTTTGGGGAAGCATTGGTGCCGGGCCGCGGCGGCTTGATTGGAATTTTGTTTGCGGCTACTTTCATCGCTTACGTAGAGCGCTGGATTCGTAAAGGGGTGCCGCAGTCGCTCGATATTATCGTGACGCCGACGATTGCGCTGCTGATTACCGGTATTGTCACGTATGTGATTTTTATGCCAATCGGCGGCTTTATTTCTGAAGTGATTACAAACGGTCTGCTGGCTGTTTTAGATATAGGCGGAATCGTCGCTGGCTTTGTACTTGGCGCAACGTTTCTGCCGCTCGTGGTAACGGGCCTTCATCAAGGGCTGACACCGATTCATCTGGAACTGCTCAATTCCATCGGAGATGATCCGCTTCTTCCTATTTTGGCCATGGGTGGAGCCGGTCAGGTGGGCGCTGCCTTTGCGATTTATATGAAAACAAAGAAAAGACGATTAAAGCGGGCGATAGGGGGATCTCTTCCTTCCGGCATGCTCGGCATCGGTGAGCCGCTTATTTTCGGCGTGACGCTGCCGCTCGGAAGGCCATTTTTGACCGCCTGTCTCGGTGCAGGTGTTGGCGGCGCGTTTCAAGCATACTTCAATGTTGCCACAAGTGCGATCGGGGTTTCCGGCCTGCCGCTTTCGTTTATTGTTCTTCCGCATCAAATTCTATTGTATTTAGCCGGACTTGTTATCGCGTATGCGGCTGGTTTTGCATTTACGTATTTGTTCGGCTTTAAAGATGAAATGGCCACAGAGTTTGATGAATGAAGAAAGCAAAGCGCAGAGACTCTTTTCTGCGCTTTTTACATAAGGAGGATGCGCATGTTTGGAATTTCGGTTTATTTAAATGAAGACATCGGAGAAAAGCAAGAGCAATATGTAAAGAAAGCAAAGCAGCATGGCTTTAAGTGGGTATTTACATCGCTGCATATTCCCGAAGATGATGCCTCGAAGCTTAGCAGCCGGTTTCGCCAGCTTGCCAGGCTCGCCCGGGAAACAGGGATGGCGCTTTTTGCGGATGTTTCTCCCGCATCACTTGAGAAAATCGGCTTGTCTATGGACCGGGCCAAAGAGCTGCTTGAATGGGGCGTTGCCGGGCTGCGCGTAGATTACGGTATTGCCGGAAAAACGATTGCGGATCTTTCTAAAAGGATGAACATAGCACTCAATGCCAGTACGCTGACCGAGCGTGAATACGAAGACATTCTTTCGGCTGGAGCAGATATCAGCCGCATTGAAGCGTGGCATAATTTTTATCCGCGTCCGGAAACAGGACTTGGAGAAGCCTACATGGAAGAAAAAAATAAATGGCTCCTTTCACTCGGTTTGAGCACCATGGCGTTTGTTCCGGGGGACCGCCATAAGCGCGGCCCGCTGTTTCAGGGACTGCCCACATTAGAGAAGCACCGGAACCGGGCGCCTTTTGGGACGGCGCTTGAGCTGATCCGTCAGCTGCATACGCAAAAAGTATTGATTGGTGATCCGGACTTGTCGGATGAAGCCTTCCGGCAGTTTAAGTGTTTCGAGGAGGACGCATGTATTCCGCTGCGGGCAAAATCATTTACGGATGTCACTCTTTATGCGGACGTTCAAACGAACCGGCCGGACCCGGCAAGAGATTGTATTCGTTCCGTTGAATCAAGAGGGTTTGCCCAAGTCGGTGACAAAACAGTAGAGCCTTTTCAGACGGTTGAGAGGCCGAGAGGAACGATTACCGTCGACAACAAACGGTATTTACGCTATGCCGGGGAAATGCAAATTACGCTGAATGACCTGCCAGCCGATGAAAGAGTAAACGTGATTGGCAGAATCAGTGCGGAAGACTTGCCGCTTCTTTCGTTTATCGGGCCGGGCGGGCGCTTTATCATTCACTGGGACCAGTAAGCAGTTCTTGCCCCGCCATCTATGATTTTTTCTTTTTGTTTTGGGGAAAAGAAAAGAGAGGTGATGGGTATGAATATTAATGTAAAGCCGGCCGCTGTGGCAGAACTGAAAAAGTATGAGTTTGGAGAAAGCGAAGGAGTCCGGATCGAATCGATTTTTATCGGCAGCTGTTCGATTGTATCCGAATACCATTTGCGAATCGATCGTAAAAAAGAAGGCGATGATTTGTTTACCGTCTCAGGCATTCCGTTTCTTGTTTCAAAAGAAAGCCAGGAAAATCTCCACGACCATATTGCACTCGATTTTAACCCGGCGATGGGTTACAAGCTGACATCAGCTGAAGAAACCTACCGTTACAATTTAAAATTAGAGCGGGCATAGCAAGATCTTTCTCTGAGAAACTTTTAAGACTGTCGACAAAGCCGGCAGTCTTTTTTTTGTAAAGACTTCCACTGCTAAAAACGGAAAGAGGGCTTATCAGGGAGTACCGCTTGTTTGAAAGAACCCGCCAGGGAAAGTCGGCCAGATTTCACACCTTAGAGCAGTACGAGGGCTTTCTTGGCTCACATCCAAAAAGTTCCTGCTCCTTGCGTGCGAAAGAAATAAAAGGATATGCGGGCAGCCGGTTTTATTTGTCTGCTATTTGGAGTCTTTCTTTTGAAAGATCTTTTTTGGTACATAATCTAACAAAAGTTCAGACAAATAGTCTGAAAAGTACGAATATATAGTTAGACTTTTCATGGAATTATATGTTTTTTATTCCTATTTGAAACATTGATGGAAACCAATTTTGGGGGAGGAGATAAAAGAAGTTGATTTTAAATCCATACATAACAGATTTATCCGCTGTCCTTCTTGGATAAAAAGCTGTGTATATCATTGTTAAGGGGTGGTTATATGAAAGGGATGAAAAGATTCTGGGGCAAACAAACTGTTATCGCAGCCGTTTCGGCAGCTGCACTTGCATTAAGTGGCTGTGCAGCTTCAAGTGCTTTAAATGAAGAAAAAGAAAAGCCTGCTGCTAATACAGAAGGGGATACAGTAAAAGTAGGTGTGCTTCATTCGTTAAGCGGAACAATGGCAATCAGTGAAGTGTCACTTCGGGATGCGGAATTAATGGCTATTGAGGAAATTAACGCAAACGGCGGTGTTCTTGGCAAGCAGATTGAGCCAGTCGTTGAAGATGGGGCCTCAGACTGGCCGACATTCGCTGAAAAAGCAAAAAAGCTTTTGCAGAAAGATGAAGTCGCAACCGTTTTCGGCGGCTGGACATCTGCAAGCCGAAAAGCGATGCTGCCTGTATTCGAGCAAAATAACGGCCTGCTCTGGTATCCGGTACAGTATGAGGGAATGGAGTCTTCACCGAATATTTTCTATACAGGAGCCACAACGAATCAGCAAATTGTTCCGTCTGTGACATGGCTTCTTGAAAATAAAGGAAAATCCTTTTTCTTAATCGGTTCTGATTACGTATTTCCGCGCACAGCAAACAAAGAAATCAAAGCACAGCTTAAAGCAGAAGGCGGCACTCTAGCCGGTGAAGAATATACACCACTTGGCCATACCGATTACAGCACACTGATCAGTAAAATCAAAGAGAAAAAACCAGAAGTCATCTATAACACGCTGAATGGGGACAGCAACGTTGCCTTTTTTAAACAGCTGAAGGATGCGGGAATTACAGAGGATGATATTACAGTTCTGTCTGTCAGTATTGCGGAGGAGGAAATTCGCGGCATTGGGACGGATATTTTAACAGGCCATTATGCAGCGTGGAATTATTTCCAAACAACGGATACGCCGGAAAATAAAAAGTTCGTTGCGGCTTACAAGAAAGCATATGGGGATGATCGTGTAACCGGCGATCCAATTGAAGCAGCGTATAATGCCGTTTATTTATGGGCAGCTGCCGTTGAAAAAGCCGGATCCTTTGATGTTGATGCAGTGAAAAAAGCGGCAGGCGGCATTGAATTTAAAGCGCCGGGCGGAACAGTCACCATTGACGGAGATAACCAGCATACGTACAAAACTGCCCGCATTGGTGAAATTCAAGCAGATGGCCAGTTTAAAGAAGTATGGAACTCAGGCGAGCCTGTTAAACCGGATCCGTATTTAGAAACGTATTCATGGGCAGAAGGACTAAATTAATCGGTACAAATAAGGGAGGGAAACTTCTCCCTTATTTGTTTTTTAAAAAGGAGTGAACTACATGGCAGTCGTGGCTGCACAGCTGTTTAACGGGATTAGTCTTGGCTCTATTTTGCTTTTAATTGCCCTTGGGCTGGCCATTACATTTGGGTTAATGAATGTGATTAATATGGCGCACGGAGAGTTTATTATGGCCGGGGCATATACAACTTATGTGGTCCAGCAGGCATTTTCACATTATGTTCCAGCGGCGCTATTTAATTATTACTATATCGCAGCAATTCCGCTCTCATTTTTAATTGGTGCCCTGCTTGGCTTTGTTCTTGAAAAAACGCTTATCCGTTTTTTATATCACAGGCCGCTTGACAGCCTGCTGGCCACGTGGGGGGTCAGCTTAATTTTACAGCAGATGGCACGTTCCATCTTCGGCGCACCAAATGTCGCAGTTACGGCACCGGCCTGGCTTGACGGCGGGTTGACAATCGCGGGTGCTGTTTTTCCCTATAAGCGTTTATTTATCATTGCGCTTGCTGTGATTTGTATGGTTGCCCTTTATTTATACCTTGATAAAACAGCGGCGGGCCGGAAAATGCGCGCGGTTACAATGAATCGCAGCATGGCGTCAAGCCTGGGGGTATCTACTCAAAAAGTGGATGCGGCGGCATTTGCAATCGGTTCAGGACTTGCCGGCATTGCAGGATGTGCCTTAACGGTTCTGGGTCCGATTGGCTCAACAATTGGCACCTATTATATAGTAGATGCTTTTATGATTGTTATTCTGGGCGGAATTGGAAGCTTGGCCGGCACTGTTTTTGGTGCACTTAGCATCGGTATGCTTGGCACAGTGGCTGAGTTCTGGACGGGTGCCTCCATGGCAAAGGTCATCGTATTTGCGGCTATTGTCGCCTTTTTACAATTTAAACCGGCCGGGCTGCTGTCAGCACGCACGCGGTCATTAGAATAGGAGGGAACAAAATGGATAAGAAAAAACTGGGCTATTGGCTTTTTTTTATCGCACTATTTTTAGGCCCTCTTTATTTAACTGAATTTCGCCTGGCGCTTTTAGGAAAGTTTTTGTGTTTTGCACTTGTCGCTCTTGGCATCTGTCTCATCTGGGGATACACCGGCATTTTAAGCCTTGGGCATGGTGTTTATTTCGGCCTCGGTGCTTATTGCACGGCGATGTACTTAAAGCTTGAAGCGGCGGGCGGCACACTGCCAGACTTTATGGAATGGAGCGGAGTAACAGCTCTTCCGGCATTTTGGCAGCCATTTTCAAACCCCGTTTTTGCTCTTAGTGCATCTTTGCTGATTCCAGCGCTGCTCGCGGCAATGCTTGGTTTTTTAACGTTTAAAAATCGAATTAAGGGAGTGTATTTTTCCCTAATCAGCCAGGCTGTCGTTGTTGTGTTTGTGACGCTTTTTGTGGCGAAGCAGGACTGGACCGGCGGTACAAACGGATTAACGAATTTTACTACATTTCTTGGTTTTTCATTAGCGTCCCCGCTTGTGCAGATTGTCCTTTACTTGATGACAGTTTTGATTTTGGGTGCCTCGTTTGCTCTTGCTGCTGCCTTGACAAAAAGCCGGGCAGGGCGGGTGTTGTCGGCCGTACGGGACGGCGAAAACAGAGTGCGCTTTTTAGGATTTAACCCAACATCTTATAAAGTATTCGTTTACAGCTTATCTGCGGCACTGGCAGGCCTTGCTGGCACATTATTCGTCCTGCAGGTTGGCCTTATCTCCCCGGCTATGATGGGGATTATCCCATCGATTGAAATGGTGCTGTGGGTGGCGGTAGGCGGCCGCCATTCATTGATTGGCGCTATTTTAGGTGCCATTATCGTTAACAGCGCCAAAAGCTTTTTTAGCGAGTCTTACCCAGACATATGGTCGATCTTTTTAGGTCTTCTGTTTATTATTGTGGTGATGTTTTTACCGAATGGTATTGTGGGCGCGGTGAATTCGTGGAATGAAAAGCGGGTCAAATCCAAGCAAAAGGGAGGAACTGCCGATGCAGCCGATTCTATCGTGTCGTGATGTGAAAGTGTCATTTAACGGATTTCAGGCACTTCGAGGAGTTGATCTAACCGTTTATCCGCAGGAAGTCCGTTTTTTAATCGGGCCAAATGGCGCCGGAAAAACCACACTGCTTGATGTGATTTGCGGAAAAACGAAAGCAAGTGGCGGTGAAGTCGTATATCGGGAAACAGAAAACATTCGCAAACTGCAGGAGCATGAAATTGTGCGTCTTGGCATTACCCGTAAGTTTCAGGCACCTTCTGTTTTTACCAATTTGACTGTGCTGGAAAATCTTGAGCTTTCCCTTAAGCAAAAAAGAAGCCTCTGGGCAGTCATGCGAGCCAAATTAACAAAGGAAGACGAAGAAAAGATGGACTTCATGCTTCACCGTATTGGATTAAGTGAGCAGCGGCACCAGCCGGCCGGGATACTTGCACATGGCCAGAAGCAGTGGCTTGAAATTGGCATGCAGCTTATGCAGGAGCCGGAAATTTTACTGCTGGATGAACCGATTGCCGGGATGAGTGAAACTGAGCGCCATAAAACGGGAGAACTCATTCATGACATTTCAAAGACCTGTGCAGTTTTAATTGTAGAGCATGACATGGAGTTTGTAAGAAACTTTTCGAAACAAGTGACAGTTATGCATGAAGGCCGGGTGCTCTGTGAAGGGACAATGGCTGAGATTCAGCAAAATGAACAAGTGGCCGAAGTTTACCTCGGAAGGAGAGACAGCGCATGTTAAAAGCAGAAGGTATCCGAGCGGGGTACGATGAAAGCATGGTGCTGAATGATGTATCTCTTCAGGCGGAAATTGGAAAAGTAACAGCAGTGCTCGGGCGTAATGGAGTTGGAAAATCCACTTTGATTAAAACGATTGCCGGTCTTATTAAACCGGCAGGCGGTTCCATCAAGTGGATGGATGAAAGAATAGAAAAGAAAGCTCCCGAATTTCGAGCGAGAAGTGGTATTGCGTATGTACCGCAAGGACGAGAAATTTTCTCAGCCTTAACAGTAGAGGAAAATTTACTATTGGGTCTTGAAGCTCTGCCAAGGAAGGAGCGAAAGGAGCTGCCAGGTGAAATATTCGAATGGTTTCCCATTTTGCGTGAAATGATGCATAGAAAAGGCGGCGATCTGAGCGGCGGCCAGCAGCAGCAGCTGGCCATTGCGAGAGCCATCGTTGGCAGGCCTAAAATGCTTCTTTTGGATGAGCCAATGGAAGGAATCCAGCCATCAATCGTGCAGCTTATTCAACAGGTGATTATCGACATTGCCTCGAAGCAAGGAATGGGTGTTGTTTTAGTAGAGCACAGTCTCGATCTTGCTTTTGCCTGCGCTGATTATTATTACATTTTGGATCACAGTACGGTAGTAAGCGAGGGGATCACGGATATGGCGCATAAAGACCTCGTAAAACAACATTTAATTATTTAAATCGAAAGGAGGACAAAGCGTCCTCTTTTTTGTGAATAAAATAAATTTTCTAACAACGTTTATTCCTTTTTGTTGGAAATAAAGTTATAATGATGTTAGAAAATATCACATGAATAACAAAATCTTTATCTTTTAACGTGTAAAATAAAGGATGTGTAGAAAAGGAAGAAGGGGTCTTTTATGAAGCTGACGGCACGTGAGCAGGAAAAGTTAATGATTGTTGTGGCAGCTGATTTGGCACGCCGCCGCAAAGACAGAGGGTTAAAGCTGAATTATCCGGAATCGATTGCTTTCATTACGTATGAAGTGATGGAAGGAGCACGCGATGGAAAATCGGTACCGGAGCTGATGCAGTTTGGCACAACGATTTTATCAAGAGAAGATGTAATGGAAGGTGTTCCGGAGATGGTTCACGATATTCAAGTAGAAGCAACCTTTCCGGACGGAACGAAACTGGTCACCGTTCACGACCCGATACGTTAAGGAGGAGTGCACATGATTCCTGGTGAATACAAGCTTCAAAGTACCGCGATTGTATGCAATGAAGGAAAAGAAGAAACGAAGGTTTTTGTGACAAACCGGGGTGACCGGCCCGTTCAGGTTGGTTCCCACTTTCACTTTGCAGAAGTGAATCAGGCACTCGAATTTGAACGTGACAAGGCACTTGGTAAACGGCTGAATATTCCCGCAGGCACAGCAGTCCGTTTTGAACCGGGAGACGGCAAGCCGGTTGCGCTCGTTCCGTTTTCCGGCGAGCGGCGCGTATACGGGCTAAACAATCGCACGAATGGCGCGCTTGATGGGGAGGAAGAGGCATGAGTTTTCAAATGTCACGCCGGCAGTATGCAGATATGTTCGGACCCACAACTGGTGACTGTATCCGTCTGGCAGATACAGATCTCTTTATTGAAATTGAAAAAGATTACACGGTGTACGGGGATGAAGTGAAATTCGGCGGTGGAAAAGTGATCCGTGACGGGATGGGTCAGCACCCCCTTGCTACGCGCGCAGAAGCGGTTGACCTTGTGCTGACCAATGCCATTATTCTTGATTACACAGGTGTTTATAAAGCGGATATTGGCGTAAAAGACGGAATGATTGCTGCCATCGGAAAAGCGGGCAACCCCCTTTTGATGGACAAAGTAGACATTGTGATCGGTGCTTCTACCGAAGTGATTGCCGCAGAAGGAAAAATTGTTACAGCCGGCGGCATCGATGCGCACATTCATTTTATTTGCCCGCAGCAAATCGAAACAGCGCTTGCCTCCGGTGTTACAACGATGATTGGCGGTGGAACGGGACCGGCTACCGGAACAAATGCGACCACATGCACCCCGGGTGAGTGGAATATCTTCCGTATGCTTGAAGCAGCCGAAGCGTTTCCGATGAATATCGGCTTTCTTGGCAAAGGAAATGCGTCCGGAATCGAGCCGCTTGAAGAACAAATTCAAGCAGGCGTGATTGGCTTAAAGCTGCATGAAGACTGGGGCACAACGGCTGCTACGATTGATACGGCGTTAAAGGCAGCGGACAAGTATGATATTCAAATTGCCATTCATACCGATACATTGAACGAAGGCGGCTTTGTGGAGGATACGATTGCGGCGATCGATGGACGGGTGATTCATACATACCATACAGAAGGAGCAGGAGGCGGGCATGCGCCGGATATTATCAAAGCGGCCGGCTATCCAAATGTTCTTCCTTCTTCCACAAACCCAACCCGTCCTTACACAGTCAATACATTGGACGAGCATTTGGACATGCTGATGGTCTGCCACCACCTTGATCCATCGGTTCCGGAAGATATTGCGTTTGCTGACTCGCGCATTCGGAAAGAAACGATTGCGGCAGAAGATATTTTGCATGATTTAGGTGTGTTCAGTATGATCAGCTCTGATTCCCAGGCAATGGGGCGGATTGGCGAGGTGATTCTGCGCACATGGCAGACGGCCGACAAAATGAAAAAGCAGCGAGGGAAAATGAGTGAAGAAACAGGGGAAGGCGATAATTTCAGAGCGAAAAGATACGTTGCGAAATATACGATCAATCCTGCTTTAACACACGGCATTTCCGACTACGTTGGTTCTATTGAAATAGGCAAGCTTGCAGATCTTGTCCTATGGGAGCCTGCTTTTTTTGGCGTGAAACCAGAGCTTGTCTTAAAAGGCGGCTTGATTGCCCACAGCATCATGGGCGATCCAAACGCGTCCATCCCAACACCGCAGCCGGCTTTGTACCGTCCGATGTTTGCAAGCTTCGGCAGGGCACTTTTCAAAACATCGATGACCTTTATGTCTAAAGCGGCGATCGAGCGCGGTGTTCCAGAAAAACTCGATTTAGAAAAAATGATCCGTCCTGTCGGCGGCATCCGCACTTTGCAAAAAAGCGACATGAAATACAACGGTGAAACACCCAAGATCGAAGTGGACCCGCAGACATATGAAGTAAAAGTAAACGGTGATCTGATAACGTGTGAACCGGCAGAAACCGTGCCAATGGCGCAGCGCTATTTCTTATTTTAAGGTGGGATCGAAGTGATTGTTGAAAAAGTAATTGGAAATGTGGAAACAGATGATATTCGTGCGCCGCATACAGAACGGGTTTTCCTGTCGAGTGACGAGCTTGTTAAACGCATTCAGCGTGTAAAAACAGATCATGGACGTGAGCTCGGTATTCGGCTGCGGGAGCCGAAAGACTTGCAGAACGGGGATATCTTATACTGCGATGATAAAAACATGATCGTCATCCAGGTGCTGGCCGATGATGTTCTAACTATTATGCCGGAGTCAATCGGCCAAATGGGAGACATTGCCCATCAGCTTGGCAACCGGCATCTGCCGGCTCAGTTTGAAGGCGATGAAATGATTGTGCAGTATGACTATTTAGTCGAACAGCTTCTCGAGCAGCTCGGCATTCCTTTTCGCCGTGAAGAGCGCAAGGTGAAAAAAGCATTCCGCCATATAGGCCACAGCCATGATTAATCCAATGCTGTCCTTTATGCAGCTGTGTGATTCCAATTTTCCTTCGGGTGCGTTTTCGCACTCATTTGGACTGGAAACGTACATTTACGAAGGCAGCATTCATAATGCTGAAACATTCGAATCAGCCATGCGAATCTATATGGCCAATCAAATGGCTTATACGGATGCTCTCGCCTGCCGGCTTGCTTATGAGGATGTGGAAGCCGGCCGCTTTGATCATTTAATGGAGCTTGACCACATGCTTTCCGCGCTGGCACTGCCAAAAGAAACAAGGGAAGGCACTCGGAGGATTGGTGAACGAATGGCCAAGCTGTGTATGGACTTATACGAAAGCCCGTTGATCAATATGTACTACAAACAAATCCGCCAAAAGAAAGCGGTCGGCCATCCGTCTGTTGTGTTTGCCCTGGCGGCCCATTATCTTCAGGCTGGCAAAAAAGATGCCATCGCTGCACACCTTTTTTCAGGTGTTCAGTCTTTGGTTCAAAATGCTGTCCGGGCGATTCCGCTTGGGCAGACAGACGGCCAGCGGATCCTGCTGGCGCTGCAGCCGTTGATGAGAGAGATTGCAGACCAAACAGAAGAGATGACGAAAGAAGAACTCGGTATGAATATGCCGGGGCTTGAAATCGCACAAATGCGCCATGAACAGCTGCCTGTTCGGCTTTTTATGTCGTGAAAAACAAAAGGAGTGGTGCAGAATGGAACCAGTACGTATCGGTGTTGGAGGACCAGTTGGTGCCGGCAAAACAATGCTTGTAGAAAAGCTCACACGTGCGATGAACGATGAATTCAGCATGGCCGTTGTGACGAACGACATTTATACGAAAGAAGATGCCCAATTTCTTATTAAAAACGGGGTTCTGCCGGAAAACCGCATTATAGGAGTGGAAACCGGAGGCTGTCCGCACACAGCGATTCGGGAAGATGCCTCCATGAACTTTGCAGCAATTGATGAATTAAGAGAGGCAAATCCGGATTTGGATATTATTTTTATAGAAAGCGGAGGGGACAACCTGGCTGCCACATTCAGCCCGGAGCTTGTGGATTTTTCGATTTACATTATCGATGTGGCGCAGGGTGAGAAAATTCCGCGTAAGGGCGGCCAGGGCATGATTAAATCAGATTTGTTTATTATCAATAAAACGGATCTCGCCCCCTATGTAGGAGCCGATTTGGATGTGATGGCGGAAGATACGAAAAGATCACGTGGAGCAGACAAGCCGTTTTTCTTTACGAACTTAAAAGAGGAAACGGGACTTCAAGACGTGGTGAGATGGATTAAAGAAAATGCACTTTTGATGGGGCTGGAAGCATGAACATGACCGGCACGCTGCGGATGAAAGCAGTCTGCCGGGGCGATAAAACGGTGATAGCTGATACGTATTTTGACGGCGCGTTTAAAGTAGCACGCCCGATCTATTTTAATGAAAGCGAGCCAACGGTATACAGCCTTCATGTCGGCGGCGGATACGTAGGAGGCGATCGCTATCATACAGAGGTGATTCTCGAACCGGATGCGAGAATGATATTGACGACGCAGTCTGCCGCAAAAGTATATAAAACACCGCATGAGCCGGTTTTTCAGTCGATGAATGTATCTCTCGCGGCGGGCAGTGTGTTTATGTATATGCCGGACCCTCTCATTGCGTATGAGCAGGCACGCTTTGAGCAGACAACCACGATCCATATGGAAAAAGGGGCAACGCTGCTTTACAGCGACAGCATAACGCCGGGCTGGTCTGAGAGCGGCCGGCCGTTTCGCTATGAGTGGATTCGGTCGAAGCTCAAAATATATGAAACTGGCCAGCTGCAGGTGTATGACCACCTTTTTTTAAAACCGGACCAGCAGCCTTTATTTTCCCTTATGCAAATGGAGGATTGTACACATGTCGGCTCTCTTTTTATCGTTTCGCCGCTGCTTGAGCCCGGCTGGCAGGAAGAACTGGAGCCGCTTCTGGCTCCGTATAACGATGGAGCGCGAATTGGGTTTTCTACGCTTAAAAATGGCGGCTGTACCGTACGGATTCTGGCCCGCGCCTCTCATGTCATCGAAGAAATCATTCTGCAGTGCACCAACTGGCTGCGCCGGAAACTGGGCCAGGAGCCGCTGCAGCTTAGAAAGTATTGAAAGAGGGAACCATTTATGATTCAAGGCGGACTTTTATCGATTTTATTGCTTGGATTTGCATTAGGGATTAAGCATGCAGCAGAGCCGGATCATATTATTGCGGTTTCGACTATTGCAAGCCGGACAGAAAAGCTGTACCGCTCATCATTAACGGGTGTGTTTTGGGGGCTTGGGCATACGGCCACGCTGCTGATCACCGGTGTCACCGCGATCGCACTGGGCCGGCAGATTCCTGAGAATCTTGCAGCTCTGCTCGAATGTTTTGTCGGAGTCATGCTCGTTTATTTAGGTGTAAACGGAATGCGTGGAAGCTGGAAGGCGGGCGAAACAGTACCCACAAAAAATCATTTGCGATTGGCGTGATCCACGGGCTTGCCGGAAGTGCGGCCATGGTACTGTTAACAGCGACACAAGCTGACAGCAGCTCAGGAGCCTTTCAGTTTATTTTGATTTTTGGAGCGGGAACAGTTGCCGGTATGCTGCTTTTTACAACTTTGCTGGACCTTCCATTTTTAGTTACATCATGTAAAACGATTCCGCTTTTTTTAATGCGGATCACGTCATTAATCAGCGTTTTGTACGGTCTTTCTTACATTATAGAGACTGGTTCAGGACTGATCGCAGGATAAAAAAGAAGCAGCCGGTAAGCCGGCTGCTTTTTTTCTGCCTAGAGGCAATACTTCTGTAAAGATGACACTCTCAGTATACAGAAAGGGAGCGCAGCGGAACAACAAACCGGTTAGATTATCTGACAAAGAAATCGTCCTGCTGCAAGAGTTCCGCTTTCTTCGCCCAAAACCGCTTTTTAATGTTCGGCGCTGTCGTTCGTTGCTATACTAGTAATCAGGTAAAAAAAGAGAGGAAGGATGGAATGGCGACGGAACAAACAAATTTACGGCTTGTCCTGGCGGGGCTGCTGCTGGCCATTTTAATGGCTGCGATGGACAACACGATTGTGGCAACAGCGCTCGGCTCCATTCTGGCTGATTTAGGCGGCGTAGACAGCTATGTATGGATTACCTCCGCATATGCAGTAGCGGTGCTGGCAGGCATGCCGATTTTCGGAAAGCTGTCGGATATGTATGGAAGGAAACGCTTTTTTATATTTGGACTGTTTGTATTCTTAATCGGTTCTGCCCTGTGCGGCATTGCCCATTCGATTCCACAGCTGGCCGTGTATCGGGCCATTCAAGGAATTGGCGGCGGCGCACTGATGCCGATTGCGTTTACGATTGTATTTGACGTGTTTCCGGCCGAACAGCGGGGAAAAATGACCGGTATGCTTGGTGCCGTGTTTGGCGCCTCAAGCGTGATTGGCCCGCTGCTTGGTGCGTTTATTACAGACGCCATCAGCTGGCACTGGGTATTTTATGTCAATGTACCGATCGGAATAATAGCACTGCTGCTGATTTTGCGCTTTTACAAGGAAACGCCGGTGCATACAAAGCAGAAAATTGACTGGGCTGGCGCGGTTACGCTGGTAACAGCCGTTGTCAGCTTAATGTTTGCGCTGGAGCTTGGCGGAAAAGAGTTTGCCTGGACTTCATGGCAGAGCATGTTGCTGTTTGGTTTGTTTACTGTATTTATTGGGCTGTTTTTATGGATCGAAACAAAAGCGGAAGAGCCGATTATTTCGTTTTGGATGTTTCGCAGCCGGTTGTTTGCGTCCTCTCAGGTACTCGCTTTCTCGTACGGGGCTACGTTTGTCGGGCTGACGATTTTTATCCCGATTTTTGTTCAGGCGGTGTACGGGGGATCGGCAACCAATGCCGGAATTATTTTAATGCCGATGCTGCTTGGGTCCGTTGCCGGAAGTGCTTTTGCAGGGATCGCACAGGCCAAAATGCCCTATCGTCGTATTATGTGGATTTCTGTAATTGTCTACGCGGTTGGCATGGCTCTTATGGCAACTATTTCTCCGGAGACAAGCCGTGTGCTGCTGACGGTTTATATGGTGACAGTTGGACTTGGCGTCGGGTTTTCGTTTTCGCTGCTGCCATCCGCGAGTGTACACAAAATGGATTACCGGCACCGCGGCTCGGCGAACTCTACCAACTCCTTTTTCCGATCACTTGGGCTGGCGCTGGGTATTACCGTTTTCGGCTCTATCCAGACGAAGCTGTTAACAAATGAGCTGGAGAATAAATTAGGTGGAGGCGGTACAGGAACGTTTGGCATTGATAACCTTCAGACTATATTTCAGTCCGAGCAGCGCGCTCAAATTCCAGCGGACATTTTGAATGTGATCACCAATGCGATGTCCCATTCGATTGCGGCAACATTCTTATGGTCACTCATCCCAATTACGATTGCGTTTATGGCAGTTTACTTTATGGGAGACGAACAGCTGCAAATAGAAGGGAAAAAACAAACAACTTAAAAAAGAGCCGTTCTTCTCGTTCGAAGAGCAAGTCGTGAACAGGTTTACGATTAAAGCAGAAGGAGATAATGTAAAAGGGATAGTCAGATCGGTAAGCTTTTAGCCAGAAATAAAATAAATGAAGAAAAGCTTCATCATCACTTGGTAAGCAGCCCAAAGAATGAGCTGCTTACAAGAAAAATGATGAGAATCGTTGAAGAGGTGAATGAATATGCAAGCTGTTCATTTTGGTGCAGGAAATATTGGCCGCGGCTTTATCGGAAGCCTTTTATACCAATCAGGATATGAATTGTGCTTTATAGATGTAAATCGTGAAGTGGTCGACCTGCTGAACGAAAAAAAGGAATACCGGGTTGTAATGGCGGATGAATCACGTGAGGAGCATATGGTGAGAAATGTCCGGGCTATTAACAGCGCTGAGGAAGCGGATCGTGTAATACAAGCTGTTGCTGAGGCAGATCTCATTACAGCCGCAGTTGGCCCGGCGATTTTGCCGCATATTTCGCGGCTTGTAGCAGAAGGCCTTCGGAAGCGGACATCAACTGTTAATATAATTGCGTGTGAAAACATGATCGGAGGGAGCACGCTCTTAAAAGAGAAGGTACTTGAGAAAATACCAGAAGAAGAGCGCGATGCTATTTTGTCACGGACTGGATTTCCGGGCGCGGCCGTTGATCGGATTGTGCCTAACCAGTTAAATGAAGATAAATTGACGGTGGTCGTTGAACCATTTTACGAGTGGATAGTGGAAGAACTCAAGCTGATTGGCGATAAGCCGGCAGTAGAAGGCATCACCTGGGTGGCGGACTTAAAGCCATACATTGAACGGAAGCTGTTTACGGTTAATACCGGTCACGCAGCTGCAGCTTATTTTGGCTGGCAGACCGGCGCCCAAACGATTGATGAAGCACTCGAAATAAAGCAAGTTGCAAATGCGCTCCAGGCAGTCTTGAACGAATCCGGGCGTCTTTTAGTAACGAAATACGGATTTGATCAGTCTGAACACGACCAATATAGCCAAAAAATCATTGGCCGGTTTGCTAACCCGCATATTCGCGACCATATTACCCGAGTGGGCCGTGCGCCGATTCGTAAGCTCGGAGGAAACGACCGTCTTCTTAGTCCGGCTAAGCAGTACGAGCAGCTGATTGGTGAAACGCCGGTTTACTTAGCTAAAAGTATTGCAGCGGCGCTTTTATATGACTATGCGCAGGATCCGGAAGCGGTAGAAGTTCAAGGGGAAATTGAACATAGGGGGATTGAATCCGCGCTGAAAAAGTTTACGCAGCTGGATGAGTCAGACCCGCTTTTTGCTGAAGTTATGAGGCAATATGAATCGATGCGGGAAAAAGGGATTTAACAAGAAGCTGGCTCCATCAGCTTCTTTTTTTGTCGTTTCCGGCCCCGGCTGCCAGTCTGGGAAAAACGAGCGTACGTTTTCAAGCGAGCTGGTTTCATGATATGATAAAAGAACTTCAAACGGATAGTGACTTCCATGAGAGTTGGGGGTCAAAAAAAAATAAATTACTAGAGGTGACGTGTTTTTTTATGTTTACACAACTGAAAAAAGAATGGTTCGGCAATGTCCGCGGGGATATTTTGTCGGGGATTGTCGTAGCGCTTGCGCTTATTCCGGAAGCGATCGCTTTTTCGATTATTGCGGGAGTAGATCCAATGGTGGGTCTGTACGCATCATTTTCGATGGCGGTTGTGATTGCCTTTATGGGAGGACGCCCGGCGATGATTTCTGCTGCGACCGGAGCGATGGCGCTTGTGATGGTAACACTTGTGAAAGACCATGGACTTCAGTATTTGTTTGCGGCTACCATTTTAACCGGGGTGCTGCAGCTGATTTTCGGCTGGCTGAAAATCGCGCGCTTGATGAAATTTGTGCCGCGTTCGGTGATGGTTGGATTCGTCAATGCGCTCGCTATTTTAATTTTCACTGCCCAGCTGCCCCAATTCGCAGGCAGTTCAGTGGTTATGTATGTGTTTGTGGCGGCAACGCTCGCTATCATTTACATCCTTCCGCGCTTCGTTAAATCCGTTCCTTCTCCGCTTGTTGCGATCGTTGTCATGACGATCATTGCAGTAGCTGGCGGCTTCGATTTGCGGACAGTCGGTGATCTTGGAAACATTACTCAGTCTTTGCCATCATTTCTGATTCCAGATGTACCATTGAATATGGAGACGTTGTCGATTATTTTCCCGACGGCTTTAGCACTTTCGATGGTCGGCCTTTTAGAGTCACTTCTTACCGCATCCATTGTGGATGATATGACGGATACGACAAGCGATAAAAACCGGGAAGCACGCGGACAGGGAATTGCAAACATTGTAACCGGCTTTTTTGGCGGCATGGCGGGCTGTGCCATGATTGGCCAATCGGTTATTAATGTGAAATCCGGCGGCCGCGGACGGCTGTCTACCTTTGTGGCAGGGGCGTTTCTGCTGTTTTTAATTATGGTGCTCGGCGATGTAGTCGTAAAAATTCCGATGGCGGCATTGGTTGGTGTCATGATTATGGTCTCAATTGGCACATTTGACTGGTCATCTCTTAAAGCCGTCACGAAAATTCCAATCACGGACAGCATCGTCATGGTCGTGACGGTCATAACCGTCGTGCTCACACATGACCTGTCAAAAGGAGTGTTCGCCGGCATTCTGCTGAGTGCGATTTTCTTTACCGCGAAAATTTCAAAGGTAACTGTATCGTTTTTCCACAAGGGGGATACGCTTCACTACAAAGCAGCAGGACAAATCTTTTTCGCATCCGTTACGGATTTTGTGAATGAATTTGACTATCAGCCGGAAGGAATTAAGAATGTGCATATTGATTTTTCTGAGGCACACATTTGGGATGATTCTGGCGTGGCGGCGGTGGATAAAATTGTGTTGAAATACCGTGATAATGACATCAAAGCTGTCCTGACAGGCTTAAATGAAGCAAGTTCATCGATGGTGAAACGGATGGCTGTTCACGATAAGCCGGATGCAAAGCTGTCTGGACATTAACATGTAAATGAGCGCATTGTGTAAAAGCAGTGCGCTTTTTTTAACAAAGGGGGATGTTGATGAACGGTCGTATTTTACTGGCATCAGATGGATCAAGCCACGCACTTCGGGCAGCGGAGGAAGCGATTAAGCTGGCCAAAGTGCTGAACAAAGAGATTGTGATTATATTCGTCGTTGATTTTGATCAATCCAAAAGGGACGTCTTGCACAGTGCGGGCGCTATTGATCTGGAACAAAAGCGAAAAAAACAGCTTCAAAGCACAGAACAGAAAATAAGAGAAGCAGGTGTCTCATATTCGATTCAACTGCTTCACGGCGTGCCGGGACCGGCAATTGTAGAATACGCGAATAAGGAAGCTGTTTCCTATGTAGTGCTGGGCAGCCGTGGCTTGAACAGTCTGCAGGAAATGGTGCTTGGCAGCGTCAGCCATAAAGTGGCAAAGCGTGTAAACTGCCCTGTATTAATTGTGAAATAATGCAAGCCATTCTCTTTTTGAGAATGGCTTTTCTTTATAATAAAGAAAAGGGGGCTTGAACATGATGTATGAAGAGGTAATGGAAAAGCTTGAGCAGTTCGGTTCAGATCAAACGAAAAAAGCACTTGCCCGTCACGGAGCCAAAGAGCCTTTTTTTGGTGTCAAAGTCGGCGATTTAAAAAAACATTTTGTCAAGGAAGTAAAAAAAGATCAGCAGCTCGTCTATGACTTGTACGCATCCGGCAATAGCGATGCTATGTATTTAGCGGGTTTGACAGTGAAGCCGAAAGAAATGACGAAAGAACGGCTGAACGAATGGGTACAGGATGCTTACTGGTATATGATCAGTGAATATACAGTCGCACAAGCTGCAGCGGAATCTCTTTTTGCACTTGAGCTTGCGCGAGAGTGGATGCAGTCGGGTGAAGAAATGATTGCGGCTGCCGGATGGAGCACCTACAGCAATTACCTGTCGATTGCTCCAGATGACGATGTAGACAGGGAAGAAGTCCATAAACTGTTGAACAAAGTAGAAAAAAACATTCATACGGAGCAAAACCGCGTTCGGTACGTCATGAATCAGTTTGTGATTTGCGTGGGTGCTTATTATAAGCCGCTTTCAGAGCGAGCGAAGGAAATTGCAGCACGTATAGGGAGCGTGCACGTTAATGTTGGGGGTACGGCCTGTAAAGTTCCGCTTGCCACAGCGTATATTCAAAAGATAGAAGAACGAAATGCAGTCGGTGAAAAGAGAAAAACGTGTATTTGTTAGATAGAAATTTTTTGTAAGATAATATAACAATGAAAAAGATTTTTTAAAAAGTTCATGGTAAGATTTTTATACGTAATCGAACACCTAAACTAAAAAGCGCTTTGCAAAGACTGGACCCCTGCCAGTACTATTGCAGAGCGTTTTTTACGTGAGATTAAAGATGGCTGGAGAAATGTTCACTGCTGCACTTCATCGAGGAAAAGGTGAAAAAGTTTACGTGGTGCCTCAGTGCTTGCCCAAATGGACCAAACAAAAACAAGTCTCTCGTGTATGAGAGACTTTGTTTTTGTTTGGTGGGAAAAGTAGTTATCTAATAAAGAGCAGTAGTTTTATGCTGCTTTTCGTTCCGCTTTCCGGTCTGCCTTTCGCGCCCAGTAGGTGGCTAAAAGCGGTCCGGAAATATTGTGCCAGAAGCTGAAAATGGCACTTGGCACAGCAGCAAGAGGACTGAAATGAGCGGCTGCAAGAGCAGCGCCAAGTCCGGAATTTTGCATGCCGACTTCGATTGCCATCGCTTTTCGGTCTTCATATGGCATCTTGAAGAGTTTTCCTGCTAAGTATCCAAGCAAATAACCAAGACCGTTATGCAAGATCACAATACCAAAAATAAGCAGTCCGGATTCTACAATTTTTTCTTTGCTATTTGATACTACCGCCGCGACAATCAGCACGATTGCTATAACGGAAATGAGCGGCAAAATCTCCACACTTTTTTGCACCTGCTTTTTAAAGAACCGCTGCACGATAAAGCCAAGGATAATTGGCAGAAGCACGACCTGCACCACTGAAATAAACATGGCAGAAGCGGACACTTCAAGCCATTCGCTCGCTAAAAGATATATAAGCGCCGGCGTTAAAATCGGTGCCAGCAGTGTAGAGACTGATGTAATGGCCACGGATAGAGCAGTGTTTCCTTTTGCCAAGAACGTCATAACGTTAGAGGCAGTACCGCCCGGACAGCAGCCTACTAAAATTACACCGATCGCAATTTCCGGCTCCAGCCGAAGTCCTTTTGCGAGGGCAAAAGCCAAAGAAGGCATAACAATAAATTGGGCTAAAACCCCGATGATCACTTTTACAGGATGCCGGCCGACTTCTTTAAAGTCTTCTCCTGAAATAGTCATCCCCATCCCGAACATAATCACACCAAGTAAAATAGAAATATAGGGCGCAATCCATGTGAACTGTGCGGGAAGAAAAAATGCGAATGCCGCAAACAAAAGCACCCAAATAGCGAATGTTTTGCCGGCAAATTGACTAACTTTTACGAACATATTCAATTCGTATTCACCTCCGTTATAGTAGAATAGCATAAAATAAGTCGAAATAAATCATATTTTCTGATTTTTTGCGTTAATTAATTTTTTTACAATAAAAAAGAACAGCCGTAAAGACTGTTCTTACTTCTTCAAAAGGAAGTGCCGGCACTCCTTTTATGAAAACCGGCTGAATAATGTTCGGTTCCGTTTTCCTTCTTCGACTTTTTTAAGACGGCCGTGGGACTGGGCGTAGCCGGTCCACTCCTGTTCTGCTGAAGAGAGGGGAAGGAAAGCTTTCGTAATCGGAAACAGCACCAGTGTAAAAGCAGCAATTAAGATCGGTGCCATTTCACCGTTAACGCTTTGGCCGCCTGTCCATACCATCATGGTGACAACCGCCGCTCCGACAAGCAGCTGTAGACCGAAGTAACGGCTGCGGGCAACAGCCCGTTTAGCCGATTCAAGCTCTGTCCATTTTTGTTCAGTACGCTGTTTTTTCTGCTTCGCCCGCTTATATTGTAAATTAATTCACAAATTCTAGCTGCTTTATCATTTATTCTCTTTTACTGCCGAAAGATATAGAATTTCAGCATAGAATTTGAATGATTTGTGACATTTTTCACAAAACATTCTTTCACCGTGAAAAGAGAGTAAATTCTGAAATGAAAGGGAAAAGCGTGTATAATCAGGGATAAAAGAACGATGAAAGGGGTTTACGGGGATGATTGAGCGGCTGCATCATGGGGAAGAAGCAACAGCAGCGGAAATTCTGGCACTGCAAATACCTGCTTATAAAGTGGAAGCGTCATTAATTGGGTATGACGGCATTCCGCATTTAAATGAAACGGTAGAGATGATTAAAAACAGTGATGAAATTTTTATCGGATTTTTAACAGAAGGAGAGCTGTGTGGTTTTCTTTCTTATAAAGACGAAGATGGATCGGCCTTTATTCAACGGCTGGTTGTTCACCCGGGACACTTTCATGAAGGGGTTGCTTCAAAGCTCCTGACATATTTTCTGCAGGAAGAATCGGCAGGGCGGACGGTTCTTGTTACAACCGGCGCAAAAAATGAGCCTGCACGCAATTTGTATAAGAAATTTGGATTTGAAGAGCTGGATACGCTGCTGCCGGAGCCGGGTGTAGAACTGGTACTGCTGGAAAAAAAACATCAGTAAACATTTATTGCTCGTATTTTCACAAGAAAATAGTGTAGAATAAGTGCTGTATAAAATTTTTAAGATCAGAAAGGCTGGAAGATAGATGTCATTAACAAACCATGGAACGATTCCTGTAGCGGTTTCGGCCCGCCACATCCACTTATCACAGGAGCACCTTGAAATTTTGTTCGGAAAAGGCCACGAGCTCACAAAGCGCGCGGACTTATCGCAGCCGGGTCAATTCGCGGCGGAAGAAACGGTAACGATTGCCGGTAAGAAAAGTGAAATTGCACGTGTTCGTGTTCTTGGCCCGTGCCGTCCCGCTACACAAGTGGAAGTAAGCTGGACAGATGCTATGAAGCTTGGCGTACGTCCGCCGCTTCGTGAGTCAGGTGATATTAAAGGATCTGAAGCTGTGACGATCACAGGTCCTGCGGGTACAGTGGAGCTTGAAGAAGGCTTAATCATTGCCCAGGCGCACGTTCATATGACACCAGCAGATGCAGAAAAATACAATGTAGAAAACGGCCAGATCGTGACTGTAGAAATCGGCGGCGACCGTCCAATCGCGTTCCGCAATGTCGTGATCCGCGTATCTGAAAGCTATGCGCTTGAAATGCATATCGATACAGACGAAGCGAATGCCGGTTTTATCTCTCAGGGCGCTAAAGGCGACATTTGGGCGTAAGCTTACATAAAAAAGGTTTGATCCTCTCGGGGATCAAGCCTTTTTTTATGCAATCCGTCTTTATATAACTTCAGGTTGCTCTGTTCAATCAATAGGGCTTTATAGGGCAGTAAGAGAATGAAGAAAGTATTGCTGCATAAATAGAGGAAAAATAAGGCGGGTCTTCAGTTTATGATTAAAATGTTATACAAGGGAAGGCAAAAGTTCATACTGATTTTCCAATACAATGGGACGGATACGTTTAAGCGGGCTTACTTCTGCACGGAAACGGGAAAAATAAAAAAAGGAGGTGGATAGATGAATACTGCTCAGAGAATCTTGAGCCGCTTTTTTGCTGAGCGCTTTTACGACCAGGCGGCGCAGACAGCTTACTACCTGCTGCTGTCTGCGATTCCATTTATCATTTTTATGCTTTCATTAATTCGCTTTTTTCCAGTGGATCAGCAGGCCATTCTTGATTTTATCCGTCCGTATGCGCCGGGGGAATCGTTCACCTTAATTGAAGAAAATGTCGCGGCTGTACTCTCTGCTGAACAAGGGCAGGTGCTGTCACTCAGCCTAATTTCTACGTTTTGGCTGTCTTCGATGGCAGTTCAATCATTAGGCCGTTCCCTAAATGACGCCTACAAAATTGAACGGGACCTTCCTTTCTGGAAAGGACTTTTGCGCGATTTTGGCGTTACATTGATTTTTATGTTCATCGTGCCGCTGTCGTTTGTGATTCCCTTGCTGGAAAGAGTGCTGCACTGGCTCGTATCGCAATCGGGCACGCTTGAGCAGCTGTCAAGGCTTTTGGATATATGGCCGGCAGCCCAATGGGGGATTGGAACCCTGTTTTTGGTAGTGTTTTTTATCGCTTTTTATAAAATTATTCCAAACGATCAAGTACCTATTTTATATGTTCTGCCGGGCGCGCTGTTCGCGGCACTCGGCTGGCAGATCGTGTCTTTTCTGTTTGAAAGCTATGCAGCGGCAGTCAGCTATACGCGCTTGTACGGGCAGCTGTCGGGGATCATCGTGCTTGTCCTCTGGTTTTATTTAACGGCTGTTGTGATTTTGCTTGGCGGCCTTTTTAATGCAGAAAAAGAACAAAGATAAAAAAGAGTTCTTTGGACAGAGCTCCTCAGACTGTAGACAAATGATATGGATGACCGTGCACATGAATGAAGTGGATCGGCGGCATCCAGGCAGCTCCGCTTTCCATGGGGTCTGCGCTGCCTCTTGCCGCCAAGATTGTATAGAGCTCATAAGGTCGTATTTTTCTGTTTAAGAAAGAGAACATTTCTACTCAGTCCTTGCTTGTGAATCTTCAATACCACTTACCAGCGCTTTTTTAAAAGCGAAAGACTTTGTCTGCACACTGAGGAGCTCTTTAGGCAGGGCTCCCTTTTTATGGGTTGTCGCTTTGAAAAGACAAACAGGTTAAATAATGATCATTCAAGTATTGCTGCCGGGTTACATTCTTTGTTTCAGAAAAACCGTCCTCAAGCAGTTCCTCAAATCCCTCGTCTGTTTCAAACCAATGAACAAGCAGTGCCTCGTTTTCTCCGAGCGGCAGTGCGATGCCGATGATATACTCGGGACATTCAGTTCTTATATTCCATTTTAGACCGTCTGCCCAATGCTCGTATCTGCCGTTTGGAAGCCGGGAGCCTGCAAACGCAAATGGCTTCTTCCATCTTTCCAATGTGTGTTGAATAACGGGTTTTGCTGTAAGCGCCTGCTTTTCTCCGATATAGTGAAGCCATAAAAAAATGTTTTCGATCATCGCGTACCATTCATCAAGGGCAGATTCAACTGCATCGTGCGTGACGTATGTGCTGAGAAGCGGAATCCATTTGCGATGCAGCCGTTCAAGCTGTTCGGGGTCCGCATGCTCCTCGACATAATCAGAAAAGCCGTTTAAAACCGCTAGCAGTTGGCGTTCGTAAAGAGAGGTCACCGTCAATGTTAAATCCCCTTTTTGATTTTTATTATAAAGGAGAGATGGAGGAATGGGCAGAAGTGTATGGTACATTGCCGTAAGTCTTAATGGCTTTATTGTAAGAGAGGAAGGGTCAGTGTATTGGTTCGATAACGTAAAGGGAGACGGAGGAGACAACGACTGCCTGGCTTTTTGTAAAACCGTTGATATGCTTCTCATGGGCGCGGCACGTATAAGAAAATGCTCCAGCTAACGGATGATTTTCCATGTGCGAGCAAGAAATGCTGCGTGCTGTCACGAGAAGGCGGAAACCCGGCAGCTGGCGACGATAAACTGTACCGACTGGAATATTAAAGATGAATATCCACTCTACCCCTCTATTGCAGGCAGAATAGTTGCGGCTTCTTCTTTTTCCTCCTACTCTAAAGAAAAGGAGTGGAGAAAGATGAAAGTAGAAATTTGGTCTGATTTTGCCTGTCCGTTTTGCTATATCGGCAAACGCCGGTTTGAGGAAGCGGCGGCACAATTTGACGGCAACATAGAGATAGAGTTTCGCAGCTATGAGCTTGACCCGCATGCACCGGTTAAGTCAGAGGAAAGTGTGCACAGCGCACTGGCGAAAAAGTACGGTATGACAGTGGAAAGTGCCAAAGCAATGAATGACCGAATGACTGAGCAGGCAAAGGAAGCCGGCCTTGTTTATAACATGGATACCATTGTTTTAGCAAACACGCACGATGCACACCGCCTGTCCCATTTTGCCAAAGAAAAAGGAAAAATGAATGAATTTACAGAGCGGGTATTAAGGGCTTACTTTACTGAATCCGAACATATTGCAGATGCAGATTTGCTGGCTGGATGGGCAGAAGAGGCAGGTCTGGACCGAGCTGAAGCAAAAGAAGTACTGCAAAGCGGCAAATATAGCGACCGTGTCCGCGCTGATCAAGAAGAAGCGCGCGACATTGGTATCGAAGGTGTCCCATTTTTTATTTTCAATGATAAATACGCTGTTTCCGGCGCGCAGTCTGTTGAGGCGTTTAAGCAGGTGCTTGATCAGGTAGCGGCTGATGAAGAAGTAACAGCAGGAAAAACCGAATGGTGCCAGGATGATGACTGCACGGATGGGGAAAGCAGCCAGGATTGAATGCTTGAAAAATAGACTTCTACAACGGAAGAGAATAAGAAAGCGCCGCTCAGCCATTTGTGAGATGAAGGGAGAGGCCAAAGCCGCTAACGGCTTTGGCCCTTTATAGGATAACGGGAGGCCTAAAGCTCAAACAAGCCGGGCGCAATGAATACGGCTCGCTGTGGCGCCGATTGTGCCGCCGCCTGGAAAAATCGAATCGCTGCACAGCCATAGATTCGGCAGACCGGAGCGGTGAGACAGCGAGCCAAACAGCGCGTGCTTAGTAGTTTGCGGAAAGCCGCCTACATACCCGCTTGGCCGCTTCGTATGCCGTTCCTATGCTTTTGGCGCACCGGCTTCCATATGGATAATCATTTTGCGGAAATTCGGGTACACGGATCCGATCATCGACAGCACCTTCTCGGTCAGCGTTCGTTTGCCTTCCGGTGCCCGCAGGCGGTGGTCTTTGGCAGAAGGAGACATAAATAGGTGGCTGCCCTCACTCATTGAATCTGAAGAAATCTGCCCAAACAGCGGAAATGAATCCGGGATCAGTGCTCCGTCCAGCAGTAAGTAGAGGATATGCGTAACCCAGATTGGCCTGCCGGCAAGCTTTCGATACCGGCTTGAAAGACCGTTTACGAGAGAGGGCGGCTGCTGGATGGCGCTGTTAAAGACAATATGCTTGGCGTGGTATTCGTTGCCGTGCTCGTCAACAGCGGTCCATCCGCTGTTTTTTTCATGGATAAAATCCGTCGGTTTTTCTTCAGGATACCTCCGTTTTTGCGAATCGAGTCTGCCAATGTTTCAGTGACACGGTATAGGCCGCCTCCCACGTAGTACGTGCCTTCGTGATAGATATCAGGTGTCGTCGTTGCCATCAAATAGGAAACATATTTTGAGGTTGTCTGCATACTGTCGATTAACTGGCCGTCAAGCAAATGAACAACTGGGCCTTCTTTGCCGAGGCCATGCTTGTGCAGCCGGTCTTCAAGTGTGGTGTGCAAATGGCGCAAGCTTTGCATGCCAGGGTCGGAGAGACAAAAGCAAATACGCCCATTCGCCGGCTGTTTTAGGCGGAAGAGCAGGAAGGGGTTTCATGAGCTGGCGATGGATGCCGCTGTTTCCTATAATTCTTTGTAAAAAGAGCGGATCCGGCTGGCCGCATGTGGAAAATGGGCACAAATAGCTTCAAGATACTGTGCACGGTCCCATTAATAAGGAATAGACTGTTTGGGAAATGAAGCGTCATAACCGTATCAAGCAGGCGCAGCACCCGCTCGTGAAGACCTCCTCTTTCAAAACCCATGCCAGGTATTGCACCCACCGGGAAAAGAGCATGCCGCCGCTGGAATTTTCAGGCGCATCCGCCCCATACAGAAGAAGTTTCGAGCACTGCCACGTTATGCCTGGTTTGAGCTAAAATAACTGCTGCTGTTGACCCGCCGATAATAAGTGTATGCACAAAATCACCTCTTTTCTTTAGTGTGAAGAAGGAAAAGAAATCTTGCAATGTTAAACTCGTTCAGAAAGGAAGATAGAACATGAGATATGCGATCCTGGGCGACCTGCACTCAAGTGTAGAGGATACAAAAGCAGTGCTGAAGCAGATTGAATGCCGTGCACCAGATGCAGAAATTATGGGACTTGGTGATTTATATGAATGCAGCATCCGCAGGCGAAAAGCAGCTACAACAAGGGGTATTTCAATGGAAAAAGCGGCGCAGATACCGGAAGAGTTTGCACCGCTTCTCACTTTTCCATCTGTCCGGGGAAACCAGGAAGAGCGGATTATGCTTGTGACCGGCTGTCATGATTTCGCTCATCTGCCGGAGGAATTAACAATCGACGGCGCCGTGTTAATGCATGGACATCAATGGAAATGGGCAAAGGGCGGGCTGCCGATCCTGCCCAAAACTGATCCGCCGCTCATTTTTTTCGGGCATAGTCATACAGCCGGACTGTACCGGAAAGGAAAACCGCTGCCATTCGAATATGGAAAGCCAATCCTTTTAAAGAAAAAGCGGTATGGGATTAATGTCGGTGCCGTCTGGCAGTCCCGTGAATGGGTGCTGTACGATTCGACGGCACGGACCGTTACATTTATGAAAGCTTTGTAAGTAAGAAAACACGACAATGGGCTTGTCGTGTTTTTTATTTAAAGCAGCATAAAGAAATGAGCCAAACACATTAAAAAGGGAATCGGTCAATCCATCTAAACAACAGGGTTCATTCCAAAAAACGTTTGAATTGAAAAGAACCCTCCTTCTATAGAAAAAGAAAGAGGGCTCTTTCAGTTAACCGCCAAGAAAAAACAAGACGATCGGAATAGTGAGAATACTCAACAGCGTTGTAATCAATGTTGTAAAGGAAACGAGGTCGGGTTCTGTGCCGAATTGAATCGCAAACATAGTCGTATTCGCTGCAGCCGGCATGGCTGCCAGAAGAATCATCACGTCCTTTAATAAATCATTGGCCGGTATAAAAGAGACGATGGCGGCAGCGAGAAGCGGTGATACAATCATACGGATCACAGAGACCGCGTTTACGTATTTGTATTCGACCCGCTTTGTCGCAATCACTGCCAGTTGCATGCCTAGCACAATCATCACGGTCGGAATCGAAGCATCTGCCACTAAGCTGATCGCGTCCATAAACGATGGCGGAATCGAAACATGCAGCAGCTGAAGCAAGACGCCGAGAAAGGCTCCATACAAAACAGGCATCCGCACGACCCGCTGAAGCGACTGCTTTAAGGTCGTTTCTTCTTCGCCGCCAAGAGACGCCGCAAACAAGCCGATTGTATTCATTAGAAATGATTGGAAGACCATAATAATAACCGCGTATTCGAAGCCTACAGCGCCAAAAGCAAACAGCACAACGGGTGCTCCGTAATTGCCGCTGTTCATAAAAACACCGCCCAATACCATCGCCGCCATTTTTTGGCGGCCAGCTTTCATAAAAAAGCCGGTAATGAGTACGACGACAATAAGGACAAGCGATAAAACGAGGCAGAAAACCGTAATGTACACGTATTCCACCGTTAATTTGTTGGCATAAAAGGTTCGAAAGGCAAGAAAAGGCGACATTAAATACAGTGCAGCCATCGAAATGGAGCGAATTTCAAATCCGATCCATTTTTGTCCGAGATAGCCGGTTAAAAAAATCAGGAATGCTGGCAGCACAATCATAAATAATTCCAAAACGAGGTCATCTCCGTCCCATTTCAACTCTTTCTTTATCATACCAAAATTTTTTGTCGAAAACAGGCGAATTTCCATTCCTTGCTATAGGCGAGCGGAGCTGATTGGTGTACAATACAAGATGTTGTTTTTCAGAAGTAGAGAGAAATTATCTGAAAAAACCGACTAGTCGGTTAAAATATATATTGGAGGAAAGTATGAACGAAACAAAACAAGTAAAAATTGTAACAGCTGATCCGTCAGCAATTGGCTTGTTCGGATTGGCCATTGTCACACTTGTCGCTTCATCCCAAAAACTGGGCTTGACAGATGGATTGTCTCTAGTGATTCCGTGGGCTATTTTTCTCGGCGGTATTGCGCAGTTTTACGCATCTATTTTAGACACAAAGCACAATAACACATTTGGTGCCTCTGCTTTTGCAGCATACGGCCTGTTTTGGATGGGAGTCAGCTTATCATGGCTGATGAATCTCGGTGTATTTGGCCAGATCCTGCAGGAAAATGCGGATATGCATCAGCTTGGTTTTGCATTTATCGGTTATCTTATTTTTACGGTCTTTATGACAATTGGCGCACTAGAAACAAATAAAGTGCTGTTTATCATTTTCTTTTTAATAGATTTCTTATTTATTGGGTTGTCCCTTAGCTCATTTGGCATTATGGAGCATGCGGCGCATCAGCTCGCTGCCTACTCAGAGCTGCTTATTTCACTGTTCTCGTTTTACGGAGCAGGCGCGGCTGTGCTGAACACGCATTTCGGACGAGAGTTTCTTCCGGTTGGCAAGCCGTTTGGCATCATTAAAAAAGGGTAAAGGATGTTCCGTCGGCGATTTGGCCGGCGGGCTTTTTTTTATGAAGTGAAAGGGCTATAATGGTGGCATTGAACACGATTGGGGTGATTCGGTTGGACGCCTTGCTTGAGAAACAATATGACATCATGGACGTCAGCCTGCTGGCGGGAAAAATTATGCTGGAAAACGGCGCCGAGACGTACCGGGTAGAGGATACAATGATGCGGATTGCCCTGTCATACGGTATTGAAGAATCGCACAGCTTTGTAACACCGACAGGCATCATGTTTTCGATTGAAACAGATGAACCGACAAAAACAAAATTAATACGGATTTCAAAGCGAACGACGGATTTATATAAAGTAAGCGCGGTGAATGCTATTTCCCGGCGGATCAGTGCGGGGGAGCTGACCGTTTCCGAAGCATACAAGGAGTTAAAAGCCATTCAGAGAGCGCCCATGTTTTTTTCTTTTTTGGTACAGATTGCAGCGGCGGCTTCAACGAGCGGCTGTTTTGTGATTTTATTGAAAGGGTCATGGGACAATATGATTCCGGCGATGCTGTCTGGAGCACTTGCTTATTTTCTTCTATTAAAAGTAGCCGATATCGTCCCGACGATGTTTTTCTCCGAATTTATTGCGGCTCTTGCCGGCGGCGCGGCTGCGTACGTGTTATTCCGGCTCGGGCTGGGCAGTGATCTTGATCGAATTATTGTCGGTACACTGATTCCGCTCGTTCCCGGGTTGTTAATTACAAATGCGGTCCGTGATTTAATGGCTGGCCACTTTCTTTCCGGACTGGCCAAAGGAGCAGAAGCGCTGTTAACCGCTCTTGCCATCGGAACAGGAATCGCTGTTGTCATGACGTTTATTTAAGGAGGATGCGGGCATGACCGTTTTAACAAATATGTTTTTCAGTTTTGTGGCAGCCGCAAGCTTCGGGATTATGTTTAATGTGCCGAAAAGCCTGCTGTTCAAGTGCGGCACCGTCGGTATGGCCGGCTGGATGGTGTATTATTTTTTATCCGAGTACAGCATTGATTCGCTGCCCGCAACGATTGCTGCTTCCTTTACCATCGCATTGATCGGCCATGTATACGCGAGGGTGTACAAAACGCCGGTTATCATTTTTACGATTGCCGGGATTATTCCGCTCGTTCCTGGAGGCACGGCGTATCGGGCGATGCGTTCGTTTGTACAAAACGATTACAATGCCGGCATTAATCTGGCGGCAAAGGCATTTATGATTTCGGGTTCTATTGCACTCGGACTGATCTTATCCGATGTATTTTACCAGCTGATTTTGAGGAAAAAAGCGCCTGCCGAAAAAAAGCAGGCATAGAAAGAAGGGGCACTTTGCAAAAAATAAAACCATACTTACTGCTCATTTTAGTGATGATGATTTGGGGATTTAACGTGCCGCTTATTAAAATACTGGTCAGCACAGTCCAGCCGGTGACGATCACCGCATTTCGTATTTTCGCGGCATCACTTGTTGTATTTATTATTTTGACCAGAATGGGAAAAGTTCATTGGCCCGCTATTTATCATTGGAAGTACATTTTAGGCGGCGGCTTGTTTAACGTTTTTTTTCATCACTTGTTTTTAGGGCTTGGTGCAGCTGGAACAAGCTCTGTTCATACAGGCATTATATTGGGACTGGGCCCGATTTTAACGGCCTTTATGTCCGTTCTTTTTTTCCAGCGGGGATTGTCCGCGTTGCGGGTGCTTGGCTTTTTAACAGGAACAGCCGGTGTGCTGGTGACAGTACTGGGCGGAGGAGCTGGATTAGGAGGATTTGTGCTGGGCGATTTGTTTATTTTCTTCTCGATTACAGCCCAGGCCTTCAGCTTTATTTTAGTGAGCCGCGCTGCGCGTGATATCGATCCGCTTTTGTTGACCGGTTATATGCAGCTGTTCGGTTCATTAGGACTGTTTATGACGAGCTTTCTTTTAGAGCCGAATGGCCTCGCATCGCTTCAAAACGTCCATTTCCAAACCGTCATTGTGTTCCTTGTCTCTGCAGTCGGAGCAACAGCGGTCGGCCATTTAGTGTACAACAATACGATTACAAAAATCGGCCCGGCCGAAGCGGCGATTTTTTTAAACTTAAATACTTTTTTCTCAATCGTCGGATCTGCGGTAATTCTGGGTGAACCGATTTACTATTATCACTGGCTCGGGCTACTGCTGATTGTACCGGGTGTGTTAATGGGATCAGGCGCACTGGAAGAAATGATTCGCAGGCGCAGGCGTGCTGTAAGGTAAACAAAAAAGCCCGGCTTCCGTGGGACTGACCCCCATTTTTGAGACAGGGATCAAAACACCTTTAAGCAGCCAGCTGCCGGTACTTGACCGGCGGCTGGTTGTTTAGTTTCGCTTGAATACGGATATGGTTATAATAGTGAATATAGT
>NZ_JAPSLE010000014.1:0-41525 GCF_031181085.1 Domibacillus sp. | reverse complement strand
GAAAATGGGGTTTTCGTCTTTTTGTTTTAGCTTATTTAGTTGACTTGTAACTAAAACAACACAAAACCTTGATTGCTCATTCAATATTAAAAAGGACTGTCGACTTTGTCGACAGCCTGAAGCAGCTCCTTAAACGGAGCTGCTTTTTTAACGTGAGGTTAACGTCGATTTTTTTACTTTAGGCAAAATTTTCTCAAGCGGTACTTTTCGCTCGCGTACCCAGGTTGATTCATCTTCGGGGTCAAATGCTTCTAAAAACTGAATCACTTCTTTTACGATAGGTGTTGGTGTAGAAGCGCCGGCGGTGACAGCCACTGTTTCGGCATCTTTAAGCCAGTCAATATTAATTTCAGAAACATCAGACACCCGGTATGCACTGGTGCCGGCAATTTCAATAGACACCTGCGCAAGTCGATTGGAGTTATTGCTTTTCGGATCTCCTACGACAATCAGTACGTCTGCTTCACCGGCTTGTTCAGCCACTGCTTCCTGCCGCACTTGCGTCGCAAGGCAGATTTCTTTATGCATTTCTGCATGTGGATACTTTTCTTTGATCGCATCCATAATATCAATAACATCCCATTGGCTCATGGTTGTTTGGTTTGTAACGATAATTTTATCATTTTTCATGTCCAGCGCCTTAACATCGTCTGCATTTTCCACAAGGTGAACAATTTCCGGTGCCACACCAACGGCGCCTTCCGGTTCCGGATGCCCTTTTTTGCCGATGTAAATCACATGATAGCCTTCTGCTTTTTTAGCCCGGATTAAATCATGGGTAACGGTAACATCCGGACAGGTTGCATCGATTGTCGTTAAGTTTTTTTGGCGGGCAATTTCCCGTACTTCCGGCGACACACCGTGAGCCGTGAAAATGATTGTGCCTTCTGATACCTGCTCAATAATGTCTTTTCGGTTTTTTCCGTCAAGGGTAATGATGCCTTCCGCTTCAAAAGCATCTGTAACATGTTTGTTGTGTACAATCATGCCTAAAATATAGATCGGACGCGGCAATGTTTTATCAAGAGCGGCGTTACGGGCAATAACCATTGCATCAACAACACCGTAACAGTAACCGCGTGGTGAAATTTTTATTATTTTCATACAGCATCCTCCTCCAGCTTCTCACTTTATTATAAAGGAGAAAGCAGGGAAAACAAAGCGATCAATCAAGCCGGCCCGGAAACCAGGGCACAGACTCAGCTGTCCGCATTTTTTCACGCTGTGGAGGCAGAGTGCTTGCCGCTTCTTTTACTTCTTGCTGTGGATCGCTTTCAGGGTCCGGCATGGATTGTACGGTCCGGTAAAGCCTCCACATAGCCGGAAGGTTTTTAACAAGCGGGCCGTACTGTTCAATCAACGGCCTCATCTGTTCAGCAGTCGCCATGACCTGTCTGGCTTGTTCCAGCCACCGTCCCGATTTTGCGGCTGTACCGAAGAACGGAGGCATTGGCGGCTGAACAGGCGGGTGGGTAGGGGGAGGAGTATAAAAAAATCCACGTCTGGCATTCGGTGCATATCGAGGCAGCAACGTAGTCACCCTTTCCTTTTTCTCTATCGTATTCATATTGGAAAGATCATGTGCGTAAACCTTCTTTTGCTTTCTTGACGCTTTTAGTATATTATCGTAACGTGCATAAACTTTGAACGTGAAAGGAATTTGATGCCATATGGCAAACTATACATTTGAACAATACGGTCTAAAGCCGTTTATTTATAAAGGAATCGAAGCGTTGCGCTTCAAAGAGCCTACGCCGATTCAACGTAATATGATTCCGCTTATCCTAAAAGGAGAAAGCGCAATTGGACAATCCCAAACGGGCACAGGAAAAACCCATTCATATGTACTGCCTATTTTAAACCGTATTGAAATCGACAAAAAAGAAGTGCAGGCTGTAATTACAGCTCCAACGCGCGAACTAGCCACGCAGATTTATCAGGCATTCCAAAAAGTGGCAAAAGAATCAGAGGAAGAGATTTCTATCCGTCATTTTGTCGGGGGAACGGATAAAAAACGGGATATAGAGCGATTGAAAAACCCGCCACACATCATGGTTGGGACACCGGGAAGAATTGCTGACCTTATTGGCGATAATGCGATTTCTGTTCACAAAGCGGAAATGCTTGTTGTAGATGAAGCTGATTTAATGCTTGATATGGGCTTTATCAATGATGTAGATCGAATTGCATCCGGTATGCCAGAAGAGCTTGGCATGTTTGTTTTTTCTGCTACTATTCCGCAGAAACTAAAACCTTTTTTGAAAAAATACATGGAAAATCCGGAATACGTACACATTGAGCCTAAACGCGCATCTGCTGCTAACATCGAACATTTGCTTGTAGCGGCAAAGAGCCGTGATAAAGTAGACGTTGTGTATGATCTACTGCAAGCCTTTAATCCGTATCTGGCTGTTGTATTCACAAACACGAAGCAAAAAGCGGATGAAGTAGCGGATAAGCTAGCGGCAAAAGGCTTGAAAACCGGTCGTATCCACGGTGACCTGCCGCCTCGTGAACGGAAAAAAATGATGAAGCAGGTTCATGACCTTGAGTACCGTTATATTGTCGCCACAGACCTTGCTGCCCGCGGGATTGATATTGAAGGCGTCAGCCATGTGATTAACTATGAGCTGCCAGCAGATCTTGACTTTTACATTCACCGGGCAGGCCGTACAGCTCGTGCCGGTGCATCCGGCATTTGTGCAACAGTTTATCTTCCAGCTGATGAAGATGCGATCGCAAAACTGGAAAAACGCGATATTACGTTTTCGAATGGTGATATCAAAGGTGGAGAAATGGTTGAAACAGCCGATCGTAATCGCCGTAAAAAACGGGAGAAAAAAGAAGATACGATCAATCCGAAAGTCAGAGCGGTCACAAGCCGCCCGCAAAAAGTGAAGCCGGGCTATAAAAAGAAACGGAAAATGGAAGTAGCAAAAATTGAAAAACGCCAGCGCCGTATTGACGCCCGCAATAAAAAGTAACAGGGAGTTTAAGAATGTTGAAAATAGGATCACACGTTTCAATGAGCGGCAAAAAAATGCTGCTTGGTGCTAGTGAAGAAGCAATTTCTTACGGCGCATCTACCTTTATGGTGTATACAGGCGCCCCTCAGAACACGCGCCGAAAGCCAATTGAGGACCTGAATATCGAGGCCGGGCGCCGCCATATGGAGCAAAACGGAATCAGCGAAATTGTCGTTCACGCTCCTTATATCATTAACCTTGGCAATACCATCAAGCCGGAAACATTCGAGCTGGGAGTAGATTTTCTTCATATGGAAATCGAACGGTCAACAGCAATTGGTGCGAGCCAGATTGTGCTTCATCCAGGCGCCCATGTTGGAGCTGGAACCGAAGCAGGGCTGGAAAAAATTGCGGAAGGTTTGAACGAAGTGCTTCAGCAAAACCAGTCCGTGCAAATTGCGCTGGAGACGATGGCTGGAAAAGGAACAGAATGCGGCCGCCAATTTGAAGAAATCGCGATGATTATGGATATGGTCCATCATAACGATAAATTATCGGTCTGCTTTGATACGTGCCATACACATGATGCGGGTTATCCAATTCGAGAGGACTTTGACGGAGTTTTAGATCAATTTGATCGAATGATCGGTGTGGACCGCCTTAAAGTGCTGCACATCAATGACAGTAAAAATGAGCGCGGCGCCGGTAAAGACCGGCACGAAAATATTGGCTTTGGCTATATTGGCTTTGATGCGCTGTCTTATATCGTGCATCATCCTCAGTTGACCGATATTCCTAAAATCTTGGAAACACCTTATATAGGAGAAGATAAAAATACAAAAAAACCCCCATACCTTCAGGAAATTGCCATGCTTCGAGGCAAGCAATTTGATGAAGGCATAAGGGAAAAAATTGTAGCAGGCGTTATAACTTAAGGAAGTGCATATATGGACGGAGCATTTTTTCAAGCGCTGCGGCTTCTCGTTTGCCGAGAATCCTTTCAGCTGCTTGAAAAAGCTCGGTCCTTTTTGTTTCGGAAAACAAATCCACTTCGTGGCGGGCGAGCCAGTCGATAAACTGATTCGCCTGCTTTTCGGTCAAGGAAACTTGGAATTTTCTTGCTTGCTCCATCAGCTCAGCTTTTGTGATGGTTTGAACACGGCGATTGATCATTTGATGAAGAGGCTGCATACCGGGCTCCTTTCTTAAGGTCACTTCATTTACTTGAGAGCGGCCATCCTGTATACTGGATAGTGTTTAAATCGTAATCATTCTTACCTTAAAGGAGTTCTATATATGAAGGAAAAACCGCCTGTCATTGATATACGCGACGTGAACTTTCGTTATGACCGCGAAAATGTTCTCGAGCGGATCAATCTGTCGATTCCAAAAGGTTCCTTCGTCGGCCTGGTCGGCCCAAACGGATCTGGGAAATCAACATTATTAAAAATTATATTAGGCTTATTAAAAGCCAAAGAGGGGCACGTAGAACTTTTTGGTGTTCCGCAAGATAAATTTAGGGAATGGGACCGGATTGGTTTTGTTTCGCAAAAAGCGAATTCTTTTAATACCGGTTTTCCGGCAACTGTTTTTGAAGTCGTCATGGGCGGACTCGTAAAAAAAATGGGATTGTTCCGTCGTCCGGGTTCTAAAGAAAAGGAAGCGGTAGAACAGGCTGTTCGCGCTGTTGGAATGGAGTCTTTTTTAACACGCAATATCGGTGATTTATCCGGCGGCCAGCAGCAGCGTGTATTCATCGCCCGGGCTATCGTATCTAATCCATCTGTTTTAATTTTGGACGAGCCAACGGTTGGGGTAGACAGCCAAAATGTCGAATCATTTTACCATATGTTGACGCATTTGAATCAAGACCTGGGGATGACGCTGCTGCTTGTCACGCATGACATTGGCGCCATTACCGACAAAGTGACACATGTAGCCTGCTTAAATAAGTATCTGCATTTTCACGGCAGTATGCAGCAATTTGTAGAACTTGATGAGCAAGAACTGTCCGATTTATATGGACACGGCATCCGCCTGCTTGATCATCATCACGATCACTGAAGGGAAGACCATTATGATAGAAGCTATTTTCACCTATGAGTTTTTGCAGAATGCATTTTTATCCGGCGCAATTATTGGTATTATTGCGCCACTGCTCGGCGCATTCATAGTAGTACGCCGTTTGTCTCTCATTGCAGATGCGCTAAGCCACGTTACGCTGTCAGGCATTGCGGCAGGCCTGCTTCTTGGACAAACCTTTCCGGCGCTTTCCGCTGTAAACCCGCTTTATTTTGGAATGGTATTTTCCGTTGGGGGCTCCCTGCTGGTGGAACGGCTGCGAAACGTGTATAAACATTATCAAGAGCTGGCCATCCCGATTATGATGTCCGGAGGAATTGGACTTGGCGTTATTCTGATTTCCATTGCAAACGGGTTTAATACAGATTTGTTCAGCTACTTATTCGGCAGTGTCAGCGCGGTGAGCCGAAATGATTTATATGCTGTTATCGGAATCAGCATCATTGTTCTTGTTACAGTGTACTTACTGTATAAGGAATTGTTTGTTTTATCGTTCGATGAAGAGTATGCAAAAGCCTCAGGCATCCCATCTAAGGCCGTACATCTCGCATTTATTATTTTAACAGCTCTTGTGATTGCCGTTTCAATGAGAATTGTCGGTGTTTTGCTTGTATCGGCTTTAATGACACTTCCTGTTGCGGCTGCTATGCGGATTGCGAAAGGATTTAAGCAAACCATCTGGCTGTCTGTTTTATTTGGAGAAGTTTCCGTGATTGCCGGCTTAATCAGTGCTTTTTATCTTGACCTGGCACCGGGCGGTACGATCGTTGTAACGTCTATTATTATTTTGTTAGGAGTAATTTTTTGGAAAAAAGAGAAAAACTAGTAAAGAGGGGTCCATCATGAATTTAACAAAAGCGATGGAAATCATGAAAGAAAAAGGCTATAAGCAAACAGGAAAGCGGGAGGAAATGCTGGCACTGTTTGCAAGACAGGATAAATACTTAACAGCAAAGGATGTTCTCGAAGAAATGAAACATGACTATCCGGGCCTGAGTTTTGATACGATTTACCGTAATTTGGCTCTTTTTGCTGAAATGAATATATTGGAAGAAACCGAGCTGTCGGGCGAGCGTCATTTCCGCTTTGCCTGTTCTCACAATCATCACCATCATCACTTTATTTGCATGGAATGCGGAAAAACAAAAGAAATAGATATGTGTCCCATGAACGAAGTGAGGGAGCTCGCAGGCTGCGAGATCACCGGACACAAGTTTGAAGTATACGGCAAGTGTGAAAAATGCATGAAAAAAGCGTGACCAAAAGAATTTCTTCTGGTCACGCTTTTTTATGTGTGTATAAGCGGACGGATTTCGCCTTGCTCAAGCCACTGTTGCACCCATAAATCCGCTTCATGCCAATTGTTCACGCGAACGACATGATCAGGAACGGGATCTTGATTATAAGGTGTGTTAAATAAAACAACGGGAATATGCAGCTCTTCCGCCAGCGTAACGGCATTGTCGTGTTTATCCTCAAAGAAAATATCCACCTTGTGCCGTTTTGCTGCTTCCACTTTATCGTGAGAGCCGATTAATTCAATATGATCATAATAAATTTGCTTATCTTGAAACCACTGCTCGGTGACATCAAAAAGATGCTGGCGTCTTGCGCTTATAAAAAGCAGGTGAAACTGTTTCTGCCATTTTGCTAAAATGCTGTCCGCTCCCTCCGCCAAAGGGGAAGCGGCATAAATAGCAGGCTCTGTTTGATCAAACCAATCCCGCATTTTGTCTGGCGGAATGTTCAAAGCAGCCGATAAATCATACTGTTTGATATCCTCAAGAGTAATATTAAGCGAGAAAGCTTCGTTAATAAAAGGAACAAGGCTTGCTGGACAAGTGACTGTACCGTCAATATCTATACCGAACCGTTTTTGTGACATTGCAATCACTGCTCGACCGCAAGCGCTTGTTTCCGGTGATACTCTTCCGCAATCAAATCGATCTCTTTTTTCAATTCTTCAACCATTGTTTCTTCCGGTACTTTTCGGACTGTTTTACCGTGGCGGAACAGGAGGCCTTCACCGCGGGCGCCCGCAATACCGATGTCCGCTTCGCGTGCCTCACCTGGCCCATTTACTGCACAGCCAAGTACCGCGACTTTAATAGGTGCTTTAATCTTGGAAATATACTCTTCTACTTCATTTGCAATCGAAATCAAGTCGATTTCAATTCGACCGCATGTTGGGCATGAAATAAGTGTAGCCGCATTGGCAGCCAGGCCAAATGATTTCAGCAGTTCGCGTGCTACTTTCACTTCTTCAACCGGATCGGCACTTAGTGAGATACGGAGCGTGTTCCCAATTCCTTTGCTTAAGATGGCACCAAGGCCCGCCGCACTTTTTACAGTTCCTGCAAAAAGAGTGCCGGATTCTGTGATCCCCAGGTGCAGCGGGTAATCAAATGCTTTTGCTGCTTTTTCGTATGCTTCAATGGCTAAGTTTACATCCGATGCTTTCATGGAAACAATGATGTCATGGAAATCAAGATCTTCTAAAATTTTAATGTGATGAAGAGCACTTTCAACCATGCCGTCTGCTGTCGGATAGCCGTACTTTTCAAGAATTTTGCGCTCTAAGCTTCCGGCGTTAACGCCAATTCGAATCGGCACACCTTTCGCTTTTGCTGCGTTTACAACAGCCTCCACTTTCTCACGGCGTCCAATGTTGCCCGGGTTGATACGGATTTTATCAACGCCTGCTTCAATCGCCTTGAGTGCTAATTTATAATCAAAATGAATATCCGCAACGAGCGGAATGTTAATTTGGCTCTTGATCGCCGCAAGCGCGTCTGCAGCACGCTCGTCCGGAACGGCAACGCGTACAACTTGGCAGCCCGCTTCTTCAAGGCGGTTTATTTCAGCAACTGTTGCTTCAACGTCGTGTGTTTTTGTTGTGGTCATACTTTGAATAACAACCTGGTCGTTTCCGCCAATCGTTAAATTGCCAACTTTCACTGGACGGGTTTTCGTGCGGTGGGTGATTTCACTCAATGGTGATTCGCTCCTTTAAAAGTTAATCTGACTATCATATCTGTTTCATTCTATCAGAGGAGCGGCTGTTCAGACAACAATTCCGTTCACTGCATTGCGGGAGGAAGATAGTGTGTGGAAAAAAGAACCATACTAAGAACAAGCAGCCAATCAAACCAATAAGTGTGTAAGAAGGTTAGGCTGCTTATATCAGCTGCTGCCATTATACAAAGCGGTAAAGTCAAAGAGTAAGCTGCCATCCTAAATAGATGGCGGTATTCGCCGCGCTTTTTTAAGAATAAGACAAGTATTAAAGCAATTAAAGCAAACGACGTTGTTTTTAGGAATAATGTAAATGAAAGAAAAAGATAATAGAAAAAAAGTACAGTGAGCAAAAAAATGGCCTCATTTACCGGCTGATTCCGGTGAATGGATATGAAAGGAAAAAGCTCTTTTACTTTATCTGCTGCCCAGTCGGCATTTGTAAATATATAAACGAAAGATGGCCAAAAAGCCGGCAGAAACATGATAAATGAAAGAAAAAATATATAGGTGATTGTTTTACCGATGCTTTCAAATCGAAAAGATGCAATATGTTTCGGAGAGTATAAACTTTTACTAAATCTTTTGAATAATGTCATGTGAGCGAGATCCTTTCTACACGAAATTACCATTTATTATATAGAAGGAAGACTTAGGAATCTATCATATTTTAGTTATAACGGTCATTGTTTGTAATGTTATTGTAACAATAGGGGAGTTTTTTTAATCAAATGTAAATTTTGAAGGTAGAGGCTTTACTTTTATAATATATTTTCTTAATAATTAGTGAGGAATTTGTCGAAAACATCTGAGTGGAGCTGAAGAAATGGAAATTAATGTCCAAGAAATTCTTTTTCAATTTTTTGGAGGTTTAGGTATATTTTTATACGGTATTAAGCAAATGGGGGATGGACTCCAGGCTTCGGCCGGCGACCGCCTTCGCGATATTTTAGACCGATTTACCACAAACCCCTTAATGGGCGTTTTAGCCGGAATTTTAGTAACAATCTTAATCCAAAGTAGTTCTGGCACAACGGTAATTACGGTTGGGCTGGTCAGTGCTGGCTTTATGACGCTTAAACAAGCGATAGGAGTAATTATGGGTGCTAATATCGGCACGACTGTGACAGCATTTATCATTGGTATTGATATTGGTGAATATGCGCTTCCAATTATTGCTCTTGGATCCATACTCATTTTCTTTTTCAAAAGCAAAAAAACAAACAATGTGGGCCGGATTATTTTTGGTTTTGGTGCGCTTTTCTATGGCTTGGAGCTAATGAGCGGAGGAATGAAGCCGCTTCGCAGTCTTGAAGCATTCCACGATTTAACGGTTAGCATGGCGTCGAACCCTGTTTTAGGTGTTGTTATCGGCACGTTGTTTACGGTGCTTGTTCAAAGTTCCAGTGCCACAATTGGTATTCTCCAAGGCCTTTTTGCTGAAGGGCTTCTTAACCTGGATGCAGCTCTTCCTGTTTTGTTTGGAGATAACATCGGGACAACAATTACAGCGGTACTTGCTTCGGTTGGTGCATCTATTGCGGCTAGACGAGCTGCTGCAACCCATGTGCTATTTAATATTATTGGTACGATAATCTTCTTGGTTATCCTGCCGCTGTATACAGCTTTGATTAGTTATTTGCAGCAATCTTTAGGGCTCAATCCGGAAATGACGATTGCCTTTGCACATGGGACCTTTAACGTAACCAATACGATCATTCAATTACCATTTGTGGCAGTGCTTGCAGCGATTGTAACAAAGCTTATTCCTGGCGATGATGCAATTATTGAATACAAGCCGAAGCATTTAGATCCGATTTTTATTGAACAATCTTCCTCGATCGCGCTAAGCCAGGCGAAAGAAGAAGTTGTTCGTATGGGGAACTTTGCGGTTAAAGGCATGGAAGAAACACACGAATATTTAAAAACGAGACAGCAAAAGCATGCTTCAAATGCAGAGCAAATTGAGCAAGCGATTAATAACCTTGATCAAAAAATTACTGATTACCTTGTGCAAGTCGGCGCAAAGCAATTGAGTTCTACAGATTCAGAGCGGCATTCCAGTTTATTAGATGCTGTTCGTGATATTGAAAGAATCGGGGACCATGCAGAAAATATATGCGAGTTGGTGGAATATCAACAAGCCAATAAAGTAGTTATTTCAGGACAGGCGGCAGCAGATCTTAATGAAATGTTTGAACTGACTACAGAAACTGTTTCAAAAGCAATTCGTGCCTTGGATGCTAACGACTTAGCTCTTGCACGCGAAGTAGCAGAACAGGAAGAATTGATTGATAAGATGGAACGGAAACTTCGGAAACAGCATATTCTGCGTTTAAATGAAAGAAAATGCACAGGACAGGCAGGCGTCGCTTTTGTAGATATGATCTCAAACTTAGAACGTATGGGTGACCATGCTGTAAATGTAGCAGAAGCTGTTTTAGGCACTCGTGATTTATAAGTAATAAGCCGCCGTTATGGCGGCTTTATTTTATGTATGAGCATAGGGCTGTTATTGGCACGGAAGTAATTCGTTGAAAGACTTTGTTTAATAGCTTTTAGAGGCGTGGGAAGAAGCATGTTGATTGTTGGCTTGTCCCGCCTTCGCTTTGCTTTTTGTTATGGGCATAATCATTGCGCCGTGTTCACAATTTTGTTAATCTTAGTTATGTTAGGTAAATCACTTTATTTTGGGAGGAATTAAACAATGGCTTTTGAATTACCACAGCTACCTTATGCGTATGACGCACTAGAACCCCACATCGATAAAGAAACGATGAACATCCATCACACAAAACATCACAACACGTACGTTACAAACTTAAACGCAGCCCTAGAGGGAAATGAAGAGCTTCTTTCTAAATCAGTAGAAGAAGTGATTGCAAACTTAGATGCAGTTCCTGAATCTGCACGTACTGCGGTACGCAACAACGGCGGCGGCCATGCAAACCATTCTCTTTTCTGGCAGCTTCTTTCGCCAAACGGCGGAGGCGCGCCAACTGGAAAGCTTGCGGAAGCAATCGATGCAAAATTCGGAAGCTTTGACGCGTTCAAAGAAGAATTTGCAAAAGCGGGAGCTACACGCTTCGGTTCAGGCTGGGCATGGCTTTCTGTTGCAAATGGCGAACTTGACCTTTCGAGCACACCAAACCAGGACTCCCCAATTATGGAAGGCAAAACACCAATCCTTGGCCTTGACGTATGGGAGCATGCGTACTACTTAAATTACCAAAACCGTCGCCCAGATTACATAGCTGCATTCTGGAATGTAGTAAATTGGGATGAAGTTTCAAAACGCTACGAAGCAGCTCTTTGATATAAGTGCTCATAAAGCCGGTCCGATTATCGGGCCGGTTTTTTGGTGGAAAAAACCCATTGATTTCGATACAATGAATAATAGAGTAAATGAAACGAAGAAAGGGTTAGGCGGTTGAAAAAAGCGAATAAGAAGAAAAAAACGCATGTACCGTTTCGGATGAACATGCTGTTTTTTGTGGTTTTCCTATTGTTTTCGGCTCTGATATTCCGGCTTGGTATTGTCCAAATTGTACAGGGAGAAGATTATCAGCGCAAAATTGAGCGGACAGAAGATGTAACAGTGAACACAAGCGTGCCGCGCGGGAAAATTTATGACCGGTACGGGAAAGTCGTAGTAGATAACAAGCCGCAAAATGCAATTACGTATACACGTTCTTCCAATGCGGATCCAGAAGAAATGATGAAAACAGCAGAAAAACTTGCCCAGTTAATTGAAAAAGAGACGGATCAAGTGACGGAGCGTGATAAAAAAGATTTTTGGATCACGAAACACCCGAAAAAAGCAGAAGCAAAAATTACCAATGCAGAATGGGCTGCTTACAAAGAAGACAAGCTTACAGAAGATGAAATTTATGACATGCAGCTGGATCGAATTTCAGAAACAGATTTAAGTGAGCTGACAGCGGCAGAACTTGAAGTATTAGCCATTTACAGAGCGTTTACAGCGGGTTACGCGCAAACACCGCAAATTGTTAAAAATGAAAATGTAACGGATGTAGAATACGCTGTAGTGAGTGAGAACTTATCATCCCTTCCGGGTGTGAATACCACTACCGACTGGGAACGTGCGTATGCATACGATGGTACGTTAAAAACGGTGCTTGGCAATATTTCTTCTTCTAAAGAAGGACTGCCAAGGGAAATGGCGGACTACTATCTGGCACGTGGTTACAGCCGCAATGACCGGGTAGGGAAAAGTTATCTGGAATATCAATATGAAGATATTTTGCGCGGCCAGAAAACAAAGATGAAAAATGTGACCGATAAATCAGGAAATATCCTTGATTCGGAAATCATTACGGAAGGCCAGCGTGGAGACGATCTTGTTTTAACCATTGATATGGACCTTCAAACAGCCGTAGAAAAGATCATTGAAGAAGAGCTGACAAAAGCAAAATCAAGTTATCATCCATTTTTAGACCGGGCATTCGTTACCATGATGGATCCAAACACGGGTGAAATTCTTGCCATGGCAGGGAAACAATACACGACATCTGATGGGAAACCGAAAATTGTCGATTTTGCACTCGGTAACATGACCACATCTTATGCAATGGGCTCGGCTGTAAAAGGAGCGACTATTTTAACAGGGTATATGACCGGGGTCAATGAACCGGGTGAACGCATCGTTGATGAGCCGCTTTATTTTGGCGCAACGAAAAACTCAAAAAGTTCGTGGTTTAACAGAAATGGCGCCATGAGTATTAGTGACACCTATGCACTGATGCGTTCTTCCAATGTATACATGTTTAAAACAGCAATGGAAATCGGTGGAACGAGCTATGTACCGTATGGAAGATTGAAAATTGACTTTGACGCGTTTACAACGATGCGCAAATACTTTAGTCAATTTGGCCTCGGCGTAAAAACAGGTATTGACCTACCGGGTGAACAACAGGGGTACAAGGGAATCATTAATGAAACCGAACCCGGTAAGCTTCTGGACTTCTCCATTGGCCAGTTTGATACGTATACGCCGCTTCAGCTTGCGCAATATGTATCGACCATTGCAAACGGCGGCTACCGCATGCAGCCGCATATTGTAAAAGAAATTAGGGAGCCGATTTCTTCAACCAATAAAATTGGTCCGATCGCGGAAGAAATTGAGCCTAATGTATTAAATACGCTGGAGCTTGAACCTGGATGGATCGAACAAGTGCAGGAAGGGTTCCGCCTTGTTGTTCACGGATCCGAAGGAACAGCGGCAAGCTATTTTGGGGATGCCCCGTATAAAATGGCAGCCAAAACAGGAACAGCTGAAGGTGTATATGACGGTCCTTTAAAAGAAAAAAATAAAAACCAAATGACCTGGAATGTGACCCTTGTTGGATACGCTCCTTATGACAACCCGGAAGTAGCGATGGCCGTTGTCGTTCCGTGGGCATATGAGGACAGCTCCAGTTCGATTCCGATCAACCATTATATCGGCCGCCGGGCAATGGACAAGTATTTTGAGCTAAAAGAACAAAGAGCCAGTGAGAAACCAGCCCAGGCCGTGATTGATCAGGATATTGTGCCAAAAACAGGTACAGAAACATCTGATGCAGACGAATCTGAAACAGAGGAATCTGAAGACGAATAAAAAACAGCCTTTCCGCTTACTTTAACGGAAAGGCTGTTTTTTGTTGAAAAGATTATACCTGTTTTGATGGGTTCAACGAATGTATAAAAACGATAAGAAGGGATGTCAGAAAATTTTTAAAATAATTATTTTTCATAGTAATCGCTTTCAATGATAAAAATCAACATTTATTTCTTTAAATCGCCTGCGATTTACAAAACCTTAACATTTCATTAAAACCTTATTAATACTCATCCTTTATTGTATTCAATGTAGCAGATAACAAAAAACAAACTCGCAGGGGGAAATCAAGAATGAAACCAGTTAAAGTTCTCACACTATCAGCACTAGTAGGATCAGCGCTTGTAATGGGTGCATGCGGCAATAACAATGCTGATAATGGAGCAGGAGGAAATGGCGAAGAAGGACAAGATGCACAGCTTCAAGGCCAAATCTCGATCGATGGTTCATCAACAGTTTATCCGATTGCTGAAGCAGTAGCAGAGGAGTTTATGCTTGAACAGCCGGATGTAAAAGTAACAGTCGGATTGTCTGGTACAGGCGGTGGATTTGAAAAGTTTATCGCTGGCGAAACACAAATGAGCAACGCATCTCGCCCGATTAAGGATGAAGAAGCACAAGGCCTTAAAGATGCGGGTATTGATTACACAGAACTTCAACTTGCTTATGATGGACTATCTGTAGTCGTTAACAAAGAGAATGAGTGGGTAGACCAATTAACAATAGACGAACTGAAAAAGTTATGGCTTGATAATGGCAAAACAAAAAAATGGTCTGATATTCGTGAAGGCTGGCCGGCTGAAGAAATTAAATTCTACTCTCCAGGTACAGATTCCGGAACATTTGATTATTTCGATGAAGTAATTCTTGACGGAGGTCAAATCGACAAGTCCGCTACACTTTCTGAAGATGATAACGTTCTTGTACAAGGTGTAACAGGAGACAAAAACTCAATTGGTTACTTTGGTTATGCATACTACCTTGAAAACAAAGACAACTTGAAAGTGGTACCAATTGTAAATGGAGAAGGAAAAGCCGTTACACCAGACGCTGAAACAATTAAGAGCGGCGAGTATGAGCCACTTTCACGTCCATTGTACACATATGTAAGCAACTCGGCTGTTAAAGAAGATGAAGCAGTAAAGGCTTATACACAATTTACACTTGAAAATGCAGCAGCTCTTGCAGAGGATGTAGGATATGTAGCTCTTCCTGAAGAGGAGTATACAAAGCAGCTTGAAACAATTGAAGGCTTAAAATAATTGTCACTGGATTAAAAAAAGCGGATAAAGAAAAATACACCAATAGAGGGCAGAGCCCTCTATTGGTGTACATGGGTTGAAAGGAGCAAGATTGGGTTGAAAACAACAAACAAAGAACTCAGTCCTGTTCAACAGCTGCTTGAAAAAAAATATAATAGCGGCTTTTTGAACAGAAGTGAAAAAATTATTCCGGTGGTTTTGTTTCTTATGGCTGCCGTTTCAGTGTTAACCACACTCGGAATCGTTTTAACACTGATTTTTGAAACGATCACTTTCTTCGGTGATGTTTCGATCGTTGAATTTTTTACAGCTAAAGAGTGGTATCCATTCTCAGGAACAGATCCTGTTTACGGTATTTGGCCGCTTGTATTGGGTACATTAAAAATAACAATAATTGCTTCATTATTTGCTATCCCCATCGGGCTTGCAGTAGCTTTGTATTTAAGTGAATATGCAAGTGCGCGCACACGTAAAATTATGAAGCCAATTCTTGAAGTGCTTGCAGGTGTTCCAACGATTGTTTACGGATTTTTTGCCTTAACATTTATTACTCCGGTTTTACGCGGTATTTTCCCTTCGCTTGAAATGTTTAATGCGATCAGCCCGGGAATCGTAGTTGGAATCATGATTATTCCAACAATTGTTTCCCTGTCTGAAGATGCTCTTTCTTCGGTTCCAGAATCTGTTCGCCAAGGTGCGCTTGCACTCGGGTCAACAAAATGGGAAACCGCATCAAAAGTTATTTTCCCGGCAGCTCTTTCCGGTATTCTTGCATCGATTGTGCTTGGTGTCTCCCGCGCTATCGGGGAAACGATGATTGTATCCATTGCAGCAGGATCAACGCCATCTGCTTCCTTGGATTTAACAACATCCCTACAAACAATGACATCCTACATTGTACAAGTTACGACTGGTGATGCAGGATTTGGCACGACGATTTATTACAGTATTTATTCTGTCGGCTTTACATTGTTTATTTTTACCCTTCTGATGAATATACTAGCTCAATTCATCTCGAAGCGTTTCAGGGAGGAATACTAATGGAAAACACTGCACGGGTTAAATCAGAAGAAATGGTAAGCCGTATTGATGGCCGCTTAGCAAAAAATAAAGTCGTCAAAGGAATTTTCTTGACGGCAACGATTTTTACGTCCATTATTTTAATTGTGCTGCTTTACCGTATCATTTCACAAGGTGCTCCTTATTTAACATGGGACTTTTTCCAGAATTTCGCGTCGCGCCGTCCTGAGCAGGCGGGAATTAAAGCAGCTGTTATTGGTACGCTTTGGATGATGAGTGTGGTTATTCCTACAGCCGCTATTTTGGGGGTCGGTACAGCGATTTACCTGGAAGAGTACGCAAAGAAAAACAAGTTAACTCGCTGGATTCAAATGAATATTTCAAATTTAGCGGGTGTACCTTCTGTTGTATTCGGTCTTCTTGGCTTAACTATTTTCGTTCGTGTGTTTGGCTTTGGAAATAGTATTTTAGCTGCAGGCTTTACAATGGCTCTGCTTGTTCTTCCGGTTGTCATAGTAGCAGCCCAGGAAGCGATACGCGCTGTTCCAAAGGAACTTAAGGAAGCATCATTTGGTCTTGGTGCAACAAAGTGGCAGACGATCTACCGAGTAGTTCTTCCGTATGCGATACCGGGTATTGCTACAGGAAGCATCTTAGCTTTTTCACGTGCTATTGGTGAAACGGCTCCGCTTATTGTTGTCGGCATTCCAACATTCGTTGCGTTTCTGCCATCTGGCTACTTGGATTCATTTACAGCACTTCCAATGCAAATTTACAACTGGACAAGCCGTCCGCAAGTTGACTTCCATAACCTTGCAGCTGCGGGTATTATCATCCTGCTGGCCGTGCTTATTTTAATGAATTCTGTTGCAGTTTGGATCCGCAACCGCTATCAGGCAAGATAATAAACCTTGGGAAATCGCGATTGAAAACTTGGAGGGAATGTAAAATGGCGTTAACTGCTGTAAATACAACGAAAAACAATCAGTCTGTTCAAAACGAGGAACTGTTCGTATATAACACTAAAAATTTAAACCTATGGTATGGAGAGCACCATGCTCTTAAAAACATCAATTTAGGTATTAAAGAGCGGGAAGTCACAGCGATTATTGGTCCATCAGGCTGTGGAAAATCGACATACATTAAAACATTAAACCGCATGATCGATCTTGTGCCAGGTGTAAAAACAACGGGGCAGATCGAATATCGCAACCGGGACATTTTCAGCAAAGATTTTCTTGTAGAAGAATTGCGGACACGTGTCGGCATGGTATTCCAAAAGCCAAATCCGTTCCCGAAATCTATTTATGAAAATATTGCATTCGGCTTGAAAATTCACGGTATTAAAAACAAGCAAATCATTACTGAAACAGTGGAAAAGAGCTTGCGTGGAGCAGCTCTTTGGGATGAAGTAAAAGACCGCATCCACGAACCTGCTTATGGTTTGTCAGGTGGACAGCAGCAGCGTCTTTGCATTGCGCGCTGCCTGGCTCTTGAGCCGGATGTCATTTTAATGGATGAGCCAACTTCTGCATTAGACCCGGTTTCAACTCTAAAAGTAGAAGAACTTATTCAAGAACTAAAAGAAAAATACTCGATCATTATCGTGACACACAATATGCAGCAAGCTGCCCGTATCTCTGATAAAACAGCTTTCTTCTTAAACGGAGAAGTTGTGGAGTTTGATTCTACGGATACCATTTTTAACAATCCTGCAGATAGTCGTACAGACGATTATATTTCAGGACGCTTCGGATAAAAAAGAAAAGCCGGCGCTTTAGCGCCGGCTTTTTTGTTATGCTGTTTATTTTGTTAGTGCATCAGCCACTTCTTTTTCTGTCATGTCCTTCTTTAAAACAAACGACCCTGTTTGCAGCTTATCTGCGTATCCATTGGCTATTAAAAATTGATTAAAAGCTGTCTGGTCCTGGATGATGCCGGATTCCTTTAATTTGGCCGCAATTTCATTAGAAGACATGCCGGATTCAATTACAACTGTAACGGATTGAACAGCCGTTTTGGGGGCTGTCGTTTCTTTTTGGGCAGAATCAAGCTGTTGTTCTGTCTGTTCGTTTTCTTTTTTTTGAACGACATAATTCTCTGCCTCCAGCCGTTGAATCATCTGTTGTGCTGATAGTTCAATAGGGCGCTCGGGCGCTGTTTGATCAGAAATATACAGGGCTGCTGAAGCCGCAAGAAGACCGAAGCCAAAAGCGCGAATAGGCTGTTTCCTCATATTGATGAACTCTCCGTCTGCATGTTTTCATCCAAAATGCTCTTTACCTGCTCGGTTGAAAGAGAGGATTGTGCAGCAATTTGGGCAATAGGTGTGCCTTGCTGATAAAGGGCAATCACCTGGCTTTGAATAATCTTATTTACAGCAGCAGCCGGCTTTTCGGTATGTACAGCAGGTGTTTCTCCAATGAGCAGCTCTTCCTCAAGCACTTTTAATTTTTTGTTAAATTGATAGTGCTCCTGCAACATTTTCATGGATAATTCCTCAATTTCTTTTTCCAGCTGCCGCTGTTTATCGGGCAGAAAAAAGGACAGCAAAATAAAAAAGGCACCGGCGCAGGCCAATCCGATGGTTAGTTCATTCATAAGAAATCTCCTTTCGTTTTCTTTGTCCATATTGTACCACATCGTATCCGCAGGAAGGGGTGCGTTGGGCAATTGCCGCCTGCTATTGAACGTGATACCATAATGATATAATGATATTTTGATTAGGAAAACTGCCGGATCGAGGTGATACATATTGATTGAGGAGATTGTAAGGCTGAAAAATGAGAATTTCTCTTGGGAACAAATTGCAGCAACATTATCTATTCCAAAGCAGCAGGCAAAACAAGAGTGGCAGTATAGACTAACAGAAAAAGCAAAGCGAGACGTACAGAATAGTCTTCATACTGTATTGTTGTCGAAAGAACGAATTTATTGCAAGTGGCATCTCGATCCTTTTTTATTAAGGGCGGCTTTCTATTGTGAAACTCCGTTAAATCCTGATGTACTGGATCTTCGTATTTTTGACGTAACAGATATTTATTTTAATGGAACGAACGCTCACTCCATGACATGTGTAAAAGTAAACAAGGAGGATGGCTTCTGGATACTAAAAGGGTTAAAGAGCAATCGTTCTTACCTTTGTGAAATCGGCTATTTAACAAAAAACTATTCTTTTTGGCCGATTCTGCAATCACATCCGGTTCATACTTCATACGAGCGCAGTACAGACTATATACTTAAAGCAGGAGAAGCGGAAGCGTTTTATCAACATTCTTTCAACGAGCCAGCCTGGATCGAACATCCAGATTGCTTGCAATAAACCGATACTAGCTGAAGGAGGTAAGGGAAAATGAAATATTCTTTTTCAAATATTATGATGGTTAATCATCCCTTTCGGCCTCTTGCTCTGGCTGGGTCGACAGCAGACAGCGAGGAAATCATCACACTGATGAAGGCATATGGAACCCTGCTTGAAGCAGCAAGCCGTACGGAGCCTGGAAAGCCGGTTACAGGCGTTGTGAATTTATTTACATTGGGCTGGATGAATGGAGCTCGAGGAAAGATGGCTGTCGCTTCTTTTATGAAGCTTCAACCGGACGGGGTACTGCCTGCGGTTTTACGCGCACATAACGGGTCTTTTATTCAAGCTTTTAAAGAGTTGATGACACAGCAAAAGCTTGTGCTGCTGCCTGTGTCTCTCAGCCAGTTTCCTTTGACGGCTTATACATTGAAAGGGGCAGCAAAGGAAGACTTAAAACGAACTTCTGCTATATGGAAAGAACTATTCGGCACTCTGCCTTTATCCATATGGCTTCCGCGTGGCGCTTATACACCTGGGATAGACGAACTTCTTTTGCAGGAAGGCTGTAAGTTCGTATTTCTTCCGCATGATGCTTTTCCTTTAGAGGAACAGGAAGGGGTTCAGTGGGTGTCTCCGCGCGGCCTTGAACTGATTCCGTATCGGAAGGATCATCCAGAAAGCGGAACAACAGGCGTCACGCTTTTTTCTTTAGCTGGGCAGGGCGCCTGCAGGCATTGGGAAGATATTCAAAAAAGGCAGGTATCCTCGTCTGATTGTTCTTCTGCAAAGCGTGTGATTCATTTTCCACTCGTGTATGAAAACTTGAATGAAGGACATACATTGATTACGGCGGAAGAACTTCATCGTTGTGATCCTATTATTCATTTAAAAGAAGAGTGGGACGAAAAGTATGCCCTCGCTATTTCAGAAGCGGCAGGTGTTTTAGATCTGGAATGGGCTTATTGTATTTATGCGGCTGTTCATGGCTTAAAAGAGGAATTAAAAAGCGCTATTGATTCCTTGCGCTATTTATTAGATGGAGCCCATAAAGAGTTTCCGGACCTCGATTATGCACACCAGCGCATGCGTCTTCATTATGGAGTAACGCTTCAATCCAAACAGTTTGTTGGCGGCGTAGAAAGAATGGAAGGAGCTGTCCTGCTGCTTTCATGGGAGTATCCGCCAAACATTGTCGGGGGAATGGCACGGCATGTTCATGGACTTGCAGAAGCACTTGTTGCGTCTGGACGTGAAGTGATTGTTTTGACATCTTCCCACCATGAATCAGCAGAATATGAATGTGTCAATGGCGTTCACATTTATCGATCCGGCCCGCTTCATAAAGGAGAGCAGGATTTTTTAAAGCAAACCTCCGATTTGAATCTGTGTCTTTTTCAAAAAGCGATGGAGCTGATGCATAAGCACGACATTGCTCTTATTCATACCCACGACTGGCTGACAGGAGACGCGGCAATTCTGCTTGCCGAACAAAAGCAGCTGCCGCTCATCTCTACTATTCATGCCACCGAGCATGGACGGAATAATGGGCTGCATAATGAGCTGCAGCATGCGATTGCGTCAAAAGAGAAAAAGCTCATTGAAGCTTCCGATACGGTTATTGTGTGCAGCCAGCCGATGAAGGAAGAATTACGGGTTTACTATGAGGGATCAGGGAAAGATATATACGTGGTGCCGAATGGTGTGGAATTTGAAGAAAGCGTATCAGGCTTGACAAGGTTTCGCTCTATGGAGCCCTTTATTTTTTCAATCGGCCGTATGGTGTTTGAGAAAGGTTTTCAAACATTCTTTGAAATGAACTTAAAAAACTTGAAAAAAGAAAATATTCAGTTTATTATTGCGGGTAAGGGTCCTCTATTAGAAACATGGCGTGAAGAAGTGAAAAAGCGTGGACTTGAGGATACGATTCATTTTGTCGGCTATGTGAGTGACGAGGAAAGAAGGGCTTTGTTTCAATCTTGTAAAGCGGCTGTATTTCCAAGTCTGTACGAACCGTTCGGTATTGTGGCTCTGGAAGCCATGGCGTTCCGAAAGCCTGTAATCGCAGCTGCAACAGGCGGGTTAAAATCGTTTGTTTTACATAAACAAACCGGGCTTTTGTTCGAACCAGGCAATGCCGAAGACTTATCCGAGAAAATAGCGGCTGTTTTGGATCAGCCCGGTTATGCAAATGAACTAGGTTTGAATGGACATGAAATGGCGAAAGAACTTTACAGTTGGGCACACATCAGCGCACAAACAGAAAAGATCTACGATCAGACCGTTTTCATCAAAAAAATGGAGGGAGTTCGTACATGATAGGTATTCTGCTTGCTGGGGGGCGTGGAAAAAGGCTGCGCCCGATAACTGACCACATACCAAAGCCAATGGTCCCATTGTTGGGTAAACCTCTTTTAGATTACAATTTAAATGTTTTTAAAAGAAATAAAATTTACCGCGTGATCATGACGGTTTGTTATAAAAAGGAAGTTATTCAGCAGCATGCAGGTTTCGGCCATCAAAATGGACTTGATATTCAATATATAGAAGAGTGCGAGCCTCTTGGTACTGCCGGAAGCTTATTTGCCTCCAAAGGGTTATTTAAAGAAACACTCGCTGTTTTAAGCGGTGATGCACTGACCAATATACCGCTTCGCCAGGCGTATAATTTTCACAAAGAAAAAGGAGCCCGTGTAACCATTGTTACGGCGAGAGCAGAGCACCCGGAGCATTTTGGTGTCTGCCTCACAGATCAAAGCGGAAAGCTTCTTTCTTTTCTTGAAAAGCCTTCTAACGTGCAATTGTGGACGAATCAAGTAAGCACGGGAATTTATTTGGTTGAACCGTCCTTGTTTGAAGATTACGCACTTTATGGGAAAGCAGATTTCGCCCAGGATGTATTTCCAATGCTTCTGGCCAATCAGGAGCCGGTTTATGTGTATGAAACGAATGCATACTGGCAGGACATTGGCACCCATCCCGCATACAAGCTGGCTGAGAAGCGGCTTAAGCGGGGAATACCAGGAATTACGAACCGTCTGCAGCCTGTTTACCCGCTTTCGAATACATTTCCTGCTTCTATACTGAACGAAAACGATGGACTTGCAGAGCGGTCCGATTGTTATTCAACAATGTTGAAAAAACAGGCTGGCATTTCTGATGAAAAGGTGCTATTATAGTAAAGTCGCAAACGACTTGAAAATAAGCGAGACAAGTTTGGAGGGAAAAACATGCGTGTAAACATTACATTAGCTTGCACTGAGAGCGGTGACCGTAACTATATCACAACTAAAAACAAACGTAACAACCCGGATCGTCTCGAGTTGAAAAAATACAGCCCGCGATTGAAAAAAGTAACAGTGCATCGTGAAACAAAGTAAACAGCAGGAGACTTCCTGCTGTTTTTTCTTTTAGGAGGAACCAATGGATAAAAAGATACTGAGGGATGGGATAAAACAGCAGCTTGCTGCAATGAGCCGGCCCGTGTATGAGCAAAAAAGCTTTCAAATTGCCAGAAGATTGTATGCGCTTCCGGAATGGCAGGAATCAAACAAAATTGCGGTTACGATTTCAGCGGATTTTGAAGTAGACACCTGGCAGATTATCCGGTCTGCTTGGCTTGCCGGCAAAAAAATTTGTGTACCAAAGTGCCATCCGGATACAAAAGCCATGTATTTCTATCAATTGGAGAAGTTTGAAGATCTTGAAACGGTGTATGCGGGGTTGTATGAACCGATTCCTCGAAACACAACATTGACTGACGCGAATGAGATCGAATTAATGCTTGTGCCCGGCCTGCTTTTTAACCGGAAGGGGTTCAGGGTTGGCTTTGGCGGCGGCTACTACGACCGTTTTTTATCTTCATACATAGGACAAACGATTTCATTAGCGTTTTCCATTCAATTACGGCCGGATATTCCTGTTGAAGGGCATGACATCCCTGTTCAGAAAATTTTGACGGATAGTGAAACAATCCTCTGCTCATAAACGTCCTTCTTTCTTTACCGTCTGAATGAGTTCCGTTATAGTGGAATCAACAGGATGGACGAAAGTAGTGATGAAATGACAACGCAAACAAATTTGATATTTTGGCGTCTTGCTTATTTTTTTGTCGTAGAGCAGGAGTATACATTAACAAGGCTGAGCCAGGATCGCAGAGAAATGCTGCTTGAAAATCGTTCAGTAAAAGAAGCGGCCATTATTAGACTTTCTCAGCAAAATCTTGGCTGGGCAGCTTCTCTGGGACGTGACATTGAACAAACGGCCTGGGTCGGTGAGCGCCTCCGAAAGCAAAGAGGGATGAGAAAGCTTAATATGCTCAATGTAATGGTGTCTCCTCATCTGCCCGTTGACGAATTTTCGCAGTTCATGAAACCGGTTCAAAGCGGAAAAACACAAACAGCTGTACTGCTGTTTACTGAAGAAAACCTGGGAGGTCCGCTTCAAGAGCTGGAACAGTTTATGGAGTCTGTACCGGAGCAGCGGGACTTTGAAGGGGCTGAAGATGAAGCGGCTGCTTATGAGCGGGCTGTTTTATCCCATGAAGTAAAACGAAAAGAAGAAGAAAATCGGTTTTTTTACTACGGAAAGCCTTTTTTCACGTATTTTTTTACCGCGGTTAATGTCATCATGTTTTTTTTAATGACGATCGCAGGAGGCAGCACAGCGACTGATGTGCTTATACAATTTGGCGCAAAATTCAATCCTCTTATTCTAGAGGGAGAATGGTGGCGTTTTATCACACCGGTTTTTCTGCATATCGGACTGCTGCATCTTTTAATGAATTCAATGGCTTTGTACTATTTAGGAACAGCGGTTGAACAAATTTATGGCCGGCTGAGATTTTTGTGGATTTATTTGTTTTCCGGCTTTACAGGGAGCCTGCTCAGCTTTTTGCTGACTCCTAATTTGTCAGCAGGAGCGAGTGGAGCTATTTTTGGGCTGTTCGGTGCCCTTCTTTATTTCGGGGTAACCAAGCCAAAGTTGTTTTTTCGGACGATGGGCATGAATGTCCTTGTTGTGATTGGCATCAACCTGGCCTTTGGATTTACAGTTCCCGGAATTGACAATGCCGGACACATTGGCGGACTTGTCGGCGGTTTTTTAGCAACGGGCATTGTTCATTTTCCGAAAAAGCGGCGTATTCTGCAGCAGCTGTTGTTTTTGGCAGCAGCTTCGACATTTGTGGCAGTCGGTTTATTCTTTGGGTTCCAGCACGGGTATGCCGCTCTTGACGCGCGGTCTGTGAATATTCAGGCCGCAGACAAGCTTCAGGACGGAAATAAGCAGGAAGCTGAACAGATCTTGTCGAACTTTATTCAAAAAGGCGGCCAGCCTTCTGCCGAAACGTATTTTTATTTGGGTGTAATTGAAGCAGGGGACGGGCGCTTGGAGGAGGCTGCCTCTCATTTTAAGCAAGCCGTCCGGTTAAGAAGTAATTTTCCTGAAGCACATTATAATCTGGCGCTTATTTATTCTAGCCAGGGACGGCAAGAAGAAGCGCTGCAGGCAGCCGAACAAGCCGCAGCATACGCTCCTAATGAGCAAGCATATGAAGATTTAGTTCGCAAGCTGAATAATGAGTGAAAAGCAGGGTGAAAAGATGGAAACGATTTTTGATGTACAGCAGCTGCTGAAAAGATACGGTGTTTTCGTTTATATCGGCAATCGTGTAGCAGATTTACAATTAATGGAGCTGGAACTGAAAGAACTGTATCAGTCTCAGCTGATAGAGCCAAGAGAATATCAAATGGCGCTGCTTATATTACGACAGCATATTGCAATTGAAAAAGAAAAAGAAAAAGAACAGGGGAAATGACATGGCAGAGAAACGGCTCGCTGCTTTTGATATTGGCGGCACAACGGTTAAATTAGCTTTTTTAACAACAGAGGGAGAAATCATACGAAAATGGTCGATTCCAACCGACCGTACGGACAAAGGAAGTAGAATAGTAGCAGATATTGCTCGTTCTTTTTATAAAGAATTAGAAGCAGATGGATTAACGACTGCCGATGTGCTCGCAGCAGGAGTGGGGGCACCGGGTCCTGCCGACCCAGTATTGGGGACGATTTCTGGTGCGGTAAATATCGGCTGGCCGAATGGATACCCTTTAAAACAGCTTCTAGAAGAAGCGATTGAATTGCCTGTTTTTATTGAAAACGATGCAAACTGTGCTGCACTTGGCGAAATGTGGAAAGGTGCAGGAGGAGGCGCAGGCGACGTAGTTTGCATTACACTTGGCACAGGTGTCGGCGGCGGCGTTGTGTCAAAGGGAATGATTATTACAGGGGTAAATGGAGCGGCGGGAGAAATCGGCCACATTACGGTTGTAACAGAAAATGGATTCCCTTGTAACTGCGGCAAGCACGGCTGTCTTGAAACAGTAGCTTCTGCAACGGGAGTTGTTAATTTGTACAAACAACAAGGCAAAGACGCGCCTGATGCACGCACAGTATTCGAACAAGCTGCGGCAGGAGATGTGGCAGCGCAATATGCGGTTGACCGCTGTGCTTTTTATTTAGGTCTTGCGGTTGGAAACATTGCTAACACCTTGAACCCAGCTAAGATTGTAATTGGCGGCGGCGTTTCAGAAGCAGGTGCCGCTCTTATGCAGCCTTTGGAAAAATACGTAAGAGAGTTCACATTCCCACGGGCGATGGATGTGCTTGCACTTCAAAAAGCACAGCTTGGCAACGATGCCGGTGTGATCGGTGCAGCTTACTTAGCAAAAGTAATGTCAGTTTCATAAAATAAAAAACAGTTCCGCTGGGACTGTTTTTTATTTTATGAAACTTTTTTTAAACGTATGCGTATGAATAAGGGGCGGAATTGTCGCGGAACTATTATAAAGCGTTGCTTTTTCGTTCTGATTGATTTTTTGTAAAAAAAGTATTAAGATTGTGAAAGACAATTTACACTGAGTTAAAGTGTATGCAATTCCCCGATCACTTTTATAGAAGTAACGAGGAGGCTGAAAGATGAAAAGAACAATACGCAGCAACATTTCTCTTATTGCTGTAACCGTTTTGTTCTTATGGATGAAAACATATATCGTCTATAAAACAAGCTTTAACATGGATATTGAAAACTCACTGCAGGAATTTATTTTGCTGATTAACCCGCTGAGCTTTATTATGCTGGCAATGGGAATTGGCTTTTTCTTCAAAAGCGACAAAGCACGCAATCGTTATTTGCTGGGCATGAGCTTTTTCTTAAGTTTTCTGCTTTATGCGAACGTTGTGTTTTATCGCTTTTTTAATGACTTTATTACGCTGCCTCTTTTATTTCAAACAAGCAACTTTGCTGATTTGGGTAACAGTGTTACAGAAGAATTTAGTGTAGCGGATATTTTATATTTCGCCGATGTCATTCTTTTATTCCTCCTGCTTAAGTTCAAACCGTCATTTGTGAAGTTTCGCCCAATGTCAAAAATGAACCGCCGCGCTTATTTTTTATCAGCTGCTGCGCTTATGTTTTTGAACCTTGGACTAGCAGAAGTGGAGCGTCCGCAGCTTTTAACAAGGACTTTCGACCGTGAAATGCTTGTGAAAAACATCGGAACGTTCAACTATCACCTTTATGACATTTTTCTTCAATCCAAATCATCTGCCCAGCGTGCACTGGCAGATGGCAGCGAATTAACTGAAATTGAAAACTATGCTGACGCCAATTATGCCGAACCAAATGCAGAGCTGTTTGGCGCTGCCAAAGGAAAAAACCTGATTATGGTGTCCGTTGAGTCAACACAGGCTTTTGTTTTAAACAATACCGTAAACGGCCAGGAAATTACGCCATTTCTGAATGATTTTGCAAAAGAGAGTTTAAACTTCACTAACTTCTACCACCAAACCGGGCAGGGGAAAACGTCTGATGCGGAATTTTTAACAGAAAATGCACTGTACCCGCTGAGCCGCGGTGCCGTATTTTTTACTCACTCTGGCAACCAATTTAACTCAATGGCTGAAAAGCTTGAGGAAAATGGCTATTTTTCAAATGCGATGCATGCGAACAATAAAAGTTTCTGGAACCGGGACATTATGTATGATTCGATTGGATATGAACGTTTTTACAATGTAAATGATTATAAGGTGAATGAAGACAACAGTGTAAACTGGGGAATGAAAGATATTCCGTTTTTTGAACAATCGGCCGAGCTGATGAAAACCATGCCGCAGCCGTTTTATTCAAAAATGATCACGCTGACCAATCATCATCCGTTCTACTACGATAAAGAAGACCAGATGATTGATGAATTTAATTCATCAAGCGGCACATTAAATCGTTATTTTGTTACCGTTCGTTACACGGACGAAGCATTAAAAACATTTGTGGAAGATTTGAAAAAAGCAGGCCTTTATGAAAACTCTGTGATTGTTTTGTATGGAGATCATTATGGCATTTCAGAGAATCATAATGAAGCCATGTCTCAATATTTAGGTAAAGAAGTGACGCCATACGTATCAGCCGAGCTTCAAAAAGTACCGTTTATGATTCACATTCCAGGCGTTAAAGGCCAGGAAATTGATACGGTCGGCGGACAGGTGGATGTGCGGCCAACACTGCTTCATCTTCTTGGCATTGATACAAAAGGAGATATTCAGTTTGGACAAGATTTACTTTCCAGCGAACATGAAAGCTTTGCCGCATTCCGTGACGGCCGTTTTGTGACAGAGAATTATGTGTATGCCGGCGACATATGCTGGGATAAAAAGACGGGCGAGCAAACGGATGCTTCCTACTGTGCGCCTTATATTGAAAAAGCAGCTGCTGAATTAAATTATTCAGATCGGGTTATTTACGGGGACCTGCTTCGTTTTTATGATCCAGATGCTGCAAGAAAAGAATAAAAAAAGTCCCTGATTTTTATCAGGGGCTTTTTTAATGGGCAGCTGGATAGCCATGATGCAAAACTGTCATGATGGTAAACCAGCCGATTACACCAGCTGTACCTAGACTAAAAACGATGCCGAGCAGATTTTTGTTTTTCACAGCGCTGATGGTACTGAAAACGGCAAGAAGGGCAATAAGGGCAAAAATAATTGTTAACCCGTTCATTTTTCCAGGCCTCCTTATATAAAAATCCATAAAAACCCATGTAAGCGTAAAACACACCCCTATTGTATAAGGTTTTTCCGTATTTGTCGAGATGAAAGCGGATAATTCTTTTAACAGCTGCGGTTTCCTGTTACGATATCAAGTGAATAAAGAAAAAGGTGGAGATGATATGGATTGGACGCAATTGCCGCTTGGTCCTCTGCAAACAAATTGCTACATACTTTCTCATGAGTCAAAATGTATTGTTTTTGACCCGGGTTCAGAAGGGGATCAGCTTGTAAGCTGGCTGAAGGAAAACAAGCTTGATCCGCTTGCTGTTTTGCTGACCCATGCTCATTTTGACCATATTGGGGCTGTTCGCCCGCTGAAAGAAGCTTTTAACATGCCGGTTTATCTGCATGAAAAAGAAGCAGAGTGGCTTGAAAATGCCGATTTGAATGGATCAAGCCGCTTTGGCATGGGAAGCATTACGGCACCGCCGGCTGATGTTTTGATCCGTAATGAAGAAGATTTAACGATTGATCTGTTTACATTCAAACTGCTGCATACACCGGGCCATTCACCGGGCAGCGTATCTTATTATTTTGAAGAAGGCGGCGCTTTGTTTGCCGGTGATACTCTTTTTATGGGGAGCATCGGGCGTACAGACCTTGCTGGCGGCGATCACCAGACACTTCTTACGAGCATTCATGAAAAAATTATGTCACTGCCTGAGGAAACGATTGTGCTCCCGGGACATGGCCCGGCAACATCCGTGATCACGGAAATGGACAGCAATCCTTTTTTAAATGGTTTTTAAAAAAACAGAGAACGCCATTACGGTGTTCTCTGTTTTTTTATCCGGTATATTTCATAACCTGCTTTTTTTTCGTCAGGCTTCTTAGCTTTTCAAGATTATATCCAACCACAAGCGATTCTCCGTCCGTTAAAATCGGACGCCGCAGCAATTTAGGCTCTTCGATAATCAAATCGATAACGGCTGAAAGGGGCATCTCATCGACGCTTACATTTAACGATTTAAACGTTCTGCTTCGGGTGGCAAGCAGTTCATCAAGACCTTCTGAAGTCATGGATAGAAGATTTAGCAGCTCCTGGCGTGTAGGAGTTTCACGGAAAAGGTGGCGTTCCTGAACATCAACTGAATGGGCAGACAGCCATTTTTTTGTTTTTCGGCATGATGTACAGCTTGGATATGTATAAAAGGTAACAGCAGACATAAATACTCCTCCTTTTTTATTCTTAAATATACTATACAATACTTGTACAATTATTGTACAGTTATTGCCGTTTTAATTGTGTCCAATTTCGTAATACGCCTATAGGTATGACTTTTATCATTTTTCACCATAAAATTGTTGCTTATAATAATTAAAAAATGACGAGGGGATAAAATGAATTCTGTTTTAAAAGTAACAGGCGCACTTGCTGATGCCACACGTTATTCCATTTATGAATATATTTTAAAAGAACATAGAGACTTGACAGTACAGGATATAGCCGCTCAATTTGGCATTCATCCGAATGTGGCACGCCTTCACTTAACAAAGCTTGAAGATGTCAAATTAATTGGTTCTTGTCTGCAGAAAACAGGAAAAGGCAGCCGGCCGGCTTTCTGTAGAAGCAGAAACGAAGGGGACTGTTTCCTCCCTTCGAAATAAAGAACGTCCTCAATTGCTTAAAACGTTGACTGCAAGAATTGGTTATACAGCACATGCGGAAGAAACAGAAAAGGGGCTCGTTGTTCAATTTGCTATTTATAACTGTCCATTCAAAGAATTGCTTCAGGAAAAAGCTGCAGCAACATGCCGGATTCATAAAGCGTTTTTACAAGGAGTTATGGACACCCTATTTGGGCCTGCTGTTTTAAGCCAGCATTCTACGATGCTTAATGGATGCAAGGAATGGATCTATCAGTCGGTTGCAGTAAACTGAATAAAAGAAACGCTTACATTTTTGTCTCTTATCCTTTATAATAGTGGTATTAATGGACCAAGCTTTAAAAAAAGGGAGGGATACATAATGGATCGGATGTTTCGCGTTATGGCATTTTGGACCGGTATTTTTTCTTTAATGTTTTACTTGGGCCATATGAATATTACGGCTTTAATTTTTCTTGGCCAAACTGGATTTTTCTTATTACTCGGCTATTTGCGTCTTTCGGAACGAATGTATATTTATGTGTTTGGTGCTTATTTAACCGTTTTTTTTGCCGCCTTTACTTATTGGTCAACCTTTATGATGACGCCGGGAAGCGGAGGGCATTAAAACAAGCAAAGCCTTTAAAGCGGAAAGCTTTAAAGGTTTTTTTGTTAAAGTTTTGTAAATATTTTCAAAAAAACATGTCTAACCTGGCACATTGTTGTATGCTCAAAGGGAGAGAGGGTGATAATTTGCAGGTTGAGCAAAAAATGGAGCAAATCTTAAAAGAAGCTGTTCAAATGCAGGCCACCGACCTTCATTTAATGCCAAAACAAAACGGTTATTTGCTTAAAATTCGTGTCGGCGGCCAGCTGATAAAAAGTGAAACCTTTTCCATACGGGAGGGCGAACGGCTGATTGCTTATTTGAAATTTACGGCTTCGATGGATATCGGTGAAAAACGAAAGCCTCAAAGCGGCTCCTTTCGCCAGACGGTTGATCAATTTCCCCTATCGCTGCGTGTTTCCACGCTTCCCGCTGTACCCCACAAAGAAAGCCTCGTGATCCGCCTTTTGCCACAGGAACATGTTCCATCTCTTTCCCAATTAACGCTGTTTCCCTACACAGCGGTCAAGTTAACCTCGCTATTAAACCATTCAAACGGCCTCGTTCTGCTTAGCGGTCCAACCGGGAGCGGAAAATCCACTACACTTTACTCTATGATTCAGCATTGTGCCTCCCATTTAAACAAACATGTCATTACACTCGAGGATCCCGTTGAAAAACAGCAGGATGCTTTCGTACAAATTCAAGTAAATGAAAAAGCCGGCATTACATATGCAACGGGCTTAAAAGCCATTTTACGCCACGATCCTGACGTAATTATGGTCGGTGAAATACGTGATGAAGAAACTGCACGAGCCGCTGTGAAAAGTGCCCTTACGGGACACTTGGTTCTTTCGACTATTCACGCTCGCGATGCTGCGGGCGTTATCGGCAGGTTAAAAGAGCTTGGTATTACTCAGCATGAAATGATACAGACACTGGTCGGCATTACCGCACAGCGGCTTGTCCGTATCTGCTGTCCGGACTGCGGTGCGGTCTGCAATGAAGAATGTAAGCAAAAAACAAAGCAGGCGATCGTTTGTGAATTACTATTGGGAAAAGCGCTGTTTTCTACACTGGGGAACAAATCATCACATCAGCCGGTATCTGTTTATAAAAAGCTGCAGGATGAGCTGCGAAAGGGGATAGCATATGGGTTTATCACACGCGAGGAATGGGCTCGCTGGTGTTTTAGCGAAACGGACTTCAGCGAAAAATGGAGCTGATTTTATTACAAGGCTCGGGGAAATGATGATAAAAGGTTTTTCCATTGGAGAAGCGGTAGAATTTCTGTTGATGAACATACCGGATATAAATAAACGGCAAACAAACTTGATTCAAAAGCAGCTGCGGGAGGGCGTTCCGCTTCACGAAATTCTGCCGGTGCTTCATGTTCCTTCCCTTATCTGCCTGCAGATTTTCTTTGCTGAACAGCACGGAAATGTTCAAGAAACGCTCGTGTATGCAGGAACACAGTGGAGCAAGACTGAACAGGCGAAAGAAACGCTTGTACGGCTACTGCAATATCCGATCTTCCTGCTGGCTTTGCTTATCGTATTGCTCGCCGTCTTAAATACTTTCGTTCTTCCTCAGTTTCGGGATCTTCACGCTTCAATGGGATATGAACCAAAAGGGATGATCCTGCTCCTGCTTTTTTTTCTTCAATGGGCACCCCCGGCCGTCTTAATTACAGCCCCTGTTCTGACTGGTCTGCTTCTTCTTTTGTATACCCGCTATAAACTTCTTTCTCCCCAAAAAAGAGCGGATATGATCATAAAAATTCCGTATATGAAAACCCTATTTCAGCTTTATTTTACCCGTCTTTTTGCCAGGGAATCTGCTCAACTGTTAAGCAGTGGATTTTCGGTAAACGAGCTTCTCCATGTATTTGAAGAACAAACGATTTATCCCATGCTTCATGAAGCCTCAAAAAAAATAAACAGCCAGCTTATGTCCGGTACTTCTTTGAAAGAAGCCATTGCGAATATCACTTGGTTTGACCGAAAGCTGCCTGCTTTGATCAGCCATGGAGGGGCAAATGGCAGAATGGGAGAAGAGCTGCTTCTTTACGCATCATTCTGTGACCAGCTGATTGAAAACAAAATAAAAAAAGCAACAAGCATTATTCAGCCGGCCGTTTTTTTAATGATTGGCACGGTTGTTATGGCTGTTTATCTGTCGGTGATGCTGCCGATGTTTGAGATGATTGGCTCGGTTTAAAAAAGGAGGAAAAAAGAATGAAGCGATTCTGGAAGAATGAACGAGCATTTACACTGATAGAAATGATGATCGTCTTATTGGTGATTACCGTTTTGCTTTTCATTGCCATTCCAAATGTGGCAAAGCAAAGTAAAAATATCAATGCAAAAGGCTGTGACGCGTTTGTTCATATGGTGCAGGGGCAGGTACAGGCGTACCGGATTGATAATGGATCACTGCCTTCCTCTGTCAGTACACTCGTTACAGATGGGTACTTAAGAGATGATGAAACGACCTGCCCGGGTGGAGGGGCTGTTACGATCGATGCGGAAGGAATTGTGTCAGCCGGTGGGTCATAAAGAAGAAGGCTTTACACTTCTGGAAATGATGATTGTGCTGACGGTTTTTACTGTCTGCTTCGGAGCAGCCCTTATTCCGCTTCGGACGATTGCGGAAGACGTGCGCAATCGTCAGTTTTTTCACCAGGTAGAAAGGGATCTGTTTGCAGCCCAGGCATATGCTGTTTCGAAAAACGCAAATATTGTTGTAGACTTTTTTGAAAATAAAGACCGGTATTATCACATCTACACGTTTGAAATACCGAGAAAAACGATTATCAAGCGTAAGATCCCCGAGCGTTTCATATTTGATGAGAGGGGGTTAGATACGATTACTTTTTTAAAAACGGGTACGATCAGCCGATTCGGCACGTTTTATTTTACAACAAATGAAAAAACCACCAAGCTGATTTTTTTAATTGGAAGGGGACGTTTTTATTTTTCGGAGGAATGAAAGAGGGATGACATTAGCGGAAAGTCTGCTGGCTTTAACCGCTCTTTTTATAGCGGCAGGTGTTTTGCTGCCTTTTAGTTTAAAACTAATGGAGGGCACCTCCTGGCGCTGGGAGCAGCAGGAAGGAATGAGAAAGCTATATGAGGAAGCTGAATCCCGAATTTTTTTGGATGCTTCCTTTTCTTATGAATTGGATGGGCCAGCCGCCAGGGGAAAATTGGTTTGGGAAGAAGAAGGAGGAAGGGCGAAAGCGTGTGTATTCATTCAAGGGAAAAAGAGATGTGTGGAGGAGCAGTAACGGATTTACACTCATTGAATCTCTTATTGCATTAATGGTCTTTTGTGCGTGTGCTGCTTCGGTTCCACTGCTGTATGATGGCGCTTATCGGGCTGTGGAAGCTGGAAAAGCCGAGAAAAACACGGAATGGGAGCTTTTTATCATTCAGCTGCGCAATGAAATGCAGGGATCTTCGAATTGGCATGTGTCTGGGACAAGACTCGCGTACCAAGGAGCAGCTTCTGGTGACATGCTAGTCACGGTTAGTCAATATCGCAACAAAATTAGAAGGCAGATCAACGGGCAAGGACATGAAGTGATGCTGCAAGATGTAAAAACGGCTTCGTTTTCAGAAAAAGGAGGGAAAATGTACATACATGTTACATTTTCAAATGGTGAACAGGAAGGAGCGGTCATGTATCCTTTCTATAAGAAAGTACATTAAACGTCAGCAGGGAATGATTTTTCCGCATGTTTTGCTCATATTGGTACTGATTATGGCAGCGTCTGTGTCAGCTGCAGACGCTGCCGTGACCAAATGGAAAACAGCGGATCATTTAACAAACTATTATGAGCTTCGTGTGGCTGAGCTGATGGCGCTGCGGCGCGTTTTAACCCAGTCAGAGCCTGTCTCTTTTGAGACAAAAACAAATCTGGGCATAACGAGTGCTGCCGTAAAGGAAATAGCCGAACAAAACTGGCAGATTCGAATCACAACAACTCATACTGACGGTTTTTTCCGTGCCACTTATGTATACGATCCCCGCTTGGAATCGTTTCTTAGCCGGGTTGAATACCATTGATTATTTTGGCTGAGCCAGATAGAAAAGCCCGCCATTCAAAACGGAAACACGGATCACTGGTTCAAAACGGCGCATAATGGCTGCTTTTTCCCGTTCATAATGCGTATTGTCCTCTTCCTCCTGATCAAAAAAAGACTGAAGAAGCTTAAGCTCTGCTTTTTGTTTTTTAAGAGCCGTTTGAGCCCAGCCATGCTCTTCTTCCATCAAGTCTCTCCATAATTTTTGCTTTAGCCGGTTCAAGCCGCTTGCGGGTGTAATAAGAGGCGAGAGCACATAATGGTAAGGACTGATCGAGTGGCTAAGAGACAGAGAGACTGCTCGTTCCAAAAATTGATCCGAAAAAGCTCCGTTGATTAAATGAAGAGCAAGCGGAACAAGCTTTTCTTTTTTGCTGTTTGCTTCATAGGAAAGGTGAAAATGAACAAACAGCCAAGGATCAAGCTGAATGGTTCCCGATCCGTTTGTTGTTTCATATAATTTGACAAACGATGCTTTTTTTTGAGCATAGGAAAGAAGCTGATGAAAACGGGGGGACCCGAATGTAATATATTCTTCCTGGTGTTTGAGCGGCCGGCCAGGGTCTTTTGTGAAAAAGGTGACGCTCATCGGGTCGCCTGCCTGGCCGAGCCGGTCTTTGTAATGCCAATAAAAAGGGCGGTTCATCAGGGAACGATCTGCTTCTTCGGTTAACTGAACCTTTAACGAGTGTTCAGATTCTTCAAGAATAGGACATTCACAGGCAGTAAAAAAGGAACGAAGAAAAGACATCAATATTGTTCACTCCAATGCAGCTGCAAGGTTTTGCATTTTTATTTCCCACTCTCTAACACTTTTGGATGAGTGGAATGTATCATGCAAGTGTTCTTCAATCCAGTTTTGATCCAGAATATTATCCAGCTTTCCGATAGCCGTTTGAAAAAGAGCGATCTTTTCGTAAAGCAAAGACAGCATGCGGTCTTCCACTGATTGTTTATAGGCAAGATGATAAATGTGGACGTTCTCAGTCTGGCCGTAACGATGCACACGTCCAATTCGCTGTTCGAGTTTCATCGGGTTCCATGGAAGGTCAAAATTGATAACATGGCGGCAAAATTGAAGATTCAATCCTTCACTGCCCGCTTCCGTAGCAATCAGCACCCGCGCTGGACCTTTGAAAAGTTCAATCATCCAATCTTTTTTTCCTTTTTTGAACTTTCCTTGGAAAGAAACAGCCGGAATTTGATGATAACGAAAAAACAGCTCTAAATATTCCTGTGTTGCCCGATACTGAGTAAAAATAAGCACCTTTTCATTTTCCAGGCTATTCACAATTTCTAATGCTTTTTCAGCTTTGGAATTTCGGTCAACAGCTTGAGCGAGCGCAGCAACTTTTGTTTTGTCAAACCCTTCTTGCTTTTGCAGAGTCGCCAGGGCCGCATACTTGCTGCTGCATGCTTCCCGCTGCAGCGTCAGAAGTGTAATGGAGCTTGGCAGGCATTCGGCCAGCGAGTCATAAAACGCTTTTTCTTCTTTTGACGGGTCGATCCGGATAGTTTGAATAAAGCGTTTTATAGGCTCACTTTCCACATCTGTCCGGGTATTGCGGATCATGACCTGCCTGAGCAGGGCGTGAAAAGCATCATGGTTTTGAACGGAGCGCTTTCCATCTTTAAATTGAGACTGGAAGAACCCATTGCTGCCAAAAAGCCCGGGTCTTAAAAGGGAAACCAAGTGAAACAATTCATCTGCGTTGTTCTGAACCGGTGTCGCTGTCAGCAGCAGGCAGTATGTTTTATTTAAGCGGCTGACAAACTGGTGATTTTTTGTAGCAGGATTTTTCAATCGATGTGCTTCATCGATGATAATCATGTCATATAACGTATCCGCAAATGCATCGGCAAACTTCGGCTGTTTGGCCGAATCAATCGATGCAATCTGAACGCCGTTCCAAGACCAGTCAGGATTTTTCCGCTGGACGAGCGCGAAGATTTGGAATTTTTCACGCAGTTCTTTGGCCCACTGGCTGACCAGGGAAGCGGGTGCTAATATAAGGATGCGGGAAGCAAGGCCCCGCAGCATATATTCTTTTAAAATAAGTCCGGCTTCAATGGTTTTTCCGAGACCCACTTCATCTGCTAAAATAGCGGTTCCGCTCATTTCTTCCATTACGGTTTGGGCCGTTTTCAGCTGGTGGGGAAGAAACTGCATATGCGGCAGAAAATCAGGCGCCAGCAACCCATCAAAGCGGGAAGGTAATATTTGCTTTTTCATCTCGGCTGTTAAATTAAAAAGTGCCCAGCCGCCGGGTGTTGAAGCGGTTTTTAAGTTTTGCTCGAGTGCATCTGCCCAAGTATCATCATACATAATAGCAGGCTTCATTTATCTCGAAGTCTCCTTTCGATTTCATGAGCTGTCCCTAGCCTGCCCGTAAAAAGGGGAGAACATACACAAGCGGACAAACAAAAACAGCCCTGTTTAAACAGGGCTGTTTTTATTTTGTTTTAATTTTTCCGGTCCATTTTTTAAATCCGCCTTGCAGATGGTAAATGTCACGGTATCCTTTTCTGTATAGCATTTGTGCAGCACGGCCGCTGCGAAGGCCGCTCTGGCAATACAAATAAACAGGCTTGTCCGGGCGAATTTCTTTCATTCGCTGCTTCATTTGCGTAACAGGAATGTTCCGGGCTCCTAAAATGTGGCCGCCATTGTATTCATTCGGTTCGCGCACATCAACCAGCTGCGCTTTCCGGTATCCTTTTACAAATTCTTCCTGACTAAGCGGTTTTACTGCACGCTTTTGGGAAAAGTACATAAAGATCGCGTACAAAATAATGGCACCGAGTACCGCGGCAATAGAATAAAGCAACGTTGTGTTCCCCTTTCGAATAAACTGCTCTCTTTATTATATCGATATGGTTATAAGAAGAAAAGAAAATTCTCTTTAAAAAAAGAAGCGTGTTCGCCTTTGAATTTCAGGGTCAATTTGATAGACTGAGTGAGGAAATTTACTAAGAAAAGAAGGCGTATATGATGTCAAAAGAAACATGGGTTTTTCTTGATACTGGAAATCAAAACGCAGCTTATAATATGGCTGTGGATGAGGCGCTGCTTGATTGGCACAGCAAGGGCTTGATCCCGCCTATCGTCCGCTTTTATGGCTGGGAGCCGGCGGCGCTGTCCATTGGATATTTTCAAAAAGCGGAAAAAGAAGTGGATTTTGACGCTGTCCGAAATTATGGGCTTGGCTTCGTACGCCGTCCGACTGGCGGAAGAGGCGTGCTTCATGAGCATGAGTTAACGTACAGCGTGATTGTGAGTGAAGAGCATCCAGACATGCCGACAGGTGTAACAGAAGCATACCGGGTCATTTCTGAAGGCGTGCTTCAAGGATTCCGTAAGCTTGGACTTGCTGCAGAGTTTGCTGTCCCGCGGACAGAGGAGGAAAAAGCAAGTTTAAAAAATCCGCGTTCAAGCGTTTGTTTTGATGCGCCAAGCTGGTATGAGCTTGTCGTTGAAGGAAGAAAAGTGGCGGGAAGCGCGCAGACCCGGCAAAAAGGGGTAATCCTGCAGCACGGCTCTATCCTGCTTGATTTGGATGAAGACAAGCTGTTCAGCTTGTTTCACTATCCAAACGACCGGGTAAAAGAGCGGATGAAGAAGGCGTTTGGAAACAAAGCAGTTGCAATTAATGCGCTGCGGGCTGAACCGGTAACGCTTGATGAAGCACGTGTTGCGTTCAAACAAGGTTTTGAAGAAGGGCTCAATATTGACCTTGAACCGCTCGTTTTAACAGATGACCAAAAACGTCAAATTGAAACAATTCAAAGAGATCGGTATGAAAATCCGGATTGGAATTTTCGTAGATAAAAAGAGGTTCGACAAAATTATTTTTTTATGCTTTTTTCTCTTGGATTTCAAGGCCTGCCAGAGGATGAGCAGAAGGGCGGGCACTTGACAAACCGCAAGATCTAAATCAATATATAGGATATAAAATTGAAAACAAACACAATATATTGTGTTTGTTTTCGCTTTTTTTCAACAGAATATAAAAGGAGTTGTTTCCATGTCTGCTACGTCCGCTAAGGTTATGTCACTGAACGTCGACCAGTTAAACAAGGACATCAGCATTTTCCCGCAGGTTTTCCCGATCACGCCGGAAATGAACATTATACACAAAGGCGTTTCCCGCCTGGTTATGATTGACCGATATTCATTTAAAGATACTGAAAAAATTACCCTGTCTGAAGGCGACTTTGTTGTTTTAACAATTAAAGAAGATCCTAAATTCCCAGCTCGTGGGACAGGCTTTGTCGTATCGCTCGACCGAGAAGCGAAAAGAGCATCGATTTTGATTGATGAAGAATACCGCAGTGCGATCGATGATCCAAAAGAAGCAGAAACAGGTATTATTCACCGCAGTCTTGATGTGATTGAAAAACCGCTTGAAGTTTTTTACGAGCAGATTGCTAAACGCAATGCAGCAGGGCTTTCATCTGTTGAAAAAACAGATGAAAAGAAAAAAGAATGGTTCGATAAATTTTATAACGAACTTGTAAGCTTAAACTTTATTCCGGCGGGCCGTGTGTTATACGGAGCGGGGGCAGACACAGACGTGACGTATTTTAACTGTTATGTGATGCCATTTGTAGCTGATTCACGTGAAGGCATATCCGAGCATCGTAAGCAGGTAATGGAAATTATGAGCCGCGGCGGCGGTGTCGGAACGAATGGCTCCACTCTTCGTCCGCGCAATACCCTTGCCCGCGGCGTAAACGGTAAGTCATCTGGGTCAGTCTCGTGGCTTGACGATATTGCCAAGCTGACACATCTTGTTGAGCAGGGCGGATCGCGCAGAGGTGCTCAAATGATTATGCTGGCAGACTGGCACCCGGATATTGTAGAATTTATTATTTCAAAAATGCAAAACCCGCGTATTTTGCGCTACCTTCTTGAAAATACAGAAGACGAGCAAATCCAAAAAGCGGCAAAGGATAAATTAAACTTTAAGCCGCTGACTGAACGCGAAGAGCAAATGTACCAGGGTGTGGTGAATTACAAAAACATCCCAGGCTATGGCGGCTTCAGTCCTGAAATTATCAAAGAAGCGGAAGAGAAACTTCGCACCGGCGGAACATACAGCGTTCATAACGCTGAGTTTTTAACAGGTGCCAATATTTCGATCTGCCTGACGAATGAATTTATGGATGCAGTGGAAAAAGATGCGGATTATGAGCTTCGTTTTCCGGCTGTAGAAACGTACAACAAAGAAGAAATGGCATATTACAACGAAAATTGGCACAAAGTCGGCGATGTCCGTGAATGGGAGCGCGAGGGATATAAAGTTCGCACGTACCGCAAAATTAAAGCGCGTGAGCTATGGAACTTAATTAATGTATGTGCGACCTATTCAGCAGAACCAGGCATTTTCTTTATCGACAATGCCAATGAAATGACCAATGCAAAAGCATATGGCCAGCAGGTTGTTGCAACAAATCCATGTGGTGAGCAGCCCCTTGCACCATTTTCAGTCTGCAACTTAGCAGCCGTTAACCTTGCTGAAATGGCGGACAAGGATTCGAAAGCGGTGAACTTTGATAAATTAAAACAAACGGTTCGCACAGGTGTCCGTATGCAGGATAACGTTATCGATGCAACGCCGTATTTCCTTGAGGAAAACAAAAAACAGGCGCTCGGTGAACGACGGGTCGGCCTTGGTGTAATGGGACTGGCAGACCTGCTTATTTATTGCGAAAAAGAATATGGTTCTCCAGAAGGAAATGCCCTTGTTGACCAGGTGTTCGAAGCGATTGCTGTAACAGCGTACGAGACGTCTGTAGAGCTGGCAAAAGAAAAAGGCAGTTTCCCATTCCTTGAAGGAGAAACACAAGATGAAACTAATCGTCTTCGTGAAGCATTTATTCATACAGGCTACATGAAAAAAATGCCGGATCATGTACGGGAAGCTATTCTTCAAAACGGTATTCGCAATTCACATTTGTTAACTGTGGCACCAACGGGTTCTACTGGAACGATGGTGGGTGTATCAACGGGATTGGAGCCATATTTCTCCTTTACGTACTACCGCAGCGGACGTCTTGGTAAATTTATTGAGGTCAAAGCGGATATTGTAAAAGATTATCTGGAGCGCAATCCGGAAGCAGATCCGGATCAATTGCCGGATTACTTTGTAACAGCGATGAGCCTGGCACCAGAAGCGCATGCAGATGTTCAGTGTGTGATTCAACGGTGGATTGACAGCTCTATCTCCAAAACCGTAAACGCGCCGCGCGGCTATACAGTTGAGCAGGTAGAAAGCGTATATGAGCGTCTTTACAAAGGCGGGGCAAAAGGCGGCACGGTTTATGTAGACGGAAGCCGTGATTCCCAAGTGCTTACGCTGAAAGCAGAAGAAAACACGTGGGATGAAGAAGAGAAAACAGAACCGAAGCAACATGAAAACCACGTTGTTTTAATTGATACGATTCAGGATCTTCGTTCAACCAATGTGACAATTGGCAGTGAAGTCGGCAATACTTGCCCGGTCTGCCGCAAAGGAACAGTAGAAGAGCTCGGCGGCTGCAATACATGTACGAACTGTGGCGCCCAGCTGAAATGTGGATTATAAGAAAAGAAGGCCTTCAAAAAGCCGCCCTTGAATAAGGGACTGACCCCATAGGGTGAGACAAATAAAAACACCTTTAAGTTGAAAAACGGGTATGTAAGTACCTAAAAAGCCAACTTGGAGGTGTTTTTTCTATGGGTACAAGAATCAGTTATCCATCAGAAGTAAAAATGAAGGCTGTAAAAATGAGATTAGCTGGGGTGCCTGTCAAAGAAGTCTTGAAGGAATTAAATATCCAAAACAGGACGCAGCTTAAAACATGGGTGAAATGGTACAAAGCAGGCGAAC
>NZ_JAPSLE010000001.1:0-658344 GCF_031181085.1 Domibacillus sp. | reverse complement strand
CCGACCTCACGGGTATGAACCGTACGCTCTAGCCAGCTGAGCTACACCGCCAAAAAAAGTATTAAAAATATTGGTGGAGCCTAGCGGGATCGAACCGCTGACCTCCTGCGTGCAAAGCAGGCGCTCTACCACTGAGCTATTGCAGAATAATCCGCACTAGCGACAGATATTAAATATTATCATCCTCAAATTATAAAATCAATACTTTTTTAAAAATATTTATTGCTAACTTTCTTTTTTCAGCATTTCCATATAGAAGCTAAGTCAAGCTTAGGTTTTAACGGTATAACTTCTTCTACTTTTAAAGAAATATAATAACAGCCGCTACTGTGACGAGACACAGTGGCTTCTTTGATTTTTCCATTAAAGCCATTCTTTCGAAACACCTGACAATGTTTCTTTGACAAACGGACTTTAACCTTGCCGATTTTCGACAGTTGAACAGTTTCGCTTTCTATATTGAATTTAATATTGTTGTCGGTTTCTTTTGTTGAATAACTCTGATTAAAAGCGTGTTTCTTTTTGAACTTAGGAAATTTATTCTGACCTTTGAAATAAACGGTCATACCCATCCTCCAATTCCTCGCAGGCACATTCCACACAATTTCACTAACTTCTTTGAGCCAGTTAAAAGCAGAATGCTCTTTGAGAGCGTTAAATGCCTTTTTGAATTAAGCAACTGACAGGGTTTCACTTGTTTCCCTGTAACCTTCCATCCGTTCAGCAAGATAAAAGTTTTTTGTGAAACGAGCACCCCCCCTAGAATTTTTTTTAATCTTTTCTTTTTGAACAGAAGCAGGCATGGCACGTAATTTTAAGCCATAAATATGCAGCTTTAGCCCTTGTAAAGCCAGCTCTTTATTACATTCTTTTAGGTTTTACGTTTTGCCATGTTTAACAGCTCCTGCTCTTTTAGTAATAAGAAAAGTTCAACAAAAGGAACGTCAATTTGCATATTGGAAACTTTTTATCCTGCAGAGAATAAGGTCTATAGCATTTTCGAGAGCTTTCTCACCGTATTTTTCATGTTGTTTGATCCAATTATGAATAATGGAATATTACTTTGCTCTGAGGGAAAAATACACCGTAAATCCGCTGACATTTAGAGCTTACTGAACCATCTAGCAATAAGTTTATAAAACCTATCACAAAACTGGAGGTTACAGCATGAAAAAATTAGTATTATCTATCATTACTCTTGTTTTGGTTCTCGCACTTGCTGCATGCGGCGGAAATAATGCAAACGAGGGTAAGAAGGAGGAAGAAAGTAAACAGGAAGCACAAAGCTCTTATGAGAAAATAAAAGAAAAAGGCGTCATCACAATTGGCACTGAAGGTACATATTCTCCATTTACCTTCCATGATAAGTCCGGAAAATTAACTGGGTTTGATGTCGAAATTGCAACAGAAGTGTTTAAACGTTTAGATATTAAGCCACAGTTTGTTGAAACAAAGTGGGATGGCATGATTGCCGGGCTTGATGCGAAACGCTATGACATGATTGCAAATCAGGTTGGAATCAACGATGAGCGCAAAGAAAAATATGATTTTTCTGATCCTTATACCATTTCAAAAGCTGTTCTAATTGTAAGAGATGACAACAACGAGATTAAATCGCTTGATGATTTGCAAGGCAAAACAGTTGCCCAGTCTTTAACAAGCAATTACCGCCAAACAACAGAAGAGCATGGAGCAAAAATTACCGGAGTAGAGAGCTTTAACCAGGCGATAGATTTAGTCACCTCCAAACGCGCTGACGCTACTTTAAACGATAGCCTTTCTTATTTAGATTTGAAAAAGCAGCGTCCCGAGCTTCCAATCAAAATCGCCTATACGGAAAACAATGCTGCTGAGAGTGCTTTTCTTTTCCGCAAAGACAATAAAGAATTAGTTGATGCTGTTAATGGTACTCTTAACGACATGAAAAAAGACGGTACGTTCGAAAAAATATCTAATAAATGGTTCGGTGCAGACGTATCGAAATAAAGGAAGAGATCGCATATGTTTGGGGAGGAACGTACAGAACGAATTATAGGAATCCTTAGTGAATCTTTTTTTCCTATCTTAATGGCGGGTTTGCAGTACACCATTCCTTTAACACTAATCACTTTTACCCTTGGCCTAATTTTAGCTTTCTTTACGGCTGTAGCAAGGATTTCCGGATTTATGCCGCTTGTTCTTTTAACACGTTTTTATGTATGGATTTTTAGGGGAACGCCATTATTGGTTCAGCTGTTTATCATTTTCTACGGGCTTCCAAGCGTAGGAGTTACCCTTTCTCCATTTGCGGCTGCTGTTATTGTTTTCACCCTGAATAAAGGGGCATACAGTTCGGAGATCATACGTGCTGCCATATTATCGATTAATAAAGGCCAGTGGGAAGCCGCCTATAGTATTGGTATGACAAAATCTCAGGCTCTTAAAAGGATTGTGCTTCCGCAGGCGGTTCGTGTTTCCCTTCCACCGCTTGGCAATTCTTTTATCAGTCTTGTTAAAGATACTTCTCTTGCGGCCACTATTACGGTTACTGAATTATTTCAAAAGGGACAGCAGATTGCAGCTGTTACGTATGAGCCCCTCTGGCTTTATATCGAAGTAGCCTTCTTCTACTTAATATTCAGTACTGTGCTTTCTTATTTTCAGGGCAGGCTTGAAATACGGTATGGCCGCGGCATAGCGAAATAGTGGAGGTAAGCGATGATCACAATTGATAATTTATATAAACGGTTTGATAAACTCGAAGTATTAAAAGGGGTAAGTCTTTCTATTGAAAAAGGAAAAACAGCAGTCATTATCGGACCTTCAGGATCTGGAAAGACAACGCTCCTCCGCTGTTTAAACCTGCTAGAGATGCCTGACAAAGGAACCATCACTCTGGGAAACAAAACGTTAGATATAACGGCAAGCACCAGACTTAAACAAGCGGAAATTGTTTCTTTTAGAAAGCAGACCGGAATGGTTTTTCAAAGCTATAACTTATTCCCTCATTTGACGGCTGTTGAGAATGTCATGGAGGGACAAGTGATCGTTTTAAAACGTTCTAAAGATGATGCCAGAAAAAAAGCTTTATCTTTATTAGAAAAAGTCGGGCTGCGTGATCGGGCGGATATGTATCCGTTCCAATTATCCGGAGGCCAGCAGCAGCGTGTTGGGATCGCACGCGCGATGGCTATAGATCCAGAAGTTCTTCTTTTTGATGAGCCAACATCAGCTCTCGATCCTGAACTGGTCGGTGAAGTACTAAAGGTAATGAAGGACCTGGCAAACGAAGGAAGGACAATGGCAGTCGTAACCCACGAAATGAAATTTGCGAACGAAGCTGCCGACCAAATCATTTTTATGGACGGCGGCGTTGTAGTTGAACAAGGTACGCCTAATGAAGTGTTTAATGCGACTAGAAACCCGAGAACTCTTCAATTCTTGAATAAAGTATCTGAACGATAACTCCTTGTCCTGTACCATGTGCAGGGATTCCCCTGCTTTTGCAGATATAAAAAACATTAACGCCATTACCAAACTGAATACAATAATCGCACCGATCATTTTAACTTTTTCTGATTTAATCACGTTTAACGTCTCCCTTATTCTGTTTAGATAAGTGTAGACGCGTACTAAATAAAGTTTATTCATATAAAATCATTCCTTATGAGCAATAAAAAATAGACTTGCATCTGCAAGTCTCCTCTTTTATTTACATACATAAGTTTAGATTAATTTATTAACACTTATCCCTTGCCCTGATAACAAACAAAGCATGCATATAAACTGCTCATTCCTGACCAAAATCTACTGAAGGCTTTCTAATGCCTGCTTCACTGTAGCAAAAGCTTCAATTTTAGACGGATCAACACTCTGACTGCTAACCACTGCTTGTACGACTTCGGGACGTAAGCCTGTCGTAAGGACACGGATTCCCATTAGCTGAAGCGTTGCCCCTATTTGATCAAAGTATTTTGCAATTTCTTTATTGAGGTTAAAAATTCCTGAAAGGTCAGCGATAACATAATCAACGTCCATTTCCGAGATTTTTGGGATAACATGGTCTGCTATATATTTCAATCGGTATTCGCTGAATTCTCCAATCAGAGGAATAACAACTACATCATCTTTAACAGGTACAATAGGTGCTGACAGTCTTGCCAGTTCTTTTTGGTTTTCCTCTTGCAGCTGATCGGAAAGGCGTTCAAATGCGAAAATGGTTTCGTTTAAGCTGATATCTAATAGGGTGTTGATCTGTTTTAGGATAAAAACATTTTCGTTTAGAGATAAACCAAGCTGTGAGCTGATTTTTGTAAACAGTTCAAGGAAAACCTGCCGGGTTGGAGGATACCGAACGGCAATTTCTGAAATAGTTCCTCCTGATGAGACTTGCATAGCTGCATTTTGCTTACTCCATTTTATAAGAGCCTCTGGAGCTGTATCTTTCTTTTCGTCTAGCACTAATTCACTTAAAAATCCCAAAAGTTCAACATACATAATGACAGCTTGTTCTTTCTCCCATTCAGGAATTTCTAACTTCATTTTATGAAGAACAGCTTCAACAATTTCACGAGCTAGAGAATTTGTGTTTTTTCTTAGGTATTCAGAAAAGCCAAAAAGTAATGTCAAAAAGTCTCCCACCTTCGTCTATCTTGATGATTTCATTATATAACTTAAATGAAGAATGACAATATAGTAGTATCTTTCGGCTTTCCTCCCTGAATCCTCCACCCCCCTTCAGTTACCCATTCCTTTTTGTATTAAAAACGCTGCTCAAAGGCGACATGGATTTTGGCTACAAAAAGGGTCACCCAGATAGGATGCTCTAGCGTGATTTATTCAGTTTTGCTTACTCAACAGTTCTTTAAGTAATAGTTAAAATTCTCCCTATACTTTTCGTAATGATATAATTTCTTTTTCTCAAATTCTCTTTGAATTTTTTTATTGATACAATCCACTTCAAAATGCTGATCGTTATACCATAGCTGTTGCAGCCTGCTTGCTCAATAGTATGCCGGATTCTTTTCGCTGTTTTCTTTAACTCATTTTCGTCATATTGAGCACTTGCTAGTCAACTACTTAGTTTGAACCAAGCCAATTTCGTTAATAATCGGAATTTCTTTTTTTAGTAAAGATAGAAAAGTTTCTTCGATTTTGTTGTCGACTTCACAAATCGTTATGGCCTCACCATTAATTTTCGAACGTTCATTAGCCATACGGGCGATGTTATATCCATTTTGATAAAGAATTCCTGATAAGTCGGCAATAACTCCTTTTTTATCGGTATGGCGTATCACAAGTGTTGGCCGTTCTCCTGAAAACTTTAATGGATAATCATTAAATTCCTGAACTTCCACTTTACCACCGCCTAAAGAACTGGCTAATACCTTTACAGTACGGGAAGATCCTGTCAGTTCCACGCGAACAGTATTTGGATGATAACTTCCAAGCACCCGTTTTGTGAATTCGTATTTTAATCCTTTTTCATTAGCGAGTTCTTTGGCGTTTGGAATGCCATCATCCATTGTCGTTAACCCAAGAACACCTGCTAATAGAGCTAGATCTGTCCCATGGCCCTGATAGGTTTTGGCAAAGGAGCCCATTAGCGAGAAATTCACATATAAAGGATTCTCATTTAATAGCTGGCGGGCAATGTTACCGATTCGGACAGCTCCGGCTGTATGCGAACTTGAAGGGCCAACCATTACAGGACCGATGATTTCATATGCACTTTCGTATTTCGCTGGCCCACAACTACTCGATTTTTCACCGAGAATCTGTTCTTTTAATTTTTGCCCTGTCGGAGTTCCAGCAAGACCCCCTATCCCGGTTTCTCTCAATGATTCAGGCATTTGCTGTCCAACTTCATGCATAACATGGATCACTTCATCTGGAAGAATGATGCTTGTTACCCCAGCTAGAGCCATGTCTGCTGCAGCTTGCGCGGTAATAGCATGTAAACCGTTGCGAATGATGCAAGGTATTTCCACCAGACCAGCAACTGGATCACAAACCAATCCGAGTGAATTTTTCAAAGCAATTCCGACGGCATTTCCTACTTGTGCCGGTGTTCCGCCAGCAAGCTCAACTAATGTTCCAGCTGCCATTCCGGTTGCTGATCCGACTTCAGCCTGGCATCCGCCGGCAGCCCCTGATATCGAAGCTTTATTGGCAATGACTAAACCGAGAGCAGAAGCAGTGAATATCGACTGTATAATCTGCTCCCGGGTGAAGTTTCCGCTGTCAAGGGCGTGAACAAGTACGGCTGGCAAGATTCCCGCTGAACCGGCTGTTGGCGTCGCTACAATCCTCCCCATTGCCGCATTTACTTCTGATACCGCCAGCGCATTTGCGGCAGCATTTAATGTTGTAGGATTGACAAATGAGTTCCCGTTTTTTGCATACTGATAAAGGCGGTTTCCATCTCCACCCGTCAAACCAGTTCGGGACATAACAGGACTCATTGTCCCTTTCCGGACAGCTTCTTCCATCACCGTAAATTGTTCCGACATTTTTGCGATGATCGTCTCTCTAGAATAACCTTTCTGTTCCACCTCGGTTTTGATCATCAATTCCGAAATTGTTGTTTTTTCCTGCTCTGCTTGTTCAATTAATTCTTTTAGGCTTGTAAAAGACATGTGATCACTCCTTTAAAAAAGACGGCTCCCACGCTCGAAGCATTAAGAACGTCCCTTTGTTTACTTTATTCTTACCCGAAATATTCTGCAACAGCTGCCATTGCTTTTGCTGCAATGATCAAGCTGTCTTCGTTAGCGGTGAATGTAGGATGATGAGGATAAACTGGATCTCCGCTGGCTTTGCTCCAATAAAACATACTACCAGGGATCTTCCCCAAATAGTAAGCAAAATCTTCAGATCCAGATATTGGCGGTGTCTCTATTACCACTTTGACTTCATTCATTTATCCATACATATTTCAGCTTTTACTCATACAATTGCGGAGCAATTTAAAGGAGTCTTTTGGCCGGTAATGCGATAAATTCCCATAAAACATGGAGTGAATTAATAATGAAAATAGAAGAAACAGAGCAATATCTAAAAAAACAAAATTGGTGAAAACTCTACAGGTATTGTACAGGTGCGGGAAGGATTTAAAGCTTTTGGAAAAGAAAAAGTAGATGGAGAAGAGGAAGCAGCACTGCTGTTTCAATGTGGTGTTTACAATTTCACAGAAGAAAAACGGTTTTATTATGACTTTGTTACACAGTTTACCAATGAAGGTGGTGAGACTGAGCAGCTGCATTGTGAAAAAGCAGCCCAACTGTGACGGCTCGCTCAAGTATATTATATAAGAAAATATATTAATCAAACTTTAAGATATTGCCTCACTTTGCGTTCATTCGAACTCCTTTTTAGATCGCAGAATTGCGGTTAAGATTTTGTCCGTATCTGAAATTAAATAAAAAAGCTCTGGCACACAAACCAAAGCCCCTTCTCTTTCACAATTTTTTTCTATCATTTTTATAATATCCAGTTCCGTTACAATGATGGAACCCGTTTCCATTGCAAGGTGTGCAGATATATAGTTTCATTATTTCCCCTCCTTTTTTATAGCAGTGATACAACCTTTTTTCTCGTTTCAATTGAGGTACTTTAATTCTTTCAAAGTCCAAAAACTCTTTACCTAAAAATCCGATTTTTTATATAGTAAATATTTTCCAACTTTTTATTATTTCCAGCCCGTCATATAATAAACATTTATTGATAAAGATAGTTAGATTTACACAAATAAGTAGGTTGTCTGGATTCTTATAACAATTTGTCAGAACTTTACCACAAAAAATCTTTTGGGTGCGGATACCTCAGCAACAGCAAAAATGTACTTAATAACTTTTTGATTATTTTCTATCGGGATCTTAAGCATACAAAGTAAATTTAACAATACGTTGTTTACAAAAAGAATAATTATCGACACATTTTACTTACTGTACGATAAAAAAGCTTACAAACACCGTCCCTGTATGATTAAAAGACTTTATCTGCAAGCCATTTAAAGGTTTCAGTGAGTTATTACCAACCCTAAATATAAGTGTAATCATTTCCTGTTCTATATCAAGTTAATAACCTGCATCTAAATAATAAACTATATCCTATAGGACACTTAACTTTGAAATAATAGGCCTATTCATCTCAGCTAATGTTTCATTGACAAAATCAGTGATGTTTACTTCTTTCTGCATGTTTCCTTTCCAAGCATCCGATTCCCATCTCACCAATTAGTCGGAGTTTTCTTCTATCAGCCTGCTTCGCTCAAATCGTTCCTGCGTAAATTGATTTAGTGTATTTTCTACAGGTAGATTTCTCTTCAGAAGCTCAACCAGTACAATCACATCTTCAATGGCAAGTGATGCTCCCTGACCTAGATGCGGCGCTGTTCCGTGAGTTGCATCGCCAACTAGCAATACTCTTCCTTTATACCAAGGCCCCGAAATAAGATGGCTGAATATCGGCCGATAAATGACTTGTGAAGGATCTGTTACTTGATCTGCATATTCTTTTATAATACCTCCACACTCAGAAATTCGTTCTTTCAGCAAAGTATGCAAATGATCTGCAGGCATTTTAGGGTTTCCTGGCTCGGATATGGTGACCAGCAGGTACATTTTACCGTCAGGCATAGGGACGAAGCCTGCTTTTGCTTTACAACCGTAATAGAAAAGGCCTCTAGCCAGATTTTTTGGACACAGAAGAGTATAGCGCCACACCCATTGTCCGCAATATTATTGAGACACATCGCCAAATATCATTTTGCGTACAATGGAATTGGCACCGTCTGAACCGAGAAGCAGATCATACTAGCTGGAAATCCCGTTGCTCAGTTCAACAAAAACTCCATCAGGAAGAGGTACTATCCCGTTTACGGTTGTTCCCATATAAATCTTGGTTTCCGTTTGGTGAACAGCATCTAATAAAAAATTTCTTCCTCACGCGCTCGTATCTGATAAGAATTTTCTTTAGCGCCGGACTGATAAAAGCAACACGGTCTTTCCCACCTTTACCGTGAATCAAAATTTTTGTATCCTCAACGTTATTGAAGGGTAATGTTCGTATTTCCATTGTCCTCAATTCGCAATCTGCCATCATTGCAATAATTGCTTTATTCCTTGCTTCATTGTAGGAAGAATAATTAAACACATTAATCATCCTATGAACCTCATTCCCATCGAAACCCTGTAATACCTTCTTCGGCACTTTTGGTATCTCGACTTTCTTCATAGGACTTTCCTTTATGTATTCTTCTTCAACGCACCAATTGAAGAAAGCAACAATCATCTTAGCCATTGAATTAATAGATTGTGGCTTTAAACCTTTTTGTTGTTTGTACCGAATGTATACCCTCAAATCACCCGTATGCCCCCTTTCCAATCGCTCTACACCATGCTTAGTTTTTAGGAATAAAAGCACCTGTTTATATTCCTACCTTTTGTTTTTCATTGTCTTAGGTGAATATCCCTTTGCAACGCAAGAGAAATCATATTCCTTGAAAACATCATCTAAAAGCAGAAAAAAACCGCCCTTCTACTGAATTTTTCAATAGAAAAAGGCGGTTCTCTCGTTTCATAAAAAAATTAACCAAATATGAAGTGAAAATGGACAAGAAAAATTCATCTATTTTATAACTTCAACTGCAATATAAGCAGATAATTTTTCTTTAATATGGCTTAAACCCTTGATATATCAAGGTTTAAAGACAAATTACTTCTTCTCCATCTTGTTCATTTGTGCCATCATTTGGTTGATTTTCTTTTGTGATGGTTTCATACCCATTTGCATCATCATCATACGCAGCATTTGTTCGTTAATCGGTGGATTTTTCTTTAAGTAATCCATCATGTAACGGCGTGCGATGAAAAATCCGAGGGCTACACCAGCAGCAAGCGCCAGGACAGCCGTAAGCACATACCCAAACATAAACGTGTTCCTCCTTCAAGTTATCTATTCAAAGTGTACTAAACCAGCGCCCATTATACAACTAGAGGCTGTAAATTTTTGCAGAACCGTGACAAAAAAAGTCCGGAACCGAGGTTCCGGACAGCTTTTTTATTTATTTTTCTAAAAGAGCTTTTACGCGGGCCACAACGTTTTCCACTGTAAAGCCGAATTCTTTCATCACAAGATCACCAGGTCCAGAAGCGCCAAATTGATCGATTGCTAAAATGTCTCCTTCATCGCCTGTGTATTTGTGCCAGCCAAATGAAGAACCAACTTCAACAGCAAGACGTTTTTTCACTGATTTTGGAATAACGGATTCTTTGTACGCAGCATCCTGCTGTTCGAAGCGGTCAAATGACGGCATGCTGACAACGTTCGCGTGAATACCTTCACCTTGAAGGACTTTTTGTGCTTCTACAGCAAGACCGACTTCTGAGCCAGTTGCCAAAAGAAGAACATCTGGTGTTTTTTCTGCTTTTACAACCGTATAAGCACCTTTTTGGACACCTTCATGCGCCTGCTCTTTTGAACCCGGAAGAACCGGAAGATTTTGGCGGGTCAACACAAGAGCTGTTGGTGTTGATTTGCTTTGAAGCGCCACTTTCCAAGCTGCTGCTGTTTCATTACCGTCCGCCGGACGAATCACAGACAGGTTTGGCATGCTGCGGAATGAAGAAAGATGTTCGACCGGCTCATGTGTAGGACCGTCTTCACCGACTGCGATACTGTCATGTGTAAACACGTATGTGACAGGAAGACCCATCAGCGCTGCCAGACGAATTGCTGGACGCAGGTAGTCAGAGAACACGAAGAATGTTCCGCCAAACACTTGCAGACCGCCGTGAAGAGCCATTCCGTTCATCGCAGCACCCATCGCAAATTCGCGGACACCAAACCAGATGTTGCGGCCTTCATAGCTGCCTGGCAAAAAGTCCGCTGTGTTTTTGATCGTTGTTTTGTTTGATCCAGCCAAGTCGGCAGAACCACCGATAAATGTTGGCACAGCTTTTGCAATCGTATTTAACGCTTCACCAGATGTGTTACGTGTTGCGTTTGATGTTCCTTCTTCATAAACAGGAAGAGCATCTTCCCAGCCTTCTGGCAGATCGCCGTTGATCGCTTTTTCAAGCTGTGCTGCCAATTCGGGATAACTTTCTTTATACGAAGCAAATAATTTGTCCCACTCAGCTTGCGCATGGGCACCACGCTGAACCGCTTCCTGTTCAAAACGCTCTTTTACTTCTTCAGGAACATAGAAGTCTTCCTCAAATGTCCACTTGTAGTATTCTTTCGTCAGCTTCATTTCATCTTCACCAAGCGGTGCACCGTGAGAAGCTGATTTACCGGATTTGTTTGGAGAACCATAGCCGATCACTGTTTTTACTTCAATGATGGTTGGTGCGTCCTCATTCTGTTTCGCTGATTCAAGCGCTTTTGTAACAGCTTCAAGATCATTGCCGTCCTCAACGCGAATGTAGTTCCAGCCGTATGCTTTAAAGCGGCCTTCCACACTTTCAGAGAATGACTTATCAAGGTCTCCATCCAGTGAAATATCATTCGAATCGTAAAGAACAACAAGACGGCTTAATTTCAAGTGCGCCGCAAGTGATGCTGCTTCTGATGCTACACCTTCCATTAAGTCACCATCACCACATAGTGCATATGTATGGTGGCCAATCACTTCATGTCCCTCTTTGTTGTACACAGATGCCAGGTGGCGTTCAGCCATTGCCATACCTACTGCCATCGCAATACCCTGTCCAAGCGGCCCGGTTGTCGCTTCTACGCCAGGTGTATGTTTGTATTCAGGGTGTCCTGGAGTTTTGCTTCCCCATTGACGGAAATTTTTGATTTCATCAAGCGAAAGACCATAGCCAGCAAGATGAAGCAAGCTGTATAACAACATGGAACCGTGACCTGCTGATAGTACGAATCGATCCCGGTTGAACCATTCTGGATTTTTCGGATTGTGATTCATTACTTTTGTCCAAAGCGCGTACGCCATTGGCGCTGCACCCATTGGCAAACCCGGGTGGCCGGAATTTGCTTTTTCAATTGCGTCGATTGACAGCGTACGGATCGTTGTGACCGCAAGCTGATCTGTCTTATCAAACATCAGATTCATCCTTTCAAAAGGGGATTTACCCTTATATATTAAATGTCTTTGGCACAATATACAACAAAAATACAGAACAATGCGAAAAAAGAGACAGCTCTCACTGTCTCTTTTTTCCATTAATTCATTTTTCTGCGTTTTTGAATATCTCGCACTTTTTTCGGTGTAACTTCATTGCCGTTTGGATCAAACACCCGGACGTGTTCGACTGTGTCCCGCATTGACGTACGGAAAACACGTAAATACTCCTGCCGAAGCGCAGTTTGTTCCTGCAGCTCTTCGTCTGTCAGCGCCGTTCTTTTTGCTTTTTGGGCCAGTTCATTTATGCGTGCAATCTTGTCAGATGATAACATCATTTCCCGCTCCTTTCCGATACTTCCAATACCGTTATCGTACAGAAATACACAAGGGTTGACAAGAAAAAAGCTTATTGGTCAACAGCCTGGCTCTCTGCATGCTCCATATAACGGCGATGGACAGTCGCACGGGAAATTTCATAGCCGAATCCCCGGAGTGTTGCCGCAATTTCTTCATATGTAAGTCCGTTTTCACGAAGGCGGACAATTTCAGAAAGCGGCACTTCCTTCCGGACACGTCCCATTTCGTTGCCCCTGTTTTTTAAATTTTTCTCGGGACGGTATCCTTTTTGAACTGCCCGCTTCATGCCGCGTTTAATTTTTAAATTATGAATTTTACGCTGGTACTCTTCCACCATACTGACAATTTGAAGAACCATTGAATCCGACTCGGACAATTGCAGCTCGCCGTCGTCAGCGATGCTTAAAACCGAGACACCTTCTTTCCACAAACAGTGAATCAGTGCAATTTTCGCATTGCCCCGTCCAATTCTTGTTTCATCCTGAATCAGTACCGCATCAATTTCTTCCTGTTTTACAAGGTCAAGCAGATCAAGCATTCCCGGCCGGTTCAGCTCGTATCCGCTTGCCCGGTCTCGGATCACGCTAACCGCTTCGAATCCCTTTTCATGCGCAAGCGCCAGAAGTTCTTCCTCCTGACGTTCCAGTGATGTTTCCTGCGCTTCTTTTTCTGTGCTCACCCGGCAGTAAATAGCCGCTTTCTTCATCATGATCATTTCCCGTCTGCCAGTTGAAGCCTGCTGTCATTTTTATCTGCAGGGACTGGAATCGTTAACTCTTCTCCCGGCACTATTTTTGTTGTAATTAAGTCGTTTTTATCCTGAACCCATTTTATAAACTCGATTTGGTCCATGTTATGTAGGTTTTTATAATCTTCTGCTAAGCTCCAAAGTGAATCTCCCTTTGCCACTTTTATCGCTTGATAAGTGGGTTCACCGGATCCTGAAAAGCTAAAGTATAACGCCGCTGAGGCCATCATCACCGCTAATAATAACATAAATGAATAGTTTTTTGCTTTTCCCACTAAGAACACCCTTTCCTCGAATACTCGTTCGTGATATAATCCATTCTAAGGCGAACGATTGTTTCAGTCAAGCGATAATTCGAACTTACGTTTGTGAAAATTTAGAACACATGTTATACTATACGTAAATATTTCCTAAGTGAGGTGCAAACATTGACTAAGTTATCAAAACGCCAGCAGGATATTCTCGATTTCATTAAAGATGAGGTTCGTCAAAAGGGCTATCCGCCATCTGTTCGTGAAATTGGAGAAGCTGTTGGACTCGCATCAAGTTCAACGGTCCACGGACATCTTGCCCGCCTTGAGGCAAAAAATTATATTCGGCGGGACCCGACAAAGCCTCGTGCAATCGAGATTTTAGATACAGACAGCTCAGTGCCTAAACAGCACCCTGTTAACGTACCAGTTGTCGGAAAAGTAACGGCTGGTCTTCCTATCACAGCGATCGAAAATGTAGAAGAATACTTTCCTCTCCCGGAACGTCTTGCTCCACCAGATGAGCAGGTATTTATGCTGGAAATCGTGGGTGAAAGTATGCGTGAAGCTGGTATTTTAGACGGCGACTATGTAGTGGTCAGACAGCAGCAAACAGCGAAAAATGGTGATATTGTTGTGGCTATGACTGAAGACGACGAAGCAACCGTGAAGCGTTTTTACAAAGAAGCTGACCATATTCGCCTGCAGCCGGAAAACTCTTCAATGGAGCCTATTTTACTGCCGAATGTGACCGTTCTAGGAAAAGTCATTGGTGTATATCGCCAAGTTCATTAAGCTTGTTCATCCTATGTAACAAAATTGCGCAGCATGAAAAAATCCCCTAAAAATTTTTAGGGGATTTTTTGGTATATAAAAACACCCTGTTCGAAAACAGGGTGTTTCTCGAAAATTTGCGGCGTTCAAGCCATGCTCCACAACATGCTCCTATAAAGGAATGCTTGATCGTCTTACGCAAACGAGCTCATCGCATAAACTATATTACACGCTATTGTGTAATATGTCAACTTTATTTTTATTTATGGCAACTTGATTCCGCCCATTTTCTTTTGCCTGATACAGTGCATCATCTGCCAAAGCCAGCAGGCTATCTATCCCTTCCTCAACATGCCCTGTTTGAATGCCCACACTGATCGTTACACAATGGGCAGCTGTTGAACGAGCATGCTCAATTTGCAGCTCCCGAACCTTTCGGCAAATCGTATTGCCCAGCTCTCTCACCCATTCTTCTGTTTGATCAAACAACACAATGACAAACTCTTCGCCTCCATAGCGCGCTGCAAAGCCAGCGTGAGAAGGAATATGCTGATGAATAGTTTGGGCAGTGGACCGGATCACGACATCTCCTCTCATATGGCCATAAAAATCGTTGTATTGCTTAAAGCAGTCAATATCAATCATCATAAAAGCAACAGGGCGCGTCCCGGCTGAACGTTTTATTTCTTCTGTTAAACAGTCCCTGAAGCCTCTGCGATTTGGAATGCCTGTCAGTTCATCTGTCAGCATAAGCGCCTGGAGCTGTTTATTGGCTTCTTCGAGCTGAACATTCATCTCGATATTTTTTTGTATTTGCTCTTCTAAATCTTTATTTGCGTTATGCAGCAGCCAGTTTTGATAAAAATCCTTATAGTAATGGGCATAAAGCATTCGTGAGGTGAGCCAGCAAAAAAATAAAAAGACCGTTAAATTTATATAATGGCCGGCTAAAACATCGGCAGATGACTGAAAAAAGGGCAGGCCGCCATATACAACCAAAACAGGCAGGCTGTAGATCCAAAGCATCGCCCGATTTGTGGCATGAAATAAAATCGACACACACATAACATTCACGGCAAATGCCATCACATGGCCGTAATGCCGCTGGTCTTCAAGTGTCACAACGCCTCCCCATATAAGAAAAAGAACAACGACAACCAGCAGCCCTTTTCGGTACCAGCGAGTGTGGATTGAATCGGCACTGCCTCCTTTTTCAAAGAACCGGACCATGGTTAAGTGCGCGATGCTTAAACCGGTCAGCACAAGATACATGCTTAAATAAAAGTCTAATGAAAGAATGTCTCTTCCTTCTGACAAAGCAGTTGAAAGAGTGAACATAATTAAAAGCATTTCGAAAAAAATAACCAGTTTGGCGAACAGCTTTGTCCGCTGCATGTTTTCTTTAAACAGTTTATGTTCCAGCTTTTTTTTCTCTTCCGCTGGCAGTCCTGCAGGAAGACGCAATAATGTCATAGGCATTCTCTTTTCTTTATATCGTTCTATTTTCCTATTCTTAATGATATTCATTGTACAAAATTCTCTTTCATTTATCAAAATGAAAAAAGAGACAGGCTTGTTTTTGCAAAATGCCTTTTCTTCTCTTATTGTTAAAGTAGCAAAGAAAGGGAGCTGAAGAGAATGAATAAAACAGCTTTGATCACAGGCGCCTCAGGCGGTCTGGGGCTGGAATTTGCCAAAATATTTGCGGAGGCCGAATATAATCTTGTTCTTGTGGCCCGCAGCCGGGAAAAGCTGGAGGCCTTCGCCGATGCGTACCCAGATACAGAAATGAAATTAATCGTAAAAGATCTTGGCCGGCCGGGAGCCGCTAAGGAAGTAGCAGATGAAGTGCATCGATCCGGCATTCATATTGATGTACTTATTAATAACGCTGGGTTTGGCCTGTTTGGCCCTTTTGACGAGCTCAGTTTAGAAAAGCAAACAGAAATGATGCAGCTGAACGTGATTACACTCACCGAACTTACCCACTGTTTTCTTCCGGGCATGCGCGAACAAAATTCCGGCCGCATTTTAAACGTAGCCAGCACAGCGGCATTTCAGCCTGGACCGCTGATGGCCGTTTATTTTGCAACAAAAGCATTTGTTTTGTCTTTTTCAGAAGCACTCGCCGAGGAATTAAGCGCCACCAATATTACGGTAACTGCGCTTTGTCCAGGTCCGACAAAAACAAACTTCGGGACAGTGGCAAGCGTGGAAGAAACGAAGATGTTCAGCCATCCTATGCCCGCTGCACAGGTGGCCAAAGAAGGTGTGGAAGGTCTTTTGAAAAATAAACGAGTAGTCATTACAGGCAGCAAAAACAAAGCGGGCGCTTTTGCAGCCAAGTTTCTGCCGCGGAGTACCACTGCCAAAGTGGCCAAGTCCATTACACAAGGATAAAGAAACGCCAGCCCGATGACGGCTGGCGTTTTTTTAGTTTCCGGCTCCCCGGTATTTTGTCACTCCCACATTCCACATAAAAATAGAAAACAGAAAGAACACAAGGCCGATAACCGGCGTTAAAAATGCATACGTATACCATTCTTCCCGCCCTAAAAAATATGCGGCCGGGTATACACCTACAAATGCAAACGGCAAAATCCAGGTGAGAACAAACCGGATCATATTGTTGTAAATGTTGACCGGATAACGGCCATAATTCCCGATATTATACATCATCGGCATAATACTCGTCGGGCTGTCCGACCAAAAACTGATACTGGCAATCAAAACAAAAATAGACGCATACACGAGCGTTCCGCCAAGTACAAGCAGGACCATCACAAAAGGATCGTACCAGGCAAATGACAAGTCAAGCCGGCTTCCCGCATAAATCATAACAGCGGTTCCCGTGATGACGCCAAACAGCGATTCAAGCTCCATCCGCTCAAGCACAATTTGAAAAAGACTGTGAATCGGGCGGGTTAAAATACGATCCATTTCTCCTTTTACGATATATCGATCATTAAAATCCCAAATATTAAAGAAAGCACCGAATATCGCAAAAGGCACAAGGAAAAAGCCGTAAATAAAAATAATTTCATCCCGGCTCCAGCCGCTGATCATCGTTGTATGGCCGAAAACAAGCAAAATAAAAATAAAATTAACTGCCTGGGACATTAAATCTGACCCAATTTCGACAATCATATCTGTCCGGTAGGTAAGCCGCGTTTTCATGTATTGGGAGGCATATTGAAAAAAGAGCCCTATATATTTCATTCTTTATCCCCCCTGTACAACAAGCTGTTTTCTGGCGATCAGCCAAATCATTTGAATAGGGAGAATTAAAATAAGCACCCAGATAATCTGAAACAGAACAGCATGAATAATTTCAGGCTGCGTAAAGCTTTCTGTAAAAATCATGCTCGGCACATAACTAATCCCTTGAAACGGCAAATAATTCATCACCTGCTGAGCCCAGGTCGGAAAAAAGCTGATGGGCAGCAGCAGGCCGGAAAACAAGTCAATTACCACGCGTTTTGCCCGAATAAGCCCGGTATTGTTATAAAAGAAAAATGTTAAAATACCGGTGAGCAGATTGATTTGCATGTTAATCAAAAAGCTGAAGATGAGCGAAACGGCAAAAAGCAGCCATGTTGCCGGGTTGGCGGAAAAGGCAATCGGAAAAATAAGCGCGACAATGATCATGCCCGGCAATGAAAAAAATGACAGACGAAAAATCCCTTCTCCAAGTCCCTGCATCGTTTTCATCAGCAGGTAGTTATAGGGACGTATAAGCTCGACCGCTACTTTTCCTTCTTTAATTTCCTGTGCAATTTCCCGGTCGATATTGTTAAAATAAAACGCCCGCGCCATCCAGGCAATGGCTACATAAGACGTCATCTGCAACGCACTCATGCCTTCAATCGACCCTTTTTCACCGTAAATGGCGTTCCAAAGAAAGTAATACGCCCCAATATTAATGCTGTAAATCAAAATGCCGCTATAATAATTGGTCCGGTATGCCAGCATCATTAAAAAGCGAATCCGGATCATTTCGATGTATTTACCCATTTGTCACGCCTTCTTCGTAAATATTGCGAATAATATCTTCAATCGAAATCTCGTGCACTTTTAAATCAGTAATTTTATGGGCAGCCGCCACGCGGCCGATCACTTCAGAAATCACATGCTCTTCATTGAGTACATTGGCAATCCAGACATTTTGACGGTCTCCCGGTGTCCATGCTCCGTCCAGTTCGGCCAAAAGCGGCTGAAGTTCTTTTTTTGTAACACCGGCATTGGCAAACTGAAATTCAATTTGCTTGCCTTCTCCCCAGTTAGAACGCAGGCTTTCGAGCTGGCCATCATAAATGATTTTGCCTTCATCAAGCATGACAACCCGCTCGCACAGCGCTTCAATATCACTTAAATCATGTGTAGTCAACAGCACGGTTGTGTTGTATGCGGCATTCATCTCTTTTAAAAATTCGCGAATCTTTAGTTTCACCAATACATCAAGCCCAATTGTCGGCTCGTCCAAAAACAACAGCGGCGGGTTATGCAGAAGTGCCGCCGCCAGCTCACACCGCATTCGCTGGCCAAGTGACAGCTTGCGGACCGGCTTGTCTAAAAGCGGGCCAATATCAAGAGATTCGATTACATGACCCATATGCTTCTTATATACATCATCCGGCACATTGTATACTTTTTTCAGCAGGCGGAATGATTCCTGCACGGCAATATCCCACCAAAGCTGTGACCGCTGGCCGAAAACAACACCAATCGAACGAACAAACTGTTCCCGCTCTTTATGCGGGTCCATTCCGTTCACGCGGACAATGCCGGATGTCGGTGTTAAAATGCCAGTCAGCATTTTGATGCTTGTTGATTTTCCCGCCCCATTTTCACCGATATAGCCGACCATTTCCCCCCGTTTTACGGTAAAGGAAATATCGTTTACAGCCGGAACCACTTTATACTGGCGCGTGAATAAATCACGAAAAGCTCCTTTTAATCCGGAGCGGCTCGAATGCGATTTAAACTCTTTGCGCAAATCTTTTACTTCAATCATATTTTCCACGATACACGTCTCCTCTTCTTTTACACCTTCAATAGTTTACCGGAGAGCACAGAGAGACACAAATAATTTTTCTTGAATACTAAAACTCTGCTTCCAAATAAAAAAGCCATTTTCTCCATAGAAAATGGCAGATTGTATTTATTTTTTGATGTTCAGGCAATCGGCTACAACCGTGCGTCCTTTTTGAATGTATGCATCCATATTTTCATCTGGGACCATGCTGCCGCCGGTCGCCCATACAAGATGAATCGGCTGGCCGCCTATCTTTTTTTCTCCAGCCAAGAGCACAGGCCCGATCATGCCGGCTAAAGCGGACGGTTCAAGCTTGACCTGTTCTGTTTCGGCAAGCCCGTTCAGCATGGCAAACAATTGGTCATCATGCACCGTGCAGCTGCCGGCTATAAAGGGTTCAACAAGCTTTCCGACGAATCCGGACGGACGGCCGACAGCAAGGCCATCTGCTTCTGTTTGATTCGTTAAGCCAACATCCTGCACTGAAATACGATCATGCAGTCCAGTGGCAAGCCCGAGCAGCATACAGGCGCTTTCTGCCGGCTCGGCGAAAAAACAGTGAACGTGCGGGCCAAAAGCAAGATGGAGGCCGAATGCCACACCACCTGGGCCTCCCCCAATGCCGCATGGCAAATAAACGTAAAGAGGCTGCTGTTCGTTCACAAGGATTCCTTTCTCATCAAACTGGTGCTTCAGCCGAAGTCCTGCCACTGCGTAGCCTAAAAACAGCCGGTGCGAATGCTCATCATCTATAAAATATGCGCGCGAATCCTGTGCAGCCTCGTCCCTTCCTTCGGCAACCGCTTTTTCGTAATCCGCTTTATGTTCCACCACAAAGGCGCCTTTTTGACGAAGCAGCTCTTTTTTCCATTTCTTTGCGTCTGCCGACATATGCACGGTTACTTGAAACCCCATCTTGGCGCCCATTATGCCAATGCTGAGTCCAAGGTTTCCCGTTGAGCCGACGATGATTCGATGCGATGAGAAAAGAGTTTTAAAAGCCGGACCATCAAAAGCACGGTAATCATCTTCTTCTTTGATCAGGCTTTCTTTCAGTGCCAGCTCTTCGGCATATGTTAGTACTTCATAAATCCCCCCGCGCGCCTTGATCGAACCGGAAATCGGAAGCTTGTGATCTTCTTTTAGCCATAAACCGCCTTCGATCTGCCGGTCTGCTGCCGCCTCCAGCCATGCTTTCATCTCCGGGATTGGCAGGACGGGCGATTCAATAAATCCTTTTTCTTTCTCCAGCTCAGGAAAAAGAACTTCCAGATAAGGAGCAAACCGCTGGAGCCTTTTTTCTGCTTCTTCTACGTCCTGGAGCGAAAACAAGGGCGGAACCCGGTTATGCCGATTTCGGTTTACCCATAGGACATTTTGACGCTGCTGCAGGCTTTCAATCACAGCCGCCGCAGGTTCGCTAAAAGACATTTGTTTGTCTCTTTTCATTGTACCCACCCCTTTTTAATAATGCCCTCTCCAAATTTTCGTTTTAATGCTTCTACTGTCGTTACAAGCGGTTCAAGCTTGTCCGCTTCTTCCTGAAAAGAAAACAAATCCATTTGTGTTTCCAGCGTCTGCTTGTGGCCAGCATTTTGTGCGGTAATGCCCAGCAGCCGGACTGGCTCTCCTGTCCAGTGCTTGAAAAAGATCGCTTCCGCTGCTGAGAGGAGCTCTTCTTCTTCCTGAATATCAGCCGGCAGCGTCTGGCTTCTGGTGACGGTTTTAAAGTCACTGTAACGGATCATCACTTGAATGGTGCGCGAAACCGCCCCCTTCGCTTTCATCCTTTCGCTGACCGAGCGGGCGAGCAGACGAAGCTTAGCATAAATAATGGCCGGCTCGATAAGATTCTCGGGGAAGGTCGTGGAGTTTCCAATGCTCTTATACGACGTATTTGCTTCCGAATCCACTGGCCGGTCATCTATTCCGTTGACCCGCTCCCGCATCCGTATCCCTCGTACGCCCATAATAGATTGAAGTTTTTTCACATCTACTTTTGCCAGGTCGCCCATCGTGGCAATTCCATGTTCCATCAGCTTTGCAGCTGTTTTGGCCCCGATCCCGTGTGCTTCCACCACCGGCCTGCCCCAAAGTACACGCTCAACATCCCGTTTTCTTAATACAGTAATGCCAAGCGGCTTTTTCATGTCGCTTGCCATTTTAGCCAAAAATTTATTCGGAGCAATACCAATAGAAAGCGGAATGGAAAACTCCTCCATTGTTTTCTTTTGAATGCCCGTCGCAATATCAATTGGTGAGCCTAGGTGCTCACAAGCTGTAATATCAAGATACGCTTCATCAATAGAAGCATACTCAATCAAGGGAGAGATCTCGGCTATTTGCGCAAAAATCCGCTTTGAGTACTTTTTATATAACGCATGATTTGGTTTGATCACAACCGCTTCCGGTACAAGCTTCAGCGCTTCCCGCAGCGCCATCGTTGTATAAACTCCTTTATGTTTACATAGATAGTTGGCTGCCACAACAATGCCTCTTCGCTCCTGCGGGTCTCCGGCGATGATGACCGGCTTATCTTTTAATGCCGGATTTTCAGCCATCTCTACACTGGCAAAAAACGCATTCGCATCGATATGAAAAATCACACGGCCATTTTTCGGATATAAGCCCGCCATGTGCTCACCTCCCTCTTGAATCGCTGTCGTTTTTTGATTACACATGGATTACATAACGGTCAATTTTTTCTATTCTTATTTTAGCATTTTTTTCGCTCCGCCGCTTTGCTGCTGGTCTAATGGAAAGAAGTTTACCCCCATGAAGGACTTCATGAGGGTGTTAATCAAATTCCTTATATACTTTTCCAAATTTAAGCACATCGTAGATCGCTTTTCCATCACTCGGTCTTTCCCTTCCGTAATCGATCGGAAGGATAGAAAAAAACACAAGATAAATCGAAAAATAAACAAACTGATAAAAAAAGAGATGTGGAGGCAAAATGCCATGATAAATCAAGCCGTTCACAACAAAAATCGATAAAAGATTAAAAATGGGGCCTCCTGCATAAATAAGCGCATGCTTCCAGCGGCGGTCATGTTTCAGGTCATTGTAATGGCATGCAGAATCAATAAAATAAAATCTTCGGATTTCCAGGTTTTTTACCCGGCACAGTTTGGCTCCCCGGCCAATCACAAGAGAGGTTTTGCTGCCAAACAAACGGGCAAAAAACGCGTGGCCTGCTGTATGAATGAGCAGCGTCAGCGGAAGCGTAATAAAAAATGCCCATATAAATGCACCCATATCGTTAAAACTAAACATGCAAAAACCCCTTTTAAATAAACATTCGTAAGGAGTTTACCTCTTTTAACCCTATTAAAACGCCTGATCCTGATATAACCCATTTTTAATAATTGTTATCGCATTGATATAAAAAAACTCCTTGATCGCTCAAGGAGTCAAAGCTGTTAAATTTCAATATCAACGACGATACTGTCGAGACGGCCAACTTCACGAATAAAAGCAGCGACAGCTTGATGCTCCGGGTGAGGCCCATATGCTTCAAGAGCTGCTTTGTTTTCAAAACGCGTGGTAAGGACAACCTGGTAGCCTTGATTTTTTTCTGAAAAGTTAATTCCAGCTTGAATATCAATGACACCCTCAAGGTGCTGTTCAAGGGCTTTAAAGCGCTTGACTACTTCCTCAAGCTGTTCGACAGTCGTCGTTTCTGCAAATTTAACAAGTACAATGTGGTCAATCATGTTTTATCCTCTTTTCATCATCCATTTACTGTGAATATATCATTTTTAAGCCTGGCGGTAAATATGTGTTTTTATCCCGGTTTTCTTTTGGATAATTGTCGAAACCACTGCTCATCATCGGTCATGATAGCCAGATCAATCATCGCATCCCAATCTTCTTTTGCAAGGGTTAAGCCGACAGCCATAATTTTTTTGCTTTCCACTACTTCAAGGACTGGTTTCATAGGTGTAATTCGTTTATCCATATACGTTGATACCTGCACAATATATACTTCATTCCGCAGCCTGGAAAAATCACGTATGAAGCCGATAATTCGTTCCTGCCCATTCGCAATAATAACCCAATCACCCGGTTTAAGCATATGTCCCCCTCCTTGCCGCCACTGCTATTTATATTAGATGCATACACGCACATGAATGCGCTCCTTTTTACGATTTAAATTCTTTGTTTATTTGGCATAAAAAAGAAGCTGCTTTTACCGGCTGTTACCGGCCTTCAGCAGCTTCTCCATGTGTTTATTCTGTTCGTCCCGCATTTTTTTCAAGAAATTCATATCCCGATTCTGTAACGGAGTATTCATCTTCAATCGTGCAGCCGACAATGTCTCCTTCATCGGACCGGTTCACTGAAATGCCTGTTGCAAGATTATTGGAATCAAGAAAATGCAGCGCTTCTCCGAATGACTGAAGGCTTGTTTCTCCCTGTCCTGGCTTTTCGCCGTTTTTCATAACATTTAGCAAATCTAATGCGCGTTTTTCAATTTGCATGGCTGGTCACTTCCTTTTTTCTTTGTCGATAACATTCTTTTCCCTTTCCTGCTTTATTATAAGCCTTTTTTTATAATTTATTTGAATTTAGCACATAATGTAATAAATAAGAATATTTTTAAAAGGACCATCCATACTAAGAGTGAGCAGCTTATGAAAAAGGAGCGTTTTGTTATGAAGCAAACAGATCAGCGCAATTTTATTTATCTGTGTGTGTACGGATTGATTGTTTTGGCGGTTGCGTTCACCCTTTCGCCTGATAAGTCAGGAACCATTTGAAACATCGGGTAAACATTGGGATCTGCTGCAATATGTTCGGGGTAGATAAAACCTTCTTTTGTCCGTGGAAACTCAACGCCTATTTGTTTAAAACATAAATCTACAAACTCCGAACAAATATATTCTTCATTTTCTTTATGCCGCCCAATGCCCAGTTTAATTCTCGTTAAAATTCGGACCAGCTCTGCCTGGTCATAATTTTGATGAAGCAAATCAAGTGCTTTTCCAATCATATAGTGCAGTTTTCTTCTATCGAATGAAGAAGCAATGAGGGTTTTGTGGCGCGCTATGTACAGCGCCCCTTTATACTTTTCACCTGTCTGCCGATTTCCCTTTACGTATTGAGCCAGTGGAATCACACGCACCCCGGTGCTTTCAACACTTTCAAATACGAGAATCCGGCCGTGCCAGCGCACTAAAAAAGCGACATGGCTCATAAGAGAGTTGGATGCTTTTTTAATAAATTCAGAGATCAAAGAAGTTCCACTGCAAAATAATAGATCGCCGGTTTGAATTTTCGAAACAGCCTGCGAATAGGGAATTTGAATGATACCATTAAACTTTTGAGAGCTCATTTTCCCCCTCCTTCAAAAATCAGTTTCATTCTTTATACGGTATGCTTCCAATTTGAAGCTGTCCCTAAGAAATACCCTTGTCTGCCGATTTGTCCAGGAATGTTTTTTTCTGCCGCATACGCTACTATGTGGAGGTGGAGAAAATGGATGCTAAACAGGAAGGAAACAGCTGGGGCTATGGATCAAGTTTCGCGCTTGTTGTCGTTTTGTTTATTCTCCTCATTATTATCGGTACAGCGTTTTTTTAATGTATGGACAAACAAAAAAGCCTGAGCCGGCGGCTCTGGCTTTTTCCCGTTTAAAATATTTTTTTCTGGCTGCGGTCTTCCTTCACGATTTCAACCGCTTCCCGGAAACGCTGGGAATGTACAACTTCCCTTTCCCGCAGGAAACGGAGGGAATCGTTTAAGTCCGGGTCATCGGATATATCAATAAGCCACTGATAGGTGGCCCGAGCTTTTTCTTCAGCGGCGATATCTTCGTACAAATCTGCAATTGGATCCCCTTTTGCTTGAATGTACGCAGCGGTAAATGGCACACCAGCCGCATTATTATAGAAAAGAGCACTGTCATGGCTGACATAATGCTCAGCGAGCCCGGCTTCACGGAGCTGCTCGGGCATGGCATCTTTTGTCAGCTTGTAAATCATGGTGGCAATCATTTCAAGATGAGCGAATTCCTCTGTAGCAATATCGTTTAAAAGCCCAACTACCTTATCCGGAATCGTATAGCGCTGATTCATATAACGGAGTGCAGCGGCAAGCTCTCCATCTGCTCCTCCGTACTGTTCCATTAAATATTTGGCAAGCGTTGGGTTGCATGTACTGACTTTCACGGGATATTGCAGCTTTTTTTCATAAATCCACATTCGATAGCCACCTTTTCATTTTTTAGACCTGCCACGGCCAGGGAGAAGTGCTCCACGTCCATTCAGCCGTAGATGTATTCGGACTGTTCTGCTGGAGCGGACCAAACTGCGCTTCAAAAGCCTGCTTCAGCTGTTTACTGTACTGGGCAAACTGTTTGTACTGCATAAGAGCCTGCGGATCATGGGGGTGCGTGTCTAAATAAAGAATTAATTCAAGCACAACAAAGTCAGCCGCTTGAATTTCTTCGAGCTGCTGGTAATATTCCTTGGGCAGAGGATTAGCCACGGCTTCGTCCTCCTTTTCGGTACGGATTATCATAGTAATCGTAAAATACTTTCCAAAGAGTTCCTTTTTTCAGCGCCTCTCTGGGAGAAAACTGTGGAAGGCCCGGCGGCTGAAAGCCCACATACAGATTCGGAGGCGTACTGTAATACTTACATCCGATCGGCGGACAAGGATCAAGCGGCCCATGTCGTGGTACATACGACTTCAAAGATGAAAAAGATTGCGGCTGGCTGCTCATACTTTGTCCCCCTATCTCTTGTTCTTTTCCTATGTGTATGTACAGGCATCAAGATTATGCGCAAGTAGAGAAACCGAAAAAGAAAAGGTTTTTCCTTTTCCCTTTTTTGGGTAGAGCATGTAAAAAGGAGCGATGCAGCATGCACATTGATTATCAGCGTCTTTATGAAGATTATTTGATTGCAAAAGAAGAAAGAACACGACAGCTTGAGCTTGATGAATTCCAAAGCGAGCAGGAACATATGTCCAATTGGCTGCAAAAAGTGCGCGGCATGACGGCCGAGCAGGCGCAGGCAGTTATCGATCATTCACCCATCCGCAGCCAAATTGAACAAGAACATAAAAGAAAAAAAGAATGAGTCAAACGAGTAATGGTAAAAAAAAAGCCCTCTTTTAAAAGAGGCGCTTTTTTATTTTCGAAAGGAATGTGTTTTATTTCTGCTGCATAAACCAGTTTAACAGAATAGTAGTATCACCAAGCGGTAAGGCAAAGGTCTGCAAAACTTTTATCCTCGGTTCGATTCCGAGTACCATCTTTTTTGACCAGTACTCGCCTGTTCTATTTTCAGCAGGCGGATATCTTCAAATGCATGATAAAGATGGGCTTTTACCTAAAGCCCATCCATATTTAACCCAATGGACGGCTTCCGCTCTGCTCTTTTTTTGTTTATAACAGCTCCGCCTAATAAACTCCATTCATCGTTTACACGATTTCCTCCTTTATCGTTTGAACGCCCATATGTTTTATCATAAACAAATTCATGTCGCGCATCCTATGGCCGTTCTGAGCTCTCCGTTTTTGGATTTTTCACAAACAAAAAAGCACAGAAATGCCGCCCGGCGGCGATATTTCTGCGCTTGGTATCCTGCCCTTTAAAAGGTACTTATAAAGCAGTTTTAAACTGGTTGTATTTCTTTTTTCGAAACGACTTAGAGGCCGCCAAAATATTGTCACGCTTAAACGTGCGTAATGTTCCACGTTTAAAGCAGTAAGCCCGAATATAGTCAGGATGAATTTTCCTTACAATAATGCTGCGGTCGGTAATAACCCGATCGTCCGTCATGTACATAATCACAATTGGCTTTTTTTCTTCAAGGGACATTTGAAACAATCCATTCATTTTTTAACCTCCCTTTCTTCTTCTATTATACCGAACAAACGTTCAAAAAGCAACTAAAAATCGAACGTCTGTCCGCAAACAGCGGGGGTTAAAAAATATCTACTGTTAATTCCTCAAACCATTCTTTGTCCCTTGTTAGCAATGCCAGATCAATCAGCGCTGTTTTATCTTGATAAAAGTCGAGTAGCTGTGCAGCAGAGTGGAAACGGCTCGATTCATAAATTCCCTGAGTCGGTTTGCGCCACTGGATCGTATTGTTTGTGATCCATCCTACTTTTGTAAATTCAACGCATTCTCTATGCCAGCTGTGATTTTTGATACTGCTCACATAGCCGATGGCTGTTGAACCTCCAATTTCGATCATTTTCCACTCCCCTATATTCATTTTAAACGCCTCCCTTTGTTTTTTGTTTAGAAATCCTTTTTCATGCCCTTGAGGGAAATAAACCATCCCTATATCATGTTCAGCTTCACTGCCTGCCAATTTGTTTGGCCGCCTTTTATGATTTCATTTGATTTGAATGTATGCGCTATACTATGTTAATAGACTTCTTTTTTGTTTTATTTATATGATAAAAGAGAAGGACCATGCTAAAAAATTTACTGCACAAAAAAAGCACTTTTTCAAGCGCTCTTCTTTTAATCGGATTCTTTTTTACTTTCTATTGCATATTGTTGAGAAAAGTTGGATAAGCTGTAGGTGTTGGGAACTTCATCCCTCCAACTCCTATTTCAGCTGGTTATTCGTTTGCCGAGGAAACCCCTCGGCTTTTTTTGTGAGCTCTTTTCTTTAGGATTTAATCAGCTGAATACAGGCTAACATCAGAAACGAAATACTAATCATACTGCCCACCCACATCCAGGCCATTCCCATATTTCCCGAATCAATCGCCATGTAAATAGCTGTCGAAGCCGTTTGTGTTTTTCCGGGAATGTTTCCGGCAAACATAAGCGTTGCGCCAAATTCGCCCAATGCCCGTGCAAAGCTTAATAAAAATCCCGAAACAATGGATTTGATTGCGAGCGGTGCGGTTACAAATAAAAACAGCGCGAATTCACCCGCTCCATCCACACGTGCCGCATGTTCAATGTCCCGATCAACAGATTGGAAGCCGGTTTTGCATGATTGATACATAAGGGGGAAAGCCACCACCGTTGACGCAATGACGGCAGCCCACCACGTAAACATAATGCTCTGGCCCAATACTAATTGAATGAGTCTGCCGACCGGGCTGTTTTGGCCAAACATCACAATTAATAGAAACCCGACGACCGTCGGCGGCAGGACGAGCGGCAGTAAAAAAAGAGTTTCTATAGCCGCTTTTCCTTTAAACGACACATTTGCCATCACTCTGCCGAAAAAAAGGCCGGTGATTAAGACCATGAAGCTGGATACAAAAGCAATCTCAACCGAAAGACGGAGCGGCGGCCAAAATGAATACTCCATCGTGTCAGCGCAACCCTTTGAATCCGTACTTTTCAAAAATGTTCATCGCTTCTTCACTGTGCAGATATTGATAAAAAAGCGCTGCTTCCTTTTGCTGCTTGCTGCTTTCGATAATACCTGCCGGATAAATGATCGGTGCATGGCTTTTTTCCTCGGCTGCCGCCGCTATCTTCACTTTCGAAGAAATGAGTGCATCGGTTTTGTAGACCATTCCCGCATCGACATTTCCTGTTTCTACGTATGTAAGCACCTGCCGTACGTCTTTTGCGTAAATTAATTTTTCGCTCACTTTATCCCAAATATGGAGATGCTGCATCGTTTCTTTTGCATATTGACCCGCTGGAACCGATTCGGGCGTACCGATGGCGACCTTCTGTGCTGCTGGAAGCTCTTCAAACGTTTGGACAGCGGCACCCCCTTCTTTCGGAACGATCAGAACAAGATCATTGCCTACAAGGTCGGCACTATTTTCCTGCTTAATGGATCCGTCTTTCACTAAAGCATCAAATTTGTCCTCTGCTGCCGAAAAAAATACATCAACCGGCGCTCCCTGCGAAATTTGCTGTGCCAGTGTTCCGGAAGAACCAAAATTGTATGTAACGTCTACATTGGAATACTTTTTTTTGAATGATTTTTTAATTTCACCGAGTGCATCCTGGAGACTGGCTGCGGCCGACACCGTAATAGTTACGGTTTCCTCTTCCTGCCCGCTGTTTTTCGCCTGTTTGCTTTGTTCTGCTGATGAGCAAGCTGCACAGCCAATGATCGATACAAGCAGCAGGCAAGCAAACATTCTTTTTTTCTTCATGCTTCCCCCTCCTAGTTATAATTAGTTATAACTCATTATAACTAATTATAATTTATCCTTGGCCAGGAAGGAATATTTCCTTTCAAGAAAGGCTCGAGTAAAATAAAAGGCGGAGGGATGAAAATGACGATAGAACAATCATATACGATCGAAGAAGTTGCTAATTTATTAAAAGTGTCGAAATTAACCATATATGATCTTGTTAAAAAAGGAGAGCTTCCGGTTTTTCGAGTCGGCCGGCAGATGCGCATGTCTGCATCAGATTTAGACCGTTACGTAAAAAAGCAGACCACTACTGCCCCGGCGGCGGTCCCTTCCCACAGTGATCCAGAACATAAAGCCAGTATTGTGATCAGCGGACAGGATATTGCGCTTGATATCCTTGCCCAGCATATTGAAAAAGAGTCTTCTTACAAAGCGCTGCGTTCACATGCTGGAAGCTTGAACAGCCTCATTTCGATGTATCAGGGGAAGTGTGATATTGTCAGCCTTCATATGTATGATGGAGATACCGGTGACTATAATCTGCCTTATGTGAAAAGAATTTTGAGCGGGTACTCATATACTGTCATTCACCTTTTAGCAAGGAAAGCCGGGCTGTACGTTCAAAAAGGGAATCCGCTTCACATCCGCTCATGGACAGATTTAAGGCAGGAGCGTATCACCATTATCAATCGTGAAAAAGGATCTGGAGCCAGAATTCTGCTTGATGAGCAGCTAAGAATTCATAACCTCTCTCCCCGATTTATAAACGGCTATGAGCGTGAAGAAAACAGCCACTTGCGCGTCGCATCGGCGGTTTTAAACGGAACAGCCGATGCAGGCGTCGGCATTGAAAAAGCCGCACAAATGGTAGGTGTTGATTTTATTCCGCTTATTACAGAACGCTATGATCTTGTTCTATTAAAAACGCCCGAAACAGTAGAGCTCGTTCAAACGGTTCAGAAAATCGTATCTTCTCCGTTATTCCAGGCTGAAATCGGATCTCTCGGGAATTACAACTGTTCACAAACAGGCCGCATTTTGTTTGAAACCGATTAAAAAGAAAACCAGTTAAAGAATGGCCCCATTGATGGGCATCTCTTTAACTGGTTTTCTGTGCTGATATTCTATTACATTTCACTGGCGGCCATCGCATGTGACAGAGTAGAAGCAATGGACAGCTTGTCAAAGTTAAGACCCAGCTGCACGGCTGTTTGCGCAAGCTCCGGACGGATGCCTGACAGCGTGGTTTTGATGCCGATTAAGCCTAGCGCTTCTACAAGATGGAACAGCTGCTGGGCCACCATTGTATCAATCATAATCACACCTGACAAATCAATGAACAGACAATCCACTCGTTTCTCCGCACACTGCTCGAGCGTTTTTTCGAGAATCAGCTTGGCGCGTGCAGTATCAATATCCCCTACCAGCGGCAGAAGTCCAGTTCCGCGATTTAATGTAATAACAGGAGAACTCAGCTCGTTAATCATTTCCTGCTGGCATTGAAGCCGTTTCACAGAGAATTTATGGTGCTCTTCCATAAACCAGATCACGACGCTGTCAATGCCCCGGCTGACCCGCTGATTCCATAGGTCAACGGTCTCCTGCGGAAAAGTGGACCGATGCGCGGAAAAAAACTCTCCTAAAAACTGGAGGTACTGGTCGCGTGTTCTAAAAAATTCCCTCACAATAAAATGCATCGGTGTATTTAAATGCTGCTCATCTTTTGCGACTTGAATAATCCATTGTTCCAAGTCCTTTAAAAAAACACTTTCTTCTTTTACGAACAACTCGCAGAATTGCAGATGGAATTCATAATTTTGCTTTTTAAGCAGTTCAATAGCATGGGGATCAGTTGTGGAATAAACGCCGCTTGGATCATTTTTACCCAAAGAAGCGTACCACTCTTCAGTGATCTGCTTTGCTTTATTTAATAAAAACTCACGGATTTCTTGAGCTGGCTTCATATTTTTTCCTCCTGCGGCTGAATAAATGAACATTTGTTATTTTAAACGATTTTTGTAAAATAATCTATCCTTGCACGGCCTCTCTGCATAAGCATCTCTTTTCTTTTAAATCATATAAAAGGCCAAAAACTGAATGCAGATGCAGTGTTTTGTATTTTCGAACTGAATATGTTTTATTTTTCTCGAGATGGGTAAATAATTAATTCACTACGATAAAACAAGGAGGTTTTCTGCAAGATGACACCAATTGAACTTTTCGGATGGTCTTTATCTACTTTGCTGACAGCCGGCTTCGCTGGTTCACTTTTTTTCATGTCGAGAAAACCAAAATTGTTTTCCGAATCCGAGTATAGCTCCTCACGAAAGCATGATCGTGAAAACAGACAAAACCACAGCCGATAACTGTTGAGCGTTTTTGTTGAGCAAGCCGGAAAATCGACAACTGGGGCGTTTAAGTAAGCTCCTTTTTGCTTTATGACCATGGATTCCACACACTTGAAACCTGAAAAAGCTCCAAAGCCGCCCCTTAGCGGCTGGGGCTTTTTGTCATTTATCCCCTGTTATTTTATTCAAAAATGAAACAGCGAGGCCGATTATACTATCCGCTTTTGTTTTCGTTAGGGCTCCAGACGGGCTGTTAAGAAACCATTCTAATGATTTTGTTCCAGTTAATCGATTTAAATCAACTGATCCCTTAATTCCTTCAATTTCCCCCCTGTCTGTATACTGCCATATGTCACACGGAAAGTCCGGCTGTTTTTGACTGTACCGCGGAATCCAGACAAAATCAGCCCTTACTTTTTCTGCTTCAAATGCTTTGTACGTATGATGGCCGACATACAAGCCAACTTTTTTGGCCCCTAAACGCCGAAGCTCATCAATAAACGCTTGCGTACCGGCACGCATATCATTCATCGTTTTCACTTCCACATCTGCTGCCCAAAAAGCGGCTCTTTGATCACCCCGTTTCCAAAAGTCGCGCGCTTCGATGACCGCATCATTAACTGAAACAAAACGGCAGAACGCATAATTGCCGAATGGAATACCATACTCGTTACATGCTGCAGCATTAGCTGCATAACAGCGGTCCCTTGTTGTGCTGCCATCCTGCACCCGCAGAATGGCCAGCTCTATATGGCGATGAGCTGTTTTCCAGTCAATGACGCCTTGGTGATGGGAAATATCTATAATCTGTTTCATCCGTCTGCCTTTCACTCCATATCAAATAATGTTTTATTCCCTGCTTTTCTGTTTTTAAAACCTCTATCTATTTTTTATCGAAAATATGGGACAGCTTACATCTCTTTTGCATATTTATAGTGCTAAGTGTCCAAACTAGCGCATATCTTATTTATAATATCGTGTTTTTTCACCAAAGGAGGTTTTGTAAATGGCTCCCATTGATATGTTCGGATGGCTGTTATGTGTATTGTTAACCATTAGCTTTATTGCTTCAATTATTTTCCTTCCAAAAAACATAGATTCCGAAGAAAAATCGGATGAGGTCTTTTCAAAGAGTATCCCCATTAAAGAAGAAATAAAAAAGGAACATTAAGCGCTTAAGGCGCTTTTTTTATGTGCCAAAATATACAATTGCACGCTGCAGGAGTCAAAACGGCTGCTTTGGGAATCATACTTTAAAAGAGCTTGCCCTTTTCAAAATGAATATGCTGAAAGACGTTAAAAATGGAATGTAAAGGACTGAACCTTATGCTGAACAAAACCCAATTAGCCGATTTTCAAACAGAGTTAACGAACAGAAAAAAGGAATTGGAATCCCGTTTTGAGGGTACTGATCACTTCCAATTGCAAAGAAGCTTGTCTGACTCGACGAGGGAATTGTCCGTTTACGATAATCATCCGGGTGATGTGGGGACAGAGTTATATGAGCGGGAAAAAGATATAGCATTGAATGAACATACCCGGTTTGAATTAGAAGGAATCAATACAGCATTAGAAGCGATTCGAAATGGAACGTATGGTATTTGTAAAACCTGTAAAGAAGAAATTCCTGTAGAGCGTTTAGAAGCCGTGCCAACCACTTTGTTTTGTCTGAAGCATTCACAGGACCAAAACATTTCAAACGACCGGCCCGTTGAAGAAGCCGTTCTTGCTCCGCCATTTGGACAGTTTGATTTTGATGATAAATCAGAAAATGTTGCCTACGATGCAGAAGACGCCTGGCAGGATGTTGCCCAGTACGGCACTTCTGAAACACCGGCGGATTTTATGAATTCGCCGGAGGAATACGGAGACATGTATGTGGAATCACAGGAAAATAAAGGTTATGTAGAGGATTATGAAAACTTTGCGGCCGTTGATATTCACGGAAACAGAGTGGACGTTTATCCAAGCAGAGAGCATAAATTGTATGAAGAAGTGCTTGATGATGAAGACTTAATGTCTTCTTTAGGCGATCTTCCTCCGGCGGAAAAAGACCCGTACACAGAACGAAAATAAACTTCTTGTATGCCAGCTGTTCATGAGACAGCTGGTTTTTATTTCCACAATTATTTTTACAGGCTATAATAAAAAAAGCTTATGCTGCAAAGGAGCTGGACAATGCACAGAGAAACCCACGCTTTTATTCAATAACTCATCTTGCATGTGGAGGGGAAAAAGATTGCTGATTGATTTCTTTGAAACGAAGCGGCTCATACTCCGCAAAGTAACAGAAGCAGATGCTGCTTCTCTGTTTTCACTCTGGTCTGATCCAGCCGTTACAAGGTTTATGAACATTGATACTTTTACTAATGTGGAACAGGCGGAGCAAATGATTCGTTTTTTAAACCAACTGGCAGACGAAAACAGAGCTGTCCGGTATACTTTAACCGAGAAGAAAACGGGCCAAGTCATCGGCTCATGCGGGTTTAACAGCCTTGATTTCGAAAATGCAAAAGCTGAAATTGGCTATGATCTTGGCCGGCCTTATTGGGGAAACGGATATGCGGGAGAAGCGATATTGTGTTTGATTGATTACGCATTTCATCATTTACAATTGATGAGAGTGGAAGCAAAAGCAGAGCCTGAAAACCTTTCTTCTATTAGAGTGCTGCAAAAAACAGGTTTTTCATTTGAAGGCATCCTTCGAAAAAGCGAAAAGTCAAAAGGAACATTTATTGACCTTGCTCTTTATTCACGTTTAAAAACAGATTGATTGCGGCTAATCGCTGTCCTCATCTCCTGATGAGGCGGCGATTGATAATCCGTCATAAAACATCCGTGTACTACTTGTTATCCTTCATCCCCTTTATCACTTTTTTATTTGAGACGGCTCCTTAGATTTGCCGAATGTACTTTCCTCCTCGAAATCCTTCCATTACATGACTCGTTTTCTTCGAATGAAATCCTGCCCTATGAATAAAACGAACAGGTCTCTGCCATGATAACGACTGAACAACCAATACGAAGAAATGAGGCAGGGATATATGTATTATTACAAGGAAGAATTAATCAATATTGTAGCACCAGACCAGCCCGATCCCGCTGCTGCAAAAGTGCTGCAGGAAATATTAGGCGGACATTTCGGGGAAATGCGGACAATGATGCAGTTTTTCTTTCAAAGCTCCAATTTCAGAGGCAAGGCCGTTCAATACCGAGATCTTCTTCGCGGTATTTTTCTTGAAGAAATTGCCCATGTAGAGCTTGTACAAAACACCATTAACCAGCTGCTCAATGGCTCCGGTGAGTCTCCTATGCCAGGCAATTCCGGAGCAGATGGAGCGCCGCTCGGTGACGTAGTCAAGCATGCGAATCCGCATCATTATATTATCGGCGCCCAGGCTTCTCTTCCAGTAGACGCAGCAGGAAATCCGTGGAATGGCTCCTGGGTGTACAGCCACGGAAACCTGATTGGGGATTTGCTTGATAACCTCGTTCTCGAATCAACGGGTGTTCTCCAAAAAACACGTATTTACGAAATGAGCAGCAACCAAACATTTCGTGAAACGCTGGCTTTCCTTATTGTCCGGGATAATGCCCATCAAAATGCATTTGCCAAAGCACTTGAAACACTGGGAGTTGATTGGGGCAAGCTGTTCCCGGTTCCAAACTACGATATCAATAAATACCCAGAATGCCGGAAGTATGTAGAAATGGGCTACCACAACGCGCTGTTTAACTTCAGAATGGATGAAACAAAAATAGCCCAAATTTTCCAAGGCGAGTCTCCAAGCCGAAATGATGGGACGCTTTCGGTTGTCGATCCTCCGGCAGGCTTCCCTGTTCCCCTTATGCCGGAGATGCCAAATGAACACAGCCCAGGAACAAACGACTTGAACGCTTAATCCATCATCATACACCTACACCCCGTGTTCAAACAAACCCGGGTTGTAGGTGCTTTTTTACTTGGTTCGGTCACTGTACGTATTGAATACAGATTTACCGTTAAAACTGTAAACAAACTTTCGGAACAGGAGTGAAGAAATATGTTAAAGCTGCAAACAGAGCTGGAAGGAAAAACGGCCCGCTTTGGCGATATAAGAGACAAAATGAATGAGCTTGGATACGACTTGGGCGGAAATTGGGAGTATGACGCTGGCAGCTTTGATCATACATTATGGAACAGTAAAAACGAAACCATTTATATTCGCCTTCCATTTACGGTACTCGACGGTATGCTTGATGAGTATGATGCTTTTATTTCGTTTCAATCTCCTTTTATTATTAAACATGTGATCAATATGGGCTTAGAAAAAGACGAGCATTCTTTACTGACAGCATCCGGCTGGAACCAATTTCAAGATCCCGTTTCTTCTGACGCGCCCATCAATCAAAAAAACAAATGGGAAGAAGCAGGAAAAGAAGCAGTCAGCCGGCTGATTCAATATTTGGAAAAAGGGCTAAGCGCCAGTTGATGTCCATAATGTTACTTATATTAATATGAATATTAGTACGATTTCTCCCGTTTTGCAGCAGCCTTGAATAAACTAAAGGGTCAAAGCAAAAAAGGGGGAATCACGTGATTCATACTGTAAAACGCGGGGAAACACTTTCCTCGATCGCAGGAGACTACCGAATTTCATTAGCTGCTCTCATTGCCAGCAATCCGGGTATTACACCCAATTTGATTTATGTGGGACAGCGCATTACCATTCCAGGCTTCCCTTCTCCCGCAAGCCTTCCTTTTTCCATTGTGGTCTCTCTTTCGAATCGGACTTTAACGCTATTTTACCGGGGCCAAGTCAGAAAAGTATACCCGGTTGGCGTTGGCAGAATGCTGCATGAAACACCTGTAGGAGATTTTATCATTATTAATAAAGCACCCAACCCGGGAGGGCCGTACGGAACGATGTGGATGAGTTTGTCGAAGAAAAGTTATGGCATTCACGGCACAAATGATCCTTCTTCTATCGGAAAGTATGTTTCTAGAGGCTGTGTTCGAATGCACAATAAGGATGTGGAAGAGCTTTCCCGGACGATTCCTATCGGGACTCCTGTGTCCATTCGGCCTTAGTATACTGAACTGAAAAAGCCTAGCTTGTGAGCTAGGCTTTTTCAGTTGATGTTCATTTGTTATTCATGGACGGTCGGAAGCTCGATTACAAAACACTTTCCTTTATTGACTTTGCTTGTAACCTGGATTCTTCCACCTAAACTTTGAATAATGCTAAAAGAAACCATCATGCCGAGACCGGTTCCATTTGCTTTTGTGTCATTCCTTTTCCCTGATCGCAAATACGGATTTTAGCAAGATGATGTTCATATGTTGTTTTGATCCTTATTTTACCGCCGTTCGGCATGGTTTCGATTGCATTTTTAATGATATTGATTAAAGCCTGCTCGAGCTTTTTTCGTTCGCCAAGAATATAACAGTGCTCTTTTTTTCTACAGACACGTCGAGCTCTATACTGTTCATATTGGCCAGCGGCATTAACACGTTCACAGCATGATTTATTGTTTCGTGAAGAATAATGGCTTCTGCCTCAGCGGGAGCGGGTTTTGCAAATGTTAAATAATCATTAATAATGCCAGTAGCCGTGTCCAGTTCCTGAATGGAAATCAGAATTTGCTCTTTTGTTTCCGATGGTATGTCACTTTCATAGGTAAGCTGCATAAATCCCCGGCTGGCCGTCAGCGGATTTCGCACTTCATGTGAAATGCTGGCGGCAAGGTTACTGACAATCTCTAATTTCTTCGCTTTCATCAGCTTTTGCAATACATCAAAATTGGTTTTAATCACCTCTAACAAAACGGCAGCAGTCAGTATAAAAACAATATTAAGTATGTAAAAGATCACCCACATACTTACCGTCATATGCATATCATATATTTGCCCGGCCACGTACGTTGTAAGCAGCAAAAAAGAGGGTAAGCACGCCCACCGAAGGGAGTTTTTGTTTTAACGGCATCTTTAAATAGTACTTCGAGAAAAACATCGCCAGCACGGCAATAGGCGTGAAGGTAAAAAGGGTATAAAAAAGCCGGATCCTCCTATAAAAAAGCGGGCAGCAAGCAAAGCCGGAAGCAGCCATGCAGCGAATCCCGGCCCTCCATATAAAATCCCCAGCAGAAAAGGAACCCGGCGAAAGTCAAAGTTAAATCCGTCTCCAAATGAAAAAGGAAACAGCATACATAAAACAAAAGATATAATCGCAAACACAACAAACCATGATGCCTTTACTTTTTCAAGACGGTATAAACAGGAAACAAGGTAAAGCATTTGCATAAAAAAGATCGGAAGAAGAACAAATAAAAAATTAATGAGTAGATCTTTTATGATAAGCTCCATCAAGGCACCGACCATTCTTGAATGTATAAAATCGGCTCATTCATGTTATTTTTTTAGAAATAATCGATCCTTCGCTGGAACTGCAACTGCTTTTCAAAAGCGTTTTCTACTTCTCAATAATCACTGCATTGATAGCCGGTGTCCCATCTTTCGCTTTTTCCACTGCCACTATTCCATACACCGTAACGCTCTCATCGATTTCGACTTCCGTCTGTGTGGCATTCATAATCACATATGTGCCATCCGATGCCTGAAGGGAAAATGAGCCCGTTAAGCCGGGTTCGATCACTTCCGTAACGCGTCCTGTCGCAGCCACTTTTTTACCGACTGGCGGCTTGTCAGCGTTTAACTCCGTAAATTTCGCCGGCACGGCTTCCTCTTTCATCTGTTCGGCCAACTCTTCCTCTGACGGCTCTTCAATAATTGATTCCGTCCCTTCTGAAAACGTGCTTTGAACCATTTCTTCTTCTGCCGAACAGGCACTTAATACGATAGCCGCTGCAGCCGCTGCGATCCATTTTTTCATTACAGCACCCTCCTTTTTTTCTGCTTGTCCTACATTATGAGCGAGCTAAGCCGGAAAGTACACGAAGGCAAGGTGTCACTCCGCCAATGAACGCATACTGTAACTATATAAAGGAGTGAAATCGATGGTACGGGAATATCCAAAGCCGCTTCAACACTCGCTGTTACCGCCAGGACATTATTTGTATTCTCCCCAATTTCCAGCCATTATGCAGCAATTATCACCGGTTTATACCGTAACAGCAGAACCCGTCTTTCTCGACCACCTTCTAATGCATAGCGGTAAAACGATTCAAGTATCCACAACTGGCGGGTTATTGACCGGAAAGCTGACTGGAGTGGCCATTGATCATCTTCAGTTAACCATCAATGATGTTCATCATCACATTCGATATCCGCACATTATTTCTTTCAGCATGGCACAACCGAACCAAAAACCTGAAAGTTTCCACTTTCAGGTTTTTGGTTAAACATGTTTTTAACGCTTGTGTATAAACTTCTTTTAAAAGGTCATCCTGCATGTATAACTGCGTTTGTTTATTTTTCAGCCGCTATCACCTTGATCGGCCCGCTTTTTTATGAAGGCTTCAGCCCAAACAGCAAATTAAATGCACCAGAGGAACAAAACCAGGAAGCAGACCATCTGCCCAACTGACGGCCGATGCCTTCTTCCAATTAAGTCGTTTGCGTCTTTCAAAAAACGGGTACGCCGGATATACATTCTCTTATCTGCTTTTTCCAACACATTTCTCCACTTTTTCAGATAAAAGAGAATAAAGAGTGGGAGGCGATCATATGAGGAGAGTTCAGAGCATTCCCAGCTTACTCACACATGAAGAGGTTGAGGATTTAATCCGAAAAAGACAATTTCCTCATAGAAAGCTGATGAACGGGGCGATGATCTTTGACTTAAATCATATTGACTAGTGGTTATCAGAAAACCGGATTTCAAAGAACAGTTGATTACATTGGGTTTGTATCATCTGCAATTTTATGAAAGCGAACTGATCTTCCCAAGTTACATAGCCGGATTCTTTCAAGCCGTCCGAATGGCCTTTTACAGTTGAAACAGATTTTAGTTCTACCGCTTCGCCAATCTCACGTACCGTAGGCGGATAATTTTTCGTGCGGACAAACTCATTTATATAAAGAAGCATTTTCTGCTGGCGGACGGAAAGCCGATTAAGCATATGGTTTTTCCTCCTTTTCGCAGGATTTCTTCGGCTGACACTCAAATAGCAGGACAAAAATGTTTTACTTCTTAACATGTAAAGCGATACATGTTTATATAATTCGCTTGATCTCCTCCTTTTTTTACCAAAACGAACAAACGTTTTTTTTAAATAAAATCCAACTGCATATTTCCACAATTAATGGAAAGCCCCCGCTTTTAAACAAAAAAAGCTCCCTTCATCAGGAGCTTTTCTTTGTTTTATATTCCCGGCTTTCATATATGGCTTGAAGCTTATCTTCGGCTTCCTGGGGACTCATCGATAAACCCGTTAAAAAAGCCAATAGGTCATCACGCTCTGAAAGCTTTCTCATAGAGTAAAACGCGATCGGCTTATGTTCTTTTAAAAGTGTCATAATTTCAATCGCAGGCAGTACTTCCCGCTGGGAGCAATCCCTTAAAAAAGAGCGTAAAAACCGCACAAAAACTAAAGCTGAATCTGTACTGTCCGGATATTTTTTCAATAAAACAAAAAATTTTTCTACATGTGCTTTTACGTCGTTTGATTTTCTCCGCATGTTTCCTCCTGCTTTAAACAGTTATTCAACCAAATACGGAGAAGCTTCCCCATTTGGCAACCCGGCTGTCGTTTTTCACTGGCTGAAAAGTAGACCCGTGGCTTTGCGTCCTTCCCTTTCGGAGAAGTTTGCCTTTATCTTTAGTCCCATTAAATCATGTCGAATTATGTCAAGTCAAGCCAAAATGAACTATATTCCAAACCTGATTAGCTTTTTATACCTATATATTATTCAACCTTTTGACTCAATGGCCGTCTGCCTTAACCTGTTCTGGTTAGCATAAATAGCGGATTCGTTTTGCCTGCCAAAAATTCTTTCGTTATCCTGCTCTTTTTGTTTACTTCTTCATACACTGGGCATGCTACCATTGACGACAACTTACTTAAAGGAGAATGCACACATGAAATTGACCGGCACAAAAGAACTTCTTGTCAGCGGACTAACGGCTTTGTTCGTACTCGGGCTGGCTGGCTGCGGCGGCGGACAAAATGACGACAACAATAATGAGCAGGATCAAATGCAAGAACAAAACAATACCGATACCCAAAATCAAACTGAACAAGATGAAACAGAAGGCGATTTAGATACCGAACTAAGAGATGAAAACGACAAAGGAAACGGCGTCAACGATGGGACGGATCAAGAAAACGGCGGCAACAACGAAGATGCTAACGGGATCAATGACGGAAAAGATCAGGATAACGGTATCGATGATGGAACAACCGATGACCAGCTGGACCCTGAAAATAATCCAACGGAAAACAATCAATAACATAGAAAATCCCGGCCTATATGCGGCCGGGACTTTCTTTTCCCAAAGGGTGTCTTAATCTCTTGAAGTGAAAAAGTTCAGCACCCGCAAAATATCCAGGAAGATATTAATAAAATTCAAATACAAATCAAAGACCGCTGCTGGCACGTCCGCTTCTTTAAACCCTGACTCCTTCATCCGGGAAATATCATATAGCATATAGCCGGAGAAAATAAGGATTCCAGCAAAAGCAAGACCAAGGTCCATAAAGCTGGAACCAATAAAAATGTTGGCAATGCTAAGCAGGATCAGTGTAAGCAGTGCAAAGAAGAGCATACCGCCCAAAAAGGAGAAATCTTTTTTCGTAAAGTATGTGTAAACAAACAATCCGCCGAATAGAGCGGAAGCAATACCGAACGCTGCTACAACGAGCGCCATCCCCATCGCATCGACATATAGATCGATAGCCGGATAAATAGAAAGTCCAACCAGCAGCGTAAACACGTACACGAGCCACATAGGAAGCCTCAATCCATACGTACTGAGTCCTTTCTTTCTTTTTCTTCCTGATGAAAATGATTTTATTAAAAGCAGCAGCAGTACAAGGATCGGAACCAGGCCTAAAGCAAGTGCTACTGTTTCTGGAATAAACATTCCGCCAGCTAATGTACCGATAAACGAAAGCAAAAGCGCACTGAAAAACCTCGGCAGCACATGGGACGTAATTAATGATTTTCCTGATTGCATGATAACCAGTCTCCTTCTCTTTGTTCATTTTTTTCTACGGATCAACCCCTCCTTTTGTTTCATTGTTTTTTTACTTTCTCTATCACTTAATGTTCCATTTCCGTTTTTAATAACCGGTAATAAAGCCGGTCAGCTGCACAAAAAAAGCTTCCTTTTTTATAAGGAAGCTTCAGGCTTGTAAAGGCAAAGTTAGAAGGCAGGCTGAGAGCAAGAGCATCCGAATGGATGCTCTTTTTGTTACGAGTGCTTCTGCTGAACGAGCTGCTGCCGCTCATGGTATTCATCAATTTCTTTCATGAGCTTTTTTTCAATCCACTGCCGGGTGCTGCTCTCTAGATTGCCAAATGAAGTGTTTAAACTATCTGCGACAACCTCACGTTTGTTTTTATTAAATGTAATAGTCCCATAAATAGGCACTGGCTTGATAAAAGGCTGATCCCGGTCTCTTTGTTCTGCCACAATGGCAAAACGGTAAAACGGACGGTTTAAAATTTCAATTAACATAATGTGCCCGGACAGCATCATGCGGCTGTTTGTTATCATCGTTTCACCACCTGTATCCGTCAGTATGGTCCATTTATTATTTTTTATTCAATAAAAGCCGCTTTTTTTAACCCGTTTAAAAAAACAAAGCCGCCTGCCTCTTCCATTGACAGACAGCTTTTCTCCTGTTTTGATACCCCTTTCATCAGAAGACGGAAATAAGCGGCGAAAAAAAGACCTCTCTTTTAAGGGACCGCATATAATGAGTTCGTCCGGAACGTGTTCTTGGCAAACAGGAATCACTGCATTCGTTTCTAGATAAGTGAACAGAAAGTCACTGCAGTTTCAAGGATGTATACTTATCGCTAGACAGAAACGGAGAGGATTTTATGCACTGGTTTCGATTTGTTCCAGTTGTGTTTTTTCTTTCTCCAGCCTGTGTTTAGTTGCTCTGCAATTCAAAGAAATTATGCGTTCTATTCGAGAAACGATGGCATTTTTACAAAAAGAAATTATCCTAGTCAAGCGCTGGTCATCCTCAAGGCAGAAATTCATGCTGATTCTGCCTCCTTTTTATTTCGCACACAATTGTTTGAATGTTTTCCTTCCTCTTCACATAAAATTTAAAAATAACCATTTTTATTTTTTGTCCTTTTCAACCTCTCCATGTTCACAGACAGTATGTAAAATGGGGAGAATTTATTTAAAGGAGAGTGTTTGCTCTGAAAGAGGTTGCCCTTCTTTTATCTGTTGAACTGGAAAGGCTCGTTGATGACTATTTAAAATGTCCTGATTTAATCATTAAAGAACAGATTCAAGATGATATCCAGCTTTTAAGCAAAGCTATAGTACAATGTAAACAGCCGATATAAAAAAGTTTTTTATTTTTATCTGGATGTATGGTAATCGAAACGAGCGGTGTCTGCTTCTGTGCGGGCTCGACCCGTTCATGTCGATAGATTGATGATAAAAAGTACGGCCCGACTCATTTGATCATTTCCCCATTTTATTTTAAACTCTTTATACAAGAATGGTTATAGCAGGAAGCCTTTTTCAAAAGGCTTCTTTTTCATCTTCATGGTATATTTAGGCACCTATTGGAGAAAATATCCTTTGTTCATTTTAACTTGTACAAAGGAGGATGTTCGATGAAAAAAGCATCAATGTATTTGGCGGCTTGTATGACTATCTTTTTCTTGGCCGGATGTATGAATAATAATGACGAAACGGCAGACAAAGCAGACAATAATGCAGCTGAACAGGATTCACAGAATGAGCAGACAATAAATGACGAAGGTAATAATGAAGCTCGCCTGTCTGTATTGGATAAAGCAGAGGGCAGCCTTGAGGACATGGATAAAGTAGAAGACGCCACTGTTCTGGCAACAGGAGAGCGTGCTTATGCCGCCGTTCAGTTAGAAAATGGCACTCAAGTAACGGACGAACTGAAAAAAGACATGGAAGACAAAGTAAAAGAAGCAGATACGTCCCTTGAAGAAGTGTATATTTCGGAAGACCCGGACTTCACTACTCAAATGAAGGATTATGCTGAGCGGATTGAAGCAGGCGAGCCTGTAGAAGGACTTGTTGATGAATTTAACGATACCGTTCGCAGAGTGTTTCCAAGCGAATAACAGATCATTTTTCACCCGGCTGGGCAGCCGGGTTTTTTTGTTTGATTGAAGGCATTTTTTTATTTTTCACATTTTTCACTAATCAAATAGAAGAAAAAAGCTCCTTCCATGTTATGATAAAAAACGTATCAGAGCTGGAGTGAAAAATTCCTTCACCTCTTACCACCTTACACGACTGGAGTTGCAAGATTAGATATTCTTCTTACTAATATTCAAAGCTTCTTATTAAACACTCTTTTGATTTATTTCGGTTTTATAATTTATTTTAAATTCCTGGAACGGAAAGTAAACCAGATTGCACATACCCTGATTATTATATTGATTTGTGGGATATCGATTGTGTTTTCAATGAGTTTTCCTATAATTATTTTAAAAGAAATACCCATAGACTTCCGCCAAATTCCTTTGATCATCGGAGCATTATACGGAGGACGCCGGGTTGTCTGCATTCTGACAGCCATTTTACTCGTCTATCGTTTTGTACTGGGAGTTCCAGACTTTCTATCCGCCCTCTTCGTTTATTCTCTGCTGCTGCTTTTATGGGTTGTGGTTCTGCCTTTTTTCAAAAAAACAGCCGTTCTTAAAAAGAAACTATGGATTGCTCTATGCATCTCCTTGACTGCAGCCCTATCTACACTGGCTCTTAATATACTTTTATTTCCATTAGCTGTTACGGCAACGTTTATTATGTTTGCTGTTTTGATCATAGTGCTTCAAACAATCGGCCTCCTCCTTTGCGTATGGATGATTGAAAAAGCAAAAAAGAGATGATATTGTCCGAAGAAATAGCGAAGCTCGAGAAATTAAAAACCGTCAGCACCATTGCCGCCAGTATTTCTCATGAAGTGCGAAATCCGTTAACCGTCACGAAAGGTTTTCTTCAGCTGCTGCGCGACCCGCAGCTTTCCAATCTAGAAAAGCACTATTACATCAGCACGGCTGTAGAAGCCTTAAACAAAGCAGAGTCAATCATTACAGACTACCTTACCTTTGCCAAGCCTTCATTGGAAAATGTAGAAATGCTAGATCTGGAGCATGAATTAATGAACATCTCACATTTTGTGGCGCCTTACGCAGCTATAAATGATGTAGAAATCAAAACAAATTTCCAGAAAAACAGCTTGCTGGCTGGAGAAAAAGAAAAGTTTCATCAATGCATCCTTAATATTGCAAAAAATGGAATTGAAGCCATGCCCGGTGGCGGCACTCTGACAATCGAATTGAACCGCTTTAAAGATCATGCAGTTATTACTGTAGCGGATACAGGCATTGGAATGAATAAAGAACAAATTGAACGGCTGGGAAACCCTTTTTTCACGACAAAGGATCTCGGTACAGGACTTGGGACAATGGTGGTCTACAGTACCGTCAAGTCTATGCGCGGCAGCGTTCAAGTAAAAAGTGAGCCTGCAAAAGGTACACGCTTTATTCTTTCCTTTCCTGCTGCTGAGCAGTCAGGCTCCGCTGGCTAGCCTGTCCCGTTTTTCTTTTAAAGCGGACATTCAAGAGGAAAGCGAAACGTTTTTTGGCTTTTTTGTATAAATTTTTATGGAGAGGTTCATAATAGGACTGTTAGTTCCCAACCCCAACTCCTACAAGTGAACATGACTTTTCAGCCAGGCATTGCCTGGCTGCTTTTTTTTTGCGTACATTCTGCTGCTGATCTGGAAAAGGCGGTATTACTCTTTCGTTTTTTCCCTTTCTGCTTGATATTCTTCGGCAGACACCCACCTTATCCCGTAACCAGACATCATAAATGCGTGAGCAGCCATATTAAAGTTTTGCCCCTTGCCTCGAAATGTTGCGACAACCTTATTGTCCTTCACAACAAAGCCATACTTCACGCATTCTGCTCCTTTCATGATTCCTCTAACATTTTTTGTTTCACTATGACCATTCGCACAAGAGCCGCCTTTACTTTCTCATATTATATGGAAAAGGAGGTGATCATGATGGGCTACAAAAACGGTGATGGATATGGATCTGGCTTCGCGCTGATTGTTGTTCTGTTTATCCTTCTTATTATCATTGGTGCGTCTTACGTTGGCGGAGGATTTTAATAGGTATTAAGAGAGTATGCACAAGATTTGTTTACATGACTCCTGCTTTTGCTTTGTGACCGGTTTTACCCGCCAAATCACTATGTTAACAGCTGTATGCCTGGTCATACAGCTGCTTTTTACATGCAGACAAAAGCCTTGCTGCTTCGCACACTGTGCCGATTTCTGCATACAATGTGAACGGATATACGCTTATTCCATTGGGAGAGGAGGCACATAGTGAATCAGCGTTATGTAAAAGCAGCTCAACAGGAAAACTCCTCGGCGTCTCTTGAAGTGAATGCAGCCAAGCTGACGGTTCTTGCTACAGCCCTTACAACCCTCGCGGATGCGGTTGCCACATTTGCCGCACTACTCGCTTTAGAGGAAGCAGCAAGCGCTGAGTCTTCAGCACCACGGCAGACAGATTCGATTCAAAAGCAATTAACAGCCATGCAAAAACAGCTTGATTTTTTAACAAGTGAAGCAGCTAAAAGACGGTAGACTTCCATCAAAACGCATGGTGTTTATGATACAATGCCAAAAAACACTCTCGTCCAGGAGTGCTATTTTTCCTTTTTAATCAAATTCTTTGTCGTTAAATTTCTTTGTTATATAAGCATGAAGGCCCTTTCTGCAAGCGGCTGACAGAGAAGACTTTTGGGGATGAATGCTGTCTCCAAACGGCCTGCCCCTTAAAAACTTAATGACTTCCTCGAATGCCTTCCCCTTTTCGGCATCGAAGCCCGCTGCTTTTACAAATAAAATGTGCTGCCCTGTCCATTCATAATCAACAATGTAAAAGGTGCTCTCCTGTTTATCGCTCATATAAAGATTCCTCCTATGTACTGTTTTTAGCTAACACTGTTCAAAAGAAAATAGCAACCTTTATCTATTATAAATATTGTTATGATTTGTCGGCTTAAAGGGCTGGCTTTTCTTTGTTTTTTGGATGAAATAAACATAACTATGTTCCCTCGTCAGCTGCCCGCTTCCAGCCCGGGTGTGAATTCACGGAAAATCACAGCTCGCTTGAAAGAAGGGATCGCTTGATTTTAGTTAGCCTGCTCGGACTTATTTTAATCGTTTTTGCTTGTTTATATTTTCTTTTTCACTTTTTGTGCAGCTTATTCAGCAGGAAGCATCGTGTGTTAAAGCGCATCTTTTACCCGGCACTTTTTGTGGGGATTTTTCTTGTTGCGCTGGCGATGCTTGGAAATGAAAACCATGATTTTGAAGCCGCTTTGGATGAAAACAACCGGCTTAAACAGGAAATTACGATATTGGAAGAAGAGATAAGCACATTAGAGGGAAAGATAGCGGGTGCCAAACAATACAGCATGGCTTTGGAGAAAGCCAATGCAGCGGCTCTTTCAGAAAAAAGATCATAACGGAAGACATCGCCGCGTTTAAACAGGAAGTGGCCCGTTTTAAAAAAGAAAACGAAGCACTTTCCGCCGAGCGGGACAGCCTCATAAAACAAAAAGCGTCTAATGAAGCCTAAAAGTAAGCCCGCCTTCAGCTAGTGGAGTGGCGGCTGCTTTCATACATGAGATTATCCACGATAGCAGGTAAATGGCTTACCTATGCCGGATCATTCACATACCGTAATCCTTTAAAGAAGTTTTTGTTTGAATGGATCAGGCGTTAAAAGATCTTTTAGCTATGGCGAACTTGTATGGCGTGTCTGCAAAAAAGTACGAGTATAATGACCAGCTTCATTTTCAATATGCTAATCAGGTGGAAAGGCATTGAAGGATGATGGAAAAGCCGTACCTTTGCCTTCATTATGGGACGTATTCAAACAAGCCGCGTGAACTTCTGATACACCCCTCCTCGTTTTACGCAGTCAAAACATTGGCAGCAGATACACTTTCGTTCACTTCACATCCGGCAGAATAAGGAACGCTTTTTAAGTAAACGTTAAAAGTGTTATCAAACAAAAGGAGGCCACAATGATGAATTTACGACGAGCTCAGGAAATCGCCGCTTCTCCTGTAATGGCTGACGTAACGTTTAACGAATTACCTATTTATATCCAACATGTAGACGAAGACAATGAGATGGCTCGTATTTATCCTCTGGATGAGCCCGAAAAAGAACAAAGTGTTCCCCTGGCTGCTTTAAAAGAGCATTAATTTCTTTGTGTTATCAGAAAAAGGTGTATCTGTGCGGGGTCAGATACACCTTTTCATTAGTTGTCGGCAAGCTCCTTTCCAGCTTACGAACCTTGTTCATTTGTTTCAGTTTCGCCATCATTCGGATCGACTTCTACTTGATCGTCTTCATTCGTGCCTGTATCGTTCTCTTCGCCCATTCCTTCATTAATGTCACTATGATTGTTTTGCTCAACTTCTTCCTGCTCAGTCGACGGATTTTCTTCGTTTCCACAGCCAGCCAGTCCAAGTGTAAACAGAACCGCTATTCCACTCATAAGCATTTGTTTTTTTCGGCTTACGCCCATTTTCAAGTCCCTCCTTAACGAGTTTCTTACTCAGTAGCATGTCCTTTCCCTTTATCTTCAACCCAAAAACATATCGATCCATACAGCTCCTTGAAAAAAGCACCTGGCCGACTGATAAATAATTTTTTTTCGTTTGTGCACGATAAAGCTCGGGAGGTGAAAAAGATGGCGAATCAAAATCAAAATCAAAACCAAAACAACCAGCAGAATGGAAACGGCCAGCAGAACGGCGGTATTTTAGAAACGATTGGCAAAGGCATCGAAAATGTTGTGGACACATTAACGGGCAATAACCAAAACCAAAACAACCAGAACCAAAACGGCCAAAACCAGCCGAAAAACCAAAACAACAATGAAGGCGCCCGGTATCAAACGAGCGGTCAAAATGTAAGCCGCAAGGGTCAAGGCGACAATCAACAAAACGGCTCCTACAGCAGCCAGGGTTCGCAGCAGCAGAACGGCAAGCAGCAATTTGGCGATGCCAATACGATACGGGTAGAGTAAACGTGCCAAGTCCTTTTTAAATGTTTGTATGTGAAACAGGCTTTATTTTTTCATCTGACCCTACTCCGTTAAAAAAGTGGTGATCATATGCTCCATTCCCGAGCAAAATGTATACTCTTAGGCGGTACGATCTTATCAAGTCTGTTAAATATTGTAATTTTAATTTTAACCGTTAATCACCATATAACCATTCAAGAACAGATGGATGACTTAAAAAAGAACAGCCGTTAAACTCATGTTTAAAATGGCAGCTGCCTTATGTATACGCAGCTGCCATTTTACATGGATCATTTAAAAATTGAATGACCAGGTATATAGCTGGGCCCAACAGGGTAAAAAGGTTTATATTCACTCATTTGATCCTTTACACAAGTTTTTCTCTCCCAAGCCTGGAGAAATATTTGTGGGAGGTGATGAAATGAGAAGAGTTCAAGGAATACAGAAATTAATCTCCTATCTTGAGTCGGTAAACTATCCAGTTGCTGAAAAGGATATTTATGATCTAACCACAAATAAGAAGCTTCCTCATAAAAAAGTTGGTTTAGACATCATTATTTTTGATTTAGATCAAATCGACTGGTGGATCGAACAAGATCAAACATAAAGTTGACAGAAGAGCCCCTCGTTATCGAAACAGGCGCTTATTCCTGTTGGCCATGTAAATAGGCAGAGAAGCACCTCGTTATGAGTTCGACTAAATAAAAAAAAGGAGGAACACCCGCCGATGGTGTTCCTCTTTTATTGATAAAGTTCCTTGTAAGCCAGCACTTTTAAAGCCTGTATTTCATCTTCAGTCAGCTTGCTCTGGAGTGTCTCTAATAATGCTTGTTTCTTTTCTTCTGTCAGGCCGCCTTGCACGGTCGATTGAATGTCTTTAAGCTCGCCTGGGCTGAACTTTTTCACCATTTCCCTTGCCGCTTCTTCTTTTGTCGTAAACGGCAGAGAAGAAGTGTCGGCATTGGCGCCTTCTTCCACCAGCTTTTTCAGCTCTGGATTGTTGTTAATTTGCTGCTTAATCTGTTCCACTTCTCCGCTGTTTTCAATCTGTTGTGCTACTTCATCCATTATTTTATCAGAGGCAATTTTGGTTCCGAAGTAATACAGTCCCGCTCCTAGAAGAGCCACAAGCAATGCCAGTCCGATGAAGAGCTTGAATAATGTCTTCACTTTATATCCTCCCAAATGTACATCATGCTTTTATTAACATAACAAATTTCTCTTTCTTTTCCCAGTGCTTTAACAGCTTTCAACCATGTCTTTTGTTCAAAGACCTTTTACATTTTATATAAATAGGTTTCCCCCCTTTCTTTTTTGGGTAACTGAACCTGCGAAGTACATAAGCTGCTGGCTTCCGCGGTTCAGTTCTATGGACTTTCTAGTGCAGAAGCGCTTTATTACAGTGAAGAATTAAATACATTAATTCTTCATGCCCAGCTTCAAAACAGGCAGGTGCTTCTTGTATAAGATTTTTTCAAATGGACATACTAGAACTGTTAGTTCCAAATCCTACTCCTATAAGTAAACCTTGTATCAGCCAGGTTCTCACCTGGCTGCTTTTTTATGCGCTCCCAGCCCTCCGGATCATTGAAAAACCAGACCGAAGCTTTTTAAGCTGAACCTTATTGGCTTTCTGCTGTCATAATGGAGTCAGGCCCTGCTGATGGTTCATCATAGCATTTTCTTTTTCGGCGGCCGGCCCAATGAGTTTTTTATTAAAAACCGGTCTGTTCATTTGCTTCATAAAATATAGGTAATTACAGCTAGTATATTAAACCTATTTTAGGTAAAATTAAATAAGGATTACGTAAAAACCTTTATCTAGGAGCGTTTACTATGGAAGATCTATCCATCATCCTGTCTAATGAGCTGGGAAAATTAATTAATGACTATTACCGATACGATGATCCAGAGATTAAAGAACTGATTCAAAGTGACATTCAGTTATTAAACGAAGCTATTTCTTTGTGTGAGCAATCAACGTAGGGCAGCCCTTTCGGCTGCTTTATTTTTTTGAATTTTGTACATTATTAATTTTACTTACTCCTTTGCTTGCAGTGTAGGGTATAAAAAAAGCAGCCGCCTCTTCGGTTCTTTTCTTTCGTATTGTACAATAGCTTTATACTTTCACAATAAGTCCTGTTATTGGAGATGAGCGGCTATAAAAATCTATAAATCGAATATGTACCTTTTTGTCCCCCTGCTTGCAGCACTTTCCTGTTTTTTGCTGCTTTTGAATGTTTTTTTAACAGACAAACTAGAGCAAAAAACCGAAGACGTAACAGCTGAACAAACCGAAACAATCGCACCGGAAAAGGAACAGCCTGCTGCCTCAAATGAAAACGATACACCAAGCAATGAAACAAAACAGGAAAAAGAAACAACATCCCAGACGTCTGAAAAGAAAGACGGCTATGTATCCGATTGGTTTAACCAAGCAAATACACAAAAAAAGGAGAAAGTGGATTCTACAGCTGACAGTAAAACGCTGAATCAAGCAAATAATGAACTGGCTGACCGAGAACAAACGGATCGGGAAACGAACGAGGCGGATACAACCTTATCTGATAACCAAATGAGTGACGAAGCGAGGGCAGAACAGCCTGTCCTGCAGCCTATTCTCCCGGCCCGGCCAGAGCAGCCTGAACTTTCCTTCGAAAAATAAGTTTTTTCAGCCAATAAAAAAGCACTCACGCCCTGTGAGTGCTTTTATTATGTGCGTACTATTTCGAAATGGATACTTTATATACACGGCTTACCAAACCATACTTTAGTGTACCCGTTGCAGCTGCTCATTAAACTGCCCCAAAGTCATGTACCCTCAATTCCTTATCTCTTTCCAATTTTTAAAAATGGGCGGTGTCCCCTTTCTTGCTCTTTCAAAGAATTCAGTGATCATACACAGCATCAAGCTTGTGATTACACCCCCTGTTGTTACAGGCTGATCGCCGGGAAGATTTCATACGGGCGTTCATTCTTTTAAATGTGTGCTGAAAGACCATTCGGGGTACATAATGAGTATAGCAGTTTCCTGCTCAAACGAATGCAGGTAACAATCAAAAAAGAAGGTGTTTGTATGGGATTTTGGAAAGGTGCTGCTTATATAGCAGGTGGAGTGGCAGCTGCAGCAGCCGCTCCGCTGGCTGCTAGCGCGATTGCCGCGACGGCTGCAGGAGCCGCCATCGCCGGCACCGCTGCTGCTGTCACAGGTACTGCTGCTGCAGCTGGAACGCTTGCAGCGACGGCGGCTGCAGCGACTGGAACGGCCGCTGCCGGAGCTGTGACCACAGCCGGGGCAGCCGTCGCTGGCGCAGCTGCGGCTGCCGGTGCGGCCGGATTAGCCAGTGCGGTAACCACTGCCACCGGAGCCGTCTCGGGAGCCGCGGTCACAGCCGGAACAGTGGCTGCCGGAACTGCTGGTGTTCTTGCAACGATTGCAGGAGCGGCTGGAGCAGACATATTGATGGAGCCTATTTCACCAAAAGGAATCCGAAAAAAGGGATTAAAAACCGTTATAAGTGGTGTTCAGGAAATGCATGCCTCCTGGAAAGAGAGGCATGCAGAAAAAGACACATCCGCCTAAAAACGTGAAAAGCTGTGTTTGTTAAAAGAACAGACACAGCTTTTTTATGGAGGTTTTATTTATGCTTCTTTAAAAAAGGGTTATTTTCCTTTTCCCGGCCAATCGTTGTCACACTATCATGACCCGGCAGTACATATGTATCGTCCGGCAGCGTTAAAAGCTTTTGACGAATGCTTTTCAACAGCTGGGTTTCCTCCCCGCCTTTTAAATCCGTACGGCCGATGCTTCCTTCGAACAGGGTATCCCCTGCAACAACAAAGCCTCCCTCTTTAAAATAAAAGCTGACACTGCCGGGAGAATGTCCCGGAGTTTCGTACACATCAAAAAAAAATCTGCCAATCGAAAGCCTTCCTTCCCTTGTGAACAGCTGATCAGCGGGGTTTACTACAATAGGCTCTATTCCCTCAAAAAAAGCCGATCCGTTCAAAGCCGGATTGAACAACCACTTTTTTTCAGCGTGATGAAGGTAAACCGGTATACTGTATTCTTTCCGAAGCGGTTCCACTGCTCCGATATGATCAAAATGGGCGTGTGTTAAAAGAATGGCTTCCGGCTGCAATTTTTTCTGCCGGATAAACCGCCGAATTTTATTCCCATCTCCGCCTGGATCGATCAGTAAGGCTCTTCCTTTCTCGTAAATCACGTATGCATTCGCTTGAAGCGCCCCTGCCGGCAGCCCAATCCATTCCATGTCTATCACCCCTTCTCCTCATTTTATCATGAAAGAACGGCTGTCCTTTTCCGGATGTGCTGCCCAGCAAAAAAGCGCCCGGATAGGCGCTTACACTTTTCCTGATTGTTTCCTGCGAAAATCGGCTATTTTTGATTCAACATCCATATAAATGTTTCTTGCTTCATCAGCGGAAATATTAAATTCACGGCTCACAAGTGCGGTAAGCTGAGGATCCTGAACTTTAGCATCATATGCATCACCGTAGCTCACCGTTCTTTCGTATTCGTCTCTCATAAAACGATACACGTCTTTTTCGTGCTGACTAAGCCCATCAATAACATTTTCTGTTCCGGAATTTATTTTCATTTTATTCACTCTCCTTTTTTAGCTTTATTCTTTATGTTCCCCCAAAAAGGGCAAAATTCACTTCTATTTTGCCGGCGCAAGAGAAAACCTTATACATAGCCGTTTTAAGTGTACAGTCAAAGAACAGGCATACGGCTTATACAAAGATTCCGTATTTGAATATCTTAAGGTAACTCTTTAAAGGAGGCTTTTTTTTTGAGATGATGGACCAAACCTTAAAAGATCTTTTGGATATGGCGAGTTTGTATGGCCTGCTGGCAAAAAGATATGAGTATGTAGATCCGCAAAAGCATATGCACTTTGAATTGCTTCACCTTAAATACGTCGATCAGTTAGAACGGAATTCCAAAATATAAAAAAAACCATGGTCCGTCTTCTTTTTCCTTTTCGCCTCATCCTAATACCATGTACTAATAAACAAGCAAGCCGGACAGGAGAACGGCTTGCTTGTTTTGTTTATTTCTCACTTAAGCCTTTAAAACGACGGCTCCATAATCCTTTTTACTTTTCTCAAGCAATAATTTTTTCATTTTGAAGATGTTGAATAAACTCCGTGTACTGGCGCTCATAGCTTTCCGGAAACTCATTCGTAATTGAAACGGCCACCTCTTTTATAAGCGGGATCTGGCTCTCGTCTACTGTATAAAAAATTTCGTTTTCTGTTTCCTCGGTGCTTAAAATATTCGTCAAGCCTATTTTTCTCTCCTCTTCAGAAGCAAGCTTTTCATAATGCTCAATATATCGGTGATAACACATTCCTCCGCCAATATCGATGGGCGGATCCAATGTTTCCGCTGCTGCAAACGCAATATGGTCCCCTGCCCGGTGCGCTTTTTTGTTAATTTGCAAAATACACTGTGTCATTCACAGCCGTCTCCTTCCTTACTTGTACAGTTCGTTTGTATTATTCACTTTCATGTCCATATTTTTCACCATTCGTTTTAAAATAAACAAAAACTCTTTCATTCACCACAGGGAACATGTCTTTTATCGCATTGAAGAAGCTTCCTTCTCCAATAAATGAATTTTTTATATATTTACGCATATTTTTTTGAGATCAGGGTATAAACATATAGGTTTGACTATTTTACTCTTTAGTAGTTTGATAGATATCACCCACACGTTCATCTGTCCCGCACCTTGGAAAAAACAAATTACCCAAAAAGGAGTGCTCATTCTGGAAGATACGATCATTCTTCTTTCCGCTGAATTGGGTCGTTTAATAGATGATTATAACCGGTGTCGCAGCTTGCGCCTTAAGAAATTAATAGAAGAAGATATCCAGCTTTTAAAAGATGCACTGCTGGAGTGTGAGCAACCAGTTTAAAAATATATTGGTTGTTCTTTTTTATTTCTTTATTTGAAATTTGCACATTGTAAAATATGTAATTTTTAAAAACACTATTTTTTACTGTGTTTAAAGACGAATATGTCCCGTGCAGGATGGGAAGAAGCAGCTGTATTCATTCTTTTCTTGAAACCATACATACTGGATACCCATCTAATAGGAATTGTCACTTTTTATAAGCCAGGGATTAAAAATTTGAATATTCTATTTACTTAATACTTTTTTGTTTACTTTTGTCATTCTATTTACTTTACATTTCTAAAAATAGAACAAATAATTTAATAAACATCCTTGTGATTACACTTTTTCTTTCAAGCCAAAAAAACCGTTCATCACGAACGGTTTTTTTGATTTGAAAAACGATGTATTGTTTTATGCAGGCAGTTAGCCAATCAGCCATGCGGCAATCAGCGCGGCCGATAAACAAACACCGCCTAAGCCGTTCTCATGGATTTTATCGAACTTATCAACGTTGAGCCTTAAGATTTAACTTTTAAGAGCTTTGATCTTTCACCTTTAAGGTTTGAACGTTTAACTTTGAGCTTTCAGCCTGATAACGCTCGCTCGCGTTTAAGTTTCCTGTATCCTCAAATGGATGAATGAAAAGTTAGCGGCTGTAAGGCCAAAGCCGCCGGCACCTGTTTAGTTTTGCTGATTTTCGACTGGCTAACCGCTTTATCTTATTCCGGCACTTCAATTTCCGTCAAAGTATTCGAGGTAGACAGCACAAAATCGACTTCTGATAAAAATTCATCAATTTCCTGCTCCAGTTTCTCGTATGTATGGCGGATTTTCAGCGGATCGATCATTTTAGCTTCGTTATCGTTTCGGTAGCTTTTCACAAGCTCATTGTTTTCGTCCACTTTCGTTTTTGCTTCGCGCCCGTACAAAGCATCGAGCTTTCGATTCAATTCTTCTTTGACTTCCTCATTTATTCTTTGAATGTTGTTTACCGCTTTTGTATACTCGTTTTTCATTTTTTGCATAAGCTGCACTTCATATTGAATAGATGTTTTTCGCTCGATGGCTTCCGCTACCGTATATTCTTTGTCCGCAATTTTCACCCTTGTCATGGCATTGGAAAGAACAATCGCAGACTTAATATCATTGCGTCGTTTCATCAAATCTTTCACAGACTGATAAGCTGATTGCACTTTATCCTCATATTCTTTGTTCGATGTGTATCCGTTCACCGCTTTTTCACCGATGGCAAAGTCAACGAATGCAGCCGAGTTCATTACTGTCTTGATACGCTTGTCCAGCAGCTTCAATTCTGCCAGCCCCCGGGTCACAGACATTTTCATACAAAAAAACCTCCATTTTTTCTCTCCTTTTATAGTAACACAAGCAGAGAAAAGAAGCTTTCTTTTCGCGACGGACTTGATCATACAAAAAAATCCTCCTGCAAAGAAATAAATTCGGCTGTTGTATACAAAAAAGCTGCATCAGCTGAATCGCTGATACGGCTTTTTTCGCTTCTTTTCTTTCTCTTGCTGTTCAGTTTATCTCTTTTTGTACAAAACACTTTTATTCAATGAGCCGGGCCTGGCGACAGGTATTCGACTACTTTTAATCCCGAGAGATCGGGCGCTCTGTATGGATTGGTCACTTCATACCTGGCCAGAAGCATTTTCACGGGAGTTTTGTGCAAAATCGATTCTTTCATCAGCTCTCTGACCCGGTCATTTAATGCTCTTTCCTCATCTGACGTTAGGGCTCTTTTTTCCTTTTGCACAAAATCAGCGGTGAGGGACCGGCTGATGGCAGCAAAGTAAAACCAATACTCCGTTGAACGTTGATCATGCGGCTTTCCCATTACAATATGATCCGGTACAACACCGATAATCTCGCCCGCTTCTCCCCAGTATTTTTTGTCGTCCCATTGCCAGCCGGATGAGTACTGAACGAGTGATTCATTAAAAGGAACTGCTTCACTCATAAGTCTGCCGCTTTCCTTATCTTTTCTTCGCCATTTACAGCAGCTTTCTCACCGATTCCGTTTCTGCCCACTTTTTTCATCCTTTCTTTACCAAGTTTCCATGTACGTTTCTACTTCGGCCATACAGCGGCGCAGCACACAGCTTGAGCGGATAGTATCACCGCTGCAGCCGAGCCATATTCATCGATCAGTGCTTAAGAAAAGCAACAAATAACGGCGGATTCATATGATAAAAGTACTGCATATGCCATTATCCAGTATCCGCTTTTTTGCGGCTGGCTTTTTAGGAGGGGTGTTTTAATGAGAAACTCACAAAAGCAGGAAACCACCCAAAAAAAGAATTTCTCTTTATTTTCTTTTATACATGGAGCAGATCTGACTGTTGTTTTCAGCCTGTTTTCTGTTCTGTCGGTTGCTTTTATGTATTTTTATACGGAAAGTCAATTCAGGTATTACGGTGTGCCGGCTGAACTGATTGAAATTAAATTGATTAACTTCACCGGGACCTTATTTTACCTGCTTATTTTATGCCTCGTGCTAGCACATTTTATTTCCCTATTTTCCTCATCAAAAGCTTATTCAAAAATGTATTCAAAAAGATGGTACACTAGAATCCTTTTCGTTTTTTCCTTCCTTATTACAGCCCTGCTTGTGCTTTCTAAATCCACTGATTTTTTTGTGACATCGGAATACGATAAAGCCTTTACCTTTCTTCTAACAATCGGCACGATCATTGTATTTCTGCTTATTTTCTCTGAAATCACCTATCTTGTAAGGCGAAAAAATTCAGGTACACACAATCAATCGGTTTGGTATTTATCAGCTGGAATTGGAGTGTTAATGTTAAGCAGCGCGCTCGGCTATTTTCAAGCTTATTTTAAAACGGCTTACTACGTAACGACAGAGGAACCCCGCCAGGTGGTGGTAGGAAAGTATAATGGCCATCTTATTGTAGCGCCCGTTGATTTAAAAAAAGGGGTAATCAAACGGCAGTATGGCATCTTGAAAATGGAGTCAAAGGACGGAAAGCCTATTCTAGAAAGTATGCACACAGGAAAATTAAAAGTAGAGGAACCGAGGATAAAATAAATCCCGCCTGGATGACCAGCGTTTAACTTCACTTCTCTTCCCTCTCATTTCTTGTGAATGTTACTTCAGACACTTCCCTTCACTTTCGTCAGATTTCCTCACAAACAACTGTTTCTTTTCTATGCAAAATATCCTATAATCAAGTTAGTTCCTATTCTTTTTGACAGGAGAATGCATATGGATACGAACCAGCCAATTCTTGAAGAATTATCATTCCAAATTAAAAAACTGCGCCATCTAATGATTCTCGCTGCTGCTATTTATGGATTCGGAAGTGAGGAAGTGCTAGGATACAGCCAGGAATTAGATAAATTAATTATCGAGTATCAGCTTCAAACGAGCTGACTATTTATAAAGCCGGAAAAATTCCCGGCTTTTTTTTTGCGTGTTTACCCGACATAAACTTATCTTTTTTCTCCTTTCCCTATAGCACCTCCGAATATTTCCGGGCGTTCAACAAACTCTATATAGAGGAGGTGACAACATGAAAAAGCAAGGGCAGGCGAAAAAAACGGGACAGAAAGATGAATCCATTAAAACCATGGATCAAGGGCTTAACTTGATTGTTCAAGCGGTTAACAACGCGACAGACATAGATAAAAGCAATGATGGAAAAAAGAATAAAGAAGGGTAAAGCGAGCGCCTTTTATGGCGTTTACCCCTTTTTTCTCCAAGCTTCAAAAAAAGCCACCTATAAAAGTGACTTTTGCCTTACTGAATAAAACCGAGTGGAATTTTTGGTTCTTTAGGGTTCGGCCTGGGCATGGCCATCAGCAAAAAATTAAGCTGCGATACGTGCTGAATCAACTGTACTTCCAGCCCACTCTCCGTAACGCCGCCAAAAATGATTAAACTCGGATCGCAATACCCTAATGCCGTGACCTGGAAAGTAACCGACTGTCCGGATGGAATCAGTTTCACACCCACCCCCTGGGTGCCATCCAGTTTGTTGTCAAAATCTTCAGCTCTCTTTTTTAAATGCTTATACACTTCACTTGCCAGGTTTTTTTGTCCCGGTGTGCTCATCGGTATAGGCAGCTCATTGCAAATGTCACTGTCGTTCATTGGTTGAAGTGAATCTGGCTTTTGTTCCACTTTATCATCTCCTTCTTCGAACCGGGTAAATCTGCTTTACATCCCGTTTTATTATCTCCTTTTTCGTAAAATTATTACCCGAGTCCTCAGAAGCGTTCTTCCCCTTTTAAACCGCTCGATATGAAAAAGCCTGCCGATTCAGTCGGATCAGTCGCCGTTGTGCAGAACAAAGGCCGCCTTATCCTGTAATAAGCAGCCCTGTGTTACTTCCTCCAAAGCCGTGTGTCGTCACCGCAACCGAGGAAACCGGCTTTTCTTGTTTTTCGGTTACAATCGGCAGTGATTCAAAGCCTTTTTTATCGGTTCCATATGTGGCAGGAATAAAGCCTTCCCGAATGCTGATAATGGAAGCAATCGCCTGTGTTACACCCGAGGCTCCGAAGGTATGGCCGAACAGCCCTTTTATAGACGTGATGGGAACACTGCCATCGAAGCAGTTTCGATAAGCGATGGCCTCCACCCGGTCATTTTCCTCTAAACCTAAAGCCTGGCTGTTCACGTATGACGGCAGGCGGCTGCCGCATATTTCCCGCAGCACTTGAGTCATGTTTTCTCCGGTTTGATCGGATTGAAACACTGAAATATTATCATGATTGGAAAAGCCTTTTTCGATAAAAGCATAAATGTCTGCCTCTCTTCGCACAGCATCTTCTTCCCGCTCCAAAACAAGCGCCCCAGCCCCTTCGGACACAACAAATCCTTGAGTCGATGTTGAAAACGGCATACCTGCCTGACGTACATCTCCTTCAACAGCAAGACCTCTTTGTTTTAAAAAACCGTACACGAGCGTTCGATTAATTAAAGAATCTGCTCCCCCTACTACACATATGTCCGTGGTATAACTTTCAAGAAGTTGTTTTCCGAGTAAAACAGCATCGGTGCTGGCAGTACATGTGTTTCCAAGCGTCAGCTGAAGATGATTGGCTTTTATGTATGAACCAATCCCCATCGCAAGTGACCCAATATTGCCATGCGTAACACCCGTCACCGGATAACGCCGCAGGTTTTGTTGTGCAGCGGATGCCACGAGTTCTTCGATTTCTGTGAGCCCGCCTACAGACGTCCCAAAAATCACGGATATGCGTTTACCTGGATGATTTTCTATATGGATACCTTTAAACGCCTCTTTCACTGCAGCGATGGCCAGTTTATTTATCCTCGAATACCTTTTAAAATAAGGATCACTCAGTATCTCATGATCAATCACACCCATAACTAAATCTCTGTGTTTTTGCGTTCCTATATTTCTTACAACCTGCAAGGGACAAATATTTTGAGCCAGCATTTCAGCAAAACGGCTTACACTGTTCGCTCCTGGAAGCTGCACGCCCATCCCCGTCACTGCTACTTTCATCCTTGATCTCTCGTTTCTAAAGTCCTGTTTTTTATCAGTATAACACTGAGGTTAGAAATGAATGAGTTATTTTTCCTCCTCCACCCGCGGAAAGAAAAAGAAAAACAGCCCTCCATTTTACCAACAAGGTGAAATGAAGAGCTATCAAAAAAAGCGGGCAAAAGCCCGCTTTTAATTAGAATTTTGCGTGGTAATTTTCGATTTCCCATCCATGAACGGCTGTACGGTAGCTGTCCCATTCTGCTTTTTTCAAAGAAACGTATTCGTTATAAACGTGTCCCCCTAATGTATTTACCGCAATATCGCCTGATTCCAGAGCTTCTACTGCTTCTTTTAAGCTGCCAGGAAGACTTTCAATTCCGTAAGACGCTCTTTGTTCTTCCGTCATGTGGAAGATGTCTTCATTAATAGACGCTGGCGCTTCTAGTTCTTTCTCAATTCCATCCAAGCCTGCAGAAGCAATAACCGCAAACGTTAAGTAAGGATTTGAAGATGGATCCGGGCAGCGTAGTTCCACACGCGTGGCAAGGCCTTTTTTCGCCGGGATACGGATAAGAGCAGAACGGTTAGACGCAGACCAAGCAAGATAGCAAGGCGCTTCGTAGCCAGGAACTAAACGCTTGTACGAGTTTACCAATGGGTTTGTTACTGCAACAAAGCTCTTCACATTTTCTAATAGACCCGCAATAAAGTGGTACGCTTCTTTTGATAATTGCAAAGCATCAGAAGGATCAAAAAATGCATTTTCGTTTCCTTTAAAGAACGACATATTCACGTGCATACCAGAACCATTGATTCCAAACTTTGGTTTCGGCATAAATGTTGCGTGTAAGCCATATTGTTTCGCAACTGTTTTAACGACCCACTTGTACGTAGTCGCTTTATCCGCTGCACCTAATGCATCTGCATATTTAAAGCTAAGTTCATGCTGGCCTTCTGCCACTTCATGATGCGATGCTTCAATTGTAAAGCCCATTGCTTTTAATGCACGGTAAATTTCCAGGCGAACGCGCTCACCAAGATCTTTTGGAGATGGCTCAAAGTAACCGCCGTTATCTGATAGTTCAGTAGTCGGGTTTCCATTTTCGTCTGCTTTGAACAAGAAGAATTCTAATTCCGGTCCAACTGAAATCGTGTAGCCATGTTCCGCTGCACGGTCAACTGTTTTCTTTAAAACGTTACGTGTATCTCCTTCAAACAAAGAACCATCTGGATTTACGACCGAGCAAAGAAAACGTGCTTCCGCGTAGCCTTCTTCTTCTGTCCAAGGAAGAACCGCAAATGTAGATAAATCAGGCTGAAGATAAAGATCTGAATTGTTGATAGCAGAAAAACCTTTAATAGATGAACCATCAAACATCATTTTGCCTTCTACGACATCTTCTAATTGTTCAGCTGTTACAGTGACATGCTTTAAGATTCCTTCGATATCTACAAACTGTAAGTGAAGTAAATCTACACTTTTTGTTTTAATAGTTTCTTTAATTTGTTCTAAAGCTGCTTCTGTTGTATTTGAAATAAGAGTTTCTGTCATGTCATCTTTTCCTCCGAGTTCACGTTATATAATATCACATTTGATATTTTGATTATAGTTCAGTCGACACGTTTTGACAATCATTTTTTTGAATATTTATGCTAGTTTAAGTAATGTTTTTTTTCTATAAAGTGAAATCTTCCAGATTTTCCGCTAAAAAATAAGAACCACTTAAAGCACTTTATTGTTTTCTTTTAAAACAAATAAAGCAGGATTAAACCCCGTTTTCCTCATGTATAAGATAGGAATCCAAAAAAAGCAGCCGCTATAAGTAGCGGCTGCTTCAGTGTGCAGACAAAGTCTTTCGCTTTTAAAAAAGAGCCGATAAGTGAAGCCTGCCGGACTTCGCGTTTCCCGGGCAGTGCGGGAGCCTTCTCGGCTGCGCCTGCGGGGTCTCCCGACTCCCTGTACTTCCCGCAGGAGTCTTCGTCCGGCAGGCTTCACTAAGTAGTGTTGAAGATCAATAAACAAGGGCCGAATAGACATTTTCTCTTTTTTTAAATAGAAAGATATGACCTTATTAAGCTCCATACAATTTTGCCGCAAGCCACTTGGCGGCGGGAGGGCGGCACAGACTCCTACGGGACTAGCGGGCAGCTGAGACCGGTGAAGCCTTCTCGCGGAGTCGGGCTCAGCGCCTGCTCCATGGAAAGCGGAGCTGCCCGGACGCCGACGATTCATCCCATTCATGTGCACAGTCATCCATATAATTTGTCTACAGTCTGAAGCAGCTGTTGTGAGTAGCAGCTGCTTTTTCCCTCAGTTTTTTCTTACCTTGTAATATTGGTCGATTAATTGGTCCATCCTCTGCAGGTGAAAAGAATATTCAACGATGGAAGAAGCAATAATCAATAAGCGAAACTTTTGGTCTTTGTTTTGCTTATAAATATCCAGCGCCTGCTCAAAAAAAGCCGCGCTTTCCTTTATTTCTTTTAGTTCGTGATCGTTTTCCTGCTGTTTGATTTTCCCTTCATATTTTAAAAATAAATATTCATGATATTTAATTAGTTGTTCAATATGAGTATCAAACAAATAATCCTCTGCTTCGTTTGCCCCGCTTTGGAAATAATGTTCTTCGATATTTTCTAATATTTCTTCTCCCTGCTGAAGCGTCTTGAGCATTTGCTTAAATAGGACAATCTCCCGCACATCAACCGGCTTTAATTTGGACAGCTTGGTGCGCTCTTCATCAAACATTTTGAACAAGTCCTCCAACTTTCGAATATCATCCTGGAGCTTTTTACTTTGCTCTTGAAAAGATGTTTCCGTTAATTCATTGGACACGGCCGTACGCAGCAGCAGTGACATATTTTGAAAAACCGTTCTTGTTTTTTCAAGGTAATTCTTTTTATAGTTTGGCGGTATAATCAGCAGGTTCACCACCAAAGCAGATCCAATACCAACTAAAATAATCAAAAAGCGGTTCAATATAAAATCGATATTTTCATTGTCCGGGGTACTCATAATAGCCAGTACTGTCACGAGTGTCAGTGGAATGGTGCTTTCCATTTTCATTTTCAAGCTTAATGAAATTACGAGCATCATCAACACCCCGATGATAATAGGGTTGTCCCCTATAAAGTAAATAGAAAAAAGGGAAATCGCAGCGCCAATGGTATTGGTCATTACCTGATCGAGCAGTTGCCGCCAGGACCGGTAAATCGATGGCTGAATTGTAAAAAGGGCTGCCACCGCTGCAAAAACAGCCGGCTCAAGATTTAAGAAAAAACATATGTATAGTGATAGTGTGACAGCAATGCCTGTCTTAAAGACACGCGGACCTAATGTCATTTTTCAATCCTCCTGTTTGACTTTTCAATATAAACAAAGACACTTTCATTTGATTTTAGTGGAATATGAAGTTTACTACAAATAATTCTCTTTAATCCATTTTAGAGGGTATGTATAGCAGTCTGGTTAGGATTGTGTATGTCTTCATGTGCACCTTAAAAGCCGGGCCGGGTGCCTTAAGCAGCCCGGAAGTGTCTTAAAACCTGCGTATTTCTGGAATAAAGAAAAAAAGCACCCCGAAGGCTGCTCGCTTGTTTTATATTTTCAGTATATTCTTCCCACCATTAATTAAGTGTTGTAGGGGAGTCAGCCATTTTTAGATACCAATCGATCAGGAACGAACTTGTTCTTTTCCAAAATTAACGTTTTCAATAGCTTTTTCGTCCCCTGGTCAATTTCAATGTTTTTTAATATTTTGTTCATTTCCTCTGCGGTCAATTCCGTTTGTTTAGTCATATCATCGTCTCCTTTTATTTACATTTCGGCAATAGAAGAATGATTTCCTGCTTGATCTCTTTCGCTAAGAGCTTTGTTTATTCGGATATAAAAAATAGCACCCGTTTATTTGGATGCAATTGTTTCTCTTTTTTCTTTTATAAATTTGTTTAGTTCCCTGTAAAATTCTTCTTCCGTTGCGATATTCTTTTCACTAAGTAAAGCAGACACGGCTGTAATGTGTGGTACGTGAAGATTACTTCTCTTGATATACATATGTTCTTTTTAAGTTTCCAAGCGAGAAAGCTGGTTATACACTCAGATAGGTCTGCTCTCGATTACTTCAAACCGATCTTTACTTAAGTGTAATTTCCTGCTTAAGGCGTCTCCTGCAAGTTCTCCTGAGTCGCCGATTGATTGATTATCGATTTCCACTATTTCGTAAGAATAATTGAGACTAGGCACTAATCGTCCTTCTTTCATATCAAATCTTCGATATTTTACTTCTATCTTCATTCGAAACCCTCCTTTACCTTTATTGTTTATTTCGATTAAAGCGGTCAACTTCCTTCAAACACTACTTGTCCTAATAGCTAACTTATTTAGTTTTTTACTTTACCCGCTTTGATTTAATATCATCCTAGTTCGCTAATTCACATCACCGTCACCTCCAAGATTTTTTGAACAAAGAAAAAAGCACCCCGGAGGATGCTAGTTATCTTTTCCCGCATTACATGTTTGCCGGTTCACCTTTTATACTGACCGGTTTTACAAATGAGATCTTTGTCACTAAATTCAAGTTAATTGCCTGGTTGTTTTCATCAATAATCCATTTCTCTTCATGATCCGTAAACATCTTCAATACTACTTTTTCCTTACCGGGTGGACCTTTGACTTCGATAATCTCACTATTGTCTTTATCGAATTGCAGCTTGACTTTATAGATGATTTTATCCATTGCACGCTCCCCCTTTTTCTAACATTTCGTCAAAAGGAGGTGATTCCCTTCTTTCTTAGCTGCTCTCTCATATGATATTGTACAAGGACCCAAAAGGAAGATGCAGCATGGAAACAAAACGAGAAATGGACTCAGAAGTTGTCCATGTATAGCCAGTCAATAAATTAGCAGCTTCTGCCTTTCGCACCTGTATTCATAACGGTTGAAGATTTAAAGAAATCCGCTTATTGCAGAAAAATAAACGAAAAGCTGGCAGCTGCTGACTAATCTACTTTCAAGAAAGCCTGTAGACTTCATCAACCTATCTATAAGCTTTTTTATTTGGCTTGTATAAAATATGATGAACTTGTCCATACTGACCGATAGCGAGAGACTCCTCTCTCCCATGTAATATTTACACCGCGCAGCCAGAGCCCCCTCTGGCTGTTCTTTTTTACGCACATCCCCATTATTTCTTTCCTTCTTGCTGCCTGTTACTTAATGAATGGCCTTACAAACGCTCCAATTACGACGGCGGTTACGATAGATGCTGATACACCTACGGGGTTAATATTCTCCTTTGTGTACTCGGCTACTGCAAAAAAAGTAGCAATTGCAAATACTAGAGACCAGTGTATCACTTTCAAGGTTGCTCCTCCGTTGCTTCGCATTTAGTGTTTCCTTGTATAACTTTGTTTGTTTTATTTGTCTCCAAAGATGAGTAATCCCATTCAGCGTGTTATGCTATCATGCTTCGCAAGTGAGTTTTAATCTTAGTAACGGTGTATTTATATCTAGTAGTTGCCTTCCTTATAAAGTAAGAACATTGATTTCGCATAATTTCTCCAAGCATAGGAAATGACCAATATCAGGGCGTTATATAATAGCGCCCTCTTCACTCATAACACCTCGTATCGACCTTGAAGCTCGGAAACCCCCCTGGCTTTTTTGTATAAATTTTCATCTAACGGCCCATAATGATACTGTTACAACCCAAACCCAACTCCGACAGCTCGTCACCATTTTTAAAGTCAGGCTCCCCGGCCTGGCTGCTTTTTCATGCAACCTGAAAATATCCCATCAACGATTTAACCTTTAAAGTTCATAATAAATATAAGCATTCAATAGCACATTATAGGCAGGTCGTAATATGTCAGCGTAAGGAGTGAACTACTTGAATAAAACACTTGAACAGTTTCAAACCGATATGATCCTGGCATCCAAAAAAGGATTTCCCATATTGTTATCTGGTTCCATCATTTTTTATTATTCACCTTTCTCCCCCTTGTCTTGCCCTTAAAACCAGTCTGCTTGATTTGGATTTTAGGTATGAGCGCGATGTTTCCATTTGGTCTGGTGCTATGTAAGATGATGAATATCCATTTATTATCAACCGATAATCCACTTAGTGTTTTAGGCGGTATGATTGCAGTTGCCCAGGCTTTTTTTATTCCTGTGTTTATCCTTGTGTATAGGCATATGCCTGAATACCTTCCTTTTACAATTGGCCTGCTTGGAGGCTCGCACTTCCTCCCTTACATGTGGATCTATAGAAGCAAGGCCTATTTGTTTATTACATTAGGCACCTGCTCTTCCGCTCTCATTTTAGGTGGTTACTTTGTTGAGCAGGCATTTACACTTGTACCCCTGGCCACTTCTATCGTATACGCAATCGGTATTTTATTGATTTTTAAGGAACTTAAAACTTATGCTGTTTAACTATTCGCGCAAGGATTGTTCCATGCGATATACTAACCAGCAGTCTTACTCACGACAGCTCGGATTCGCTTTCTGACGGTAATATCATAAACTAAACATAACCCTGCTATTTACAGTCAGAGCCCCCTGGCTTTTTATATTTAAATCCCCTTTTTCTTTTCTTGTCATCTCTTTAAGGCTGCATCTTTGCTGCCTGTCAGCTTACCTGCTAGGAAAGAAAAGTTTTAAAAGGTTACCTATTGGGCATACTTTAAACAGGTGCATATTACGACTGCGGTACTTAACCAATTTTTGAAGACCTCACGGCACCTGTGAGGTCTTTCTTTATATAAATCATCATTCAACATCTCGAGGATATATCATCTGCTCAGCACTTTAAAATAAAAGTCTCTTCTTTGCTGAGCATGCCTAAAAATTCACAATAATATTAGCCGCATATTCCTGAAAAAGTGATGCACACAAAATCGATACACGCGCCTTACAGCATATCGCTTCCTTCTTAAAAAACCTCAATCTGCCGTTTTATTATGCAAAAGCAGGCAATCTTCTTATACAACATAAAATGAAGTGAATACCCTACTAAGGTAAAGTTAAAAGGGGGAATTTTTAATGAAAATGGATGAAATGTTAAAGGATCTTTTAGAAAAAGCAAGCTTATATGGACTGCTCGCGAAAAAATACGAGTATGTAGATCCTCAAAAGCACATGTATTATTATCAAAAACATTTTCAGTACGTAATGAAGGTGGAAGAGCATTACATGATGCTTGAAGGGCGCAGCCACGCCCCCAAAAGAATGCCTAAAAGATGCGGATGTAACAAAGCTCCCCAAATGATGCCTGAAGGATATAACAATGCTCCTTATATGATGCCTGAGGCACCCAATAACAATGCTCCTTATATGATGGGGGAGGGACATGATAACAATGCTCCTCATATGATGCCTCAGAGCCATGATAACAACGCTCCTCATATGATGCCTCAGAGCCACGATAACAACGCTCCTCATATGATGCCTGGACAGTATCCAATGTATTAATTTTTATGAAGAAGCCGTTTTACACGGCTTCTTTTTAGTTAAAGAACGATTTTAGCGTTTTCTCTTACTCACCGCGACTGTACGCCACTGCTGTTGTCACTTCCGGCCCGGTCCCTCGCTCTAGAAGCTTTCTTCTGGGCGAGAGACTTGCCTCCAACATTAACAAAGACCTAACCTCCCTCTGAAAATGGCAAGGCTGCTCCTTTTATTCAAACGTTTTGTCATGTTTTAAATTAAAAAATAACGCTTTATTTTCTTTTAAATGGGTAAATAAATAATTCAAAGATTTCCTTAACAAGGAGGTTTCCAAAACATGCATCCAATTGAACTGTTCGGATGGTTTTTATCCGCGGTTTTAACGGTAAGCTTCATTGTTTCGGTCATTTTCCTATCAAGAAAATCCAAGTCCTTTTCTAAATCAAACGATAAGTGTTCAAAAGACAACAATCAAAAACTCAAAGACAAAGATGAACGATTTTATTAAAACGCTTCATTTTTTTACTATTGTCACTTCTTATCCACTCCCTTGCCCTTAATCGTCCTGCCGCCCCTTTTATTTAATTCGGAGCAACTACTTCATTTGTCAATTTGCAGGTTTTAAGCCTTTCGCTCAGCCAGAGACCAAAATCATTTAATACTTGCAAGGAGCTGATATGATGAACCCTGCTTTGTGGATTTTTATGTTCCTCCTTTTTTCAATTGCTATCACTTTCGGCTACTATTGGGAAAAAAATGATTAAATTCATTTACTGCAGCTCAATTGACTCAATGGTGTTTTCAACGCACGGTGTGACACTATCAAACTTTGAATCTTTCAAATCAACAACCTGACTGTCATCTACCTAAATGACCTGCTGTGGCTGCTTTCTTTTTTCTGAAGCTTTTCAGTGCTGGCTCGAATACCCGGTCAGTATTTCAAATGGACCTTCTAGAAGCTGAACGGGTCAGCGCTGGCAAGCAGCGAACTTTACGCACCTTGATTTTTGCGGATCATACATTTGAACTTTGCCATGAAAAGCCGAAGCTCTTGACCGGCCTGACGCAACCGGCTCTCCATATACCGCAAATGTAATGAACCAACTCAACCTCCTTTTCCACTCTCACCATACTTTTTATTCAAGAAAATCAACGATCATTTATGTCATCTGACTTATCTATATCTTTCAATGTTCAGCTTTTGTTTCCTCATAAAAGTTCCACACGTATTCATGCATAATACACCTGGAATGAAACAAGCTACTCAAAAATAGAAAGGAGCTGTTCACTCCGGAAGATCTATTCATCCTTTTTTCTGCTGAGATTGGCCGTCTTGTAGATGACTATCATAAATGTGAAGATGAGAACCTTAAGGAACTCATCCACAATGACATTCAACTTTTGAGCAAAGCATTGCTGGAATGCGAGCAAGAAAAGTAGGATATATTACCTCTTTTTTTCAGATTCTATTATTAAATTTTGTACAGTGTTTATTGTGTTCTCTATTTGGCCCATGTTCCTTTAGCTTTAAACTGCCGCCGATCTCTATTTAAGAACCGAATGTTAATAGTGGCTCGCTGAGTATTAGACGTCACTCCCATAATATTTTCAAGCCTCTATAGCTCCTGTTTTTTGTGTGTTATTAAAAACAATGATGATTCTGATGCGCTCGATTAAATAATTTGCAGCATCGGTTAAATACTTGAATTGGTCTCATGCCGGCTGCCTCCGACCGTCTAAATAACTGCTGAATTTATGAACAGCATCGATGATAGGAGCTCTTCACTGGCAGCTAAAATCATTTGCAGGGAAGTCATTGTATGACCTGTTTTTTATAATGCTCCTTGAGCATTTCGTACACTTCACGCCGACTCATCCCCTCATCTCCTTTCAAGATTTCCAAACTCGCTATATTCCTTCACGAAAGCAACCTTCACAGTACTAATTGGGTCATTCCATTGTTTTACTAAAATGAACTTTGCTTTCCTTACTCCACAAAAAATACCCGCTATCAATAACGGATAGTAGGCCTAAAAGAATCAAGTTAAAATAGTTATTTATTTTTTGCTGGTGTTTCTTCTGTTGGCTCAGTGGGTGTTTCTGTCCCTGTGTTTTAAACCCATGCTTCAAAAAAGCACCTGTCGCACATAGCAGGCCCGAAACCCTTGATATTTATACAAAGAGGAGCAAAGACGGCATTGCATGTGAACAATAAAATTAAGCAGTCAACTAAGTAAAGCTGCATCAGCCATGAATACTTAAACACCCAACCTCCAAAAATATCAGCAAATAATAAAGGACTTGCTCCACAAGTAAGCAAGCCCTTATCATTTATCTCTATCCATTATTTATTTGAAAGTCTCTAAAGATAAATCGTTGCTGGAGACTTTAGGCTTCGTACTAACAGGCTCAATTTCAATACGGCCGGCCAAAACGTCTTTTGCACGTTTTATATCGAGCAGTCTTTCCCAGCGTGCGATGACAAATGTTGCTACTGCATAACCAATAATGTTGACAGTTGTACGGTAATTACCCATAAAGCGGTCTGGAGCAAGCATCAATGCTACCGCAGCAACAGGAATAGAGCCTGTGGCAGCTGCGGTTGCAGATAACGCTACGAATGCAGATCCCGGGATACCTGCCATCCCTTTTGAGGTTAATAAAAGAACCCCTAAAATCATCGTTTGTTCCATTAAACTTAAATCTATCCCCACTGCCTGCGCAAGAAATACCAGGGCAAGCGACAGGTAAATGGAAGCACCGTCCAGGTTAAAAGAGTAACCAGTTGGGATAACCAGCCCGACTACCGCACGATCACAGCCTGCGTCTTCTAACTTGTCCATTAGTTGCGGCATGACAGCTTCTGTAGATCCTGTTGCAAAAGCGAGCATAATTTCCTCACGAATGTAGACAATTACCTTCCAAAGATTGATGCCAAGGAATACGCGTGTGATAATAGCTAGTATTAAAACAAAGGCAAGACACGCAACGGTCATTGCTATAAACAACTTACCAAAAGATAAAAGTGTTCCTATCCCATATTGACTAACGGCAAAAGCCATCGCACCGAATGTGGCAATTGCTGTTAGCTTCATAATGTAATCCATAATCTTAAACAGGACTTCATTCACTTTTTCTAGTAAATCAAGAATCGTTTCACTTGTACGCCCGCCTACATGAACAAGAGCAAAACCGAACAAGCAGGAAATAAGTAAAACCTGCAGCATTGAGTTTGTTGTAAAGGCACCTACCGCACTATCAGGAATAATACTCATTAAAAATTCAGCTTCACTCGGCAATTCAGATCCTTGGGTTTTTTCTTCTACTGCATCTGTAGTTAAAGTGGAAGGATCCACATTCATTCCTTGACCTGGGTTCATCAGGTTTGCCACTACCATGCCGATAATTAATGCAAGCGTAGTGACGATTTCAAAATACAAAAGTGTTTTTCCGCCTATACGGCCCACTGTTTTAATGTTCCCTACTTTAGCAATTCCGACTACGACGACACTAAACACAAGCGGAGCAATAATCATCTTGATCAGTTTTACAAAACCATCGCCCAGCGGTTTTAAAGCAAGTCCAATATCAGGAAATGCATAGCCAACTAAAATCCCCGCTATAATTGCAACCATAATTTGAAAGAATAGTCCTTTATAAAAAGGAACTTTCGCTTTTTCTTTCTTCATCTTCCTCTCCCCCTTTTACCATATTTCATTGATCGATTATGTAATGAAATGTAACATTAAATATCTCTTAATCATCTTAAACCATGATTAGTGAGATTTCATTGTTCATTATAGCTAATTTTTTTATAATTTTTGGTTGTTTCTTCTATTTATTTACCTGAATAAAACTGTATAGTAAACAATTGTAATTAGTATATGTAATATTTCATTCCACTAAATTTAAAATAATAAATAAAAAGCCGTACCAGCAAGGTGACTGGTACGGCTTTTACTCATAATTTAATGAATAGTAAAACCTATTCTCCGGCATAAGCGGCTAGTGCTGCATCTAAAAAAGAATCGTTTAAAAACTGCCTGATCTCCGCAAGAAGTACCCTGACAGCATGACAAAAGATGGATGCAGCCACAAAATAGTTTCCTTATAATTTTATCTACATTTCAACATTGAACTTTAAGATACCTTCTTTTTAACGCGACATAAAAGCGGACGTCCTGTGAAAAATGGCATAGATACGCACTAAGCCTTCCTTTCTTCTGTTCGTTATAGTTAATTTTCCTTACTGAAAATGAGAGGCTTTACCCTTTCTTGGCAAAACAGGAATCTGTTACACTCATGAAATAACAATTGAATACGGAGGTTGTCCCTTAATGTCTGTTACATTATGCGCGTCCTGTCATACAAGTCAGGCCGTTTTAAAAGAAAATGAAAAACCTTTTTGCCTGCCCTGTTATTCAACTCTAACGGGAATTAAGTTCCAAGAGGAATCAGAGCCTGCTGAATCTGATCGTCCGTCTTTCTTTTTCGACTCAGGCGCTATCCCCACATTAGAACTTCTTGCTGAAACATTGCGGTCATTAAAACAAGAAGAGATTGAGACAATCCGATCGGAAAACATGATGGATGCTGCAAAAGCCAAAAAGCAATTAAACCAATTTATTTATGAAGCAGAATCGCTTATCCAAAATTTCAAATAAGATTCTCTTATTTTTAGTGACTACATATTATCCAAACAGAAATTTTCTCTAAAGTTTGTTCATGATTGCGTTTGAGCCTAAGTTATAATATACCTTTGTTTTTTCTCAAGAGCCCCCTATAACATGGAGGCTCTTTGCGTATTATTTGTTTCATTTTGAGCGAATTAGAAAAAGACTATCCCTCCTCATCAATAGCGAACCAATCTTCACCTGAAAAATCAAATCCATTAATTCTAAAATCAAGCGACTGGTCATCGGGCATGTCAGCGTCACTAGTATTGAACTAGCTGAAAAAGCGCACAAGGCGGATCAAAACACACTTCATTTTTGATACAAATCTGTGCAAGAAATATACAAACAGCGTAAAAAAAGACCACCAAGCTTATGACAACTAGTGTGACTATGATAACAGCGGATAGGCTTGCAAAAGGTAATAAACAAGCAATGAATTTCCTAGAGTAAAAGCCGTATCAGTTAGCATGCTGATACGGCTTTTACTCATTGATTACGCTTGAGCAGATTCTCTTGGACTTCAATATATAAATAGTAAAGAATAAGCGTTACTAATATTGTGCCAGAATTGATAGATAAATACACACAATTGTCGCATTAAATAAGAAGACAGAATTCAGAAGGTTTCTCCGCATTTTAATGCCATATGCACACAAAAAAAAGATTGCTGCAGCTAATTTGGAGCTACTTTGGTAATAGGCATTGTTCAAGAAAAATGAAGTGCTACAAATAATAGAACTTAGTAAAGTAAGAGAGATTGGTATTTTAAACCACAAGGGCTCCGTTAAGAATTGTTTGGTTATCCATCTTAAAACAGTATAACTCCCTTTAAGAAGCTCTTGACCTAATTAAATATAAGATTCTTCTAATTATTTCATGCATATCTTTTAGAGTGGGACTCCACTTTTTTAAAGGCTATTCCTCTTATTTATTGAGCATATTAGACAAGTGTTTATCCTTTGAAAAACAAAAGGAACAGACACTTATTTCAACGGATCAAAAACCTAATGGACTACGGTCGAGACATTAAAAGTGCATAATAAAAAAACCTCAAAAAGAGGCCTTCTTATTTGAAAAATATTGATATCAAAACAAAGCTTATTAAAATTATAAGGATTATAATACTGACACCTTTCCAACCTAAACTACCTGCTAAATCAGCAAGGTTTTCATTAAATGCATCATTCATATTTCCAGTTGGATTTCTTTTTAGTTCTTCTTGTCTTAGTCTTTCTCTTGTTCTTTCAGGAGTTTCTTTATCTTTGCTCACTTTAGCACCCCCTATCCCCTATAATTTTAACATAATTTGTTAATTATCGAATACTCAATCTTGTCCACATGGCTATATAAGGTAATGATACAATGTTATAGAAAGTTCTCAATTACCTGTAGCCAAAGTAATATTCTTTATGAAAAATCCTTTTTAGGAAACAAAAAGCGGTATCAGCATGTGAACTGGTACAGCTTTTTCGCATAACTCAACAGTCAATAAAGTGAAATTGCAAAGAATTATTACTTATCTTTATAGTCAGCAGTTGACCGATACTGTTGAGCAGGGAAATAACGAGAGAAAAGCAAAACATATAAAAATAAAGAGCATGAAAACAACCATAAATATAAAAAAACAAAGCCGGAACTGTTGTTAAATCAATGTTACCGGCTTGTTTTTTTATAAAATTTTAATCTCAAAGAGATTTTTGGACAATTCCTTTATTACTGAATCAAAGTCTTGGATCTATAACAGGGTCCGATTCAAGAGCTAGCACCGCCAGTGTACATTCATGTATTCGTTCAATGGATTCTTTGTTAACGAATCGCTCAATGCCTTCTATCCCAAGTGCAAATTCTTTCAACGCCATTCTTTGCTTCTTGCCAGTATTTCTTTTTTTCAGCCTCTCCAGGTTCTGAGGCTCTAAATAATCCATTCCATAAATGATGTGCAGATACTTCTGGCCTCTCACTTTTATTGCTGGCTGCATGAGCTTTCCTTTACCATGGGCAACGAAGAATTCCGGCTTGATTACAATGCCTTCGTGCCCATCCTTCGTCATTTCCTCCCACCACTTGATTACCTCTTTTTCATCGTCCTCACTTGTGATCACTTTGTAGTCTGTTTCAATCAAATAGTCAGACATGCCGGCAAGCAAACGATTCATCTCCATATGCCATGTATGCGGCTGATCAAAAAAGGTCTTTCCACTATGAGCCAAAATGTGAAAAGGAGCAATTTGGATATCGTCCATTGTTTGGACATCCCAGCAATATTTCTGAAAAACTTGTTTGAACGTATGAGCGTTCTCAAGCTTTTGTTCGTACTCTCTCAGCCATTCCTGTACCTGCCCCTGGTTTCCATGTGAGGTGCCGAGTTTTTCAACTAATGCTGTCCGATCCAGCACAGCGTTTTCTGCCACATGAGCATACTGGCTGCTAATCAATTCTTTCGCTTTCAAATTCCATGGCATGATTTCCGCATCCATTAGAACAAAGTCGGTTTCATACTTGTTGAAATAGCCGCCTTTGGTTAAATCAGCGCATAGCTTTGCCAGCAGCTCTGTTTCCTGCTCACGGCTAAAAAAGCGTCGGCCGCTTCTTGTGTAAATCACACCAAGCGAATCTATTCCTATGTTTTTTTTAGAGGATTCACAGTCCTTAAACAGAAGCAAGACAGCCCGGCTGCCCATATGCTTTTTCTCCGCAATCATCGTAGGAATCCCATGGTCCCGATAATACCGAAACGCTTCTGCCGGATGCTCTAGAAAACCAGCTTCAGAAGAGGTCTCAGGTGTCGGGCTCATCGTCGGTGGGATATAGACAAGCTGCTCGATCGGAACTGTTACATGAGATACCGCATCGATAGCCGGCTTTACGATACCTTCCGCCACTTGAACTTCTCCCAGCTCTTTTGTCAGTACGCTGTAGCCGTTCAGAAATGCGCCGATATTTGGGGGATTTAACCGGGCTTTTACCCACTCTGTCAGCGGGTTATCCAATACTCCTGTGTAGTCTTCCTTTGCTAGGACAGAAACATATTCTTTCTCTGGATAACGAAATGCTGTCAACTCTCCGCCGAACACAACGCCTTGATCAATGTTAATTGTATTATTTATCACGAGTGGGCGCGGCTTCGGATCGTGGCCCCAAACAATAAGAGTTTGATGCTTATGACCAGTAAACCAATCTTTTCGTACAGGCTTTCCTTTTTCATCAAATCCATTCGTATCACCGTACCGGCAAAAGTCCTGCACAGCAGGTGATTGCCTGCCTATAAATTCATCTTTAATCCCCGCATGTGTACAAACAAGAACCGGAGACCCGTTTCTCGTTAAGACATAATGGGATGGTGCTTTTAAGAGAAACTCTTTTAAATCATTTTTTATTTCTTCCGTCTGCTCTTTTCCGTTCTGTGCTTCGAAAAGATCCAGTTCTTCTTTTACTCGCTCATCCCCATGGGACAGGGTAACCTTGCGCTTGTCGAGCCAGCGGGCAATCTTCCATCCATGGTTACTGTCGATCATATAGGCAAAGCCTTCCTTTACATGCCGGCAGAAAAACAGCATGGTCTCTAGTGACATTGGCCCGCGGCTCATAATATCGCCGAGTGATAAAAAGCGCCTCCCCTCGGGATGAACATAAAAATGCTGTTCATTTTTTACATACCCCAGCTTTTCAAGCAGCGCAATCATTTCCTCAAAGCAGCCATGAATATCACCAATCACATCAATGCCCTGACCGATATCGATTTCCAAAGGATTCGAATGGCGATGTACATGTATTTCTTCTGTTGTATTAATGGTATATACTGCCTTGTATCCTTCTTTTTTGACGAAGCGTTTTTCCCGTTTAAATGTTTGGTATTGCTGCCGGATCCGGCGCTTTCCTCGTGGATGCTTTCGCACTTCATCCCGATTTAACAAAACGGATTCTTCTGTATCCAACAGGATCGCTGTGATCGGCAAATGATGTTTCCTGGCAATGTCCACGTACTGCTTCCGGTCGTCTGGATGAAGGTTTGTTGCATCAATGATCGACAACTTATTTAAGCGGCACCTTGTTTCAATAAGCGCATCCATCATCGCAAACGCTTCCTGTGACACTCTCTGGTACAACTCTTTAGCATAAAGCGCTTCGTCTTTTGACAGATCACGCCACTCCATAAATTCCTCGTCGTTCACCAGCAGCCGAAAGGCATCCGAACTTATTACTTCTGACTGCTTGATTTCCCCCTGGTCAATCTTTGTTTGGAGAAGCGTTGATTTTCCGCTGTTTGACGGACCAATAAGCAGAACTATGCCTGCATGCGGCAAAGAAATGTTCATATTCCCGCCTCCTTTCTTGTAAATACACAGATCTGTGTCGGAAAACCGTGCTGCTCATGCTCTTCTCCTGCACCATCAAACCGAAGCTCGTAGGCTTGATCTTTGTTTCGTTCTTTACACCAGTACTCAAATTCAGGTCTTGTCCATTCAAAGCGGTGATCGGTGTGGCGAAGAGTTTCGTTCATGTCATAGACTTCGTTATATTCACGGTTAGGCGTTGTTACAATAAACGTGTTTGGCTTATATTCATGTAAAATCGTTTCAACGGCTTTTGGCAGCCTGTGTTCGTCAATATGCTCAATGACTTCACAGAGAATGATCACACCTTTTCCCTTTAACCGCTCATCGTAATAGAAAAGCGATCCCCACATGGAAATAGGCGGAACAAAGCCGCTTTTCTCTTGCGCTTTTTCAAATCGGCGGATCGCCTGCAAAGAAGCAGATTCAGAAGGCTCCACTGCCAAGATTTCCTCCACTCCGGGCAAAAATCCAAGCCGGACTGCTAACTTTCCTTCACCGGACCCGAAATCAACGACGGTTTTCGGCTTTACCTGTTTAACAAGATTAATAATTTTCTCATACCTTAAGTCATTCAGCCGCACTTTTTTTTCTTGTTTTACTGCCTCTTTTACTGCTTCTGTGTTCTCAATCATACTATACAAGTCTTTAAAACGAAGTGACTGACGGTAAATATACCCCCGCATCGGGTGATCTTCCAGCCAGCCTTCCCCGTAGCGCTCCAGCTTTTCAATTTCTTTTTCATCAATGTAATAATGCTTATAATTGTCCATTACAGGAATCAGAATAAATAACTGGCGCAGTGTATCACGCAATGTTTTCATCCCGCGTATTGAAAGAAAACGGGCCGTACTGCGGTCTTTTAATTTTGCTTTGTAATCTGTTTCTCCATATGTAATATCCACACTAAAGCCTAGTGGATCAAATAGCTCATGCATCTGCTTGTCGGAAAGCGATGAAACGATAGGGCCAAACTCCACATGAAGATCAAATGGATGATGAACCCATTCAGCATACTCCTCTTTTGGCTGACCGTTCAACGCTGTACCGAGCGCATTGCGGATAAATGAGCAAAAAATGCTGCTCACCGCAAATTCACGATCATTAATATAATGAGTAATATCGTATGGATTGGAACGGCTATTTGATAATTCAATAGGATCATGTGTGACAAATATCGTCGCCTCTACCTCTTTTTCTTTAAACAGACGATAAAAAAAGCGTACTAGATGCCCTTTTTGTTTTCGCTCGTACACATTGTTTGGATTTTTCGCCAGCAGGTGCGACAGAACCTGTGCGTTCTCTCCCACCGCTCGTATTGTCAGCTGCATATTAAATACCCCTTTTCCGCTCTCTTCTGTATTTTAGGTTATTAAGATCCATTATTGTCTTGTATTGTCTCAATAGCAAGGCTTTTACATATGATCTATGTCGGTATCGATCGCAAAATCAGCTTCTATCTCTTCATCACGAAACTCTCTCATACCACTCCAAAACGGGATATGTTTTGGCTGCGCATCGTTATCTTCTTTTCCTTTTTTAATCTTAAATTCCGCCCGAAAACATGAAGAAAGATTTGAGCATTAGTAGATAGAACATGAGGTTCAGAAGATAACTGAAGATGACTTTATCAGGAAAATAAATCCTTAACTGCTTACATTAGTAAGCATCAATTGTTTATTAAAGCAAGATCAGTATTATTTTTTTATATGGACATATAAATAGCATCAATCTTGGATCAGACGGAAGTTGACCAAAACTTTTGAGCAAAAACATAGATTAAAATGCTATTTCACCAGAGAGTAAGCCTAAAAAGAGGAACGCTAAAACAAGCGCCAAGAATGAAAGTGGAAGTTTTATTCTTAGGCGTATTACACTTACTCGATTTTCAAGTTTATCCGCTATACCAAAGGCTCACACGGCAAGTAAAACAGTTATAACTGTTTCAAATATACCGACAAGGCTAAACGGTTTGTGGATAGATTCATCAAAGTAAAAATAAAAGGCAGAAAGTATAGTAAACAATAAAAACTGATAAATAAAAAATCTAAAGACGCATGTATGAATTTACTCCTGTTCTACAAATATCTTGTATGTAAATTAATAGCTTCTCCTCAAAAATAACAAGTTAGCTTATTAGTTAACAGTTCGTCCACATGAATAAGCGATTATTTTTAATTATACATTTCTAAAGCTTAAAAACATTGTTATCCCTTTACAATTCTGATATGATATTTTTTTTGTGCTTGAAGTTGCTTATATACTAAAAAATGAGGAGAGAACTATTACTTTATGAGGAATAAAGACATTAAAAAAGAGGCACGAAAAGGCCTTGCAGGACATTGGGGCAAAGCACTTTTACTTACCTTTATATCGGGATTATTGTTTGTCCTTCTGCCTACTTCCGTAGAAGTTTATTTATCAGGCGGGTTTGAAGCATGGATATATACGACAAGTACGCCAGTTGCTTCTGATGTATTTAGCACCGTTCTTTCGATTTTACTCACTCCTTTTATGGTCGCTTCTTTATGGTTTTATCTAGCTATTTCCCGAAAAGAGAACCCATCTCTTTCAAATGTATTTAGGATTTATAAACATGGTCGGACTTCTTTCAAAACGATTATTGCCTGCTATTGGATGCTTTTGTTAACTTTTCTTTGGTCACTGTTGCTTATCGTACCAGGGATCATTAAAGGCTTTTCGTACTCACAGACTTATTTTATTTTAAAAGATCATCCTTCTTATACAGTTAATGAAGCTATCACAGAAAGCCGTAAAATGATGGACGGTTTAAAAAATCAGTATTTTACACTTTGGCTGGGCTTTATTGCTTGGGGATTTTTGTCCCTTCTTACATTCGGTATCGGGTTTTTATGGCTTTTCCCTTACGTTCAAGCATCTCTTGCCGTGTTTTATTCAGAGGTTGCCGCAAAACGTAATACTCAAGCAGCAGAAACGGTTACGTCTTAATTAAAAAAAGAACTTCACCCGAAGTTCTTTTTATTTGGCTCTATAAAATTTGAATGTTGATATTTTTAAAGAAATTAAGTGATTCTACTTCACTCGTCTTCTTCACTTCTCTTAAGCAGCTGCTCTTTAATCGTCCTGGCTTCTTCCTTAATGCTTTCCGTTTCCCCTTCTAAGAGTTCACCCCGAAGTCCTTCCGGAAGAGACTCGATTTTAAACAAGTCATATAAAGGTGGGGTGGCTATGAATTCTAAAGTGAAAAATAAAGGCGGGAAAACAAACTATAAGCCGTATGTATCTTCTGCTCTTTATAATGCTAACAAAGATAAAGATCGGGACAAAGATGGTATTGCTTGCGAAAGATAAAAAGTAAACAATACTCTATGGGAAAAAGCCGTATCGGTAAATAACTGATATAGCTTTCAGACTGTGGACAAACGCCTGCTTTTTTACTTCATCTACACTCCAAGACTGCTTACGAATAAACAGTCTTTTTTCAGAAAGAAAACATATTGACAATAAAAAATGAAATATGATATCATGTAAAATTTGAATAAAAATTCATATTGTGTTAATCTCAAGAAAGGAATCATCCATGGAGGTGGATTAGTTTGTTTGAGATTGGTGACAAGATTGTATATCCAATGCATGGGGCAGGCGTAATTGAAGCCATTGAGGAAAAAGAAATTCTAGGGAAAACACAGCAATATTTCATTATGGCTTTTCCTCTTAAGAAACTGCAGGTAATGATTCCAATCACGAAAGTGAGCGACTATGGGATGCGGCTCGTATTGAACATGACGGCGATTGAGCAGGTCATGGCCATGTTTGGGCAGGGAGAAATTGATCGGTCTATAACATATAAACAAAGATTTAAGATCAACACCGACAAAATGAAAACGGGTATGACGAAAGATGGAGCTGAGGTTATCCGCGATTTGGTTATGATCCAAAAGGAAAAACCGTTGAATTCAAACGAAAAAATAATGCTCCGCGATGCAATGCAGTTTCTTGTCAGCGAACTTGAGCTAAGTAACAGCATGACGCAGCCACAGGCGAAAGATTTATTACAGGATCGGCTTAGCCGGGTAAAAACCGCTGGCTAAAAATATATATAATAAAAAAGCTTGCAGACATCGTCTTCAAAATGAAGACTTTTTCTACAAACTGAAAGCCGTATCAGTAAATAACTGATACGGCTTTTTTCATTTTTTTTCTTCAGTTTGCTTGAGCAACTGTTCTTTAATTGCTCTAGCTTTTTCCTTAATACTTTCTGTTTCCTCTTCTAAAAACTCAACTTGGATCCCTTCTGGCAGAGACACGATTTTGATCAAGTTCCCTTCCTTTACATGAGTTCCAAGCTTTTCAGCCTCTACTAGCTCTTCAATCGATTCATCTTCCCGCCATAACAGCTTCGCCTGGCCTTTTTCAATGGAATCAATCGTATAAATACCGTTTCTCATCAGTCCATCACACTCAAGATTTCCCAATTTGAATCAAATAACTGTGCTGGATCTCCGATATTGGCCCACATGTTAGAAGTGGTCCATTTCAGATACGTTGGCAATTGTTCTTTTGCATTGGGTCCTGATGTCACGTAAACGGTCTTCCCTGCTCCGAGGATATAGCCACCTGGAAATGTATATGTTTGGTTTCCTTGAACACTGACAAGCTTCCATCCGGACAGGTCTACGCTGCTAGAGCCGCTATTCTTGATGCCAACTGTTTCTCCGCTTAAATCTTTGCTGGCAATTTCGACTGGGCTGCTGCCTTCCACTGGATCTTCTACAGTTGGCGGTATATCAATCCCTTGTGTGAAATGAATCTCCTGGCCTTCTGTCCACGTTTCGATGTTCCCTTCTGGTGTTTTCCACACATCAACGCCATACTCGAGCAGGTGGTTCAACACCTCTGAATGAGGATGACCACATGTGTTTCCTTCTCCATAAGACAAAATCGCATCAGTTGGATCGACGGCAGCTAAAAAGGCAGATGAAGTTCCCGTAGAAGATCCATGGTGTGAAACTTTCAATACTTCTGCATCCAGATCATATTTAGCCATGATTTCATTTTCTACTTCAATACCGGCATCCCCTGTTAATAAGTAGTCTGCAGCACCGTAGCTCACTTTAAGAACAATTGACCCTTCATTAAGATCCGCTGCCTGGCTGTCTGCGTGCAGCACCTTCACTGAAACAGATGGATCCGGCGAAATATCCTGGCCTTCTTCTGCTACCTTAAAGTCGGCACCTGACACCTGGATGGCTGCCAGATAATCCAGATACGTATTCGTCGTATGATCCTGACCGGAATCAATAACGGTTTTCACACCGAAATCTTTAATTACAGCATCAGCCCCACCAATATGGTCGGCATCTGGATGAGTGGCCACGAACGTATCAATCGTAAAGCCAGGACCAAATCCGCTGACTGCTTCCTTGATATCTGCGTCCGATCGGCCGGCATCGACCATCATCGTCTGCCCATTTGGAAATACAAGGAGAATAGCATCCCCCTGGCCAACATTTAAGAAATCTACATATAATGCAGGTCCTTCCGGCAGTGGCTTAGAAGTGTCTGCGGCATCTATAGCGCGTGACATAAACGCCGCAAATTCGCCGCGTTTCACTGCTGTATCAGGACGGTATGTATGGTCTGGATACCCTTGTGTAATACCAGCTGCAATAATCTTACCAATATAAGAATAAGCTGCTGAATTCTTTGATACATCTTTAAATACTACTGGTGCTTCTTCCGTCAGTTCATAAGCGCGTGTCAGCAAAATCGCCAGCTGTCCCCGGGTAACCGGCTCATTAGGACGAAATGTTCCGTCTGGAAAACCGCTAATAATGCCTCCTTCTACCGCTTGCGCAATATAACCGGAGGCCACACTCGATGGACTTACATCATTAAATACCGTCGATCGCTTCTTTCCACCCACATTAAATGCGCGGCCAATCATAATCGCCGCCTGAGCACGGGTTACCTGTGTATCAGGCATGAACCGGCCATCTGGAAAACCACTAATAACGCCTGTGTCTGATAAATAATCAATATCCTCATAGAACCTGTAACTTTCAGAAACATCCTTAAATGTTGCTGCCTGAGCAAGCGGAGCCGCAATGCCAAGCGAAAAAACAATACTGGATAATAAAGCTAATGGCTTTTTCAACTGTTCTTCCTCCCTCATTTACCAACCTGTTTATATTTTTAAATTATTTCTTTAGGTGTCAATATTTCAATTTAAAGAGAAAACCGCCAAACGGCTTGGCGGTTTCTCGTTTACTTTAATGTAGTCATGCCTGCTGCCTCCATGCGCTGGAAGAAAGCAGAGATTTGAGCACGGGTTAACGGTTCATTAAAGTGATAGTCTTCAAATGTTTTAGCACCCGTTGTGCCGGAAGAAAGATTATTTTTGTACATAAATCCGACTGCTGAATATGGTCCATAAGCAGCACCCTGAGAAGCCGCAATGACTTGTGCCAATTGGCCGCGTGTTACAATACCGTTTTTCGCAGTATCATTCGCGTACCCTTTAAGCGGCAGATTGTACGGTTTAAGGAAATCGTAATACTGCTGAGCCCGGTGGCCATAAGTAGCACCTGGCTTAAAGCCGAAATACTTAGCCGCAATTACAGTGAAGTCAGATTCCTTCAATAAAGAAAGTGGCTGGAACCGGCCATCTGGGAACCCTTGAATCAATCCCGTGCGGAATGACCACGTAATATTTTCACGTGCCCAATGGTCTTTTCGAACATCGATAAATGCTGGATATAGCAAGTTTTCCAGTTTCCAATGCAGTCTGCCCGGATCGTAACTCAATTTTGGCGTGCCGCCAGACGTTAAAAAGAGCACACCGCGCATATGATATCTTGCTTCTTCATCAAGCTCAACGCCATTTACTGAACCCCATCTTGAAAATACATTAGTTTCGCCGACTTTCAGCAGGTCCACTGGCAATTGTTTATACCAGTCGAAATCAGACACAGCAAATTCATACACTGTTGTACCTTCTGGAATTAGAAAATCCTCATTTAAAAATACATCGCCAACTAAATCTGCTGCTTTTGGCTGGCCGAAATGAAAATAGCCATACTGGTTATCTTCATCCCAAATATCTTCAAAGGCATAATTTCGCAGTGTACGCCAAAGCATCGAACCATTTTCAGCGTCAACAGCTGCCCCTTTTTCTTTTGATGTGTAAGCAGCATAAAATCCATCTTTACTTACAAGCATGTAATCTTTTGTATTATGAGGCCGGGCGATAATATAATTAGGAGTTTGCTCATAAATGTTAGTAAACCCATACTTCATATTATTAAAATCAACCGGCTTGTGCGTATGAGTGTAAACAGTCATTCCTGCTCTTTCTCGTAAAATATTATAAATCTCAGCTGGAACTTCCCATTCTGGTTTCTCTGTCACATTTTCCTGTGCCGAGGCAAAAGCTGGAACGAACAAAACAAGCGAAAAAAGCAAAGATGACAAAAACAATGATGTGACAAATTTTTTCAAACTATACTCTCCTTATCAATTTTACAATATATTACCTTAGAATATAGCGAGTTTAATGAGCTTAAATACCTATTATTGTTACAATTTATATTATTTTTTAAAAATAATTGTTAAACATCATAATACTGTAAAGTACAAGCGGAAATTCGGGTAATTAAATATAAGTTTCTTTAAATTGCTGCAAATTCGCCAATTATATTTTGCAAGGAAACATGTTCATCAATATCCTTATTTTACTTTTTTGTATACTGTCCTCGAATACATACTCCTATATAAATCAAAGGAAGGAAAATTTAAAGAGATGGTCAAAAAATACTTCTGACTGGCTGTGGCTGGTCTTTTCCCAGATAAAATTATCTTTCATTAAAGACACGATATAAGAAAGAAATTAATGAATAATTGATCCCTTACTCCGCAAAAAAAAAAAAAAAAAAAACACGCCCCCCATTAATAGAAGATAGTGGGCTTAAAAGAATCAATTTAAAATAGTTATTTATTTTTTGCGGGTGTTTCTTCTGGCAGCTCAATGGGTGTTTCTGCAGGTGGTTTTGCCGGCGCTTCAGCTGGCGGCTCTACTGGTGTCTCTACTGGTGACTTTGTCGGTGCTTCCACTGGCGGCGGCTGTACCGGTGTCTCTGGCGGTGACTTTGTTGGAGTTTCTTCTGGTTGTTTTGGTATTTCTGCAAAATCGCTCATATTGATTCTCCTTTTCTTTAGCAGCATGTAGTATGGCTAATTAACTCTATCCTTGTGTTTTAAACTTTTTCAAAAAAGTGCCCGTCTTACATAGCAGTCCGGAACTCTTAGTATTCACAGCAAGCGCACCGTCTAACCCGAAAATCTGATCTGCAATATTAGCTGCCATTATCACCATGAACACGCCCGCTTTTCTAGCGCAGCATAAAATACTGTCCAACTGCGCAGTCCACCAAGCTTTTCAGCCTCTACTGCCTCTTCAGCCGATTCGTCTTTACACCATAACCGTTTCGCCTCGTCTTTTTCAATGGATAATAAAAGCCACGGTATTCTTACTTTTCCACAAAAGTTTAACAATAAAAAAGCTGGCACAAAAGCACGAATGCTTTTATGACAGTTTAATCTGGGTACTCCTATAAACATTATTCAAATGACAATCGATAGAGGAAAACGGCCAGCTGACCGCGGATAATATGACGGGAAACCCCACATTGCGTTGGAGGGTAATTTGTTGAGAGCGGATAATTGCAGCAACACGGTTGCAACCTTTCCACTTTTGGCTGCATCCTTTTTCGTTCGATCCCCCGGCCATCCTTTTCGGCTTTTTAAGGTACCGAGTTTTATACCATGCTTTTCCGCTAATGCAGAAAGCACAGTCTTGGCTGTTTCCCATTCTGATCTAATGTTATCCCCGTTCGCCGCCTCACATCACCACCACTTCCATTGTTTCTCCAAAATAAAAAGGCCCCCTTCCAGGAGCCTTTTTATTAAACCTTCTTTTAATGCTTAATACCGTTTTTTATTCCTATCTTTAAAAAACAACTAATACTCAGATATAAAACCATCATTTTAAAAGGTGTTCAATTAAAATATGATAGGTGCAAAAGTTTTTTCTAAATACCCTTCTAAATGTTCTATTTTAAATTCCTCACCATGCCTCTCGCTAAAAAGCTTGCCGCTCTTAACAATGAGCTCGTCTAAATATAGTTCTTTTTGATGCTGAAGAATTTTTATTTTGTTCGTACTTTGTTTTACCTTAATATGTAGTTCTGCATCTTTAATTCTAATTTTCCCGCCTGTTTCAGGTGACATCCTAAAGCTATAACTTCTATTCTCTTCAGAACCTATTTTACTGTTTAATTCATAGAGATACGGGAATAACACCTCTTTAAATTCTTTCTTTAAAACAGCTTTATCAGGATCTTCAACCAGATGCTCTTTAACTTTCCCGGCAAAAATATCTTGAAAACTCAAACGAATCACTCCTTCTGCTGTTTTATAATCATAAGTTCGGCAAAAGGAGATAATTTCCTGCTCTTCACTAGACACAAAATTTATTATCATGTTCAACTGACTTCATAAGAAAGAGTGAGCAGCATTAATGGAAATAAAACAGGAAATCAATTTGAGCATCACTTACAATATCCCAGAAGTACCTGACAAAGTCAGCGGTCGTTGCGGGAATTGTAATAATGCGCAGTTTAAGCGTTCAATAAAGGATATAATCTTTCTTCTTGAATGCCGGAATTGCGGCATCAAGAAAATAATTTAACCCTGCCAAATGACAGGGTTTTTATTTGGGCAAAGAAAAAAGCCACCTCTTGCCAAGGCGGTTGCTATTAATTTTTGTTTAAATTTTTATAAATAACTAAAGCAGTGCAATGAATTTTGCATTGTACATCAGTCCCTTTGTGAGTACTAATTGATAAAGGAACGATATTGTACTTTATATCAATTAATTGCCCTTCACATAACTCGTGATAAATAAAAAGATTAATATGTCTAGTTAGTTCATCAAATTTATTGCTTTCAAAACTTTTTACTGAATAATGTCGTTTATTCATTTTTCCCCTCTCTTTCCTTATGCTATTTCGGTAAAAAAAGGCTAATATCCTACAAAATCGTTACTTGCACTTATCCTTGTTTTTGTCATTTCAAAATTGTTTTAAGCTATTGGGGGCAACCTCCTGCTTGCTTTTGTACTTACTGCTATTATCACTTTATTGGAATTAGGAACTTTTTATGTTAGCTAATTAAATGAATGATAACACCAGGAGAATTATTTCCTTTTAATGATTCTGCGTTCGATAAAATCCAAGCTGTGGCCCAATGCTCGGTCGATCTGTTTTACTTTAATTTATTCAATTGATCCTGCTTCCTTACAGAAGGAAAAAGGTCTACGATTCCTGCTGTTTCCCGCCCCTTCTTATTTTTTTTTGATTTGTACGCTTAGGGCCTGTAGTTGCGCAGCTCTATAATTACGTGATTTTGCATTTCTTTTTCATCTATGTTTACAAAGAGCGCCAGTTGTTTTTCCGTCACCTCTCTTCTCCCTTTCCCTCCTATTTGTGTGCAAATAAAAAGGACACTAAACAGCACATGGGTTTCCGCGTCTGTTCAGTGCCCTTGGGGTTTCCAATAAGCGTATTCATTTAGTTATACTGTACCAAACTACCCTTCTTTTTGGCCGTTGCCATTACGTCACCAAACAACATTTTTTCTTTTGCATCCAGCAGCATACCGACAGCCACGCCGATACTTTCTACCTTTTCAAAAATCATCGGGATCGGTGTTTCTTCTGCAATCTATTAACCTCGCCGGTGTTCAAGTCATGATGAACAACCCCCATTGCCGCTCTATTCCCTTTATTTTCTTCAAGATATTTACGAATATCCCTCCTGAGTGTATAAAATTTTCCATAACTGGACGATACTATATTTATAGGAGGGGAGGTTGGCCCCTCTTTACTTTTATCCAAAATAATTTCACCCCCGTCAGACGGCTCACCATAAACAGTGAATGGAATCACTTAACTACTTCCTCCTGGTTTTATTATTGAAATTTGCACAATGTTTATTATGTTTTAAAAGGAGTTGCATTTTATTAATACCATGTCTTTTTGCCGTAAATTGCCGCTGCTCTCCATTTAGGAAACGCAAATGCATAGCAACTTGTTATGGCTTGCTTTCACCTCAACAACATTCCCAAGCCTATACTGCTGTGTCCACCAGCTCACGAATATTTTGCAGGCTAGGTTTTTCTTCTCTCATCACCCACTTTTCCTGCTTTTTTCACCTATATGGGACTCCCTTTCTGTTTTCTCTCCACTCATTGTCATAATCAGAACAAAGGAAAAAGCACCCACTAGCATTCGTGAGTGCATCCTTCTATTTAGGATATTTATAAAGAAGCTTATAAAATAAAACTTATTCAGTAATGGTGAAATATGCCGCTATGGACACCTTTTCTCCTTCATCCGTTGATGGATAAAATGTATGACTGACTCTGTATTCTCCCGCTGTTATTAATGTTTTAAATTCCCCAAACCAAAGATTTATTTTTGGGGTTTCACCAGCTTCTATACGTGGCATGTCGGCCGGGAACTGAAGTCCCGTAACGTATTGTATTTGTCGCCACTTATCTCCTTGTTTCTTTTCCAGCCTGTACATCCGATTTCGTTCATAAGAAAACGCTGCTGTGTTTGTAAGGGTCAAGCTTACAGATGTATCAGACGGTAAACGATAATGCTTCTTTTCAGCTTCCATCATCAGCCCTCCTTCTGAAGAAGGCAGGTCACCGTAAGAGGAAGGAGGAGACAAAGCGGGATCACTCAGCCGGGCTACCATTATCGCAAAATGACCTCGTTGTATAGGGATATTTGTGCCGAACCGGTCAGGCGTTACTCCATTTACAATGCCAGTAGCAACCAGCTTGTTGATAGCCTCCGCGTACCGGCCTGTTGCATCTGTGAAATGATGCACTGGCTTGATAGGTGTTACTAGCGCACCTCTATATGCTCTTGAGAGAATGATAGCGGCTTCTCCTCTTGTGATCGTATCATTAGATCCGAAAAAAATTTTCGTTTAAAAATATGATCTTTCTTCGTGAGTGCCGGAACTACGGTATGAAGAAAATTATTTAACCCCGCCGGCTGGCAGGGTTTATTTTTACTCTCTCATATATACGGTATTTGTACGACAATGCAAAGGGATTTTATTCTTTAATCTGTCTTTTGAAAAAGTCTAGATTTTTATCGAAATGTTTTTGGTTGAAATGAACGATGATAAACATAACAATGTTTACGATTAAAATAATAATACAAGGAATATTAACAACGTCGGAATAAAACACAGCTAAAGAAGCTACAGTCATAATTGATAAAGCATGACTAGTTTTAAGAGCTCTTAATTCATGTACTCTGGATAAGAGATGTCTGTAACGCTCTCTTATTTTCCCGCCTTTATTTTCAGAATCAAAGATAATCCTATCCAGTTCATACTCTTCTTTAAAAAATTTGTTCTTATTTGGTGTCCATATAATGAAACCAAAAAACATACTCACCTGATGAATTAAGTATCCAACCGGAACACCTAAACCAGCCAAAATAGCCCCTAAACCTATTAATGATAAGCCCTCTTTTCCTTTAAGGTCCGATATATAATTAGGATTGTCAGTAAACACATAAAATATAATCGTGATTAAATAAACCCATCCCGGAATTCCCCATCGGATCAAGTGTTTTGTGTCAAAGTTCATCCTATTATACTCCCTCTCTTTATCTATGCATTTATATTCTAGTAATACAGATACTATTCCTTCTTAATGATAGCTTGTTAGAACAGAAAAAGCCTTTCTCACGAAACAAGAAAAAGGCTGCCGTTTTTGCTTTCTTCAATTTTCCGTTCGGCTCTCTCAAAATACGTTTGGACAGATGATTTAGTAAGCCCCGGCAACTCCGCAGTGTACTCGTAGGTCAATCCTTCTGCTTTTACTAAGGTAAATATATCTCTTTCCCTTACTGTTAAATCAGCCAATACATCATCCAGCAGACATTGTTCATGCGGTGTGAGTTTTCTCTCTTAACTTACCGTGCGGATTGGTACAACTGCTTCTATCAGTTTCGGATCTAATGTATGAACTCCTGTTCGATCTGCCCCGCGTCTTGTATCTGGATTCCGGCCAGATGTCATCCATTGAATCGCAAACTCCATTTCGCTAATCATGCTATTAATAAGCGTCTTATCCTGACTATCTTGCCCCGACAATTCCGGTTTAGCTCCGATAGCTGCCTTCATTTCTTTGAGCACTCTAAGTGATTGTTTATATTCATAAATGAGTGTCCGCATGTTCATTCTCCTTTATCTTTTTATTTATATGCTCCACCGCGGCCGCGACGAAGTGTTTTCATGTTTATATTCATCAAGTAGCGTAAATCTCTATCGGATACCTTTTCTGTCTTTTTAGCAGGGTTTCTTTCTCGGATTACGATTGTTCTGTTTCTTTTTCGTTGATGCCGGTAGCGAATTCACTCTCTGCCACTGCTCCAGCTGCTCTTTCATCGTTTTTATCGGCTTCTCTCCTCTTCGGCAAATAAAAAAGGACACCAAACAGCGCACGAATTTTCGTGTCTGTTCAGTGTCCTTCGGATGGCTGAGAGAACTTTTATGGTGTGAATTTTGCATTAAATAGTTCTTGAAAATCTTCAATAATTGAATCTATATTTTCGTTTCCAATAGGTGACAAACTAACATAATTTTTCAGCTTTTTAAGAGAGTAGTTCTCAAAAATAAGCAGGTAATAAAGATAGAATAATGATATATCATATGGAAGCGCGGTTATTAAATTTTTCTCGACTATATCCTTGTTCCATTTTAGATAGAAATTAATTATTTTTTCTTTCTTTTCCTTAAGAAGTTCATCCAATTGTGCAATAGTACTAATACCAAAAAACTCAAGTGAATCCAAATTCGCTTTTGCTTCAGTTCCATCTCTTATTATCTTTGTCAATCCAGTCTTAGTACTGATCTCTTGATTAATCGATTCAATAATAGATGATTTTTCTATATATTCTGTAAGCGTAATTTTATCGATTAGAATTTCTAATGATTTATTTTCTATTTTCTTCTCAACTTCCTGTTCATAATTTTTCAAAAACTCCTTGATTCTTAAAAACTCGTTATCTGCAATTTCTAACAATCCGGCAATTCTCGAAAAGTCCCTTCTAATTTCTCTAGGTATTTCTTTTTTTGATTTATATCCAATATCATGCTCTATTTCAGCCCATGCGTGTTGCAAAATTGATCGAATTTGTATTTCGAATTTGATTCCTTTAAAGTTTTTGTATTCAGGAGATCTTAACTTTTCGTCATTAAATTCCACCACATAGTGTAAAGAAGAATAGCCGAACCTGTCAGGATCCATTACTCTTTTATCCACAGAATTTTGTTCATCAATTTTAAATTCTTTCTCAATAACTTTTGCCATTTTATCAAGATCATCATTAAAATACGTAATTACCCTAATACCAACTACATCCGTAATATCGTTTATATTTTTATACTTTTCTTGTTTTTTTTCTATTTTCTTTTTTAAGCTATCTTTTTCTTTTACTCTTACTTTTACATCATGTACTTCTATATTGTTTTCTTTGCTTAGAATTTCAATTAAAGTTTTTAAACGCGGTTTAAGTAATTCGAACAATTCCTTTTGGCTTTCATAAACTTCAAGAATGCTTTTGTTCAATAAAACTCTTCCCCTTCCTCCCGTCCCATCCGCTTCACTTTACCCTGGTGCGTGACGATCTTGTATTCCCCGTGTGTTGGCAGTTCTCTAACTTTAACCTTACTGTCACAGATAACCAAAACACATGTACCTGGTATTTCCATTATATCCAATTCCAGCTTCATTGTGGAAGGATCAATTATAATGTCTTTCATAGATGAAAAGCCCCCAGTCTGTTAAAATAGAAGTGCGAGTAATACTTTAAAGGCCGGGGACTTGTTCTCGGCTTTTTCTTTTGATGAAAAATACATTTTTCGACAAATAACTATTTCCTTTTTTATATATATGTTCTATAATCTTCCTAAAGATGGTTACTATGAACTCAGGAGGAACGTCATGAATTATACCCAAGGCGCTTTTTGTGACTTACTTGCTCGTATTAACAACCTTCGCCATCTAATGATTACAGCTGGACAGCAATATGGCCTTGGTAGCCAGGAAACGTTGCGTTACAGTGAACAGTTAGATGAGCTTATCCTTCAATATCAATTTCAAAATAGATGATTCAATTTAAAGCCGGATAAGTTTCGGCTTTTTTTATTTAATTTCAAACCAATAGTTTCTTTCTTTTTTATATGGGTATATATACCTTAGCAAAATAGAAATAGAGAAACAAAAGTATGGAAAAAGAAAAAGATGGAATCAATTATTTACTTCTAGAAATAGAAAAGAATCGTGAATTATTGAACGTTGCCATTCAGTTACACGGAATTTCTAACAAAGAAGCATTGAATCACAGTGAAGAGTTGAATAAATTGATTCTCCATGTCCAACTTCATAATCGAAAAGCTCCTTATTGTACTTAACGAGGTTGCCCAACTTTACATATTAAATTAGACAGTCAGATTCCATACTGACTGTTTTTGAATATTGTTCTTTAATTCGGGTAAATGGTCAATATCCAGGCGTTAAATAATAAGCCCCCTGCAGTTATGTAACGCCCTTGGTATTATCTTTGGCCTTGGAGCTTGGAAACCTCCTTGGCTTTCTTGTATAAATTTTTCTTGAATGGTCCATACTGTGGCATGGGTAAGCCACCCCTCCTGCAGTCAGGTTTTTTACACCTGGCTGCTTTTTTATGCACATCCCCACCGATTCTTCACCATTTCGAGATGTTTCAGCGTTACTTATCCTCCTGGCAAAATATCATTATCAGTATCCGTGCCTTGCATATCGCTTCCTCCATAAAAAACCCCCAATCTGTTTCTTTATTATCTAAAAGCAGGCAATCTTCTTATACAACTTAAAAGTAAGCGAATATCCTACTAAGGTAACTTTAAAAGGGGGACTTTTAATGAAATTGGATCAAACGTTAAAGGATCTTTTAGCAAAAGCAAATTTATATGGACTGCTTGCAAAAAAGTATGAGTATCTAGATCCTGAAAAGCACATGTATTATGATCTAAAACACTTTCATTACGTAACGAGGGTTGAACAGCATTACATGATGCTCAAAAGGCGTAACGACGCCCCTCATATGATGATGTCTGAAGAATATAACAATGCTCCTCATATGATGATGCCTCAAGGCCACAACAATGCTCCTAACATGATGCCTGGACAGTTTCCAAGGTATTAATTTTATTGAGAAGTCGTTTTTCACGGCTTCTTTTTAGCTAAAGAACGCTTTTATCGTTTCTTCCTCCGCGACTGCACTCCATTACTGTCACTTCCATCCCAATCCCCATTCTCATTGAGGACACCAGACCACTTCTTTTACTTAATTTTTAATGAACCATTAATTACAGTAAACTGAAAAACATGATATAATTCCAACATGTTCCAAATACAACTGCCGTGTAAGGTGCAAAACTTTGTTAAATAAAACTACAATTAAATTCTTCATTCTGATTATTGGATTATTTCTTGCAATCTTCACTAAAAAAATAGAATACGTTGGACTGGCAGCAATTCTTATGATTACTATTGAGACTCTTCATTGGTATAGAAAAAAAGATGATCCTTCGGCTTGAAAAAACATCTGATAAAACCACCCTTTATGTTTAGTCATCAATTATGGATTAATGCTACTAAGGAGATGTACATATGTTTGAAGCACTTTATCTAATCGGATATTATCTTTCACCTGTTTTGTGTGTAGTTTTTATCCTTAATGCTATTTCATTAGCCAAAAAGATTAGAGATCGTAACCCGAATACCACTCGAAATACTTTTTTCGTAACATTATCCTTCACATTACTCTTTTGTTCCCTTTGGTGGTCAGCAACCTTTTTTAGGTGATGCTCAAATGCAATTCCATTTCTCTTTTCGAGTTTATTAACCGTCTCTGTGTACTATTATGGAGGGGAACCCGCCTCTGCTGATTAAGCAGCACGGGTCTAATCGCCTTCTTCTTTCTGAAAAGTAACTTTTCGCCCCTCTTTCCACCTCTTATCAAGGCTTCCACCCCTTTTATTCAATTTTTTGGACGCACTGTTGATTAGCTATTGAGTTTTAGGCACCTTCTCTTTATGGTACAATTATCCAATGCGAAAGGAGGTCTATAAAATGATGAACGGTGATGCGTTTTTCACTATTTTCCCAATTGTTTCCTTGTTGTTTTACATAGCTCCAGTTGTATTTGTATTTTGGTTTTTAATTAAATTCCTTAAAGTACAGCAGGAAAAGAATCAAATTCTAAGATCTATTTCTAACAAGTTAGATAAGTTAAACAATTAGACAGGGGAACCTGTCTTCTCCCTCCAATTATTGGTACAATAAGACGGGAGTGATAATGATGCATAATTCTACGTATTTCATAGCGGCCTATTTAGTAGTAGGAGCGCTTCTTGGTTATATGATTACGGGTCCGAATGGCCTTCTGATTGGTAGCATAGCTGGTTTGCTTCTCGTGATTGCTAATCAATTAAATAGGATTATTGAAAAACTAGATTCATTGCGGAAAGATGCAGAGAAGGCTAAGAAGTGAAGGTCTTCTCTTCTCAACCGTTTCGGTCTATTGTTAAGGGGGTGAAGACCTCTCCCATGTTGATTAAGCAGCTCCGTCCTTCTCGTCTCCTTTTTCAATACAACTCTTCATACTAATCCCAACTCTTGTCAAGGCTTTCACCCCTCTTACTCAATTTTTGGACATACTATTTCATACGAAAAAACGAATTTAAACCATTAAAATAATTGACAAAAAAATCAATATATGCTATAATTTACAAAATTATTATTCCTGTATATAATAAGGTTCTCCTGGCCAGGGGAACCTTATTTTTGTTTTATACGGGAGGATAATTGTATGAAGCCAAATGAGTCCAGTGTAACTTCCTTAGTATCAGCTTTTGGTCGAGCCTACCACAGCAAATATGACACACCGAAAATTTTTGATGATTTTATTGCAATAGAGCTAATTTCCCCAAAAGAGTTCTCTGACATCAAAGAGAATATGATTCAAGGAATACAATTTTTCAACAAAGATATTGCCTTAAAATTTCAAGATGATCCCGATAAAATTCTAAAATGGATTACACAAGTCCAGCTTTCTCCAACGACCTTGTCACGTTCAGCGTTTTGCGAAAAAGTGTTGCTTAATGAAGTTACTTTAGGTGTGCAGCAGTATGTCATACTTGGAGCTAGGTTAGATTCTTTTTGCTTTCGGCATCCAGGGTTAAAAAACAGCTTAGAAATATTTGAAATTGACTATCCAGCTACACAGGAGTTTAAAAAGAAAAGGCTGGAAGATGCTAGTCTTGAAATTCCTGATAATCTTCATTTTGTTCCTATGGACTTCACCAACGAATTTTCTTCTCAAGATCTTATCAATGAAGGGTTTGATAACAAAAAAACTTTTTTTAGCCTTTTGGGTGTTTCTTATTATTTGACTAAAGAAGAAGTTTCAAACTTAATAAATAATTTATTTGCCAAAGTCCCACCAGGCAGTTCTATCGTTTTTGATTATGCTGACGAAAAACTTTTTGAAGAAAAAGGATTATCTAATAGAGTTGAAAATATGGTAAAAATGGCTTCAATAGGTGGAGAACCAATGAAGTCATGCTTCACTTATGATGAAGTCGAAAATATGTTAGAAAAATCGGGTTTACTCATTTATGAACATTTATCACCGACAAAAATAAACGATCTTTTCTTTAATAATCGAACAGATTATTTGTCTGCATTCGAAACAATTCATTACATCCATGCTGTGAAAAAATAACATGCTATTACGTTCCCCGCTCAATGCTTAGGATGATTGAGCGGTTTTTAATCATTCATATTCAGCATGCATTTCCGATCAACTGCCGATCAGTCTTGTTATATCTCTTCAACCAGCACTTCTATCCTTGGCGATTCACTATAAAACTTGGAGACAGTCAGATCGACTACCTGGCTGTCATCATTCCAGATTACCTTGTTCAGCGCGTCTTTTATTCCCTTTACATAATTGTCCACGTCTGGTTTTGTGACTGGTCTTAGTATCCCGGCCTCTGCTTCAGCTAATTTCTTCTTGCTGAACCTTTTCAGCATTGGCTTGTACACTTTCACCTTGACCTGCAGCGGCCCTTCCAGCAGCTTAGCTGGCCGGTGTTGTGCCGCCACTATCTTTACATACTCCTTAAAGTTTCTTGATTTAGCCGGATCGTATAAAACGGTGTTTCCACTCCAGTCCTTACCGGCGCGGGGTCGGCCCTGTGCAACCGGCTCGCCGTAAACAGTGAATTGAATCACTTAACCACTTCCTTTTGGTTTCTGATATTGAAATTTGCACAATGTTTATTATGTTTAAAAAGGGATTGTACCTTATTAATACCAAATTCCTTTTGCTGTGAACTGCCGCTGTTCTCCGTTTAAGAATCGAACGTCAATTGCAGCTTGTTGTGGGTTAGATTTCACTTCAACAACATTTCCAAGCCCATATTGCTCACGTTCTCTCCTTGTTAGAGATGATAAATGCTTCTGATGTGCCCGAATGAACCACCTGCGCTCGGCATCTGTTAAATGCTCATAGCCTTGAATCGGTGTCATGCTGTTTTCCCCCTTTGTTGATCTAAATACCTGCTGAACATATGAACAGCCTCTATGATAGAAGCTGGCTCTGTTTCTTCTCCTGCAGCTAAAATCATTTGTACAGGAGCCATTATATGTCCTGTTTTCTTATGGTGCTCCTTCAGCATTTCATACACCTCATGCCGGCTCATGGTTCCAGCTCCTTTCAAGATTTACAAATTTGCTGTATTCCTTCACGAAAGCTAGCTCAACGGTACCAATAGGGCCATTCCGCTGTTTGGCTAGAATGACTTCCACTACATTCTTCGCTTCACTTTCCTTGTTGTAATACTCGTCCCGGTAAAGGAATGATACGATATCGGCGTCCTGCTCGATGGATCCTGAATCACGTAAATCAGACATCATTGGCCGCTTATCCTGACGCTGTTCGACCGCTCGGCTTAACTGGCTCAGGAGCATAACCGGTATATCAAATTGGCGTGCCATTTGCTTAAGCTCTCGAGTAATGTATCCGATGGCCAAGGCATACCGTTCAAACTTGCCAATCGGCGTAATCAGTTGCAGATAATCAATTACCACAATATGCTTCTTGCCTGGATGCTCCCGTTTCGTTTTTCGGACAGCTGCCCGTATATCAGCCACTGTCTGGCGAGGATTGTCAATGTAATAAAGTAAATTAATGACTTTATTATACAAAGATAAATTAGATAAAAGATTAGATAAAACCAATTCTCCTAGTTGAACTACCTTTTATCTATACTTAATTCTCACAAAGTTCTTTCTCTCTATTCGTCCTTAAATCAGATAGTAAAAAAGCCGCCTCAGCATGCTCACTGATACGGCTTTTTTTCATTTGTTTTCTTCACTTCGCTTGAGTAGCTGCTCTTTGATCATTCTAGCCTTTTCCTTAATACTTTCTGTTTCTCCCTCTAAAAGCTCTACCTGAAGCCCTCCTGGAAGAAACTCGATTTTAATCAAGTCCCCTTCCTTCACATGAACCCCGAGCTCTTCAACCGATTCATCCTCACGCCATAACAACTTCGCCTGGCCTTTTTCAATAGAATCAATCGTATAAATACCGTTTCTCATCAGTCCATCACACTCACGATTTTCCAAGTTGAATCAAATAACTATGTTGGATCTCCAATATTGGCCCACATGTTAGAAGTTGGCTTTAGTTAAAATTATTATATAGCTCCTACTGAACAGGTATATTTTCCACTGCTACTTCATTACAAAAATTTTTCCAGCCAATATACATCTGATTACTGTAGTCATTGTTTCTAAGTAAGAAAAGTTGAATACCTTCTATTAAACAAATAAGATTTATTGTTAAATCAACAGGTTTTAGATCTTTGAAGACTTTTCGCCGAATTCCCTCTTCAAAAACAGATTGGATCAATGTTATATAAAGATCACTCTGTTTTCCTATAAGCGAATGTATATCTATAGATGCGGGCGGAAAGTATTTAGCTCTTTTCCAAAACTGCACAATGTCTCTGTTTTGTGCAGAAATCTCTATAAGGCCTTTATATATATTGTATAATTTTTCATCTGGTGAAAGATCATCATTATACTTTAATACTTTGTCTGCTACTATACTCTCCCATACGTCAACACAATTCTGTAATACTCCACAATACAAACTTTCTTTATCTTTAAAATGACTGTACATCGTAGATTTAGATATTCCTACGGCATTAGAGATGTCGAACATTGACGTTCCTTCATATCCTTTGATAGTAAATTGTTCAAATGCTTCTTTTATGATACGTTCCTTTGTTTTCAATATTTTCACCTCTGTGTATAACCAAATGATCGGTTAATTGTTTTACGAGTTTTTTTAAACTATTTTTTCATTGGAAGCTTGATCAGGAACTGTGTCCCTTTTCCCTCTTGGCTTTTTACTACAATTTCCCCACCCATTTTCTGAAGGATACTAAAAGACACCATTAAACCAAGTCCTGTACCATTGCTCTTACTTTTTGTCGTAAAATATGGTTCACCTAAACGATTAACTTGTTTTTTGGTCATTCCTTTACCTTGATCAATAATAGTAAGATGTATGAAATCTAACTTCTCGACCATCCCTACTGTGACCTTACCACCAGCCGGCATGGCCTCAATCGCATTTTTGATAATATTTAGTACCGCTTGTTGGAATTTTTTCTTTTCTCCCTGAACATATAGGTTATCTCCTTCTATTTTAGAAAAGCTAATCTGCACGTTCGTTCTGCTAGCTAAAGGAGTCATAATTTCAATTACTTGATAAACTTCTTCAAAGATGAAAAGATTTTCTGTCTTTTCAGGAGCTGCTCTTGCGAATATCAAATAGTCATTAATAATTTCTGTTGCCTTGTCCAATTCTTTGATGGAAAAAGAAAGGTATTCCTTAATTTCTAGATGTTCTTCTTTTTCGTAAGATAATTGAATAAAACCTTTACAAGATGCTAAGGGGTTTCTTACCTCATGTGAAATACTCGCAGCTAAATGACTAACAACTTCTAACTTTTCTGCTTTTGATACTTTTTCGAGTATTGTAAAACTTTTGTTTATGCTCTCACAAATAAAAGTTGCTATTAACATTACGATAATGCTTATTAAAGAATATTCGATCCACATTATGTCTGTTAAATTGTTATTCGTCATTATCATGGAAGCAATGTATGTAATTAGTAATGAAATGAGTACTGTTAATCCGCTTGTAAGCATCTTCATTTTAAAAGACATTTTAATGAAGAACGGAGATAAAACACTTGTCAAAATGGCCATTCCAGCGTAAGTACAGACTGTAATATAAAACCCTACTCCTGAAATTATGTAGCGAAAGAGGAGTACAAAAGCTAAAAGGAAGAGACCATGTCTATACCCACCGTACAAAAAACCTAACAGGAATGGAATTCTTCGAAGATCCCAAGTAAGACCCTCTTGTAAAGAAAAAGGAAAAGACATGCACATTCCAATAGATATTAAAGGACAAATAACAATCCACGATTCTTTTAACCATTCAAGATTGTATATATATTTTATAAAATAAGCGACGTGCATTAACAACATTGGTAACAGAATAAATAGTACATTTATTAAAAGTTCTTTTGTTATTAAATCCATGAACCCCACTACTCTTCACCTCCATTAAATCACAAAAGTAGAAAGTCAATCATTTAATCTTCACAACCGATCGATCGGTCGGTTTTCAAAACTTATTTTATTATAACCCTTAACTAATTTTCTGTCTAAGTCTTTTCCTAGAGTTATAAAAAGTGATAAACCTTTCCTTTTTAGTTGATTTATTATATACCCATACCAAACATATATTCTCATATTTGTCAATTGGAAAAGAGGCGGTTACTTTGGGCTATACGAAAACACATCTAGAAGAGTTTGTGGAGGCATTATACATGAAGATTGGTGTCTCAAGACCAGCAGAATTAGATATTGAGTTAATTGCAGCACGAATGGGAATTATAGTAGACTACATACCCGGCCCTAGCAAAGGCGTAGAAGTGGGTTCACATTCAATTATTATGTTAAACAACTCTCTTTCTCCTGCCTTGCAGTGGCAAGAATTCGCACATGAGTTAGCACATATTCTTCGTCATTCTGGAAATCAATACATACTTCCTCATGATTTTAGGATGTTACAAGAATGGCAGGCAAGCCACTTCGCTTTATATTTCTGCATACCTGGTTCAATGCTTCAGGATATTGACCTTCCTAATTCCAAGCAAGAAGCCATTTTAAAAGTAATGGATACCTTTCACGTTACCCCTACTTTTGCATCTGCTCGAATTGATCAATGGTTTAACCATATATTTTTTTAACTTAAAAAGAACGTATATTCCGAATAAGGGGTTGTTACAACATTTTTATACATAATGACATGAAGCTCTTTGCTTTTTGTATGATATATAGCGTTTCATGGATATATATTGGGACGACTTGTATTCATCTGTATATTGAATCATACAGCGTAAAGCGAAATGATAAAGAAAAGGAGTGGGATCAATGGCCAGCTTTCGAAAACGCGGCGAAAAGTGGGAATACCGGATCGTTTTTAAAGATCCTTATACTCAGAAGAAGCGAGAAAAAACAAAAGGTGGATTTGCAACAAAGAAGGAAGCACAGCTTGCTGCACGAAATATGGAGATACAATTAGAAGAAGGAATAGTAGAGACAAGCATTTCTTTACAATCTTATCTACATGAATGGCTGCATGAGCATAAAAAAGATTCGGTCCGGCGAAATACTTTTGATCTTCATGAAGCTAATATTCGAAATCATATCAACCCATATTTTAAAAATTTATTATTGAAGGATTTATCCCCTTCTAAATATCAAAAGTTTTTAAATAATCTTTATCAGGCGAATTATAGTAGGCGTACTATTGAAATCATTCATGGTACCCTTTTTAATGCAATGAAAAAGGCTGTAACACAGCGCAGACTTTCCTTTAACCCTTGTGAAGGAGCCACAATAAAGGGTTCCATAAAGAAAAGAGAAGTGAAATTTATTGATTCAGATAATATCCCTTCTTTTCTAAAAGAAGCTTACCAATACGGTTATGTATACTGGCTCTTCTTCCTTGTATTGATTGAAACAGGACTTCGAAAAGGTGAAGGTGAAGCTGCTGCTCTGCAGTGGCCAGATATTAACTTAAAAGACCAAACTATTACAGTATCGAAGACCTTAGATTTTAAAGAAAAAACAAAAGACAAGCTCTTTGGAGACACGAAGAATTATAACTCTCGTCGTACCATCACTATTAGTAAATCATTAACACGCATTCTTCAGGATCATTTTAAAAATCAAAATCAGAACAAGCTAGCACTTGGCGATTTATATCATCATGATTTGAATTTAGTTCTTTGCCGTAGTGATGGAAACTACATGCCGAAATCTTCACTATTTAATGCTTTTAAAAAGATATTGGCACGTATAGATCATCCTCAGCTCCCTATTCATTCACTTCGCCATACGCATGTGGTATTGCAAATGGAGGCTGGTGCAGATTTAAAGTATATCCAGGAACGATTAGGCCATGGAGGAATTGAAATAACAGCTGATGTTTATGCCCATCTTTCAAAGAAATTAGAGGAACAGCAAATGGGCCGTTTCGAGGAATATACAAAGAACCTTTTCGGGCAAAAAAACTCGTAGAAAAAAAGATGGGCAAATGATGGGCAAGCAGCTATTAAGCTACCTGACCTATTAATTTGCCCAACAAAGAAAAACCCCTTGAAGCCATATGGCTCAAGGGGTTGTCCATCTTAGTACATTGACATGTACTGTTCGCGCTCCCATGGGTGTACTTGTGTGCGGAACACATACTGCTAATCATTCTTAATCATTCTTACCTTCAAAACCCCTCTATATCAACAAACCCAAGAAAATCCCCTTCATCTTAATGAATCTTATGACCAAAAATTTTGGTCATTGCTTGGACAAAATTTTGGTCATTAACCTAAAAGCCCTTTTGCATTTTCCTTCTATATTATATAACACTGTTTTAAAACTACTATATACATCATATTTCGATTTGTGATAACAAAATGGGGATCGATTGATTTATCATGACTTTACTCATAAAGAAGCACCCTGTTACCTTATATGTAAGGAGTGATCTTTATGTGGCGTAAAAAAGAAGAAATAGTAATGATCTGCTCTTTTTGCCAAGTTGAAATAAAAGAAACTGACCATGTAGGTATTACACCGATACACAGCGTGGTCATTTACTTTGTGATGCTTGGCCAATGCCTGGAGAACATATTATTAATGAGGGTTCATTTAGGGATAGACTGGCTACGGCTAGTCTTCTTTAAGTTATCAGTGATAAACAAGCAAACAACTTTAAGATATTTGTTATCACAAGGACAGACATATGACTCTACATTAAATAGGATGAAAACAATTCTGTCACTTATCTAACTATACATACTTCTTCGAACTGAAATACCTTTACGCTTCCCCTCTTTTTCCTGCTGACTCAACATATAATCCTTTCATAAGTTTGTTGAATTTTACGGGATATTATTGTTTTTTTTTCCAAAATCGTTGTTTTATCTAGGTATAAAGCATTAAAATGTAGAAGAGTCTTTTTAAGCTACACTTTCTTGCTTTATATTGAGAAAATAATGTATACTTTTTTATTTTCTTGATCGATAAAAATACTCTACATATCGATTTTGAATTTATATGTAGAAAGGAACAAACATAATGAAAAACATTATTGACTTATTCTCGGGCGTGGGAGGCTTAAGCTTAGGAGCTACACACGCCAACCTTAATTTAGTTGGGGCTGTTGAATTAGACAAAGAAGCGATAGCAATGCATCAACTAAATTTCCCAGATGTTAAACATTTAAAAGAAGATGTATCGATTTTAAAAGGAAAAGATCTTCTGCAAAAGTTTAACCAGAATGAATTATTCGGATTAATCGGCGGCCCCCCCTGTCAGGGGTTTAGTGCAATGGGGAAACAAGATATAAATGATCCTAGAAATCAGCTATTTATACACTTTTTCCGTTTAGTTAAAGAAATTCAACCAGTTTTTTTCTTAGCAGAAAATGTTAGAGGGATTCTTCATCCAAAATTTAGCCCCATATTAAAAAGTGCTTTTCAAGAAGTTAGTGGTAATTACCATCTTTTTAATCCTATAGAGCTAAATGCAAGAGATCTAGGAGTACCAACGTCTCGACCTAGGGTATTTTTTATCGGAATCAGAAAAGACATTAAACATTCTTTAAAAGAAGAGCAGCTTATATCCTTAAAAAAGGAAAAGGTTACTGTGGCGCAAGCATTTCAAGGTCTTGAATTTGATGATTTATTTATGGGTGACTCGCGCAATAAAAACCAATGTTGGACACCTTTGAATGAAATAGAAAGTAATTCATATGCAGAAAGAATATCCTTAATGTCGCACAATATAATAGGTAATGAAGAAAGCAAAAACAAATATTTTCATGAACAGCAAGTGACTGGAATGATTGGGACAAAACATACCCCGAACGTTATAGATAGGTTTAGTATCCTCTCTCCCGGGCAAACTGATAAAACTTCCAGAAGTATGAAATTAGATCCTAATGGTTTTTGTCCAACTTTAAGGGCAGGAACAACTTCAGAAAAAGGAAGCTTTCAAGCAGTACGTCCAATACATCCATTTTATAATCGTGTTATTTCACCAAGAGAAGCAGCCCGAATTCAAGGCTTCCCAGATTGGTTTTTATTTCACCCCACAAAATGGCACAGTTTCAAACAAATTGGAAACAGTGTTAGCCCGATAATGGCGAGTGCAATATTTGAGACAATTATTAAAAACTTGGAGGTACAATAATGGAAGACGTTAAAGCCTTTCCTGCAAAATCATTCTTTGTAAATATGCTCACTAGAGACATTAATCTGTCAGATGCAATTTTAGATTTAATTGATAACTGTGTTGATGGAATTGTGAGAACGATCAGTGGTGATGCTCAAGGCGATAAACCATACGATGGATATTTTGCAAAAGTAACTATTACAAAAGATATGTTCAGTATTGAGGATAATTGCGGAGGTATCCCTTTAGATATCGCTAAAGAGTACGCTTTTAGGATGGGACGTCCAGATCATGAGCAACAATACTTTCGCACTGTAGGTTTATATGGAATCGGCATGAAACGTGCTATCTTCAAACTTGGAAAGAATGCTCTTGTATCATCTTATTCAAATACTGACAAATTCCAAGTAAAGATTGATTCTGATTGGTTACAAAATGATAATAATTGGTCACTTCCTTTAGAGCATACTGAAGATATTGAATTAGAAACACCAGGAACACTTATAAAAGTCACTGATTTATATGAAAATATTTCTGAAGAATTCTCTGTAGATACTTATATAAATAATCTAAAAAAACTTATTTCAAATCATTATTCCTTTATCATTAATAAAGGTTTTAAAGTATACGTCAATGACGAGAGAGTAACCCCTCATAACATTTTATTTATTTATACAAACGATCCAAGTGGAGAAAATATAGCTCCGTATATTTATCAAAGTGAAATTGAAGGTGTAAAAGTCGATCTTAAAGTTGGAATCTATCGAGAAACTCCTTCCGATGAGGATTTAGATGAAGAGCAAGTTGTAAAAAGAACTTCAGAGGATTCTGGTTGGACAATCATTTGTAATGACAGAGTGGTTGTATATAATGATAAAACAATTCTAACTGGATGGGGAGAAGCTACAGTACCAAATTTTCACAATCAATTTATAGGGATAACTGGTGTAGTTCATTTCCAATCAAGCGATGTAAAAAAATTACCTCTTACCACTACTAAAAGAGGTATAGATGCCTCATCAAAAGTTTATTTATATACAAAAAAATACATGCGTGAAGGAACGAAAACTTTCACGAATTATACTAATAAAGTAAAAAAAGATTTACGAAAAGAAAAAGAATTTATGGAGAAAAGCTCCAAAATTTCCTTTGAAGAATTAAATAAACCCGAGTACGTTTCTGCAGAAAAATTTAAACCTATAAGAAATGCTGAACCGATTGAAGTTAATGCAATCAGATTCAAGCCAACTTTACCTGTACCAGAACTCTCCAGCACAAGTAGATCAATTAGATTCTCGAAAGAATTAAGTGAAATTGAAACAGTTTCTAATTATTTATTCGAAGCTCCTGATAGGTCACCTAGTGAGGTGGGAACTGAATGTTTTGATACAATATATAGAGAAGCGTTAAAAGCTCTAAGGGGGGAGTAGAATTGAGTGCAACTACCCTCCCCTATAATTTAAGAACTAACAAAGCTGTTGACCGTTCAATTTTCATGGAATTTTTAATGAAAATGAACGCCTACAAGCCAATTGAGCAGTATACATATATTGGCTTCGGAGCAACACATATGGAAGATTTCAAATTAGTCCACTCTTTATTTGGAATTTCAGATCTTATTTCTATAGAAATGGATTCTTCAATTTTTCAAAGGCAAAAATTTAATAAACCCATAAACTGTATCCAACTAAACAATTGTACTTCAGGGACTTTTATTGATGAATATGATTTCGACAACAACTGTATTATTTGGTTGGATTATGTAGTTCCACGGCAACTTTCAGAACAAATTAGAGAATTTCAATCTTTAATAAAAAAATGTGGCGCTTATGATCTTATCAAAATATCTGTCAATGCTAATCCTGATGCTTTAGGCAATTTTGAAAACGGCGTTTCAAGACAAATCACATTTGAAAAAAGACTTGAAAAGCTAAAATCGAGGATAGGCCAATTTCTTGATGAGTCGGTATCCCCAGAAGATATGACGAAAGATAGGTTGCCAGGCGTCCTTGCAAAAGCATTATTAAACGCTGCAAATGATATAAACAGACGTAGTCATCTTCAATTTTACCCTGTTTCTTCTTTTGCCTATACAGATGTTAACCACCAAATGCTAACTCTTTCTGGGATACTTTTAGAAAAGGATTCAGAATTTCTTTCGAAAATTGAATTAGAAAAATGGCCTTATTATTATGGAACGGATAGAAAAATTCACAAAATTAATCTTCCTGATTTAACTTTTAAGGAACGGTTAATCATTGATTCGCTTCTTCCATGCCAGGATACTGAGGAGATAACAACCCAATTAGATTACAAAGGTATTACTAGCTTTGAGCAAGATCTTATGAATTATATTCAATACTACAGGCATTTCCCTAGTTTTTCTAAAGTTATTTTGTGATTTATTGTGAACCTATTAACTATCGTTCTATTAATTCTTTTCATTTTAAATTATCATCTATAAAAACCTTAAAAAAGCCCCGGCAAAAACGGGGCTTTTTTTACTATGCACTATATGATTTAATTCTTGGATTGTAGCCATACTCAATGGCAATGAGCGCCCGTGCTTCCTCTGCCGACTCAAGCGACGTGAAGACACCAGTATACACACGATTGTCGTTTGCTCCTTTTCTGGCATTGAATCCAATTTCTTTTGCCGCAACTTCTGCCGCTTCTGGCGTGCCGAATGTGCCGGTGACAACACGGAATTCGCCTGGCGTTCCGACCAGTGATTTCTTTTCAAGAAGCTCGTCAATCTTGGCCAGGGTTGCCTTTCTTGCCACTCCATCGATAGTTAGACCAGTACGGCGCTGCAAGATCATAACCGCATTTGTTGTTCCTTTACCGTAAATGCCATCGACACCGTTTGTATCCAGGCCGAGCTTTATAAGCTTTTTCTGCAGGGCAAGAGTCTCTTCTTTACTCATGACATTGATCGGCGCTGCAGCTGCCACGGTCAATCCCTTATCTGTGCCATAGCCTTTATAGTTAAACTGCAGATGAGGACTATCCAAGAATGTTTCATCTCGCCAGTTCCCATCACTGTCCCAGTCACCGCCCCACGTAAATCCGAGCTTCTTGGCATAATTAATCGCACCCATGACCTTACCGCTAACATAAGCATTAACGGACCACTGTGCTTTGCCGTCTACGATCGGCACAAAATCCAAAGCTTGTCCAACTAAATGATAGGATCTCATCGTTCGAGAGGCGCCTTTTGCTATGTTTTCCCGCTGTTGTGCGGCGGTCCGGATCGTTTCATAAATCAGTACATCGATTTTATTGTTTAAACAGTATTGATACCACTTCATTGCCTGCGCCTTTGTATTTGGTGCTAAATCATCTAGGTTTCCAAGGTTTCTTTGATGATACGTAGGTACCCAGCTCATTTATTTACACCGTCCTCTAATTCTTTTTGTGTGATCTCTGTTTTGGTGGTCACTTCTACTTTTTGGATCGTTTTTACGTCTGGCTCTTCTTTTAACTGCGCAAAAACGTTACTGATCTGTTTCGGCACTTTCACGCCAAGATTGCCGAGATTTTCAATAATGCTGATCCCTTCCATTCCGATTAAAAACATGATCATCGTATTTCTCATAAAGTTGCCGCCGGTACCCGCAACTAAGTCCAGCTGCACGGCTAGGATCACTGCGAACATCGAAGCGGCTTTCTTCATAATGCCTTTGAAAGCCACTTTCGAGCCGAATGTTCCGGTCATGATGCCGACCATCCCGCCCGTTATATAATCAGTCGCCATAAAAATTACGAGCGCTTGAGCCAACTGATCAATCCCTCCAATTAAATAAGCGAGAGCTGATAAGCCCCCGCCAACAATGGTGCTATACAAAGTGTCTGTATTATGCTGCATCTGCATGATTTCCACGTCCCTCCTTTTATATAAAATGTCTTGCGCCTTGTTGGTTCGTTAATGCCCTATACAGCTCGTTTGGTGTGCTGTTTTTCAGGTCTTCTCTGCCTAATATCTCGGCAATTAACTCTGAGCAAATTAAAGCATTTGGATTATTTAACACGCCCAGCCGGAAAAGCCGTTTCATTGCATAGCTTAAAACCTGCAGGTAATCATATTTCTTTCCGATAAACGAGTAGGCATTTTGGGCAAGAAAAAAAGCATCCTCTGGAAAGGATACAATCTCATAGTCTGTATAGTGCATATGCTCAATCGATACCCGCTTAAAGCGGTCCGCTTCAATTACATGCTTATCGTCCAAAGCCAGGGCAACATGCGTAAATTCACCTTTGTCAAAATACTGGATCAAGCGGGAAACAAGCGAGCTTCCTTTCACAAAAACAATATCTCCTGCTTTCATGTGGATCACCTACCAGGTTACAGCATCGATTTCGGCGTTCGTTTCAGCTGCAAGGATCTGAGCTTCCAATGCCCAGTATTTCTTTTGCTTGGCTATTTTATGGGCTTCTGCATCATTAATTGCTGTTACGAATTCCTCTTTTATCAGCGAAACGACGCCTGCATTTTTCGTTTTCCAATCAAACGGGCCGACTGCCCCGGCAACGATCGTCAACATACGCTGTGTAAAGTTCTCCTGATCCCGCTCATTAAATCCGAATTTATACTGGCCAGAAGTAAATCCTTCATAAATAGCGGCAGAACATTCTTCTTTCAGCTTGGCAATGCGCAACTCTTTTAATTCGCTTAGTGGAGTAGCCTCCTTATCCAAGGCATCGTATTTTTCTGAAGCTGTTTTGAACTTTGCTTCCAGCTCTTCATTCTTCTTTTTAAGAAAAGCTAATTCTTCGTTTTCGGTCAATGGCCGGTCCCTGTATTCGTAATAAAGTGTTTTCGTCACCTGGTCAACCTTTAAAAATGGATCTTTCCCTTCCGGGTATTCTGGATTTGGTAGGAAATCCACAAAGAAACCCTCTTTTTCTAACTCCTCTTTGGTCTTTCCTAACCCGTTTTTTTCATCAAACGGTTGATAGTGAATACGGGTAACTTCCCCTTCATTTGTTGCAGCAATATAAATCACTTGTTATTCCTCCTTATTTCATTTTGAAAACGTTCAATCTTCCCATCATACACATTTGTTGTAAGCCGCCGACGATTAACTTATCGTCCCCATACGGCGTTATGGATTTAAGTAAATTTCCTGCCATTCCTTCGGTGTTGTATCTCATAGTCATATCAGAAAGCCGTACCCTAACTACCTCTGTGGCGCTACTTCCGGTAGATGTGGCGTTTGATGCCATTATAATGTGTCCCTGTTTATCGAATATAAATCTTACGGCGGCGCTTGACGATCCAAATGTTTTAGAACCCACCCTTGGCATTTTAAGACCTGTCGCGGGATCTAATTCCCATATTACGTATTGTATCCATGTGTACAATTTCCCTGTGTAAGGATTGACACCTATTCTAGTTGTCGGATAACTGCCGTATTCTGCTATCTTATTGGAGTAAATAAGGTTTCCAGCCGCGTCATATTTAAAGAACACCGGGTATGATGAGCTGGTGCTTGTGTTGCTGGCGCTAACATAGATACTGCCGTCATTTCCAATAGCGACAAATTTGTTGCTAGTTTGGATGCCTTCCTTCTGCCATACAAGTCCGCCATCCTTAGTTAACACCAATACACTTACCTGCGCCAAATTCCCTGTGGTCCCTATTACAACTCTATCGCCGGAAATAGCTAAATCATATCCGTAACATGTTGAATCGCCAAATGGATACGTCCACACTTGCGTTAAAGTCCGTAAATCAAATTTGTATACGCCGCCATATCTCACGCAAAAATACATATAATAATCGTCGCCAACCGCACAAATGACGCCTTGTGTCCAAGTGCCAATCTGTGTATAAGATATTACGGCCAAGTCTGCCGGATTCACTTTCACTATATAAGTTGGATAAGGAGAACTGCTTGCAGATGTTATGACGTATAGATAACCGTCCGGCGCTAAGTGTGCCCCTTGAATATTCGCGCCATTGGAGATATTGCCCGGACCGTTAAACGAGATTTGACCGCCCGTCGTAACCACTTCTAAGCTATCGTCTTCGTTTATAACGCTTCCTTTTCGGTACTTCCCAGCGCCGAATGGTCCGCCGTGTTCTCTTAAATCAATCATTTTTACACCTCACTTACTAAATCGTCGTCTGCATCATAGGTCAGCGTATAAGTTTCTGTTTTTGATACAGTAGTACCATTAGCTGCATAATACGTGACGGTTCTTGTTGTGTACTGCGGGCTTGTTCCGCCGCTCAATACCGATTTGATTAACAAGGTATCGTCTGATTTTCTCCGATACTCAACGGTTGTAAAAACGCCGTTTGCATCTTTTCCAGACTTCGTTGTTTTATGACTTGCGTGTTCTGCCGCTAGTAATGCTTCGGCGGGCGTTGTGGCAGCTGCCGCTAAATCGTATGCCGCCTTCACAGCGGATGCGGTAGCTGCCAGTGTTGTACTTGTGCTGTTTGTAGCTGTGGAAAGTTGGACTGTTCCTCTAGCTGCTGTTGTGGCAGCTGGAACATCTGTCCCTGCCAATGTCACAGCTCCGGTTTTTCCGGCAACCGATGTAACATCATTCACTTGTGCGCCTGTTTCAATACCGTTTAATTTTGTTCTTTCTGCATCTGTCATAAAACGATTGCTTGCATCCTGCGCAATAATCGAAGGAGAAGCCTTACCGCTTGCATCCAATTTGAGCACGTTATTAGCCCCTGTGCCTGCATGCGCCCCGTCGATCATATCTGCATTTAAGTTTGATACTGCAGTTGTTGAGGCCACTACTAAAGGTGCTGTGCCTGTGGCAACGGTTGATTTGAATTGCCCTTCTGTGGTGATCCCTGCCACAAATGAGACTGTATTATTGGAATATCCAGACGGGATAGATCCGGCCGTGTTCGGCGCTAATAATGACCATCCCAAAGCACTGAAAAGCTGAATGTTTACGGTGATCGCTAAAGCTGTTGCATTGTAAACTTCCAAGTAAGCCCGTGTACCTGCATAAGTCGTGTGATAGACAATTCGCGCCTGCGTTAAGCCGTTTGCGGTGTTATAAGTGCTGTATTGCGTTTGATTCAAAACAGCCGAAGCCGCATTCCCATACATAATGCCGGCATTTAAAATAACCTGGCCATGACTTCCGGAAGCCGTCCAGTCAATTTCAAACCGCCCTGCACTTCTTGCTACATCCACTGGCGTTTGAGCGACACGGTACCATCCCGCCGTTGCCGGCAATGCAGCTGAAATACTTTGCATCAGACCGTCCAATTTAGACTTATCTCCAGAAGCCATCAAACCATTTGCAGAAGAAGTTGCTACAGCTGTACTGGCTTTACCATTCCAAGCCGTTCTTTCTGCGGCCGTGATGTGTTTTATCGTATCAACTGCATGGTCATTCCATCCGGCTCTTTCCGCAGCCGTGATGTGCTTTACCGTGTCCCCTGCATGATTGTCCACTTTCGCCTGGGCACCTGCTGTCGTTTCAAGCTCTACCCATTCTCCCCATGCAGTTTCATCGGCGGATCCTAAACGAGTGAAAACTTTTCCGGAATCCGTAAATGCCATTTGGTTTTTACGTCCGCCAGAAGATCCGATCCATCTTGCATCTGTAACGACTGTGGCATAAGTTCCTCCTGCACTGACAGGTAATCCGACTGTGGTAATTCTTTTAAATTCAACGTGAAGGCGTCTGCCATTGGTTGAATCGGTATAATCACTTGGAAGGGAAGCAGTATCCCGTGTGTCTTTGCTGTTTATAGAGTTCAAAGCAAAAGCGTAATTTTGCGCGTTTGTTTGAGCTGTATCAGCTTTCGTTTGGGCGCCAGACGTTGTTTCCTTGCCATTCCATGCAGTCTTTTCACCATCCGTCACAAAGCGGTTGCTGGCATCCTGCGCGATGATGGAAGGCGGGTGAGTGGCAGGGTGAGTATAATTGTTTGCACCTACCGCGATCCCGTCCAATTTGCTTTTATCAGTAGAGGACATTAAGCCGTTTGCAGATGTTGTCGCGACCGCTGTACTTGCCTTGCCATTCCAAGTTGTGCGCTCTGCCGCTGTAATATGCTTGGTTGTGTCTCCTGCATGCGTATCTACTTTCGCCTGTGCCCCTGCAGTCGTTTCGTAATCAAACCATGCTGTCCAGGCAGTCCCTTGGTATTTAAAATAGCGATATTTAATACTTGTGCCGCCGTATTGATCGCTGTAAGGGACATAGACTTGAAGCGTTCCACCTGTTCCAGAAGCATAGCCGCGATATGTTGTAACAGTCCCGTAAGTACCCGGCCATCCTGTTTGAGTGTTACTAACAAAGAATTGGCTGATCCCGTTAGGGTAAGTATCCGCTAAAGCATCCCCATTTTTAGCGGTAATTTGGTTCACTTGTGCAGTCGTGACGCCGTGAGGATTGTCTTTTTTATTGGCGTGAGTGTCGATCATCCCTTGAATTTTGGTATCGGAAGGGATCTCGGTTTTCAATGCCGCCTTAGCGTCAATCGTGTCCAAGTTGTCATTAATCATCGTTTTTACATCGAAATTCGTATTTGCATCTGCAACGGGATCTTTTTTATAGAGCCCAAAACGCGAAGTTGTACTTGCCATTCATCAAACACCTCCATCTAATTTTGAAAGCGGCTGCTGGTTCATTTCAGTGATCGTCAATTCATTTACATCCGCAATGGTAAGCTCCCATGCTTCTGCTACCACTTCGATCTTGAAGGCTGACCCTGCATTGACCGTCTGCGGTGTAATTACCACACTGGATATGATCGGCGCCGCCATCAGATTTTCTCCACTTTAATCGGCACTTTTGCCTTTAGCAGCTCGTTTCCAATTTCGTATGAAAAAATCAACGTGTGGCCTGTCGCTTCTGTTGGCTGAATGACGGCCGATATATCTTTATCAATCAGGGCACCGCTGCCAGCTGCCACTTCTTCTCCTGTTACGTTTTTGATCAGAGAATATTTGACGTTTCTAATCACAAAAGGATCTGTTTTTCTGCTTGTGATCCGAATGGTGACCTCTCTTTTTTCCCCCAAGAGAAAATTCATTTTCATACCACCTTTGCCGTGAAATTAGGCGGCAATTCCACATAATCAACATGCGAACCTACCATGTAAAAAGTGTATTCTGACTGGATTTCTACTTCTGAAAATCCTTCGTTGACCACTTTGTAAGCATACAAAAGAGGGATCACCTGAAAAGATAGATCCCCCGGATTAATGGAAAACAGCATGGCTGTACTGTATGCGGTGTTCCCTGCTTCATCCCATGCTGTGACTTCAACTACAAATTCGCCATACACATCGGGCGGGACTGTGGCACTCCATTGGCCGTTTTCCATCAAGGAAAAGATCACTTCCGCGCCATCAATACGGCCGGTCATTCTCACGACAGCCATGAGCTTAATCCGTTGCCGTAACTTTGATAATGAAGGTTGCTCCTGCATCCACTGGGTTGGGAATCAGCTCAATGCCTGTGATCGTCGGCGCCACTGTATCGAGCGTGACAGCACGTGTAACGGTCGTTTCCAATCCTGCGCTGTCGCGGGCTTTAACCACAATGCTGTTGGATCCTGCCCGCAATGTGACCGCTTTGCTGAAGGCTCCAGAAGAAACGGTAACAGCTCCGGCGTCCGTTCCATTGACCGTAATTGTAACGGTAGTAGGATTTGATGTAGCATCGCTTGTCGTACCTGTGACAGTGAAGTTTGTTTGATTTGTGATCAAATTATTTGTTGGCGCTGTTACGTTTAATGTTGGTGCAACGGTATCCACTGTAAACGATACAGACTGCTGCGTAGCCGCATTTCCATCATTATCCTTCACATCAACGGTATACGTATGAGCTCCCTGCGCCAAACCGCTTGCTGTGTAGCTGAAATTGAAGCCGCCGGTGATCGGTGTAAACGTAACGTTTGCATTATTGATGGCCACACCGTCAACTTTCAGCACAAATGAGCTTGTGTCAACGCCGGATCCATTTGTTTCATCTTTCAGCGTGCCCGTAATGGTTGGGGCAGCCGTTGTAATCCGCGCACTTGCAGCTGGCGACAATGCCGAGATAACTGGAGGCACTTTCTCCTTTACAACTAAGCGGTTTGCAGTGTTTGTTGAATCCTGCGTAGTGCTATTTCCTGCCTGGTCCGTTGCCGTGACGGTGACAGGGTAATATCCGCCATCTTGATTGTATGAAGTAATCGAGGGCGCTGTAATGGTGGCTTCATATTTTCCTGTTGTTCCATTATAAGTAAGTGTGTAAGTCTGGCCATTTAATGTGGCTGTGACTGTTTGAATTGCCATCTGTTCATCTCCTTCTTATCGGCTCATTGAGAGCCTGCTGAAAACTTGTTTAATGGCTGTTGGTTCATTTGTGCAATCGTCATGGACTGCACTTCACGAATTAATAAATAACGGAATTGGAAGCGAACCAAACGATGTGCCGGCAGAATTTTTCTTAAAGCGTTTTGAATGTCCTCTAAATTCTCCGGAATGCCATAATTATCGTTAAAAGTGATAAGGAAAGTAGATTCCCCCTTGAGGGGCTGAACGCTTACAGAGCCATTTTTAAATGATTCTGCAACACTCTTAATAAGTCTCGCGCTCAGTGTGCCATTTCCTCTTTTTCGAGCCTTTAGAATGGACCGGCGCTGTTCAATCGGCTTGGATAGATCCGGCATGATCCGATATTCTTTCTCCAGGATGTTTAATCCCCAGGTAGCCCGGTCAATTAAGGTATTGTCCAAGACTTCTGCAATGTGCGTTTCAAGCCTGTCCCATATTTTCCCTTCAACACGGCACATTTCTTGAAAATCGGGTGAATTTCTAAGCACTTCTGGCAGGCTGTCCAGCATAATCTGCTCATTAGACACTTAACGTCACCGTCCCGATCACTGGTGCCTGGGTATCGGTCAGCGTGACATTGTTTGTCTGTCCATTGATTAAAAGGTTTGTATAATCAATCACGCCTTCGATATTAAACAGCAATGAACCGACTTGTTTTGAGCGGATAACCGGCTCGATTCCTTCCTGGAAGGTGATCTTTTTTAAATAGGTATTCAAAGATTCTAAGAAGGCAGCCTTTACGGTTTCCAGTGTTGTTTCCGAAGAAATTTCAACCGTTGCTGTGATATTGACCGTCAGTGCTGTGGCACTTGTCACTGTCACAAAAGCGCCGGCCGGTGCCTGGCCTTCTCCCATTCCTGGTACTGGATCAATATAATTTTGTGCCTGCTCTACCAATAAAGCAGAAGCAGGGCGTAAATCTTCATCTACAATCACGACTTTCACGGTGTCAGCTCCATCCCAGTTAGGGAACACTTTCACAGCGCCCACACCGTTTACTTCTTTGGCCCATTCTCTATAGTGAGCGGCATTTCCGCTTGCCACCGGATCGGTTACCCGCTCCTCGTAACGCAGTTTCAAAGCCTCTTCCGCTTCTTCATCCTGGCCAAGAATCAAGGTTTCTCCTAATATAGCCGTCTCTAATCCGTTAATCGTTTCGAGCGGCAGGAGGACAGATCCTTCCGGAACCGTATTTCCGATTGTGCCAGGTGTCTCGCATTCTAATAAAACGGGTTCTTCCTGGATGACTTTAAAATACACATCATTCACAAAAAAACGGCTGTCAACGGGCGGGGTGACATTGAAGGTACCGGACCGAACCGCCGGTGTCGCTGCTTCTGCCACTACGTCCATTTCAGCCGTGCGCATTTTTAAATAATCACCCTCACTTGTTGCGACAAACACCAATTCAAGCACTCGATCTAAAGCGCGGTAAGCATCAGCTGCCCTGGCTGCTGTTTTGGCATAAGAAGCATAAAGCAGGGATGTTTCCGTTGTATCAAACTCTTCTTTTGTGTCCAAAAGCATTTCATCAAGCAGGGACTCATAGGTATACTGTTCAAACATTATGCGGATAGCACCTCCTCAAAGCCCAGTTCTCCTGCAGCTGTATCGACAATGAAGGAGACATGAAATGCATCATCGATGTGTTGGATCTCGAAGGTATGCACCTTATTAATCCGCTCATCGTAAATAATCGCTTCGGTCACAAGCCGCTCAATCTCCATCATCTTGTATTCTGGCGTTGTGTCCGGATCTGAAAGCATTTCACCCAGCTCATTTCCGGTGTCAGCTGAATAGATGGGGTGGGCATAACGGGGAATCCGAAGCGCCATCATGACAAACTGACGGACCGCTTCAAGCCCGGAAATCAATTCAGCTGTCGCCCTCCCTTTCTCAAAATCAAACTTGTACGTTTTTTGAGAAAGCAGGGCTTGTTCAATAGATATTTCTTCGTTTTCATCTTCTTCCGGTATTGAAATTTCCGGCGCCAATGCCATGTAGACCACCTCCTACTCCCATTGATTGACCTTATCTAAAATAAAATACTTAGATGATTCTAAGCCCTGCACAGCTGCCACCATCAGCTCGTCCCCCGCCTGCAGATCGTTATTAAAGGTGCAATTTCTTGTCACCCCGTCGATAACTACCTGCTTTGTATGTGTGGTAAGTGTTTCAGGAACGATAAAATACTCAGCTGAGTAAATCTGGCGGTCGTCATTCGCCAGGCGGATTTTTAAATTTGGGGCAGGCGAAACAACATCTGCAGGGATCAAACGTACAGGCCGGTTGGCTTCGTTATGCCCTTGTGCAGCCAGTAAAATTGTTGCAAGCATCTGCAATCCCCCTTATAGAACCCTTCGGATATGGTCGTAAAAGCCGCCCCAGTAAGAATTTGTAGACTTGGTATATCCGTGCTCCTTGCAGCCGCTGTTGCCCAGGCTGATACAATAGCCAGGGCGTGTAACAATGCCAACGTGACTGATCGCGCTTGCTCCACGTTCCTTAATGGTGCCATGAAAGAATACTAAATCGCCTGCTTTTGCATCGGAAGCAGAGATTTTCCGCCCTTTTTTCACTTGGTTTGCGGTACCATCTCCTAAATTCACTCCGACTTTCAAATACACATGCTTGGTAAAACCGGAACAGTCGCCCGATCCCCCTGCAATATTCTTCCCGCCGTATTTATAGGTGAGCTTCCCGATATAGCTTTTGGCATAATCCACAACTTCCGCCGCGTCCCCTGTCGCCGCTCCTGTTAAAGAAGTGGACGATGAAGTGGCAGCTGTCGGCTCTTCCATTTCCGGATATTCATTTTTCTCAATCAGTTTCAAGCTCATAGTGTGCTTGTTTCCTGTAAAAGTGTGTGTGTCTGTATCCACAAAGAAGGTCCGGGTAAAGCGCAGCTCAGGGATCTTCACATAAACAGCCGAGCTGCTTGTCAGCGTTTCAATACCTATTGCTTCAATGTCGAGTGTCCGTTTAGCCCCTTTTTTCTCTGCTAATACCTTATTGGCTCTTTCTTTTAATGCTGCTTGATTCAAGTTATCTGCAATTTTTTCATAGTATTGCAAAGTGCCTAATTGCTTTTTGCCTTTTTCGTCTGTGACTGTCACTGTGACAGGCTTAGCCCCTTCACCCGATACCAGTTTTACCTTTGTGGCTGTTTCCTGGATGGATGTGGTGTAATTAAAATCAGTTACGTTATGGCCATACTCAAGCACCCACTGAATACTGGCAGTGGTTAATTCATTTAAATGGACTTTTCCAAGCCGGGAATAGATCGCGTAGCGTGTTTTCGTCGCCTTGTGGGTTTGGATCATGCCCCGAAGTAAAATATCGTAGAGGGTTGTTTCTGTGTCCACAAGGAGCGACTTGATTTTATGCTTGGTATTCGGGAAAGAAGCATGTGGAATATCAAAATCTTTGCAGATCCTTGAAGCTACCTCATCCAACCGTTTGCCAGCAAATGAAGCTCCATATACTTCTTTATTCAAAATGAAATACTGCAGCAAATCATAAGCAGTTACATTAATTGTGCCAGCTTTTGATATAAACCGATCCATAACGGTTCCCCGAAACAGCTCTTTGCCTTTCCACTTGAATAAAACTGTATCACCTTCGATTACAGTTGGCGGGTTGTGATAGCCGGTTCTGTTGTAAAAAATAGTGGCATCAATTTTTCTAGCAGCTTGGTACCGCTGGCCGCTCCAGGTAATACTTTCAGTAGGAATCTCCAACATATAGCCATCTTTAACGAGAAATAATTGCTTCATGGTATCGTCAGCACCTGGCCAGGATAAATCCACTTACCGGGGTTCTGGACGTTCCGTTTATCCCGCTTAATGAGCATATCTTTGTTGGCATTCCAGATCTTTTTCCATTGTGAGCTGTCTTTATAAATATCTTTAGCGATATTCCAAAGCTCATCGCCCTTTTTCACCTTATAGGTTTTGGGCTTTGTCGTCGCTTTGGCATCTGGACGCTTGGAAGTGGTTGTCGTTTTCTTTCGTGTATCAATTTTCTGAGCTGTAATGAAGTTATATTCCTGCAGGGTAATGGTGTAATTAAGATCCCCAATCGCCCCGCCTTCTTCCTTCACATCGAAACTTTCAATCGAGACAGCAAAATTAATCGGTGTTTTTGTGACGATAAAGCGGCAGGGAAGCCCTGTCCGGCGCCATTGATCAATTGTGTCCTCATAATTCCACGGCTTTGATATTAACGTTGGCCGCATTTCTGCCAACGGAATGTTTGCGATACGCGGAAAATAGGACGAAAACGTAAATGTTTTCGCCCCTGGCATCTGCAAAACGGTTATATCGCCAAGCTTTGGCAGATAAATCTTTTCGTTATTGGATGGTGTGCTAATTTCAATAGAAGAAGGCAGGATGGGGATCCGGATTTTCTCGTCTCCCTGTGACAGCCAAAATTCATAAATGCTTTTTCTGCTACTCATTGACTGCCAGACCTCCCATTGCAAAGTATTCGTTTTCCAGGTGTTTTTCTACGGCCTTAACCGCAATTGTGCCGACTTTTTCAGCGTCCATGTCATTGTGATAGTGGCTTTCGCCCATAATCTGCACAATCACATCGCGCACACCGCTTTTCACAGCCTGTACGCCGCGGCTCATCGCTGATTGGACATTTTGCATATCAGCATCAGGCAGTTTGACCGGCGCAGGTGCTGCACCTGCAGCTACAATAGCTGGATCAGATGATACACCTAAAGCATTTTGTGCATATTGCAGAAGACCAAGAGCGCGGTCACGGTACCGTTCAAGAGGGATAATGACCTCTTTCTTTCCCTGCTCCCCGACACGGGCAATGTGATCATGTGTGATCAAGCCGCCTTTGGCGTAAGGTTTATAGCCGCCGCCCCCTGCCATGCTTCTGAGCCCTGGATGATTCAAGACGCCACCATAACGACCATCCATGTACCGGATGGCTGCCAATGCAGAATGAAGAGGATTTGTCCGATCATTCGCGCCTGGATACATCCATCTGCGGAAGGTTGACCCTATAATTTGGAACAATCCAATGGAAGGATCTCCACGCTGGGCGTTAATATCCCAGTCGTTTATTGCTCTTGGATTGAAGCCAGACTCATGTTTAGCGACAGCCATTAATGGATTGAGCAGGCTCATCGGCTTACCTAACATCATTAAGGCTTGCATAATAGCTTGTTGAGCCATTTGCGCCCCGCCGCCGCTGTAATTCCCGCCGAATGCCATCATCAATTCATCGGCTTTACTCTTCGCAATGTTAGAAACATCAACACCACTGAATCCTTTCACAACCCCCATCGCGGACCAGTAACCGAGATCGGCCATAACCCGGGAAGGCGAATGGATGCCAAGCTCTTTACGGAACGCTTCTTCAACTCGTTTTGCAAGGTTTTGCGCCGTTTCAGTGACATTGCTGCCCTGTCTGTTCATACCGGTCACAAAGTATCCGATCATGCCGGATCCCCAGTCCATCGCTTTTGGCACAAATTCTCTTGATGGTGTTTCAACATGGTTTTTCAGCCAGACGCTCATGCCGACTGGGATAGCTTTAATGCCTTCTTTAAAGTTATAAACGAGTGCAGATCCGTATGGACGTGCCCCTGCAGCTGCACTGTTAAGCGGTCGATAAATATTGGCACTGATCCAGGCGTCCATGTTAAGTGTTCCTGTGCCCAGTCCTATCATAAAGCCGGTCGAGAAGGCATAACCAAAGTGCTTGGCACTTGTGGCCGCATTGCCAAAAGGCTTGTACACATAATCGACAAGCCAGCTTGTTACATTAATAGGCGTTGTGCTCATGCCGTTTACAAAGCCATAGCCAAACGCATACCCGAAATGGTTTGCGCTCTGTGCTGCATTTCCCATCGGCGTATAGACTTTATCGATCAACCAGGTTGTGACATTGATTGGCGCTGTGTTTAAGCCGTTTGCAAAGCCATATGAGAAGGCATAGCCAAAATGATTGGCACTTGTAGCGGCATTGCCCATTGGTGCATACACCTTTTCGGAAAGCCAGCTTGTCACGTTGATTGGTGCTGTATTCATGCCGCTTACAAATCCGTATGAGAAGGCATAGCCGAAATGATTAGCGCTTGTAGCAGCGTTGCCCATTGGTGCATACACCTTATTGTTCAGCCATGTGGTAATTGAAACGACCGTGGTGTTTAACCCGTTTGAAAAGTTGGTCGCAAAGGCTTTCCCATATGTGGTTCCTTTATCAGCCAGGGATTTCAGCTCTTTTTCAACTCCTGCAGTAGCACTGCCAGACTGCGCGGATCCGGAAGCTGCTGCTTTATTTTCTCCGCTCCCAAACAGACCGCCGACCCATCTGCCCAGCTTATCGCCGCCAAAATAACCGGCTGCACCACCAACAAGGCCGCCAATTCCGGTACCAATAACAGGCACAACAGAACCGATTGCCGCCCCTGCAGCTGCACCACCCCAGGCGCCCCCAAGACCACCGACTGCACCGCCGATTGCCTGGTTTCGTTCCTGTCCAGCGGAAGAAGTGAAAATTTCATAGGCACTTAAGCCAAGCCCAACCGGCAATAATAAACGGCCGGCTCCTTTTGCAAGCCCACCCAGCTTCCCACCTGTTTTTGCAGCTCCTCCAGTTTTGGTTGCTCCGCCCCCAAAGAGCGGGCTGTCCTTTGGTGCTTTGATTTTAAACAGGTCTTTCAGCTTCTGGGAGAGAGACCCCACAGATTTTGCGCCGCCTCTTGTTTTTCTCTCCATCCGGCTCATGCTTTCGGTGACATCATCTAGCCCTTTTTTATCGATCTTGCCACCCTTGCCGCCTTTTCCACCACCGAAAAAGCTAGCTGCATCTTTAAACTTGTTAATCATGCCTACAGTGGCCAATGCTGTGCCGCCAAATATGGTTAAGGCTCCTCCTGCCAGGGCAAGCGGTCCCACCCAGTTAAAGTTTTCAACGGTAAACTGAGCGGCTGGAGCCAAGGTGCCGCCTAAGAATGTAGCAAGCCCGACGACTGTGTCTTTCATATCTTCAAGCGCCTGCTGGCCTTCTTTGGTATCTATCCATTTATTAAATTTCTCGAAAGAAGGAGCCACATTTGTAATGATCTCGCTTCCTATCTCAGATAGAATGGCTTTTACTTCCCTGCCTGCATCATTGATCGGTGTCATCGGGTTATTATCTCTTAATGCAGTAAATTGTTTATTTAATTCTCCTGTTGCTTTAACCGGTTCATCAATCGCGCCGGCCATATCCAGGATCGGCTGCTTTAAATCTTCATATTTTGTACCGATCAGCGTGGTCGCAATAGCGGCGCGATCTGTCTCGCTTTCGATTTTAGAAAGCCCATCAGCCAGCCTGTACATGGCTTCCTGGCCGGTATACGAGCCATCCGCAAAGCCCTTAAACATTTTCTTGGCTTCATCTGCACCAAGTACCTTTTTAAAGGCAGCCACTTGATCATCTGACATTTCATTGCGACGGATATTAAATTCCCGCATAGAATCAGCCATATCATCAAAGTTTCTAGCACCCTTTTTGGTCCCGGCTACAAAGGCAGCTGAGACTTGTTCTGGCGCCAATCGCAGATCCGCAAATGTAGAAGAGTACTCATTAAATGTGTCGAGCAAATCGTCATATTGATCTCCTGCGTTCCTGAATACATAAGCCATGTTATCGCCAGCACGGGCAGAATCAATGTTAAAGTTTTTGATCATGCTTCCCAAAGCACGATCCACTTCCGGCACATCTTTTTGGTAAAGCTGTGCAATCTGATTGGATGTTTTGGCTGCATTTTTTAAGGCATTACCGCTTAAATCGGTCTGCTGAGCCATATTTTGGAGAGATACAGCCACTTCTTCCCGGGAATTACCGGTTTTTTGGTTGTAATAAATATCGTTGACGTATTTATTCACACCAGCTGCAGACATGCCGGTAACCGCACTTGTCCGAGCATTCTGCTCCATTGTAGAGCTTCCACTGCCTAAAATGCCGGCCCCTGTGATTCCTCCTGCTGCTCCAATCGTAACCACTGTCCCTCTGATGGCATCGATTTTCGCCTGAATGTTTTCAAGTACAGACGTGGCCTGGTCGTCCGCTGTAACGGTAGCGGTTGATTTAGAGCCGTCAATGTCATCCATTTTCTTCTGGACTTTATCGGTTACAGCACTGGCTTGATCATCAACGGCAATGATCGGCTTTGCTTTTGTTTTATGAAGCCGGTCCACATTTCCCTGTATTGTGCGCACTTTGCCAGAAGCAGTATCAATTACCGAAAGGATTGGACGAGCTTTGGACTTATCAAGCTTATCAATCGCTATGCTGGAAGCCTCTGTCATCGACTCTACTTTTTCCAGGCTAATATATAATCCTTTAAGCTTACTGGAAATATTGTCTTTCATTTCAAACGTAGCGGTTAGTTTGGCCAAGCTGTCACCCCCTATGTTTTCGGCTTATTGTCTTTAAAATACTTTTCAAGAGAGGCATACACGTAAGCTTTCATCTGCTTAGGAAGCTCCCATAAGTCCCGTAGATCATGCGGCTTCCAATTACGTTCATGAATTAAGAAGTGTGCGTAGACGGCGTCTCTGTCTCCGCTTTCGATAAGTTTTTTGCCTCCTCCACCAAGTCTTCAAAGTCTTCTTCAAATCCGTTAATACGTTGCGTCACACCGATCCACTCTGCATATTCACCGCCAACCGACAATACCTTTTTAACTGCTTCCAAAGAGCTCACTACGTTATAGGATTTTAATAAATCCTTATCTTTAAAATCTGGATAAACCGTTGACTCAATGCCGATACGCGCCAGCCATTTCGGGCGGTTAAACTTCTCGCCTACCTTTTTTCCTTTTTCAAAAACAGGCTCCACACAGTCTTTTTCCAGCTCCTCGATTCGATCTGTTGAAATGGCCTTCATAATAAAAGGGATAACCTTCCCATCGTTGTCTTTAATCCGTTTTGAAACGTAAACTTCTTCCTCTGTAACTTTCTCAATCTTATCTGCCATGAAAAAGCTCATATCGCGATTTGTTGTTGCCATTGTTTGTATCCTCCTGTTAATTGAATGATATTTTGTAATAAAATCCTGCTAAAAAAGAAAAAAGACGACTGATTAAAAGTCGTCTCGCAATTCTTCTGGAAGATCGATGCCTTCCCAAGTAAACGGAAGTTCTTCTTCTAACACTTCTCCTTCGGCGTTAAGACCGGCCACTTTTGCACTGTCAAAATTGACATCATAAAGCGTTACACGTTCTGTACCACGCCCAGAGGATTTATCATCCAACACTTCCTGGAAGGTAAAGTAAGCATCTTCCCCTTTATTAACGTAAGCAGCCATTAAGCGGACAAATTTTGATGTTACTTTGTATACGACAAGCGTTCCAGATCCGCTTGCACCAATCGTTTTGTGCCCGGTCATACGGCGGCCCAGCACAGATACTTCCGTTTTGTTTTTTTCTAAATTGGCTTCAAATGATTTTGCATAAGCCAGTTCTTCACCATCGAGATAAATCCGGCCTTCTTTCCCACTGATCGTATTGCCTGAACGAAATGCCATATCTTACCGTACCTCCATATCAAAGTAGAATTTTTCTGCAGCGTCCACCGGCTGCGCCCCAACGTTGATGTAGAAGCCATCGGCTGAATCCGTTAGATTGATCGTAATATCCGTTTGAGGATCAAAATTCATCAGTGCGCCGCCTGCCTGGAGCTCTGAAAGGTAGATTGTTACAGCTGTACGGACGATTTGAGCACCATCAGCGTTTGCCGGAATGTCTTGCCCTCTCTCTTTACGCTCCTTGATCATGGCCCGCAGGTTCGCGATTAAATCCATTTGGATAGAATCCAGAATTCGGATGATCTTGTTTTTAGAGAAGCGGCGGTTTTTCTCGCTTGTGAAAGACACAAACGAGTTAATATCCTGCTCAACAGATACCGTTTTTTCGCGGGCATTGAACGTCAGCATAAATTCGCCTTTTGCTAAACGAGCAATCGTTTCATCATTGTCATAACGTGGCGCTACATCCACAGCTCCCTCGTATTCCATGAATGTGAGAGATTGATACATAGTCGTCCCTGCGCTTGCACCTGCGACCCATGCGGTTGTTTGCGCCGGTGTCAGTACCGTGCCATCTCCCAATACAGCGCCGTTTGTAACATTGATAATTCCTTCATGATCACTCGCATGTTCCGCGACAACACCCACGATTTTCACGCCGTTATTGTCGCGAAGACGTTTAACGAATGAAGCGAAAGTTGTTTTCAGTTCTGTATCAGAAGCAACCGGCAAAGCGATTGTATTAAAGTATTCCGATTCAGCAGCTGCAAAGAAATCCGCGTAGTCTTGGTTTGTCACGGTTCCGTCTGTACCAGTGGATAAAGAAACGCCTGCCGTATTGGTTAAAGCGCCCGTTCCGGAAAATGTGACCCATTTGTTTGCTTTCAGCTGGGAAGCGTTAGAAACGGTCTGCTTATCCGCTTGCATCGTGCCACCATATACCGTTACATCCTGCTTTGTTGAATCCAATACATTCGTCTGTACAACCAAACGAATGTTATTTCCGAGCGTGCCCGGATGAACGGCTGTCGCGGTCACGCCTGTTCCGATTGTTGCTGTTGCCTTTGTACCGTTGTTCAGGCGGTATACAAGAACCTTTTGGCTTTTTTTCTTTGCCTCTTTTACAAGAAGAAGAGACGGATCGCTGGCATCAAGACCGAGCTTGTCCAAGAAATCCGTTTGCGAAGTGATTTCAGTAAAGGCTTTGGCAGCTCCCCACTTCATTGCCACTGGTACCACCGTGATACCTCTTACCCCGTCTGTTAATAGGCTTTGTGCCGATGATGTGAATCGGAAGTAAATCCCTGCCCGTTCTTTTTCGACTCCCGGCATAAATGTTCCGCTATTCATTATTTAACCTCCCGTTTGAGAAATGCCGTGATCCGGCGTTTTGCCTCGGTCTTTGTCATTTCTGTTTCTTTGGCGCCATGAAATACGCCGTCAAAGATTTCTACCTTTACGCCGAATAGCTCCTGTGAATGTTCACGGAGCTGATACAGTGGAAAAGCAGCCTCTTTCTCCGCTTTACTTTCTTCTGTTGCTACTTCAGTTTTCGTTTTTGTTGTCATTTTTTCAGCCCCCTTTCCAAGACACGTTATTGAGCGGGTTAACAGCTTCCTGTTCATAAAAATAGCGGCTGTCCCATGTTAAAACAATGGGGGCCATGCCACTGCTGCCTTGCCTTGATTCAATTCGATTTAACCTTACGTATTCGCCTGTTTGAGTCCCCTCTAAATCAAGGAGAGGCACAAGCAGGCGGCGGGCGCGAATAGCATCTGCAATTCGTTCTGCTTCTGCATGAGCCTGCTGTGTGCTCTCATGAAAAATCTTGACCTGTAGGCTGTATGTTTTGGTGAAGGTAGATAGCGAATCTGGACCATCAAACGAAAACGCTGGCGGAAAATACATGGACGGTATAATTAAATCTTCCGGCACCTCTTCCTCGTAAATCATTTCCGGAAAGAGCTGATGAAAAGCCGTTCTGATCGATGCTAATTCTGGGTTCATCGGACACCCCCTAATGAATCAAGCCATCCCTGCAGGCGTTTTTCCAGGCTCTTTTCAAATATCTTTTCAAAGATTGCCATCGCATTGTCCCAGTACCCGGATCCAACCACCCACTTTACTTTCAGCAACATGCCACTTTTCCGCTCGTTCGGATCATATTCAAAGCGATCACCCTTCCAGCGGCCCGGTACCCAGCGACGGTCTTTTCCGGAATCCAGGTCAACCGTTGTGTGGCCCTCGTTCGCAAAGCTCGCATACATAACGTTTGTGCCGATCTCAAGAGTCAGCCCGCCTTCTGAAATGTTCCACACACCTTCATTATCACCACGGTTAAAAGAATTAAGCAGGCGGCGGGTATCAACCGTTTCGGTACGAATGATTTCATCCTGGATGATTTCTAAAAATTCCATGCCGGAAGCTTCCATCCACAATTTGAACTCTTTTTTCGCTTCCAAATCGGCCGCCTTTTCAACTTGCTTCATAAATTGCTTGAATCCTTTCATTTTCACGCTCATAGCCGTACCTTCCTTACTGCCGTAACTTCCTGGTGATGATTACGGATCTTTCGCGGCTTCTGCAGAATAAACTCATCTCCATCCCAAACAACCTTATCATTCATGCCAATGTCTGCATCCGGCAGGAAGTGGACCAAGAAGCTTTGAACGAGCGCCTGGGCAGGCTCTCCCTGAACAACTGACTGGCCCTTTTCTGTAAAGTAGCAGGGTACATCTTGATCGATCGGGATTTCCTCATATTCTTTCTTTTTCACAACAGAAGAAGTCGGAATGCCATAAGTAGGAGCAGCCGTTTCCTTCTCTTCCAGCCGGTAGATGTTACAACGATGATTAAGCAGCTTTCTATAACTCATAGTGCCCTCATTCTCATACGGGCCGTTCCTGGATCCGCAGGTTCTTCTTTTTTAATAAAGGGTTTAAGCAGATTTGATACATTAGGCATCGAGCTGCCAATTGCCTCTGAGACTGTGTAGGAGTAATCACCGACCTTCTCACTCTTAATGCCTTTTGTGAGTGATTCATCTGTATTGACTAAAGCAAAATACTGGGCCAGTTTAAGCACGGCCAATCGGGCTTCCGGCGGGAGCGGCTGATAGGCTTCATCCGTGAAATCATGGCCGACGATTTCCCTCACTTCCACTTCCGCTTCCAAGATGTCCTGTCCGAGAAGATCTCCTTCCCTGTTTTTCACTTCATCAAAGGATGTGTAATTTACTAATTCTTCCGCTGTAATCAGCAAAGAAATCACTCTCCTGCTTCATCTTGAAGCTTAAGAATAAGTGCGATACGTTCTTCTTCGTTCTTTGTTTCGTCTGGATTGCCGCCAAGGGTTGAAATGACTTCTTTTTGTTGTTCTGCATTCAACTTTTTTAAACTAGCTGGTGTGTGAAATTGATCCGGCTCATCAACTGCTACCTCTTCCAGATCTTCATATGTTTCAAGTAGCTGATCAATCTCTTCGTCCGACACTTCTACAGGTTCAGCAGCATAAAAAAAGCGCCCTCCACCAATATGAAGGGCCCCTTTCTTGTGTTTGTACTGTACTTTGGGCATTGTGATATCCTCCTAGCCACTTTAAATTTAATTATTGATTTTTGAATAAAGAAAAAAAGGCCGTAATGACCTTTTGATTACCCCTTGTTAAACTAGAGTCCTCGTTAGTTAAATAAGAACACTCGTTTCACTTAACTAATTCTCTTCCAAATTTATTATTCAATCGCCCTTTACATTCATCCCAAGAAGGCTTATTATCTGCTTCCCAATTGATTGATTCTAATTCGTCTGCAATATTTCTGGATACTTTCATTGCTTTTAAATGACTTCCTTTATTTCTATACTCTTTCATACTATTTTTGTTTTCCCAGATAGTTAGGGTCCAGTAAGTATCCCAACCTTCTCTATTAAACGAAGAATACAAAATACCTTCAGCTTTCCTTGATTGACTAATTGATTTGACAGTATACCAAATAAAAACAGGTAACTTTCTCTTTCCTTTTAAGCGCATTCTTGTAACGGAAACAAGCATATTCAGCCTCCCTTTTGTAAAAAATGCTTTCTATATTATTCAATTTCTCGATTTAAAATCCCTTTTTATCAAACATGCTCCTATGGTTTAACAAGAAAACCGACATTGTCCTTTAACAAAGCCAAATTTTTTAAAGCTTGTCACCTGTCATATATGCTACGGCATCAATTTCACGTACAACTGCATCTAGATAAGCATAGAGAACATGGTATGTTGCATCTTTAGCAGCTGCGGTCGCGCCGTCTGCTGTTCGGATGTAACGGAGCTGGCGTGTAAATACTGGCTTTAAATTCCCCCGTGGTGTAAGAGCCGCAAAACCATTTTGCATTTCAGCCACTACTTCAACTGGATATCCAGCTAACCGTGTAATTTTTCCGTCTTGGAGAACGGCATCACCAAAGCCGGTCTGACGGCTTGCAATCATCGCGACAAGTTTGTCATTGGTCTTCTGCGTAATAAACCATGCTATATCTGAAAAGCTTTTATAACGTTCAGGAAGCAGTTGAATATGATTTACAAAGTCCAAGATCGTTGGTTCTGCTGTTCCTAAAGCTGTTTTATTGGTAGATGCTTTCATCTTCTTAACAAAGCCATCTAGAATGGATAAAAACGGATCCGGTGTAACTCCATCCGCAAGAGTGGCTTCCGCATCTCCATTAAAAATGAGATCCTGCAAATCTACACCAAACTGCTGCTGAATCATACTAATTACTTTTTGTTCCACGTTATCGCTGCGTGATTGAACGGAATAAAAGACATCATCGTTTTGAAGCCATTCATCCCATTTCACTTTATGAACGGAATAAGGAATTTGACGAGGTACGATCGCACCGGTGCCAGTAGGAATATCTTCTTTGCCTGCTTCACGAATTTTTCTACGACCAACGGACAATGCATCGATTTTACCTGCTGCTACATCACGATAAATTGGATCGAGCTTTGGCAGAGTTGAAGCAGTATTAATTGTATCTATCAAGAAGGCCTGGGCATCACTGACTGCCATAGGAATGTCAAGATTCTTCTTAATTGTTGCTACTGTCGCTTCTTTCGTTAAAATTTGCTGATTAGTTGCCATTTAATTTTCTTCCCTTCTCCTGTGTGTATGAATTACTCAAAGTGGCGCATGTAAGATGTGCCGGTTGATTTCTGGAATTCAGCAGCTGGTGGCGTGGCGTCTCCAGGTACCTGACGTGAAACACCACGTGCTTTTTCTACTGCTTCAAGCCGGTCGTTAATCGGTGTTAACTTTTCATCTAATGCTTCTGAAAACTGCTTAAGCAATGTCTCCTCCGCAGACAGCTTGCCAGTTACTCCTTCTTCTTTTTCAATGTCATCCAACCGTTTTGTAATTGGAGTCAGTTTTTCGTCGAGCATTTTTTCAATGTCTTCTTTTTTCATTTCCTCTTCCTCCTCTGTTTCTTCTACTTCATCTTTCAGCTCGGAAAGCGCCATAAAGGCAGCATTGATTTTGTCCATTCGAGCACCAGAAATTTTTCTGCCGGCTTTTTCCATAGGTACAGGCGGTTTACCTATGGCTTTTGCGATATTCTCCTCAAGCAAAACGGTTTGAGCAATATCTACGAAATCTTGCAATGCCTCACGTATCTTTTCTTGGTCTGATTCCATGTCTTCGTCATACCAGCTATCCCAGTTAAAAATGACAGAATTGAGTGCATCCTGGGCCGCCCAAAACTCACGTCGGCGGCGGTCACTATTGTACTTATCTGCCACTTCTCCCTTTTGAATCTTCTCTCCACCTGTAAAAAAGCTTTTCATGGCATTAAAAAAGCCCTTTACTTGATCGTCACTTGACGTAGTAAGAGGCTCTTGCTCATTCTTGTCAATTGTTTCAGCGGTACCGGCCATAGAATAGCCTGTTATACTGCCTTTTTGAATTTCTTCCCATATTTCATCGGATGCTTTTGTAACCATTACCCAGGATCCCTTTGTAATTGTTTCTTCTCCGATAGTAAAATCAGTGGGTGCAATATACGACTCGACCACTTCACCAACACCTGCGTTAAAGTCATGCTGCTTATCAATGTTGCGTGCATCTTTCATAAATCCGTGTGCTGCCTTTTCAATTTCTTCGGCGGTCATAAAATCGCCATGAGCATCTTCCACTCCCGGTTCATAAACAAGGCCGTATACAAGCTGCTGGGCCGCTTCCTCTTTATTGATAAAGACCTTTATTTCTTTTTGAAATGTTGGCACCGTTTGATTAGCTGACTTTGTAAAGAAAAATTGTTTTTGATTTGCTGCCTTATCAACGTATGAAACGTGTGTAATTTCTGCGTTTACCAATTGTCTTGCCATCGAGTTTCACCTCCTTTCAACCTATCGATATCAGTAGCAACTAGTTTTTCCATTTCTACGCCTCCTTTAATAAATACCTGTGAATAAAAGTTTCATTTACACATATTTAACTCAGATATATAATTTATCTACTATGCAGGGGGGAATTATTTTGAGCAGTAAGATTTTAATTAAAAGTTTAGTGGCCTTATTTTTCGTTATAATAGCAACACTGCAATTCGGCACTTTAAACTCTAATGCAGCTGCAACGTCTAAAGTCGGCTGGGTAAGTACCAATAATGATACGGTTACAGTTAAAAGCGGTCCTGGAGCAAGCTATAAGACAGTTGGCTCTTTAAAAAATAATGCTTCTGTTTCTGTATATTCACATATCAAAAATGGTTGGACAGAAATCGGTTATAAAAGCAAAAGAGCATATATCGCGACCCAAAATGTAAGAATGTATAGTTATCTTATGGATAAGAAAAAAGTTTACACTTACAAAAGTGGCGGTGAAATTTTTACAGTTAAGTACCAAGGAAAATACTTTGTCTGGGATCAATGGATAGACGATGACGGTAATATCAGCGCCGTAAAAGAAAACAACAAAGGTTTGTATTCCGGATGGCCTGATGATCGTGAATACTTAACTAATCTCGTTTATCCATTAAAAGTCGGAAAAGAGTGGGTAACATCGGGTATAACCTACAAAATAATTAGTATCGATGGGACTTTAAAAACACCAGCTGGTACTTTTAATAATGTTGTTACTACAAAGTCATCATTCGGTTTTATTGACTATTACGCTCCAAATGTGGGTTCTATAAAGGTCATACTTGATGGAAAAGTCATTGGTGAATTAATTCACTTAGAGAACAAATAAGTTTGAAAGGGACAGATTGTTATTTAACAAAAATCTGTTCCTTTTTTAATTAGTTTAGTCTTTAAGAGCCTGCTTTCTCATTTCTTCTTTCTCCTCTTTACTTAAACCTAAAATTTTTTCATTTACCACCGCCGAAAGCACACAATGACAGTTCACCCGTTCACCTGCAGGCAAAGCGGTATCACGCGGGTGATCTGCTGCATGACCGTTTACATCGAACATTTCATCAAGACCAATTTCTTCTCCATCCAGATCCATATGTGCTTCACGCGGGTTGTTTTTCTTGCTACCGGAATGCCGCCATCGTTTTTTCTCTACGGCTGGGCTTTGCTTGTAAGATTCCACCTGAGCAACAGAAGAAGCGGTCAGTATCTCAGTAACAGCAGTTGTACGCGCCCGCGCTCGATCAAACTGTGGCAGATCTTTTATAGCCAGCTCTGCCTCCTGGATAGATCCGCCGTTTTCAATAACCTTTTTTAGTTCCTTTTCTAACGCTTCGTGAGAGTTCAATTTCATCAGTTTTCCTAATTCAGCGGACCATTCTTCAATCCAGGTAATCGAGCGGTTAGACAGTACTTCAAAAGGTACATCCTTGTCGATTTCCTCCATAATAATGGCGGCTAACCCGGCCACTGTTAGTTGCAAAAACTCGGATGTTTCCTCTTCCATTTCTTCTGCAAACTCATCGCTGGCAAAAAGGTTACTGGTGATAAAAACAAGCAGGGCTTCCAGTGTAATATCCTTACTAACAAAGGATTTCACGCCATCTAAAAAATGCTTTCGCTGTTTACGCAGAAGCTTGGCTACTTTCTTTTCGTAATCCTCTACATATTTGGGCATCATATCAAGACCGGGGAAGTCAGGGATCATCTCGACGAGCTTTAATTCATCATCTTCCTCGGCTTTAGCAATGTAGTTATTCAAACTTTTTAAAAGCTTTTCCACTTTCCTCATTGCTGCAACTCCTCAAGTACATCTCGAAGATCTTTCATAATGTTTAGAAGCTCATTGCCTGGAGCCTCTTTAGATTTCAATATCGAAGCGAGCGGATTGGTTTGCTGGGCTTGTTGCAAAGCGTTCATTACTACCGGGAAAGGTAAGTTGTATTCGTCAGGGAGCGCTTCAAGCTCTTTCCCTAACATTTCTCCTAGTAAATCCCTCAAATCATTTGGAACAGCAGCTCCAGCAGTTACAAGTGGCGACAATGCTTTCGCTGTTTCAAGAGGGTCCCCAAAGTTTGGACCCTTCAGTGATATTTCTACTTGGAAGATATCCAAATCAGTAAGAAAAAGTGTATTAAGCTTCCCAGTAATGGTCTTTCTCTCAGGCTCAAATACTTGCTCTTCCGTAATTTTTCGTGCGGTGTCAGCGGTGGCTTTGTTATAGTCCTTTGACTCTCCCGTATAGATCGGAGGCAAGCGAAAGGAAGAGCGAAGTTTATCTCTGCTTTTCTCATCATATTCAAGGAATAAAGCATCCTGCTGAAGGATTTCGGCAAGTGACTTAATTTGTACTTTTACTGGAGCTACTATTTCCTCACCAGTGTCTTCTTCACTTGAGAGACCGGCCGCTTCAAGTATTAAGAATTTGTGAGCATTATCCACGCCTTCAATATCGTTCATATACTCTTGCAGATTTGTATAGGCCTCATCAGTAAGCATTCCATTTTCAACAACAACAGCTGCAGGTACATGTCTGCCCTGTTTAAAGTACAGATAATTCAACTCTTCCGCTTTCCTGGCACCGTATTGATGAACGATATGGCCAACCCAGCGTGGAATACCGTATGTGCCAGAACCTAACTTTAAATGAACAATCTCAGATGCCTGCAAATGAGCAGGTGTCGCTTCATCGAATTGACCCGTTGAAAGGTTCATCGGACGTGGATCCCCATATTCTTTGAAGTAGACTTTTTTACCGTTAATCATTTGAACGTATTTACGGAAAGTACGCCATCGCTTAATCTTTCTCAGCTGACCGTTTTCAGTAATTGTATATTCCACTTCCTCGGGTACAGTGTGCTTGCAAACACGAATATACTGACCATCTATATACTCCATTCCTGCGGGACGATTCAGTGCATCCCGCAAAACTTCAACATAGCCATTACCCATTTTTTCACGGTCTTCTAAGGCATAACCCAGAATTGTTTCCACTTCTTCATCATAATTAAGATAGCGGAGAAACTCTTCCAACCGGGTCCACTCAGTATCAGCAGCTGTTTTCAGCTCTTCCTTTGTGTCTTTTGCGTTATAGTCAAAACGGTATTTTGGCTCGAACCCGAACCCTAAGATATTTACCCGGTATGCTTCTACACATTGCTGCAGAATCGTCGAGTATTCACCTATCAGCTTAAGCTCTTTTAAGTTATAAGGTGGCTCAATAATATCGTCATTATAGGCCGTGCTGAAGGGGTCGTCATAAATCTGTTTTGTATTTGATGAAGCAGTTTGCGATTTGATAATGGTTGCCTTCATTCTTTGCTCTCCCATGCGTTACCTCCTCTCTCTAATTGGTCTTCTACTACTAGGCCGCTCACGCTGACCTTTCTCTTTCAAGTCAGTTACCTCATAGTTATCAAGCCCATACCAAATAGCCGATAAAGTGTGTGGGTCAATTTTAAATTCGTCCTCAATGATGTCTCCGTTCTTATCGATTGCATACGTTAAATCTTTCAGCTCATAAATCGTATTGGTACATTGCTCAGAACAAATGATTTTCCTAAAGCGTTTCACCTTTTTAATGTACTGAAGCCGGGATCCTTTAAACTTCTTTGCGCCAACCATATTGAACCCCATCCGCCTAAAATACTTGATGGTTTTCGGCTCAGCGCTGTCCGCTTTAATCAATTCTTTCGTTTCAGCAAACTCCTTTAATTCCTCGGCCGTTTGATCATCTGTCATTTGGTTTTTATAGTACTCCCAGTAGATATAGAGAATTTTCTTCTCATGGTCTACTGCTAAACGAAGCAGAGCATTGTAGGAGTCAACAAAGCCGAAGTCCATTCCAGCCCTCATTAATGGTTTATTAATTAGAGCGATGGCTTCCATAACCTCTTCATGAGGTGCGACAGTAAACTGCGGCAGTACCTTAATTCCATTCACGCCAAAACGACCTTTCCGGGCAATTCGGTAAAGGTCTGGATCATATTCTTTCAGTTCATCTAGTTGAGCGATATAACTCTCCGGCAGAAAAAGGTTATCTTTAGCAGTTGAATGGTGATAGTACGTATCATTGGTGACAATCGTTCGCTTTTCATATAATTCAGCGTCATCTAATATGAGACGCTTGTTTATATCATCCCGGAAGAAGTGTTTAAAGGACCAGTTATCTTCCCCAACCGGGTTAGTGGAAAGTATCATGTGCAACTTTAAAGTTGGATGCCTTAAGCGGCCCAGGAGCTCCTTAAAACCTGCGTATTTTACTTCCGAACACTCTTCAATCCAAATGACTGAAATGTTGTTAATGGATTTTAACTTAGCTGGCTTATCCATTCCTTTAAAAATAATCTTACTGCCATTCGGAAAGCGGATTTGCATTGGAGATGTCATGCACTTTACATGATCCTCCAATCCCAAATCGATAACTAGCTCTTCTAGTAAAGAAAACGTGGAGTCACGGTGTGTATCGTACACTTCACGGACAATTAAAGCCGTTCGTTTTTCTTCAAGCAGCTTCAAAATAATTTTTAAAGCTACATGATAGCTCTTACTGCTGCCATAACCACCAACAAGAAACTGAAATTTCGTGGACCAATCAAACAAGAAGTCGTCAAAATGAGGATTGACCTCTTTTTCAATTGCTAAGGCACTCATGTTTGATCACCTTTTCGCTTAATCATAATTTGAATTGGTCGCTCTTCCATGTTTTTACCCAGCTTATCGATTTCCGTTTTCGTTTTGTCGAGTGTGAGGCTCATTTGCTTTAACTTCAAGCGGCGCTCATCGTAAATATGCGCCAGCTCGTCAAACTGTTTAATCAAGGCGCGGAGTTCGGCCATCGCCCTTGATTGAGCGTTTAAAAAGGTTGCCTGCCGATCCCAAGCAAATTGAAAATCCCATTCCTGCTTTTCTCCTGTTGAACTGTCACTAGAATGAGTTTCTATTTTCTTAAGCTCTTTGATCATTTCCGCTTTATCCTTCACCCACATAATCTGCTGGGAGCGGATGATCGCAGCAAACTGAATCTGTATCTGTTGCCAAATCAAATCAACGGCAGACATCTCAGTCATTGCATCCATAATTTCTTTTGTTTCATCGGGCAAGAACTTTGAGAACAGTCCATGCTTCTCTGCTGCTTTGTTGCGTTTCGGAAATTTAGTTGAAGGATTAGGATTCCCTCTGTTACCCGGCTGACCACCATGCTTTTTCTTGGTTGCATCTTTTTGTTTAATGGTTGCAACCTTTTCACTTTTGGTTGCATCCTTTTTCGTGGGATCCCTCGACCATCCTTCACGACTTTTTCGGCTTTTTAAAGTACCGAGTTTTATATCATGCTTCTCTGCTAGTGCAGTAAGCGTGACCTTGGTTGTCTCCCATTCCGACCTGATAGCATCCCATTTCGCCACTTCACATCACCACCACCTCCGAGATTGTTTTTAAGTAAAGCAAAAAGCATCTCAAATGAGATGCACAGGCTGTCGACAAAGTCGACAGTCCTTTTTAATATTGAATGAGCAATCAAGATTTTGTGTTGTTTTAGTTACAAGTCAACTAAATAAGCTAAAACAAGAAGACGAAAACCCCATTTTCGCAGAAGTTCTTTTCGAAAATAGGGTTTGTCTACACTCTGAGCATCTCAAATGAGATGCACAACTTATTGTAAATATTTATAAATATCCAAAATTATTTCTTGCAGTTTAAAATTATGACCAACGCTATCTAATTTACTATCTAAAAAATAAGTATCGCCATTATCAAAATGAAGAGTTATGGATGAAGAATGTCTATCTTTGTGTAATAACTCAACCCTTGAAACAGTATTTAAAGTCCTATCCATTATAGAAACATATCCACCTTCCAAGAAACTAATGATTCTTATCTTTTCTTTTTCGAATAAAAAAATCTGTGCTTCATTAAAAGACTTGTCTTTAAAAAGATAATTCTTAGGATAAAAATGCAATATCTTAGACTCATCGACAATATCATTTAACGAATAGTACTGATCTTCAATATCAGAGTTGTAAAAGCCTAATCTTTTCATGCCCTCCAAAAACTCACTATAAATAATATCCATAATGGTAACCTCCCTTCGCTTACTCATTTCAACAAAAGGAGATATTTTCCTTCCTCTGCTCCTTACGCTAATCGCTTTGTGTATTTGGGCATAAAAAATAGCACCCTTGGAGGATGCCGATTTATATGACTCGACTTACTATGAAACGCCAGTCATTATCCACTTGGAAGAAATCACCTCGCATGAATTCTTTCAACCCAAAATAAACTGTCATGTTTCTTATGACACTTATTGTAAAATCTAAAACATATTTTCTGATACGAATATCTAGCGCTTCGTTATATTCAAATTTACTGTAACTAAATGTCTCATTATCTTTAGCCACTCCATAAGAGTGTCTAGTCTGCGGGTTATAATGAACATAACCGCTTAACATTGTATACACTTCCGCATATAGTTCAAATTGATATGTTTTTTTAGATAAATCCTTTATGCTTTCGAGATGCTGAACTCTATTTCTTTTAGGCTTGTCTTCAAAGAAAGACTGAATATACTCATCATAATCATGTATTTCTTTCGGCGACTCTTCTTTCAGTTCATTCAGGGTTCTCCCAAGTCTCCATTGTTGATACGCAAGATGATCCTTATACTCTTGCTCCACTCTATCTCCATCGCTCTTATTTAGCCTAATATAATTACTATGAAGATATGATTCCAATATTATTCTTAATTGCGGCAACACTTCAATATAATTATTTGGTATATCCGAATTGAGTATAACGTTGCTTGTTTGAAAAGCTCTTTTTGTTTTCGAATAAAGATCGTACATTATCCCGTTCAACCATCCTTCTGATGAACGGAACCCATCTTGTTTCTCCATACTTTCAAATAGATCAGTAATTCTGTCATTAAACAAAATTAACCCATCGACATTGCTCACCTTACCACTCCCCTCTAACAAAACCTTTCGATAAGAACCTTTATTTTCCTGCCCTCCACTCGACATAAAATCTGCTATTATGTTCAAGTAACTTCAAAGGAGTGTGCAGCATGGAAACGAAACAGGAAATCGATTTGAGTGTCACATATAATATTCGTGAATATCCAGATATTAAAAGCGGACGCTGCGATAACTGCGATAATGCTCAGTTTAAAAGCTCTATTAAAAATATGATATTTCTTCGCGAGTGCCGACATTGCGGCATGAAGAAGATTGTTTAACCCCGTCTCTGATGGGGTTTTATTTCTATTCTTATATTTACATGTATTTACCAACGTAGTATGATTGACCCATAAAAGGCAGGAGGTATTTACATGTCCATAAAAATAGTGAACAAAGTTTTATTAGCCTTTGTTCTAATTATTTCAGCAGTATTGGCATTCCAAATTCCAGAAAGTAAGGCTGCATCAACAAAGAATGGCTGGGTTAGTATTAGCAGTGGTACTCTAAACGTACGAAGCGGTCCAGGTACTAACTATAAAAGTGTTGGTTCACTAAAAAACAATGCTCAAGTAACCGTGTATTCACAAACAAAAAGTGGATGGTCTGAAATTAGATATAATAACAAAAAAGCCTATGTTTCGTCTAAATATCTAAGAATGTATAGTTATTTAAGAGATAAAACAAAGCTTTATACATATGAAAGTGGCGGCCAGCGTTATACAGAACGGTTTATAGGAACTGAAGAGGGCTGGGATAAATGGACATCTTCCGGGCAAATATACGTATATAGAGAAGATAACCGAGGCTTGTACGCCGGATGGTATGATTCAGAATTTTTGACTGAACTTGTTTATCCTTTAAAAGCCGGAAAAGAATGGACTGATATTGAGACCGAAAGAAAATGGAAAATAACCGCTCTTAATGGTACTTTAAAGACACGAGCGGGGACTTTCAAGAATGTAGTTACTGCAAAATCACAGGATGGTTACACAGATTATTATGCTCTAAACGTTGGTCTTATAAAATCTGTATACAAAGGAGAAACCTCTTACGAACTGATTAAGCTTGTTAAAAAGAAATAATTTTAACCCTGCCAACTAACTGGCAGGGTTTGTTTTTTTTGCTCTCTCATATATACGGCATCTGCACGACAAAATTAGTTAGAAAGCGTATAATTTCACTTCATCTTTCCTTCAAAATTTGAAAATGTACTTTAAGAATAATATAGAACTTTACGCGTTACTTGTCCCATCTTCCTGTTTCTTTAATTCTCTCAACAATTGGTCAACAGCTGTTTGGCCAGGGACAAGAGCCTCAACGTTTTCAACAATTTTTTCTCTTGTTGTTTTTTCACCTGTTGATTCAGACTGATCAGCGAATTCATTATGAACTTGAGGTTCATTCATTTTCCCATTGTAAAATAAATTATTTGTTGGATCGCTATCTGGTACTGTTCGCACATGCTCTTCTACGAGTATCAATTCATCATTTAGCATTTCTTTATTTGAACCATCATAAGATAAATTGTTTGTTACATCCCCATCCGGTACAGTTCGTACATGCTCTTTTACCAATATCAATTCTTCGTTTGGCGCTCTTTTATCTGGACCATCATATGATAAGTTGTTTGTTGGATCCCCATCTGGTGCTGTTCGCACATGCTCTTTTACAGATACTAACTCTTGATTTGGTGCTTTCTTATCCGAGCCGTCGTACGATAAGTTATTTGTCGGCTCCCCATCTGGTACTGTTCGCACATGATCATTTACATGAACAAGAGGTTGTTCGGTAGGTATAACCGTTCTTGTCGCTACTACTTCTCCAGTTCCTATTTTTGTTTCTGTATACGCCTCGCCGCTAACTGGTTTTGTTTCTACAGTTGTTTCAGCAGAGAAGAAGTCGCCACCAATGTGTAATTTTAGGAACGGTAAAACAAATGCAATAATTATAACAGGGACACTTCCCATAATCCCTAGTGCTGCATAACTTGTATAGTTGAATTGATAAAGCCAACGTAATAGCAATCGAAGACAAACAAAACTAAGAACGCTAATTATAACTCCTTCGATAACTATACTTGGCGATAGGAGGCTATATGTATGTAGGTAGGTGGATCTTCCAATTAACCCTCCCGAAACTCCATATAAAAGTAGACCTGCCACGAAGGGCCTCCAGTTGCTTACTACATACCCAATCCTTTTAATAAATAGCACAACCATTATTATGAAAATAACAGGAGCCAGAAAGGGCAAAACAGCTGAAATTCCTCCCAAAATAAGCATCCAAAAAAGCATGGATTTTAACAACTTAAATGAAGTTACAAGAAAGAATATTATCAAACCAATACTGAAAAGAATAGGGTGTAAATAACCCAGAAAAACTACTAAAGGAAATAAATAAATTGCCGTTTTGTGATGAGTCGTTTGGGATTGATCTGCTACCCAATCTTGATTCACTATTTAACCCTCCTTTTATTTTGTGCAAAAAGACCTACAACAACTTTACTATTGCACCAAACTGTCCCAAAAATGGGTACCTTTTTCGAAATTTATAAAGTAAAAAAGAAAAAGCACCCCTTAAAGAAAGGATACTTTAGTTCTAACTTATCTAGGCGAGAATGCACCACCTAAATAAGTTTTAGGAGCATAGAATTTATCACATACATTGTTCGGAGACACTTCTACTTTATGTTTTGCACACATATTTTTTCTATTTAGGTTCAAACAATTATTACACCGCTTAAAAGAAGTATCTTTAGCGTTTCTAATTTTTGAGTAATAGACAGTATCGTTTTTCTTAACTGCCCGCCCTTCAGAGCTTTTCAAGTCGTTATCCATTAACGCTTTTTTCCTTGCTATGCGACTTGCTTCTTTTATTTCTTTTCTGCTTCTTAATGGTGGTAAGAGCTTCTTTCTACGAGCTTCCTCAGCACTTCTTTGGAACTCCTTTAATGCTTTTAACTGAGCTGATTTTTTTAACTGAGCTAATTCTTTTTCTCTAGCTATTAGCTGACCTGCTCTTTCAACTGATGCAAGCTCAGCCTTTCTTTTATTCTCCCATAACTTCTCTTTTATAGCCTTTTCTCTTGCCTTTTCTCTTTCCAACTTTTTAGCTTTTTCTCTTTTCCGGATAGCTTCTTCTTCGACTCTCCATTTTACCCTTGGAAGGTTTAATATAATTTTTTCATAATAAAATGTATTAGGTACTGTATATATAATAGAAATATCAATATCAACGATATCCAAAACTGTTCTATGTACTTCTTTTTTTATTCTATTCCGGTCGACAGTTACATAATAGCGAAAATCATACTTATCATTCTCACGCTTTATTACTCGGAAGAAGTTATAAGCCATAAGTTTATTTATTGATCCCTCAGCACTTCTTTTTGGAAAGTTCAAATGAGCTGTCAACTTGGCTTGGTTATCAAAATTTTTCTTATTAACAAAAACTTTATATTTATCATCAGCTTCTTTAAAGTCAGACTTAGCAACCCCTAAAATATCCAACATAAAATAAACTTCATTTTTCAACAACTTGAGTTCCACTTTAATTTCTGGTTCCATTTAAGAGTTTCCCTCCCTTTATTAATACATGCCTTGCCAAAAACCTCTAAAAAATAGCCATATATTATTATCTAACAAAAAGGTCTAATTACCTATATTTTTCTTTCGGCAAATTTCGACACAACTAAATTTCACTTCTTAACAAACAAAAAAAGGCTGCTGTTTTTTCTATCTTCAATTTTCCGTTCTGCCCGTTTCAGGTACGTCTGGACAGATGATTTTGTAAGTCCCAGCAACTCCGCTGTATACTCAAACGTTAATCTTTCAGCTTTAACCAATGTAAATACATCTCTTTCCCTTGCCGTTAGATCAGCCAACATATCATCCAGCAGCCATTTTTCCTCCTCTGTTAGCTTTCTCTCTTCACTAGTCACTTTATTTGGCACTACAACTTCAATTATTTTTGGATCTAACGTATAAACGCCTGTCCGATCTGCCCCGCGTCTTGCATCAGGATTCCGGCCGGACGCCATCCATTGAATCGCAAACTCCATTTCGGTGATCATGCTGTTAATGAGCGTCTTATCCTGGAGATCCTGCTCTAACAATTCTGACTTGGATTCGATGGCTGCTTTCATTTCCTTGAGAGCTCTTAGCGACTGTTTGTATTCATAAATGAGTGTTCGCATGTTCATTCCCCATTTCTTGTTATTAGACAAATAAAAAAGGACACTAAACAAACGCCGCTTGTGCGTTCATTTAATGCCCTCGGTTTTTCCGTAAGGTTTTATTGTTTATGCAATTTTTCGTAAGTGATATAGTCTTCTTTGCCGCGGCAGAAAAAACAATCTTTTTCTTCATCAATTGTAAGCTTATCAAAAAGCAATGTATTAAAAGCTTTTTTCTTTGCAATACAGGAACGATGCTGCCCATCATCAAATTGAATATGACCACACTTTTTCCTTGTCGCTTCAATTGACAAAGAGCTCGTTAAATAATTATCACTTTTCATTATCCGGAGTAATACCCGACAATAATCTACTTTTTCCGTATCCACATCTGTTTTCAAATTTAACCGTTTTTCATACTCTTCGGGCGTTAAATCAAATGTACATGTACCACTGACAAGCTTATGACAATCTTTTTTTCCAAACAGATAACAAAAAGACTCGTCTTCGGGATCGACTAGTACATTTTCAAAAGTTTCTTTTTCCACTTCACATCTCAGTTCCTTTGTTTTTTCATATTTACTATAGAGCGTTTGATTATCAAGATAAGATTTGTTCTTTATCTTTTTATATTGTTCTCTTTTGAGAAATTCGAACTCTTTCACTTCTAATCACATCTAAAACTTTTCCATTTTGCCAAACAATTGTATCCTCCCCAAAAGATTTAGCTGTTATTTTTGTTGGCTGGCCATCGATTATTATATATACTGCATTTTCCATTAAGCTTATTTCTGCTGTCAACATTTCTTGATTAATTTTCATGCCGTAGAAGCCCCCAGTCTGTTAAAATAGAAGTGCGAGTAATACTTTAAAGGCCGGGGACTTGTTCTCGGCTTTTTATTTTTATAAAAAATACATTTTTCGACAAATAGTTATTCCCTTTTATATATAAATATTCTATAATATCCCTAAAGATGGTTACTATAAACTCAGGAGGAACGTCATGAATTATACCCAAGGCGCTTTTTGTGACTTACTTGCACGTATTAATAACCTTCGCCATCTAATGATTACAGCGGGACAGCAATATGGCCTTGGCAGCCAAGAAACGCTGCACTATAGTGAACAGTTAGATGAGCTGATTCTTCAATATCAACTTCAAAATAGATGATCTACTCTAAAGTCGATAATTTTTTGGCTTTTTTTTATTTATAAAAATACAGTTTCCTTCCCTTTCGCTTGGGTATATATACCTTTATAACAGAAAGGAAAAGGGTTAACAGTATGAGCAAAGATAAAGAAAGTATTGATTATTTGTTACTAGAGATAGAAAGAGTTCGTGAATTACTAAATAACGCTATTCGATCCTATGGGCTCTCCAGCGAAGAAGCATTATTTTGCAGTGAAGAGTTAAATAAATTGATTATTCATGTTCAGCTTCACAATCGGAAAGTCTCTTGTTATACATAACCCTATATGCAAGATCACGCAGCCAAAGTTTTTCTGGCTGTTTTTTTATATAAGGCCCACCATTTGATTGCCTGTTCACCCCTTGCAATAGTATTATAGTCCTTAGTAACAAAAACCTATTCAATGCATTACGCTTACAACGGAGGAAAACATATGAGTATTTATGACTTTTCAGCAAAGGCAATGAACGGACAGGAAATCAGCTTAGAAAAGTACAGGGATAAAGTAGTATTGATTGTTAACACAGCCAGTCAATGTGGCTTTACATTTCAATACGAGGATTTACAGCGCCTGTACGATCGCTACAAAGAAAAAGATTTTGTTATTTTGGGTTTCCCATGCAATCAGTTTGCAGGGCAAGAGCCTGATAATAATGATAAAGTTCAATCGTTCTGTACCCTGCGTTATGGTGTATCTTTTCCAATGTTCCAGAAAGTAAATGTGCGTGATGAGGGTGCTCATCCGCTATTTGAGTATCTTGCTTCTAAAAAACCATTTGAAGGTTTTAATGAATCTCATCCAGTTGCAAAAGTCTTAATCCCTTTATTGAAAGAGAAACATCCAGAATACCTCTTTGGCGATGCGGTTAGATGGAACTTTACTAAATTTCTAATTGATAAAAAAGGAACTGTCCTTAAGCGTTACGAAGCAACTACTGACCCAATTGATATGGAAAAAGATATCGAATTACTTCTTAAATTCTAGTTATTGAAATAGAAATTCCTTGTATAAAAGGAGTTTCTATTCTTCTTCACAAGAAAAAATCCTCCCTGCAGTCAGGTTCCCGCCTGGCTGCTTTTTTGTTTTCAATTTCTATTACGCATATTTTTTCTTCTGATGAAATACACTTTATCAATGCTTACTCCAAGCAGGCACCTCAGTTCGCTATGCTAACTCTAAACCCGGGCGTACCCCGGGGGTTTTTTTATGCAAATCCCCACCGCCTTTTCGCTTCCTCCAGCCAACCAGACGGTAAATGAGGATATCGATTAATAATGTTTTTTTCCGTTAAACCCTGTTTAAGATAACGCTCGTACTGCTGCTTGTTTGGCCGCGTCAGACAGAGATCATTCCTTTTTCGCTCACTACTTTTTGAAAATCGAAGAGCATCCTCTTGTTCTGCTATCTTCACATAAGCCGGTCGCTTTGACCCAAACTTTTCAGCACAATAAGCTTGTACTTCCTCTGGTGTCCATTGCTGAACTATTACTGCTCCACGATATGCCATTAATTGTTCACTCCAATTCTCGACCTTAATTCTTTTAAACTAGTCGTTTTATTTTGATTAACTTTCTAAAATGAAAGAGCTTCTTCAAGTTTTTGCTTCATTCCTGTAATAATCTAATCCTCTAAACAATAGGATTAGGTTAGTACAACAACTTGGAGGTGCATCAAATGTTTAATGAAAAATTCGAATTAGAAGCTCTTTATGATGTAAGAGAAAAACTACATGAAATTCAAGAATGGTCCGTTGCTCAAACATACGACAATCAAGAGCTTTACGATATAATTGATGGGCTGTGCCGAGTTGCAAACATGTATAATGATGTTGTAATTCAAGCTGTCAGGGATAAGGGGATTTTCACAGCAAACCCACAAGACTACATTGAGAGCAAGCTGGGAGCGTCTTATGGCGCCTATAAATATAGAGAAGACTAACCAAGAGCCCTTTCGCTAAGGGCTTTTGTTTTTTAATCCACCCAAATACTATTTATTAATTCTTTTCGATAATTTAATGAATTTTGCACAATGTTAACTATGTTTTAATTAGTGCAAGATACCTTTAACTGTAAATTTCCGATGCTCTCCATTTAAGAAACGAACCTCAATGACGTCCTGCTGAGAACTAGCTTTCACTTCAGCGATGCTTCCAAGTCCATACTGTTCACGTTCTTTGCTTGATAAAGATAATAAATGCTTTTGATGTGCTTGAATAAATAATCTGCGCTCGGCATCGGTTAAGTTTTCATATCCTTCAATTGGTTTCATAACAATTTTCCTTTCTAGATTATTTGCCTCGGATTTCCATCCTTAGGTTATCCAGATATCGGCTGAACATCCGATGCCCGTCCAGGATTTGTGCTGGTTCTGTTTCCCCGCAAGCAATGATCATTTCAACTACACCCATTTCCTTGCCCTTTTCTCGATGGTGATTGACTAGTAGCTGGCATACTTGGTGTCTGTTCACGCAGCATCACCTCCTGCTTTCTCTTCTTTAAGTCGTTTGCGGGCTTCTTCAATGCGCTTATCAAATGCCACCCTTCTGGCCTGCCATTCTTCATCCGTGAGCGGCTTTCGCCCAGGCTGCGGCTGAAACGTATACATTCCAGCTCCTTTATATGCCACCTGACGCGAATCACTGCTTTGTAAAATGATTGAATTGTTTTGTTCAGACACCCTTTAATCCCTCCAAACGATGATTTAATTCCAGTCGATTCCCTTCGATCACAACCGTGAAATCTTGGCACATTTCATAAATTCGGGAGCCAAGCGCCTCATCCACTTCATCAAGCTGATCAACATCCAGTTCGGATGAAACCAGGATTGGCAGATGGTTTAGGTATCGGTAGTTGATTACTGCATACATTTGCTCGATCTGCCACTCGGTTGCCCGAGGCTTACGATTTGTTCCCCGGCCTACCGGCTTAAACAGATCATCAATAAACAGCACATCTGCTTTTTTCATTCGGTCTAGCTTGGGTGCTATCTGCTCAAAATCTTCTTTCAGGTCATTAAAGCCTTCCACGTAAGGAAAGTAGTGAACTGAAATGCCTTTCTTAATGAGCAAGTTATTCGATATCGCCATCAGCAGGTGTGTTTTTCCGCTGCCAGGCTGTCCGAGGAGCGCCATGCTGTTAGCTCGCCCGCCACGGATTTTATCGAATTCTTTGTAGTAATCCATGGCACATTCTTTCATGTCAGCAACAATCGCAGCTTTGCCGTCCGTTCTGAAATTTTGGAAGCCAAGTTGTTTGAATTCGTCCGTAATGTCACTGGATTTCATCAGCCGATGCAGACGCACCTTCTTCACACAGTCACACCGTACAGAATGTTTTTGCTGCCACTGATTTGCTTCTTCCGGTCCGCATACCCTCATTGCAAGAAAATCGAATTCAAGCACCATTCGGTTCGGATCTGGAGTCAGCTTTCCGGTGTCAGGGTTTTCAGTCCATTCAGCATCTTTATGAACACGGTAATTGATCATCAGCTGGTCTTCACACTTTAAGCAATTAACCTTTTTTTCTGCCAAGCCAACCGGTTTTGCCGCCGGTGAGGGAATCCCTCTTTGGTGAAGTTCGGCCATGATGTCCGCTAGTTTTCTTGCCATCGTCTGGTATCCTCCGTTTCGCTAAAATTTTGGCAGCCTCTTTTGCTTCTAAGGCTTGATGGTGATCAAGGATATAGTCCTTGCAATATTTAAAACTGGTAATCTTGCCGTTTGGCTTACGCTTTTTATAATCCGCAAAGCATTGCTCAAGAAATTCGATAGTTCGGGAGACCGACACTCCGTGGACGACTATCTGGGCGATTTCTTGATAATCTTCAATGCTCGGAAAACTTACTTTGCCTTGCTGGGCTGTTTTCAAATCTGCAAACCGTTCAGCGATTAAATCGACAGGGTCAGATTCTTTAGTAGTATTAGTATTTTTGTTTATCCCTGTAATATCTTTATTAGATGCGACACTTTTGTCGCTTCTCTTGGACAAATATGTCGTATCACTATCCGACTGATCAGACATTTTTGTCTCATCACTGAGTGAATGAACCGACATATCTGTCGTATCACTTTTTTCTGATGCGACAGATATGTCTGGCTTATTAATGTACTTCTTCGAATTTCTTACTGAAAAAATTAATCCATGAGGAGCACGGGTAGTTTTGATATACTCGTATTTCTCCAGGTCATTGATCCAGCGCTCTACTGTCTTTTCGCTAACTCCGAAAATTGGCGCAATGTCTTTCTTCTTCAACGGCTTGTTTCCTAGCACGATGCCCCAGTTCACCCCGTCTCGCTCGACTTCTTTTGTTGTTGAACTGACACACCAGAGAAATAGCCACAATGCTGAACCGATCTTTTTGTAATGTTCTGGCTCCAACAAACCGGAGTACATTGGAAACGGATAACTGTCTGGCACCAAATCACCGCCTTAGTGTTCTTTCTTAACCAGTACTGCCTGTTTTTCAATGCGCAGAAGCTTTAGATGAGGATGAGAAGACTTAAAGTAGCCTCTCACCCATCGGATATATTCATCGTTGTCTTTGCTCATCTGCCTTATAAAACTCGGTATCACCATTTTGTATTCCATTACTACTTACCGAATGGAAGGTCTTCTTCTGCTATATCAATCGAGTCAAAATCAATATCCTTTGCTGACGGCTTTTTTCCTTCTTTCTTCTCAGGCTGTTCAAGCTGTGTCTCCTGGTGTTCTTCCGGCAGCTCAATTAGCTCAGGCTGCACATCGATTACTTCACTCATATCTGGAGCAATTTCTTTCTTAATAGTTGAATCAGCTTCAACTGTCTTTTGAAATTCAATCGATTTTGGAGCATACTTTAAAACTTCCTTCAAAACAGTCTTCTTTGCCATCGCGTCATAGTTAGTTTTCCAAGGGCTTGTCCACCCTTTCTGAACAGCCTGGCTAAACTTCTTGGCATGCTGATCAATGCGTTCACGCGTCCAGTAAACAAAATCAAAACCGCCATTCTGTAAGTGATACACTGCGTAATAGCCAATTGGTTCTCCTTCTGGAACACTCGCCGGAATATGTTTTAAATCCTTATACAGACCATATTCAAAAGTTAATTCGTCGTTCTTATACACCTCGTGTGCGTAGATCGCTTTGTACTGACCACTTCGCACTGCTAGATCGATAAGTCCTTTATAGGAAAGCTGAAATTGTACCTGCTTGCCATACGGAATCAAATAAGCCTGGCCAAGTCCTGTATTTGGTTCAACGCCCAGCTGAGCTGACTGCATAAGTGCTGCAAGGAATGACATTTGATCACACTCAAGAAGTTTAGGTGTAGTCCGGACTGCAGTTAAAGCAATACGTGCCATTCGATCAGCATCCATATGTTTTGGAAGAGCCCTTTGAATTTCAGGACCCATTCGTTTTAATAAGCCATTCAGCTGCTGTTCTGGCGCTACCTGTTTAGACGGTGCGTTCTGCTGTTTCTTAGCTAACTCATTTTTCATAGTGTTATTTGTCGCCACAGTAAAACCTCCAATTATTTAATTTTGAAAGGACGGGAAATGCTTTGTTTGACGTATTCTTCGTAAATTTCCGGTTTTTCTTTCTTGAGCCGGGCAGAATCAATTCGGTTTGAAAACTGAGCTTTCCATGTAATCTTTTGATCACCGATAAAAGCTGTTTCGTTCTCTTTCATGGCATCTTTCAAGATGTTTTGGCATTCAGCCATTTTAAGTTCAATCTCTTTTTTGTCTGCTTCCAGCGCTTTATATGAGTCAATGTAGACCTGTAGATCGGTCGTCAAATTGATAGAAGTTCCTGGTTCATGCTGCGGATAAAGAGCTTTAAGCAGGTCGCTTGAAGCAGCTGTTCCATCAAATGGCGGTGGGTTATTGGTCAAGACATGATTTTCCCAAAACTCTTTTTCAATATTGATGAGGTAATCAATCAGCTCTTTATCTCTCTCAATTCGTTTATGGATAAATTTATTGCCGCCAATCAGGACTGCAATCCACCAAGCCTCATATCCGGTTACTGCCATGTAATGCTGGCACTGCAGCAAATAAGACGCTGGGATTTCATCGCCTTCCCATTCTCCTTTTAAAAACTCAGAAGCTGTTTTACATTCAAGTCCCTCTTTTTTGCCAGCAATCAACCGGTCCACATTCGCGTAGATAAAATCATGCTCAGGATGTTTTAAGATCGCGTTCCGCCGGCGAACTTTTAATCCAGTACGACGGGAAAACTCTTGGGCAACTAAGTCTTCGTTTAAGACCCCGAAATAAGCAGCTTCACTTCCGTCTTCAAATCCGCCCTGATCGTTCACCGTAAAAATCTCTTCCGATTCAATTTGATTCGTTTTCTCCAGATATACTTTCATCGGTGAGCTGTACTTATTGACACCAGCAATGGCAGCACAATCACTGCCACCAATGCCATTGCGTCTTGCCATAAGCCAGTCATGGCGGGATAGATCAACTGTTGAAATGGCACCCATGTTCTTTGCCAAATTCTTCACTCCCTTGATTGATTTTTTGAAGTACAGTAGAATGTTCTTAACGAAATATTTTTAAACAGTCGACTCCTGCTCCAACAGGAGTCTTTTTCATGCTTCCGCTTGTTTTTCGGATGCGTCTAAATACTGGACTGCATATTCAGCAAGATTTTGTTCCAATACAACTGAGCCATCTTTCATAACGAAATAAATATCGTTGCTCATAATCTCATCACCAAAAATGTCTTCTATTGGATAGTCAGATTCACGCTCTTGAAAATGCTCTGGAAAACCTGTCCGTTCAATTTGCTGTATAAGTGGATGATCCATTTCGTTTACCTTCTTTCTGTTGGATGATGTTTTATTGATAGGGTGCGAAATTATGTGAGACGAAAATTTTTCGACATTTATCGACAAATACTTAGTGCATATCGATTAACAACGTGGTATGATGTACCCATACATAAGTAACGTTCGCTCCGATATTTTTATCAGCGGGCGTTATTTTTTTGCTCTTTTTTATATCGATCCCACACAGGCCGTGTCACCCAGGCCATTAACCAAATACTGATTCCCATGATTGTTAAAAGGATTGTTTGCGCCGCATCAAATATCCAATACATAACGTTTCACCGCTTTCACTGGAATGTTTTTTTGATTTAATCGAATAACCATTTTCTTAATCCTTGAATATGGCTGACGCCGCTTCCTTGGCTTGTCCTTCTTTTTCATGCTTCGTACTTCCTTGCCTTGAGACTAACCCGCCACTGTCGGAAGATGGCTTTCATTGATAAGTGGTTCTCCTTGCAAAGCTCCGCAACTAAATTCACCATTGAAGCAGCTGCATCGAGCAATTCTAAAATCGTTCTCTCAACTGCTTCTTTTTCAGATTCATCACGTTGATTAGCCGGCTTAAACCATGTCATCTGCTCTACATGAAGGAGCGCTTCACTTGTTTCGCTTTTGACCAGATACACCATGGAAGATGCCTTGCGATCTATATAAGCCCCGTCAAAATAAGGAATGCTCACAAACCCTGTGGTCTCTTCCCACACTTCGAAATAAAACTGTTCATCATCAAGTGCTTCGGCAACCGGCTTATGCATATTCTTTGGAAACCGCCGGCTGCCATTTTCGTATTTAGATATGGATTCTTGCGACATAAATACTTCTTCGGCTAACGACTTTTGTGAATCGCCTGTTCGCCCTCTTGCTTCTGTAATTTTCTTTCCAATGCTCATGCATGGTTCCCCCTTTTCTTCTTTGAACGCTGCTCCTCAAACCAAGTGATAAGAAACGCTTCCGCTTCTTTCGCTGGGAAGTACCACTTGTTACCGATTAAGTATTTTGGAAAGCGTTCGTCGAAAAAGAAGTACTTCTGCATGGTGTTCAAGTTCATACATGTACGGCGCGATAATTCTTTTGTATCCCACAGAATCAAATCTTTACTGGTTTCCTCGAGCTTCTTTTGGACTTCTTCACGGTAGATTGCCAACAATGCTTCCTGATCCACAGAAACAGAAATTAGATTTTGCATGTTATCCCTCCTTTTGTACTAAGTTTCAGATTATGGATGTACATCTGTTCCAGTAAGCTTGTCTTATGAAAAAAATTCGCCGTTTGTGGAAGGCGAGGCCGTGAAGCGCCTCTATTCTTGATCACCTTCCTTTCCTAGCTGACTTCCTTTTTGATACCGCACGTTTTGTGTTGTTTATCTTCAAAAAAAAGCTCTTGAACTGTGACGCCGTAGTATCCTGCAATTTTAACCTTGATTTCATCTCTTGGGATACGTTTGCCATTCTCATACATTTGGAGAGCGCTAATGCTAATTTCCAAATCTAAGGCAACTTTATCTCTTGAATTGTTGCCTCTTAATTTTAAAAGCTTTTCACCAATTACTTTTGCGTTCATATTCACCACCCTATCCGCACAATGCGTGCTGTTTGTAAATCAAATATACACCCGCACAATACGTGTTGTCAACACATATCGTGTTGTTTTTAAAGTTTTAATATAAATAAAGTTAAATTGGTAACACGTTATGTGTTATTATTGAGAAAGGGTGATGCTTTATGAAACAATTAGGAGATCGTTTAAAAGAACTTCGATTGACTAATACACCAAGGCTCTCACAAAAAGAATTTGGCAAAAAATTTGGATTAAGTGAGAGTACAATTGGTATGTATGAGCGCAGTGAAAGAAAACCTGATTATGATATACTTCAAAAATTCGCTGAGTTTTACAATGTAACGATTGATTACTTAATTACAGGAAAAGAAAAAATTTCAAACAAAGAATCAAACTTAAGTGATGAGGAACGCGAAATGCTCGAATTTTTTAATGATCCAGAAACAGGACTGTTCTTTCGTGAAATGAAAGAAGCACCAGAAGATCAACTTGAAGAAATAAGACAAATATGGGAAGTATTGAAGAGACGTGGATTAAAATAAAAACACCGGACACTAATTAAAGTGATCCGGTGTTTTTACATTCATTTATTTATTTCGTTTTAGCAGCTCTTCTTTTAAACGGTGTGCCTGCTCTTTTATACTTTCTGTTTCTTCTTTTAACACTTCAGCCTGTACACTGCCATCCAGCAATTCGACCTTCAAAATATCGCCTTCTTGCAGTTCAGTGGCCAGTTGCTCAGCCGATACAACTTCTTCAACCAATTCATCCTTACGTAATAGCAATTTTACTAGCCCTTTTTCGATCGAATCAACAGTGTAGATGCCAGGCTTCATCTTTCACACGCCCATCCATCTTGATCACGATCCATTTTGTCTTGATAAGCTGGATGGCCACGTTTCACACCGTCCGGATACACTTCACGTAATTCGGTGCAGTTGGTGAAACCTGTTTGAACTGGTGGTTCTGGTGTTGGTTCAGGTTCAGGCGTTGGTTCTGGAGCCGGTTCCGGCAAAATAACAGTACCTTCATCGTCCTGGCTAAAATACACATACTGGCCATCAGTCCAGGTTTCAATGTTACCTTCAGGCGTATGCCATATATCAGCACCCGCAGCCGTTAAGCGATTCACAACGTTTGATGTAGGATGGCCATATTGATTGCCTTCACCATACGATAAAATCGCATCTAACGGATCCACCGCGTCAACAAATGCCTGTGAAGTACCTGTATCCGAGCCGTGGTGTGACACTTTCAATACTTCCGCATCTAAATCATACTGCTCAATCAGCTCTTCTTCCACTTCAATACCGGCATCTCCAGTTAATAGATACTCAATGTCACCATAGCTGACCATAAGTACAATAGAACCGTCATTTAGATCTGCAGCATCGCTGTCAACGTGCAGAACTTCTACCGATATTCTTTCATCGAGAGAAATATCTTGTCCTTCTTTAGCCATCTTAAAAGAAGCCCCAGATGCTTGGATAGCCGCAAGGTAGTCAAGGTAGGTTTCCGTTGTATGATCCTGGCCAGAATCAATAACATTTTTCACGCCGTAGTTTTTAATGACGTAATCCGCACCACCGATATGATCGGCATCCGGATGGGTTGCGACAAACGTATCAATAGAAGAAACGCCTAAATCAGTCAATGCTGTTGAAATGGCCGTATCCCCGCGCGCTGCATCGATCAGCATCTTTTTCCCTTCTGGGAACGTCAGCAGAATTGCGTCTCCTTGTCCTACATTAAGAAAATCTACATGGAAATCAGGCAGTTTGATACCCGGCATAATGTCTAATGCTCTCGACATAAAAGCTGCAAATTGGCCGCGTGTCACAGCTGTGTCTGGTCGGTATGTATTATCTGGATAGCCTGCAGTAATATTTGCCGCGATGATTTTGCCAATGTAAGGATACGCAGCACTGCTTTGTGAAACATCTTTGAATGTCACCGGTGCTGAATTCTCCAGTTCAAATGCACGTGTCAACAAAATTGCAAGCTGACCACGTGTGACGGTCTGATCCGGTTTAAATGTGCCATCCGGAAATCCTGAAATAATGCCCTCTTCAACGGCCGCCGTGATATACCCTGACGCTGCCGTATTAATACCTACATCCATGAATGGCGTCGGTCGTTTGGTACCATCAAGCTCAAGAGTCCGTCCAATCATAATCGCAGCCTGGGCACGGGTTACCTGGTTGTCCGGTGCAAACCGCCCATCTGGAAAACCACTAATGATCCCTAGATCTGACAGAAAATCAATTTCTTCCTGGAATCTGTAGCTCTCTGGCACGTCTTTAAACGAAGCTGCTTCCGCAAATGGAGCAGCGATGCCAAGCGCAAAGATAGCACTTGATAGTAAAGCAAAGGGTTTCTTCAAAATGGTTTCCTCCTCTATGTATTATCTTGATTATAACCTCCCACCTGTTAATTTGTAATAGTTTTTCCAAAAATGAAAGAGTATTTACAAAAAATAACCTTATTCGCTTTTATTTTACTAGAATGTATTATATACTATTAACCAAACGTATATTCCCATATTTGTAAATTGGAAAAGAGGCGGTCGCATGAGCTATACAAAAACACACCTTGAAGAGTTTGTTGAAGCACTTTATAGAAACATGAATATTGAACATCCCGAACAAATCGACATGGAGTTAATCTCTCGTAGACTTGGCATTCTTATTGATTACATTGATACACCCAGTAAAAGCGTTTATGATGCAGGATTCGTGATGATCTTAATTAACAAACAAGTACCTCTCCCTGTTCAATGGCAAGAATTTGCCCATGAATTAGCTCACATATTGCGCCATGCTGGCAATCAAACTCTGTTGCCTGATGGTTTACGTATGATGCAAGAATGGCAGGCTGAGCACTTTGCAGCTTATTTCTGCGTACCAGGATTCATGCTTGAAAAGATTGAACTTCCCTCTTCCTTACAAGAAGCTATTCCCATTATTTCTGAGAAATTTAATGTGATGCCCTGGTTTGCTGCAGCTCGATTTAATCAGTGGTTTCATCGCTATTTTTTTTAACCCCAAAAAGAACATATATTCTCAAAAAGATAACTTAGTTGAGAAATAGTACAAAACTTACTTTCTTATTTACTCTCAACAACCATTTTAGTCATGCTTTGTCCTAGGACAGATATCGATCAAGTATTGTATTATCGTTACACTCAAAACAACGTACCAGAAGGGAGATCGTTCACATGGCTTCATTTCGAAAACGCGGAAAATCATGGGAGTACCGTATTTCTTATAAGGACCCCTTTGATCAGGAATACAAAATAAAATCTAAAGGCGGTTTTCGTTCAAAAAAAGAAGCTCAAGCTGCAGCATCTTTAGTAGAAGTTGAGATCGAGGAGGGTTTTGAAATTAATCGTCAACCTTTATCTCTCTCTTCCTTCCTAAGAAGCTGGCTACTCGAGTACAAAAAAGGCACAGTACGCAAAAATACATATATTCTACATGAGAGAAATGTTGAAAAGCATCTTCTACCCCACTTTAAAAATTTGAACTTGCAAGATATAAAGCCTTTTATGTATCAGAAGTTTTTGAACCAATTAGCTGACCAAAACTACAGCAAACGCACTATTGAGATCATTCACGGAACCATGTTTAATGCTATGCAAAAGGCTGTTGTTCTTCAAAAGCTCAAAAGCAATCCATGTATTGGTGCCACTATACCAAAGCAACGCGAGCCACAAAGAAAGGAATTAAAATACCTTTCTCCCGAAAATATTACTTTGTTTCTGAAAACGGCCTATGAAGATAATTATATTTACTATATGTTCTTTAAAGTATTAATCGAGACAGGAATGAGAAAAGGAGAAGCTGCTGCTCTTCAATGGTCTGATGTTGATTTAAACGAGGGGAAAATTTCTATTACAAGATCGCTGGATTTTCAAGCTAATGATGAAGAAGAACTTTTTGGAGACACCAAGACCTTTAGTTCATCAAGAACAATTATTATGGGTCCTTCTTTATGTAGCGAATTAAAAGATCATTTAAAGTGGCAAAATAAAAATAAATTGATGTTAAATGATTTGTACCGTCATGATTACAATTTAGTTTTTTGCCGGAATAATGGTGACTTCTTGCCAAAATCAACTTTATTTAATGCTTTCTCACGCACTTTAAAGAAAGCCGGCCTTCCACAACTGCCAATCCATTCACTGCGTCACACGCATGCTGTTATGCTGCTCGAGTCAGGCGCCAGCATGAAATATATCCAGGAACGCCTTGGACACGGAAGCATGGCCGTTACAGCCGATGTGTATTCACATATTAGTGACCGGTTAAATAAGGAGACAATTAAGGAGTTTGAGAAGTACGCAAATCGGTTTTTAAAATAATTTTGGTCCGATTTTGGTCATTAGCTAAAATAAACTATAAAAATAGCTTTTGACCAAAACAAGAAAAACCCCTTGAAGCCATACGGCTCAAGGGGTTGTCCATTTTAGTACATTGACATGTACTGTTCGCGCTCCCATGGGTGTACTTGAGTGCGGAACATATCCCATTCAATTTCTTTTGCTTCGATGAAATGCTCAAGAATGTGCTCGCCTAGCGCGTCTTTGATTGTGTCGTTTTGCTTCAACACTTCAAGAGCTGCTGCTAGTGTCGCTGGAAGGTCGCGTACGCCTTCTGCTTCGCGCTCTTCTTTGTCCATTGCGTAGATGTTGCGGTCTACTGGAGCTGGAGCTGGCATTTTGTTTTTAATACCGTCAAGACCTGCTTTTAGAAGCACAGCCATTGCAAGGTACGGGTTCGCTGATGGGTCAACAGAACGTACTTCTACACGTGTGCTCATGCCGCGTGATGCCGGGATACGGATAAGCGGGCTGCGGTTTTGTGCTGACCATGCAACGTAGCAAGGAGCTTCGTAACCTGGTACAAGGCGTTTGTAAGAGTTAACTGTTGGGTTACAGATCGCTGTGAACGCTTCTGCGTTTTTCACTGTACCTGCGATAAATTGGTAAGCTGTTTCGCTTAGTTTCAATTCGCCGCTTTCATCAAAGAACGCGTTTTTGCCGTCTTTGAATAGAGACAAGTTCATGTGCATACCAGAGCCGTTTACACCGAACAATGGTTTTGGCATGAATGTCGCGTGCAAGCCGTGCTTGCGGGCAATTGTTTTAACAACAAGTTTAAATGTTTGAATGTTGTCACAAGCTGTAACGGCATCCGCATATTTAAAGTCGATTTCGTGCTGTCCTGGTGCTACTTCGTGGTGAGATGCTTCGATTTCAAAGCCCATTTCTTCAAGCTCAAGTACGATGTCGCGGCGGCAGTTTTCACCAAGGTCTGTTGGCGCAAGGTCGAAATATCCACCGTTATCATTTAGCTCAAGAGTTGGTTCACCTTTTTCGTCCAATTTGAACAAGAAGAATTCCGGCTCAGGCCCAAGATTGAAGTCTGTGAAGCCAAGCTCTTCCATTTCTTTTAAAACACGTTTTAAGTTTGCACGCGGATCGCCTGCGAACGGCTCGCCTTCTGGAGTGTAGATATCACAGATAAGACGCGCTACTTTACCTTTTTCAGCAGTCCAAGGGAATACAACCCAAGTGTCAAGGTCTGGATAAAGCTGCATGTCAGATTCTTCAATACGCACAAAACCTTCGATTGAAGATCCATCGAACATCATTTTGTTATCAAGCGCTTTGTCAAGCTGGCTCACTGGAATTTCTACGTTTTTGATTGTGCCAAGAATGTCTGTGAACTGAAGACGAATGTATCTTACGTCTTGTTCTTTCGCTAAGCGCTGAATGTCTTCACGTGTGTACTTACCCATTTGTATCCATTCCTCCTCAAATATGTAAACCTTGTATGCAAAAGATTAGTGAAAAAACCGCCGGTCCATTCCAGAAGAACGGTTGAAGCGCCCAGCATTGATCAGTTCTTTGCGAAGCAGCTTGCGAAGTTCTTCATCCGTGAACTCTTTTTTCGGTTTTTGGCCACTATCTCTTGTTTCTAATTCGAGCTCCTGCGATCCGTCTTTAAGCAGGATTTTTTTAATCCCGGCCATATTGATGCCCTGGTCCAGAAGATCTTTCACTTCTAAGAGGCGGTCAATATCGTTCAATGAATAGAGACGCCGGTTTCCATCAGAACGATCCGGGGTAATTAATTGATGCTGCTCATAATAGCGAATCTGCCTTGCGGTTAAATCCGTTAATTTCATGACGGTTCCCATTGGAAAAAGCGGCATCGTCCGGCGTATTTGGCTGCTCATATTATCCCCCTCCTTTTTCTTATCTGATCTGATACCTTTACTATAAATCATGTAAGATCATTTGTCAACTCGGTGTAACGTTTTGTCACACTTCATTCATTTGTTGACTCATAGGTTGTCAGATTTTTTCTGTTTCCATTAAATAGTCAATCGCGCTTGCCACCGCGATTTTTACATGCGCATACGTAAGTCCGCCCTGTACGTATGCCGCATATGGCGGACGCAGCGGCCCGTCTGCGGTCAGTTCGATGCTGGCACCCTGTACGAATGTGCCTGCCGCCATAATTACGTCATCCTCATAGCCCGGCATATAAGCAGGCTGCGGGGTTACATGCGAGTTTACAGGCGAGGCAAACTGAATTGCCTGGCAAAAAGCGACCATTTTATCGCGGTCACCAAACTCTACCGCTTGAATTAAATCTGTGCGTGGCTCGTTCCATGCCGGTGTGGTATTCATGCCAAAGCCTTCAAGCATTGCTGCTGTAAACACAGCGCCTTTTAAGCTTTCCGCCACTACATGCGGAGCGAGAAACAGCCCCTGGTACATTTCCTGAAGGCTGTAAAGGCTGGCGCCTGCTTCCGCTCCGATGCCCGGTGAGGTCATGCGGTACGAACAGCTTTCCACATATTCCTTTTTGCCAACAATGTAGCCGCCGGTTTTAGCAATGCCGCCGCCCGGGTTTTTAATGAGGGAGCCGGCCATCAAATCAGCGCCGGCATGCAGCGGCTCTTCCTGCTCCACAAATTCCCCGTAGCAGTTGTCTACAAACACGACAGCATCGGGCTTGGTTTCTTTCACAAACGAAACCATTTCTCGAATGTCTTCTATCGTAAAAGACGGCCGCACGGCATAGCCTTTTGAACGCTGGATCGCAATCATCTTCGTCCGTTCGTTGATACTGGCGCGGATACGGTCAAAGTCCGGCCGGCCGTTTTCATCCAGATCTACATGCCGATAGGAAATACCAAATTCACGAAGTGAACCATTGGATGGTCCGTTTATGCCGATAATTTCATCTAATGTATCGTATGGTTTTCCGGTAATATAAAGCAATTCATCGCCGGGACGCAAAATGCCGAACAGTGAAATGGTGATCGCGTGCGTACCTGAAATAATTTGTGGACGCACAAGGGCATTTTCACCGCCGAATACGTCTGCGTATACTTTTTCAAGTGTTTCCCTTCCCGCGTCATCATAACCATAGCCGGTAGATGGGGTAAAGTGAAAATCACTTACTTGATTCGATTGAAAGCTTTTGAGTACACGAAATTGATTGAACTCCGCCCGCTCGTCAATCTGCCGGTGAGTACCGGCAATTTTCGCCTCTGCCTCTGCCGCTTTTTCGCCGATGGCAGCGCCGTTTTTCAGTAAATCAAATATGCTGGTCATTATTGTGTTCCTACTTTCTTATTCGCTTTTTTCATCATAGCAAAATACCGAATTTCTTGAAAGAAAAAGTAGATGTGAATTAAAAGAATGGTTTATAATAGAAGCCGAACATTAATCATTTTGAATGAAGGAAGGTTCGGAATGGAGCTTACATGGGATGTTTTTACGATCCTTGGCACGATTGCGTTTGCGATTTCAGGGGCAATTGTGGCAATGGAAGAAGAGTATGATTTGTTTGGCATATATATTTTAGGGATGATTACCGCGTTTGGGGGCGGTGCCATCCGGAATTTATTGATCGGCGTTCCGGTTTCCGCGCTGTGGGAGCAGGGAGAATTTTTTACGATCGCAGCTCTTTCCATTACGGCGGTCATTTTGTTTCCACAAAATCTGCTCCGCCACTGGCCGGTATGGGGGAATTTTTTTGATGCGATCGGCCTCGCTGCTTTCGCTGTGCAGGGCGCATTATATGCAGCCGGCATGAATCATCCGCTCAGTGCTGTTGTTGTGGCAGCTGTACTGACTGGAAGCGGCGGTGGGCTTGTACGAGATGTGCTGGCACAGCGAAAGCCTGCGCTGCTTCGCGATGAAGTATATGGCGTCTGGGCGGCGCTTGCCGGCTTGATTATTGCCCTTGGCGGTGCAGAGACGCCGGCGCAGCTTATTATTTTATTTCTGTTTATTACGGTGCTGCGTATTCTTTCTTACAAATACGGCTGGCATCTGCCAAAACGTACGGTTAAACTGTAAGAGCCCGTCTCAGACGGGCTTTTTTTGTGCAAAAAAGAACCCGTTTACTGAACGGATTCTTTCTTTAGCAGGAATTGATCTCCTTTCCCGGCTTTCATGGCGCTTTCGGTCAACAGGGAATGCAGCATCATATCATTAAAAATACGGGCGATATCTTCAATCGATAATTCGCCTTCTTTTTTAAACCATTTGTACATCCAGTTGATCATTCCCATAATCGCCATGGTGGAAATTTCAGCCGGCACTTCTGGACGGAAATCGCCATTCTCCTGTCCTTCACGGATAATCTGGAGAAGCAGCTGGCGGTACTGGTCACGTTTTTCGTTAATCTGCTTTTCAAAATCTCCTTTTAAATACGTACTTTCCTGGTAGAATACCGTAATATGCGGCTTATACAAATCAAAGATTTTTGTAAACGAAGTAATGATTCCGCACATTCGTGAAACAGGGTCTGTTTCTTTTTCGTACGATTCTTTGGCTTTATTAAGCAGATACGAAATAAACACGTCATGAATATGGTACAGCAGCTCATCTTTTGAGCGGAAATTGTGATAAAATCCGCCTTTTGACGTTCCGCACTCATCTACAATCTGGTCGATGGTCACTCCGTGGTAGCCGTGTTTTTCAAACATTACTAAAGCGGTTTCAATGATTCTTTCCTTCACAGGCTTTTTTTTCATCTTCATCATCCTTTTGGACATTCTAACATATGTTTTTTTATTGTGACAATTGAAAATCTTCCCCTTTCAATGTTTTCAGCTCTTTTTTTGAATGGGCGGTCTGCTTCATCAGCCGGATCGCCTGGCGCCGGGCCGCTTTTTCAATGAGCGTCCGCACATTCCTCCCGTTTGCGAAACGAAACCCCGCCCGCCGTTTTTCCTGTTCAATCATCGCCTGAAGGACAGCCCGGCCTTCCCGGTCGATTTCATAATTTTTTTCTCTGGCGATCACATCCGCGATTTGAAGCAGCTCCTCCGTTGTATAATCCGGAAAGTGGTGAACAATTGGAAATCTTGACTGAAGCCCCGGATTCATCGACAAAAAGTGCGCCATTTCCCGTGGATAGCCGGCCAGTATTAAAATAAAGCTGTTTTGATGATCCTCCATTTGTTTCACAAGCGTATCAATCGCTTCTTTGCCAAAGTCTTTTTCTCCGCCCCGCGCCAGAGAGTAGGCTTCATCAATAAACAGCACGCCGCCAAGCGCTTTTTTAACGAGATCGCGTGTTTTTTGTGCCGTATGACCGATATATTCCCCGACCAGGTCCGCCCGCTCAGCTTCAATAAAATGACCTTTTTCCAGCAGTCCGATCCGCTTAAACATCGAAGCAAACAGCCGCGCAGCGGTTGTTTTTCCGGTGCCCGGGTTTCCGGTAAACAGCATATGCAGCATTTGCCCGCGCGTATCGATGCCGGCTTCGATGCGCTTTTTGCTGATATAGGCTGCTGCATACAGCTCCCGTATGAGTATTTTGAGGCCGCTCAGGCCAATTAACGTATCCATTTCTTCTTCAATCTTGCGAAGCACCCCGTGTTCCGGATGCTCCGGCCAGCCGTCAGCAAGCGGCGCCGGCTTTTCTTTTGGGTTGAGGACGACATGAATACGGCCTTCCTTGTTTGTCTGCTTCATGCTGCGCCCCTCCTTTATAAGAAAAGATATGCAGGCGCACAAAAAAAAGACCCGCCCTAGGCGGATCTCTGGAGTCTTCTCTTATTGTTCTTCGAAATTCAAATTGACGCTGCGCTGAGGAGCAAATGTCGAAATGGCATGTTTAAACACAAGCTGCTGTTTCCCATCGGTTTCTACCAGAACGGTAAAGTTATCAAATCCTTTAATCAGCCCGCGCAGCTGAAATCCATTCAGTAAAAATACGGTAACCATCGTATTTTCTTTGCGCAGCTGGTTTAGAAATTGGTCTTGAATGTTAATTGGCTGTTTCATGCTTGGTTCCTCCTCTTTCTCTCTGAATCCATTATTACTAATTCTACCTTAGATTCAGCTTTCCTGCCAGCAGCGAGCAAATTTGTTGTTTTTTTTCTTTTCGTGCAGCTTCATCCGTTACATCAAACCAGTCAATCTCCATTTTATTGCGAAACCAGGTAAGCTGGCGTTTGGCGTACCTGCGTGAATTTTGCTTGAGCACATCGAGCGCTTCTTCAAGCGTCTGCTCACCGCGCAAAAACGGAAACAGCTCTTTGTAGCCAATCGCCTGAACAGCCGGCACATCGGACAGCTGCTGGCGGTACAGCCATTCTGCTTCTTCCAATAAGCCCTGCTCGACCATCAAATCTACCCGGCGGTTGATTCGGTTATACAGCACATCTCGGTCCATCGTCAGCCCAATCATGGCACTTTCGTATTTTTCTGTTGGTGCTTCGGCACTTGGCCGCTGGGATGGCGGCTCGCCTGTTGTCCGGTAAATTTCAAGCGCCCGGATCGTCCTGCGCACATTGTTCGGATGAAACGTGGCAGCTGTTACAGGGTCCACCTGCTTCAACTCATCATGGAGCGCTTGTGGCCCTACTCTGTCCGCTTCTGCTTCAAGAGCTGCCCGAACGGTGCCGTCTGTCTCTTCACGGGCAAATTGGTAGTCGTATAAAACAGATTGAATGTAAAGACCCGTGCCGCCGCATATGATGGGCAGCCGGCCCCGCGCGTTGATATCCGCGATTTTTTCGCGGGCGAGCTGCTGAAACTCGGCAGCAGAAAAAGGTTCATCTACATTTTTAATATCAATTAAATGATGCGGGACCCCGTCCATTTCTTCTTCTGTTACTTTTGCGGTTCCGACGGAAAGCCTCCGGTAAATCTGCATGGAATCCCCGCTGATCACCTCACCGTCGAATTGTTTGGCCAGGTGAATACTTAAATCGGTTTTTCCGGATGCTGTCGGGCCAATCACGACAGCGACTTTGTTTTTTGTCACGTTTTTCACAGCCTTTTATGGATAAGTATCCTTATTATAGCGGATACGGACCCTTACGAACAGGCATCGATCTCTTTTTGAAGCTCTGTGGCATGTTTGGCCCTTTCTTCTTCTGACCAGCCGAACAGCCGGGCCATTTTGTTTATCACCTGCTCTTTGTACATAAGGACAGTTTGGATATCAAACAGCAGGGCCCCTGTACGGCGGATGAAAAAGTCTGCCGGCGTATACGCCATTTCTTCCTCAATTGCATACATGAGCTGGGCATGTAACAAGTCCGGCAGTTCACTGTCTTCCTTGTAGGCAAATACTTTTTCCGCATTGGACCCGTACATACGGGCAATTTTTTCTGCATCCTTTTGAGTAAAGCCTTTGGCTGCACCGGCTGCTGTTTTCGATTGTACAAACGCCTGGAAGTTCGCCGAGCCGCCCACATCACCGCCTGAGATCGGCAGGTGCTTCGTTTCGGATGGGCTGTAAAGAACGCCCCGTTCCTCCTTCAGCCGCTTGGCAACCAGGTCCACAATGGTTTCGGCCATTTTTCGGTAGCCCGTCAATTTCCCGCCAGCGATCGTCAGCAGGCCGGATTCAGTTTCCCAGATTTCATCTTTACGGGAAATTTCAGACGGGTCTTTGCCCTCTTCGTAAATAAGCGGGCGGACACCCGACCAGGACGATTCAATATCGGCTTCGCCTGCCTTTACGGAAGGAAACATAAACCGGATTGCATCAAGCAGGTAAGCGCGGTCTTCCGCTGTAATATCTGGGCGGATCGGATCGGTGTTGTAGAATGTATCAGTTGTACCGACATACGTTTTGCCGTCACGCGGAATCGCAAACACCATCCGTTTGTCCGGCGTATCAAAGTAAACAGCCTGCTGAAGCGGAAAAACGGACTGATCGATAACAATATGAACGCCTTTTGTCAGGCGGAGGTGCTTGCCGTTTTCACTTCCGTCTTTTTTACGCATTTCATCTACCCATGGGCCGGAAGCGTTAATCACTTTGGCGGCCGTAATAGTCAGCGCTTGGCCGGTTAATTGATCAATAGCTTGAACGCCGGTTACTTTGCCGTCCTCATATGTAAAGCCTTCCGCTTTCACATAGTTCAGGCAGTGTGCCCCTTTTTCGGCTGCCCGCTTCATCACTTCAAGTGTCAGGCGTGCATCGTCTGTCCGGTACTCGACATAGTAACCGCCGCCTTTTAAGCCTTCACGCTTTACAAGCGGTTCCTGCTTCAGCGTTTCTGAAGCCGAAAACATTTTCCGGCGCTCTGACCGCTTGACACCTGCTAAAAAATCATAAACGCGGAGACCGAGAGACGTGGAAAGCGGGCCGAATGTACCGCCTGCGTGAAACGGAAGCAGCATCCATTCCGGCGTGGTTACATGCGGGCCGTTTTCATATACGATCGCCCGTTCTTTGCCGACCTCTGCCACCATTTTCACTTCAAATTGTTTTAAGTAGCGAAGACCGCCGTGCACAAGCTTGGTGGAACGGCTCGATGTACCTGCCGCGAAATCCTGCATATCAATTAAAGCGGTTTTCATGCCGCGCATGGAAGCATCAAGGGCAATGCCGGCGCCGGTGATGCCACCGCCAATTACGAGAATGTCATACTGCCCGTTTTGCAATGTCTGTATCGCTTCTGACCGCTGGTGATTAGTGAACTTCATTTTGTCATCCCCTTAGTGTTGGTTGTTTCTTTTTACCCCTGGATAAACAAAAAGAGACCTGAAAGAACAAAACAGCGATGCTGTCTTGCTTTCAGGTCTCTCCCGTTTCTCCGGACAATGTATTAACTTATATTTATTGTACCATTGCTGTTATTGAAACGCAATAGCAGCCTTTATCGCTTTTTTCCAGCCTGCGTATAATGTTTCACGGACCTCTTCCGTCATTTCCGGCTCAAATGTGCGGGCTACCTGCCAGTTTTGCGCGATTTCCGACCGGTCGTTCCAAAAGCCAACTGCAAGACCGGCTAGGTAAGCCGACCCAAGCGCTGTCGTTTCATTGATTTGAGTACGTTCAACCGGCACATTCAGCATATCGCTTTGAAACTGCATTAAAAAAGCATTCATGACGGCGCCGCCGTCTACACGGAGCGTTTTCAGCGAAATGTCGGAGTCCGCTTCCATCGCTTCAAGCACATCTCTCGTTTGATACGCAAGAGATTCGAGCACCGCACGAATAAAATGCTCTTTCTCCGTTCCGCGTGTAACACCAAACACGGCTCCTCGTACATCACTTTCCCAGTATGGCGTACCCAGTCCCACAAAAGCCGGTACCACATAAACGCCATCGGTGGACTCTACCCGCTCCGCATATTTCTCACTGTCTGCCGCTGTTTTGATCATCCGCATGCCATCACGTAGCCACTGAATCGCAGAACCAGCTACAAAAATACTTCCTTCAAGCGCGTATTCTACTTTTCCGTCAACACCCCAGGCAATCGTTGTCAGCAGACCATGCTCTGATTTCACGGCTGTTTCACCAGTATTCATAAGCATAAAGCAGCCGGTGCCGTATGTATTTTTCGCCATGCCTTTCTCGAAGCATGCTTGTCCGAAGAGCGCTGCCTGCTGGTCTCCTGCAGCACCGGCAACCGGAATTTCCTGTCCAAAAAAGTGAAACGGCGCCGTTTTTCCATATACTTCCGAAGAAGGACGAACGTCCGGCAGCAGCTGCTTTGGCACCGTTAAAATCTCGAGCAGTTCCTCGTCCCATTCCAGCGTATGAATGTTAAACATCAGCGTCCGCGCCGCATTTGAATAATCGGTCACGTGCGCTTTTCCGCCTGTCAGCTTCCAAATCAGCCACGTATCGATCGTACCGAATAATAGTTCGCCTCTTTCCGCCCGCTCGCGTGCTCCTTCTACGTGATTCAAAAGCCATTTTACTTTCGTTCCGGAAAAATAAGGGTCAACCAAAAGCCCTGTTTTATCACGGAATGTCTGTTCATGGCCTTTCGCTTTAATATCCGCGCAGATATCTGCCGTCTGGCGCGACTGCCAGACGATGGCGTGATAAATGGGACGGCCGGTTTCTTTGTCCCAGACGACTGCTGTTTCACGCTGGTTGGTAATGCCGATCGCTTCGATTTGGTCGGCATGAATATCCACTTCACTTAACACCGTTGCGATACAGGATAAAACGGATGCCCAAATTTCATTTGCATCATGCTCCACCCAGCCTGGATTCGGGAAATACTGCTTAAATTCTTTTTGTGCAGAATGAACGATTTCTCCTGCTTTATTAAACAAAATCGCCCGTGAGCTGGTTGTTCCTTGATCAATTGACATAATGTACTTTTCCATTCCAAAATCCCCCTTATTTATGTGTATAGCTTTGCACAGCAGTCCCCGCTGAAGCAAGCTTGATCATGAAAATAAAAACAGCCGACAGTGCCAGTGTAATAAAAAATGCGCCTGTTCCTTCATTCAGGAAAAATCCTTTATAAAAGAAGGCAGCCAGTACCGAGCCCAAAACCGGCCCTACTACCGGAACCCAGGCATACTTCCAGTTCGAACCGCCTTTACCGGCAATCGGAAGTAGAAAATGCGCAATGCGCGGGCCCAGGTCACGGGCCGGGTTGATCGCATAGCCCGTTGTACCGCCCAGCGACAGCCCAATGGCAATAATTAAAAACCCGACAATTAATGGATTCAATCCGTCCGTAAACTTATTCGCTCCAATAGTTAATAGTCCAATCACTAAAATAAAGGTTCCAATCGCTTCACTCACTACGTTGGCATACGGGCGGTTAACCGCCGGCGATGTAGCAAAAACACCAAGCTTCGCGCCAGGGTCGTCCGTTTCTTCCCAATGCGGCAGAAAGTGCAGAAACACAACCGCCGAGCCGATGATGGCACCGATCATTTGAGCTGTTACATATGATACAACATCTGTCCATGGAAAAGAACCAGTAATCGTCAGTGCAATCGTAATCGCCGGGTTCAAGTGCGCCCCGCTGGCTCCACCTACCGCATACACAGCCATTGTAACGGCCAGTCCCCAGCCAAACGCGATCACCATCCACCCGCCTCCATTGGCAAATGATTTTTTTAAACTTGTGTTAGCGCATACACCCGCTCCAAAAATAATGAGCATCGCCGTTCCAATCAACTCTCCCATAAAAGGTGTCATTCTGTTTTCATCCCTTCTTCTCGTTGTTTCGCCTTTTATGCCCGGGACGTTTAAAGCAGAAAACAAAAAAACTCACACTGGTCCCTTTGAAGGGTGTCAATGTGAGTCTCCATGTTCTCGGTCACAAATTTATGAACTTGCTGTTTATGATAACGCCAACTGAAAGCGGTGTCAAATATTTTTAAAAAATGTTGAAAAAGCGCGATAATGGGTATGGGAAAGAAAAGGAGGAATGAAGATGAAAATCCAATTGGAAAAATTAAAGCAGGACAAGCAGTTCACCGATAAAAAGGTGTATAAAGCCGAACTGGAAAAATACCAGCGGCGCCTTCTTGCCCTGCAGCAAACGCTGTTTCATGAAAAAATCGGCTTAATTATTGCATTTGAAGGCATGGATGCGGCCGGTAAAGGCGGGGCAATCAAGCGGATGAATGAACAGCTCGATCCGCGCGGCGTATTGGTTCATCCGATTTCTGCTCCCCAGCCGCATGAGCTGCGCTACCATTACCTGCAGCGGTTCTGGCGCAAGCTTCCGCAGCATGGGCAAATTGGGATTTTCGATCGCTCCTGGTACGGCCGTGTACTCGTTGAGCGAATTGAAGGCTATGCCGTCAACTGCGAATGGAAGCGGGCGTACGATGAAATTAATGCATTTGAAAAATCATTAACAGATGAACGATACATAATGATGAAGTTTTGGGTGCACATTTCCAAGGACGAGCAGCTGCGACGTTTTGAAGAACGGCAGCAAAACCCTTTAAAACGCTGGAAAATTACCGATGAAGACTGGCGCAACCGGAAAAAGTGGGATCAGTATGTGGAAGCAGCCGAAGAAATGCTCGAGAAAACAGATTTTGCTCACGCACCATGGTTCGTGATTGAAGGAAATGATAAAAAGTTTGCACGGGTAGAAGTTCTCAAAAGGGCCGTCTCGCATATTGAAGAATCGCTTCTGCAGCTTGAGCTGCCGCTGCCCGACTATGCCCTTTACGGTGCCAATTAAAAAAGCGCAGCCTTATTTGGCTGCGCTTCAATGTGTAGACAAAGTCTTTCGCTTTTAAAAGAGAGCCGATAAGTGGTGTTGAAGATCAAAGGACCGAATAGACATTTCTTCTTTTTTAAATAGAAAGATATGACCTTATGAGCTCTATACCATCTTGTTGCAAGCCACTTGGCGGCGGAAGGGCGGCGCAGACTCCTATGGGACTAGCGGTCAGCTGAGACCGGTGGAGGCGCTAGGCGAAGTCGGGCTCAGCGCCTGCCCCATGGAAAGCGGAGCTGCCTGGACGCCGGTCCATCCCATTCATGTGCACGGTCATCCATATTATTTGTCTACGGTCTGAAGCGCAGCCTTATTGACTGCGCTTCTTTTTAGCTCCCGGCAAATTCTTTCCACAGGGCGACATCTGATGTGGTTACAGCAGACGCACCTGCCGAAAGAGCGGCTTCTACTTCCTCTTTTGTTTCGATCAGCCCGCCCGCAAAAACCGGCTTTCCGGTTTCACGGCGGATCAGCTGGATAATCTTTGGCGCTACACCCGGCAGCACTTCAATAAAGTCCGGCTCCGCTTTTTGTGCAAGCCGAACGCTTCTGTTGACCGCATTCGAATCTAGAATAAAGGCCCGTTGCGTGGCCACGAGCCCTTTTTGCCTTGCTTTGACGAGGGCGCTTCCTTTTGTAGAAATAATGCCGTATGGCTTGGCGTATCGGGCAATAAATTCCACACCATGATCATCACCGGCAAGCCCGTTTATTAAATCAAGGTGAACAAACATCTTTTTCTCATTTTGCTGGGCAAGATCAAGCACACTTTTTACCTGCCCGATGTGCAGATCTAAAAACACACCGTATTCATACTTCATGGAGAGCATTTTCTCAAAGTCTTTCATTGACCGGATTGCCGGCAGAATTACTTGTCCATTAAAAGACATCGTGCCACCTCTTTACATAATTCGTTTGAACATTTTTTCAATATCATAGTTGGACAGATGAATGGTGATGGGCCGGCCATGCGGACACGTAAAAGGGTCTTCGCTGCGTCGCAGATCGGCCAGCAGCTGCTCAATTTCATCATTCCGCAGATGGCGGTTCGCTTTGATTGATCCTTTGCAGCTCATTAAAATCGCTGCTTCTTCGCGAATTTTTTTCACATCCGGTTTTTTCATCGCCAGTACTTCTTCAATCATTTCTTCGATCACATCGCGCTCTTCATTTTTCGGAAACCAGACTGGATGCGCACGGACAACGTACGACCGGTCGCCGAATGGCTCTAAAAATACACCGACGTCTTCAAGTGCGGACCGGTTTTCTTCGATTTTCATAAACTCGTCCGCTGAAAAATCAAACGTGAGCGGAATAAGCAGTTCTTGAAGCTCCGGTTCCGTTTGTCCGACTTTTTCCCGGAAGTATTCATATTTAATCCGCTCTTGAGCGGCATGCTGGTCGATCATATACAAGCCGTTTTCGTTTTGGGCAAAAATATACGTGCCATGCATCTGGCCGATAGGATACAGCATCGGCATGCGCTCTTTCGACTCTGCCGGTTCGGCAAGCACAATTGGTGCTTCCTCTTTTACCTGCTTTAGTTCTTTTACCGGATCCGGTTCGGCAGGCGTTTCGTGATCGGCTGGATAAAACGCGGTGTGCGGCGGCACTTCTTTTACCGTCTCCTCGTAATACTCAGGCTTGTACAGCTTTTCCACTTCCGACGCCGGCGGCATGGCCGGTTTGTGCGGAGGAGGCGGCGCATCAAATTGAAAGGCCGGCTGCTCTGTAAAGTCTTTACGCTTTTTCAGTACAGGCAGTGCATCTGGAATCAGCGTTTCCTTTTGCAGCGCTTCTTTAATGGAGGAGGCAATCAGTGCGCAAAGCTCCGCTTCTTTACTAAAGCGCACTTCCAGCTTCGCTGGGTGCACGTTTACATCAACAAGCAATGGGTCCATTTCAATATTTAACAGCACGATCGGATAGCGTCCAACCGGCAGAAACGTGTGATAGCCTTCTAAAATAGCGTTAGAGATCTTAAAGTTTTTAATAAACCGTCCGTTAACAATCATCGACATATAATTTCGCGACGCACGTGTCACTTCCGGAAGCGACACGAAGCCGGACAGCCGAAAATCGAGCGACTGCGCTTCGACCGGAATCATTTGCTTGGCAATAGACGTTCCGTAAATAGCGGCAAGTACCTGTCTTGCATCGCCGTTTCCGTTTGTTTTTAATAGCTCACGGCCATTATGGCGGAGACGGAACGACACATCCGGGCGGCTTAAAGCCATCCGGTTGACTCCGTCGGTAATATTGCCGAGCTCGGTGTGAACGCTCTTCATGTATTTCAGCCGGGCCGGCGTATTAAAAAACAGGTTCGAAACTATAATTTCCGTTCCTTTACGGGCAGGCCCCGGCCGCTTGGACCGGATGGCGCCGCCGGACAAAACAATCTCCGTACCGGCGCCGTTCCCTGTAGACGTAGCCATCGTTATATCAGATACCGAGGCGATACTCGGCAGCGCTTCGCCCCGAAAGCCGAGTGTGCGGATGCGGAACAGGTCATTTTCATCTTTTATTTTGCTTGTAGCGTGCCGGTAAAAAGCCCGCTCTACATCATCCGGCTCTATCCCGGACCCGTTGTCGGTAATTCGGATCAGCCCAAGACCGGCTTCTTCCACATCAATTTCAACAACCGTGCTTCCGGCATCAAGCGCATTTTCGGTTAGTTCTTTCACAACTGAGGCCGGGCGCTCCACCACTTCACCGGCCGCAATTTTATTGGATAATGACTCGTCAAGCTGGCGGATAATCCCCATTTATGTTCACCTCATTTTTTTGCTTCTTTTTGCAGAGCATATAATATATTCATTGCTTCCATCGGCGTCATTTCCATAATGTCATAGCTGAGCAGCTTGGCGACAATAGACGGATCTTCCTTGGATTGCTTTGGCTCCTTCTCAACCGGAGCTGGAACAGGCGCTTCCTCAAAGAAAGAAAGCTGTCCTTCCTGGTGAGCCGCAGCCGGCGCATCGTGCTCCTCACGATTTTCTAAAGAGTGCAAAAGTGTTGACGCCCGCGAAATCACCGCTTCAGGCAGGCCGGCCAGCTCCGCTACATGAATGCCGTAGCTTTTATCGGCCGCGCCGTCTTTCACTTTGTGTAAAAAGACGACTTTTCCGGCCTGTTCCGCTGCAGTGACGTGAACATTTTGCATATGCTCGAGAGATTGGTCTAGCACTGTTAACTCATGGTAATGAGTAGAAAACAGTGTTTTCGCACCAATTGTTGTATGAATATATTCAATCATCGCCTGTGCAAGCGCCATCCCATCATACGTGGATGTACCGCGGCCAATTTCATCAAATAAAATGAGCGAACGGTTTGTCGCGCTGACGATCGCATGCTTCGCTTCAAGCATTTCAACCATAAATGTACTTTGTCCGGACACCAAATCGTCCGCTGCACCGATCCGGGTGAATATCTGGTCAAAAATCGGCAGCACCGCTTCATCTGCCGGTACATAACAGCCGATTTGCGCCAAAATGGCAATCAGCGCTGTCTGGCGCATATACGTACTTTTCCCGGACATATTCGGTCCGGTAATCAGCAGTACGTTCCGGCCTTCTTTCATATGGCAGTCATTCGGCACAAATCCTTGCGCGTCCATTACTTTTTCTACAACCGGATGGCGGCCTTCTTTAATCCACATCCGTCCTTCCTTTGAAAACACCGGGCGGACAAACCGGCGCGACTCACTTACCGCCGCAAAGCATTGCAGCACATCCACTTCACTCACCATGCGGGCAAGGAGCTGCAGGCGCGGAATAAAACTCTTCACGTGCTCGCGTAGCTCGCAAAACAGGTCATACTCAAGCTCCACCATTTTTTCGTTTGCTTCTAAAATAAGCGCTTCTTTTTCTTTCAGTTCCGGCGTGACAAAGCGTTCGCAATTGGCGAGCGTCTGCTTGCGCTCATACTGGCCTTCTTCAAGCAAGCCAAGATTGGCTTTCGTTACTTCAATATAGTAGCCAAAAATGCGGTTGTAGCCGATTTTGAGCGATTTAATGCCTGTTTTCGCACGTTCCTGCTGCTCGAGTTCCGCGATCCACTGCTTGCCGTTGCGGGAAGCATCCCGGTATTCATCGAGCTGAGCATGGAACCCGTCCCGGATCATGCCGCCTTCTTTTACCGAGACAGGAGGCTCTTCCACAAGTGCCTGCTCCAGCTCGTCCAAAAGCTCCTCGCACGGATCCAATGAATCAGCCAGCTTATCCAGCTCGGCTCCATTCATTTGTTTTAATACGTGAACAAGCAAAGGAATTTGTCCAAGTGATTTTTTCAACTGAACCAAATCACGCGCATTTACACTGCCAAAAGCGACCCGGCCGGCAAGCCGCTCTAAATCATACACTTCTTTCAGCTGTTCACGCAGCTCTTCCCGCTCAAAAAAAGCCTTGATAAACGTATCTACAACCTCCAGGCGGCGTCCGATTTCTTTTTCATCGAGCAGCGGACGGTCAATCCACTGCTTTAGTAAACGCCCGCCCATGGCGGTTTTTGTTTCATCGAGCAGCCAGAGAAGCGAGCCTTTTTTCCCTTTTGAACGGATCGTTTCTGTCAGCTCTAGATTTCGTTTTGAAAAGTAATCGATATTCATATAATTGCGAATTTCATACGGCTCCGCGGGCTGGAGGTGATCCAGGCTGCGCTTTTGTGTCCGGTGCAGGTAATGATACAAGCGGGCCGAGGCCTGGCGGAGCAGTCCGTGCGTCAGCTGGCTCAAAAGAGGGCTGAATGCCTCTTCTTCTACCGCTTCCTCTACCGAAAGAACCGCGCCAAGCCGGCCGTGCATTTGCTTTGCTTCCGGCTCATCCAGCGTACCGTCCGTAATCACTTCCTTTACCCCGTAAGCTGCCAGCTCATGAAGAGCCGCATCAAACGAAGGAAAAAGAGCTGTTTTACACTCGCCGGTTGTCACATCCGCTGCCGCTATCGCATAGTCATTGCCGGAACGCTCGAACACAGCCAGGTAATGATTTTCTTTTTCTTGAATGCCGGACCCTTCCATCATGGTCCCCGGCGTAATGACCTGTACAACTTCCCGTTTGATCACGCCTTTTGCCTGCTTCGGATCTTCCCGTTGCTCACAGATGGCTACTTTATGGCCTGCTGCGACCAGCCGCTCTATGTACCCTTTGGCAGAATGATAGGGCACGCCGCACATCGGAATCCGGTCAGCGCTGCCGCCGTCCCGCGATGTTAAAGTGATTTCTAGTATCTGACTTGCATTTAACGCATCCTCAAAAAACATTTCGTAAAAATCGCCGAGGCGAAAAAATAAAAAGGCATCTTGGTAGTCTGCCTTTACACGCAAATATTGCTGAATCATTGGAGTATATTGTGCCATGTCGCATCCCTCTCTGTCTTTCTTCTTCTGATAGTATAGCACACGAAAAAAAAAGCGGGAAAACGGTTCGTTCCCCGCCAGCTCATTTAGTGGTCATGGTGTTCTTCTGCTGTTTCCCGCTCGCAATCCCATTCGTCTTCGTAGTCATGAAACGCCACGCAGACTTTTGTCTCACCTGTGACTTCTACAAGCAATTCGCGTTCCGCCTGCACATTGATTTTCGTACCACAGTCAGAAATGACGGCTTCCTGGCAATTTGGCTGTTGCAGCACTTTTACCCAAACATGGTCATCTCCGTCGTACTCATCATCCCGGTACGTTAATTTCAACACGTCTTTGTATTCAACTTTATCCGTGACAACAGCCGTTTTCGTGTGGTTGTGATAAGAATACCAGACATTGATTTCGTACGTGCCAAATACTTCTACTTTATTGCCGGCTTTTTTCGCTTTGTACTCATGGTTGATAATCCAGCATCCTAAAATGCCGGACGGCTTATTCGGCGGCAGAACAGCATGGTGCGACTGCGTATACTTCCGGCCTTTGGCAACGACGGACTTTGTGATGATCTCGCGGAATTGGCTCAATCTGTTGTCCCTCCTCTGATGTGGTCTTCCTATTGTATGCAGAGAAAGTGAGACGGGTGCCCAAGATTGAAAAAAATCCCGCCTAAAAGGCAGGATTGTTTTTTACGAGCAGCTCCCTGGCGGGCGGTTTCTTACCTGGGCACCTGTTTCACCACGAAGCAGGTCGCCGCCTGTTTCCGTAATAATATTGTCGGTCACTTTATTAGAGATGGCTGTCGCAACCATTTGTAAAATGGCGTTTACGTCTGTCTGCGACTGCTTGAATTGCTGCACGATCGGCATTTCATCAAGTTCCTGCTCAATTTTAGCGATTTTTTCTTCTGTTGTTTTCAGCGCTTCTGTTTTTTTATAGTGCTGGAAATTAACAGCTTGCTTTTGCAGGCTTTTTAAACCCGCCATTTTTTCACGGAGCTTCTGGTTTTCGTGGATTTTGGCTTCTGCCTGTTTAAAAAACGCCACTTCTTCTGTAGCCGAAATCATATTGGCGAGTTCTGTTGCTTTGGCAATAATCTCGTCTTTTGTGTAAATGGCTTTCTCCATTTTAGTTCACCTCGGCCATATTTTCGATTTCTACCGCTTCCCCGTCCATTGACCATGATTTTGTTTCCGTAATACGCACCGGAATAATTTTTCCAATGGCCGATTTTGGTGCTTTTACGTTTACAAGCTTGTTCTTAGATGTGTAGCCAGCAAGAACATCCGGATTTTTCTTGCTTTCTCCTTCAATAAGTACTTCAACGATTTGGCCTTTATACTGCTTCATGGACTCATTAGACAGTTCGTTCACAAGTGCATTTAACCGCTGCAAACGCGCTTTTTTCACGTCCATCGGCACATTATCAACCATTTTTGCAGCCGGCGTGCCTTCACGCGGTGAATACAAGTACGTATACGCCATTTCAAAGCCGACTTCACGATAAAGCGACATTGTTTCTTCGAATTGTTCTTCTGTTTCATTCGGATAGCCGACAATAATATCGGTTGTCAGTGCTACATCCGGCATCGCTGCTTTGATTTTACGCACAAGCTCTAAAAACTGCTCGCGTGTGTATTTACGGGCCATGATTTTGAGTATATCGGTTGAACCGCTTTGCACCGGCAGATGGATATGGTCCATCAAGTTGCCGCCTTTAGCGAGCACCTCGATTAAATGGTCGTCAAAATCACGCGGATGGCTTGTTGTAAAGCGCACACGCGGAATGCCGATCTGACGGATTTCATCCATCAAGTCTCCCAGGCGGTATTCCATATCGGCAAAGTCTTTTCCATAGGCGTTTACGTTTTGGCCAAGCAGCATCACTTCCTGGTAGCCCTGCGCCGCAAGCTGGCGTACCTCCTGGATAATTTCTTCCGGACGGCGGCTCCGCTCTTTTCCGCGTGTATATGGTACGATACAGTACGTGCAGAACTTGTCACAGCCGTACATAATGTTTACCCAGGCTTTTACATTGCCCTGGCGTACTTTTGGAAGGTTTTCGATTACGTCTCCTTCTTTAGACCATACTTCTATAACCATTTCCTTGGACATATAGGCTTCGTTTAGGATTTCCGGCAGACGGTGAATGTTGTGTGTACCGAAAATCATATCCACATGATGATACGATTTTAAAATTTTGCTTACTACGGATTCTTCCTGGGACATACAGCCGCATACGCCGAGAAGCAGGTTCGGGTTATCCCGCTTTAAATGTTTCAGGAACCCGATCTCACCAAACACTTTGTTTTCTGCGTTTTCACGGATGGCACATGTATTCAGTAAAATAACATCTGCTTCTTCCGGTGTTTCCACCGCATTGTAGCCGAGTGCCATAAAAATACCCGCCATGACTTCCGTGTCATGGGCATTCATTTGACATCCGTATGTGCGGATATAAAAGTTTTTGCCATTGCCCATCCCTTGAAAACGCTCGTCGATTTTAAAATCATTATGATACGCTACTTCTTCTTTTCCGCGCTTTTTAGCGTCTTTTAAAGAAGGCGGCGTGTAAACAGATTGGAAATACTGGCTGTAGTCCTTAACGGATTTTTTGTCCGATGGACGAGCCTGCTCGCTATTTTTTCGTTGTTCTTCGTTCATGGTGAATCCCCTTTCCGATCTTTCAAACTATCGTGCACATTCCTTAAGTATATACCGTTCAAAGACCGCACTCAAGCAAGGCACAGAAAAAGCACAGAGATTTCTTCTCTGCGCCATAGATCTTACATAAATTCTTCAACAAGCTTCTTAAATGTTTCTTCTCCAAGGTCCAGGTCCGCTTCAGTGAGCGGCGTTCCCGCGTAGCCTTCAACGAGATCCTGGTAAGAAGGACGCTCTGTATCCTGATAAATGATACCTGTTACCAGGTCGTCGTGCTGCATCAATGTATTCATCGCAGCCTGGCGGTCAGACGGATCGTAGCCTTCAATTGTCGAAAGCTTTGTTAAGTTTTCTTTAAACCAGTCATACGTGTTCACTTTATTATACGTTACACACGGGCTGAACACGTTAATAATAGAAAAACCTTTATGGTTAATACCCGCTTCAATGATCGCTGTTAAATCTTTTAAATCCGTTGAAAAGCTTTGTGCCACAAACGTAGCGCCTGTTGTAACAGCCAGTTGCATCGGTGACAATGTCTGCTCAATCGCACCAAGCGGTGTTGATTTTGTTTTAAAGCCGGCCGCTGAACGCGGAGAAGTCTGGCCTTTTGTTAATCCGTAAATTTGGTTGTCCATAACGATATACGTTAAATCGATGTTGCGGCGCATCGCATGAATGGTATGCCCCATTCCGATCGCAAATCCATCGCCGTCACCGCCGGATGCGATAACTGTCAAATCTTTATTGGCCATTTTCACGCCTTGCGCAATCGGAAGCGCCCGGCCGTGAATGCCATGAAGTCCGTATGAATTAATGTAACCGGAAATTCGGCCGGAGCAGCCGATCCCGGAAATAACCGCTAGTTTTTCGGGCGTTAACCCCACATTGGCTGCCGCGCGCTGAATAGCCGCCTGCACGGAGAAATCACCACAGCCGGGGCACCAGTTAGGCTTCACACTATTACGGAAATCTTTAAATGTTGCAGTTGTTGCTGTTGCCATGATTAAATCAGCTCCTTGCTGCTCTCAACAATATGATGCGGCTGGAATGGATTACCGTCATATTTCAAGATGCTTTTAATTTTATGGGGGTAGCCGGCGTTCATTTTAATGATACTTGCCAGCTGGCCTGTCGCGTTGTTTTCTACAACAGCGACCTGTTTTGCCGACTCAATAAGCGGCAGAATTTCTTCTGTCGGGAACGGGTGGATCAATCGGATGCGCGCATGGTTTACTTTGATGCCGTCCGCTTCAAGACGCTCCATCGCCTCTTCAATCGCACCGCCGGTAGAATTAAAACCAATCAATAAAAGGTCTGCTTCCGCATGCTTGGCATTTTTATAAACAGGGTTCGGGAACACATGTGGAAGGTTTTCGAGTTTCCTCATACGCTTGTCCATTTGTGCGTTCCGGTTAGCCGGCGACTCGGACGGCTTGCCTGTTTCATCATGCTCAACCCCGGTTACGTGGTGAATCCCGCCAACAACGCCCGGAATCACCCGTGGAGATACACCGTCTTGTGTGACTTCATACCGTTTAAAATAAGATTTATCTTCGCGCGGTGCAATGCCCTCTTTTACCAGTTTGCCGCGGCGAATGTTCACCCGGCTATAATCCAGCGGCTCCACCGTGTGTTTGCCAAGTGAAAGCTGCAGGTCAGACAGGACAATTACAGGCACCTGATACTCCTCAGCAATGTTGAACGCTTCTACTGTATCGTAAAATCCTTCTTCTGCCGTTCCCGGCGCGATTACCACTTTTGGAATTTCACCGTGTGTTCCGTAAATCATTGCCATTAAATCAGACTGCTCCTGCTTTGTTGGAAGTCCTGTTGACGGACCGCCGCGCTGTGTATCAACGACGACAAGCGGCGTTTCCGTCATGCCGGATAAGCCAATGGCTTCCATCATAAGAGACAGTCCCGGCCCGGCTGATGCCGTAAAGGATCGGATACCGCCGTAGTTAGCGCCGATTGCCATCGTCGCAGCTGCAATTTCGTCTTCCGTTTGAATAACAGTGCCGCCGACTTTCGGTAATTTTTTAATTAAATACTCCATAATTTCCGAGGCGGGTGTAATCGGATAAGCTGCCATTAAGCGTACACCTGCTGCAAGCGCACCAAGCGCTATCGCATCGTTACCGATCATAAACATCCGCTTCTGTCCATCTGCCGGAGGAAGCTGAAGAGCGCTTGTCCCACCGTCAAGCTGTTCTTTCATGTACGCATAGCCCTGCTGTATAGCTTCCATATTTTTTTGAACGACCGTTTCACCTTTGCGGCCAAAAATCTCTTCTACGACTCCGAGAAACACAGAAACGTCGAGGTTAATAACGGCACATGTAGCACCAACAGCCACCATATTTTTCATCAGTGAGGTGCCAAGCTCCGTTGCGATTTCGGTGAATGGAACCGCATAAAAACCAGCTTCTGTGTCATCCGGCTTGACCGGTTTAAATTTCGTATCCGCAATAATAATCCCGTTTGCATGAAGCTCGCGGTAATTCACATCAATCGTTTCCTGGTCAAAAGCCACCAATATATCAAGGTCATCTGCGACCGAGCTTACTTTTTTCGTGCTGACACGAATTTTATTGTTTGTATGTCCGCCTTTAATACGGGATGAAAAGTGGCGGTATCCGTACAGGTAGTATCCAAGGCGGTTTAACGCCATTGAGAAAATTTCACCTGTACTTTCAATTCCTTCCCCTTGCTGTCCTCCCACTTTCCAAGAAAGCTGCTCTGCCATTGTTTCTAACACTCCTTTAAATATGACCCCATCATTTTTCTGCTTCTTCTAGTGTATCACTTTTAAACTTAAATCACTATACGAATGCTTCATCCGTAAAAAATGTCTTTTTGTGTGTTTTATGGTGTCTCAAAGGGCCCCACTTAAAAAAGCATTCCAGCCAAATGGCTGGAATGCTTATCGGGATTGGACAATTAATTTCATTGCCGTTCGCGCTTCTCCCGCGATTACAATACTTGTAAAAGCGGGGATACAAATAAGATCGATGCCGCCGGGTGCGACAAATCCTCTCGCAATAGCGACTGCTTTAACCGCCTGGTTCAAGGCGCCTGCTCCGACGGCTTGTATTTCTGCACTGCCTTTTTCCCTCATGGTTCCGGCCAGCGCACCTGCGACCGAATTCGGGTTTGATTTTGATGATACTTTTAACACATCCATTCCCTAATCCCCCTTCTAAAGCCTCCATTCGTCTTTCATATATATTCAAAGGAAGAAGGGCTATGAATCAATAATCGTGAAAAGGGTGGTCATCGTTAATTAAAATACGCTCTATCGACTTGGCACGTCCTGTTTTCCGGTCTGTTTGAATGAGACATGCTGATAATTGGGTGCGTCCTTCTTTTGGCACCTCGAATCGGGCCGGGAGCTGGTTTTGAAACTTTTGGATAATCGTTTCTCTTTCCATGCCTAAAATCCCGTCGTACGGCCCTGTCATGCCTACATCCGTTAAATAAGCGGTTCCGCCTGGCAGCACCCGGTTATCTGCTGTCTGTACATGTGTGTGTGTGCCGACAACAGCGGTTACCCGTCCATCTAAAAACCAGCCCATTGCCTGCTTCTCACTTGTGGTTTCCGCATGAAAATCAACAAAAATAAACGGCGTCCGCTTTCTTGCTTCTTCTACAAGCTGATCTGCTTTTTGAAACGGGCAGTCCAGATCGTTCATAAATACGCGGCCTTGTAAATTAATAACTGCTACTTCGAATTCACCGGCCGGCACATAAGCAATCCCTTTTCCTGGAACGGATGCCGGAAAGTTCGCCGGACGGACGAGCCATTTTGCCCCATCAATAAAATTAAATATATCCCGATTGTCCCATGCATGGTTGCCGAGTGTGACGACGTTGGCACCATCCTGCATAAAGGTTTTATAAATTTTTTCTGTGATGCCGCGTCCCGCCGCTGCATTTTCACCGTTAATGATGGTAATAGCCGGGCGGTACTTTTTCTTTAATTTCGGCACGTACTCACTTACCATATCGCGTCCCGGGGAGCCGACAACGTCCCCAACAAATAATAAATCCATATTTCTCCTTCTTTCTTCTTGTTAAAAAAAGAAAAGCGGTGTGATTTTCGCACACCGCTTTCACTTATTTTGCGTATTCAACTGCTCTCGTTTCACGAATAACGGTTACTTTAATATGGCCCGGATAATCGAGCTCCCCTTCAATTCGTTTGCGAATATCGCGTGCAAGACGGTGAGCCTGCAAATCATCAATTTGCTCCGGTTTCACCATAATACGTACTTCGCGTCCGGCTTGAATAGCAAATGATTTTTCAACACCATCGTATGATTCTGAAATTTCTTCCAGTTTTTCCAAACGACGGATGTAATTTTCAAGTGTTTCGCTTCGTGCACCCGGTCGTGCGGCAGACAAGGCATCTGCTGCTGCAACAAGAACGGCAATAACAGATGTTGGCTCTGTGTCACCGTGGTGAGAAGCAATGCTGTTGATGACAACAGGATGTTCTTTATACTTTTGACCAAGCTCTACACCGATTTCAACGTGACTACCTTCTACTTCATGATCGACTGCTTTACCGATATCATGAAGCAGGCCTGCTCGGCGGGCAAGTGTTTCATCTTCGCCAAGTTCCGCTGCCAGTAAGCCGGAAAGATAAGCCACTTCGATCGAGTGTTTCAGTACGTTTTGCCCATAGCTTGTCCGGTATTTCAAGCGGCCAAGAATTTTGATGAGATCTGGATGCAATCCATGGACGCCGACATCAAATGTAGTTTGTTCGCCAATTTCGCGAATATGCTCATCCAATTCACGCCGGGCTTTATCGACCATTTCCTCGATACGCGCCGGATGAATACGTCCATCCTGCACCAATTTCTCCAACGCAATGCGGGCCGTTTCACGGCGAATTGGATCAAAGCCGGAAAGGATGACCGCTTCAGGCGTATCATCGATAATTAAATCGATACCGGTAAGCGTTTCAAGTGTACGGATATTCCGCCCCTCGCGCCCGATAATGCGCCCTTTCATTTCATCATTTGGCAGTGAAACGACGGATACGGTCGTTTCTGCCACATGGTCAGCTGCACAGCGCTGGATGGCAAGTGATAGTACTTCACGTGCTTTTTTATCGGATTCTTCCTTCGCACGTTGTTCATTTTCTTTCACCATGATTGCAATATCGTGGGATAATTCCTGTTCCGTCCGTTCTAAAATGATGGAGCGTGCATCTTCACGTGTCAGAGCGGAAATTCGCTCAAGCTCGGATTGCTGCTTTTTCACCATCTCATCCACTTTGCTGTCCATCTCTTCAATATGTTGTTGTCTTGTGTTTAACGATGCCTCTTTGTTTTCAAGAGTTTCTTCCCGTTTATTCAGGGATTCATCCTTTCGATCAAGGTTTTCTTCTTTTTGAAGGAGGCGGTTTTCCTGTTTTTGCAATTCATTTCGTCTTTCACGGAGTTCATGCTCTGTTTCCGTGCGCAATTTATGAATTTCATCTTTTGCCTCTAAAAGAGCTTCTTTTTTCGACGCTTCCGCTTCCCGCTTTGCATCTTCAACAATCTGGTCAGCAACGCTGCGCGCGCCTGCGATTTTTGATTCGGCAATTGATTTTCTTACAAAATAGCCAACAACGACACCAATGATAAGGCCAAGCAAAATGGAGATGATTGTAATGGGTTCCATCATTTCACCTCCTCTTGCTATAAATAATTGTCATGTGCTTCACATGTTGGCTGCTGTCGCATAAGTTATGAAACAAACAGCACTACATTTCCATTTTCAAGATAAAAAATGTCAAATATACAAGTTTAATTTTATCGGTGTAAAATTTCATTGTCAAGGTTTTCTCCATGAAACCCCTCATTTCGAAAGAGCCTAACAAAAAAGCAGGAAAACGGGCTGACCCGCTCTCCTGCTTTTTCTCTTATTCTTCGTCAAACAACGTATCTGCTCCGTTGTCTTCTTCGGCCGGCGGAAGATCCTGAACATTGTCCAATCCATAACGCTCACGGATTTTCATCATAATCTCGTGACGTACATCTGGATTTTCTTTCAAGAACTGTTTCGCATTTTCACGGCCCTGTCCAAGACGTTCACCATTGTATGAATACCAGGCGCCGCTTTTTTCCACAATATCTTCTTCAGAACCCAGGTCGATGATTTCCCCTTCGCGCGAGATGCCTTCTCCGTACATAATATCTACTTCGGCTACACGGAACGGCGGCGCCACTTTGTTTTTCACGACTTTGATTTTTGTTTTGTTTCCGACAATGTCGTTCCCTTGTTTCAACGCTTCTGCACGTCTTACTTCAAGACGAATAGAGCTGTAGAATTTAAGCGCACGTCCGCCTGGAGTTGTTTCCGGGTTTCCGAACATAATTCCTACTTTTTCACGGATCTGGTTGATAAAGATTGCGATCGTGTTTGATTTATTGATCGCACCTGATAATTTACGAAGCGCCTGCGACATCAAACGTGCCTGCAAGCCGACGTGCGACGCACCCATTTCGCCTTCAATTTCCGCTTTTGGTACAAGTGCAGCTACCGAGTCAACTACGATAATATCAATCGCGCCGCTGCGTACAAGAGCTTCTGCAATTTCAAGTGCCTGCTCACCTGTATCCGGCTGTGATAGAAGAAGCTCATCGATGTTTACGCCAAGTTTCTGTGCATAAACCGGATCAAGCGCATGCTCAGCATCGATAAAAGCAGCTTGTCCGCCTTTTGCCTGTACTTCTGCAATCGCGTGAAGAGCAACCGTTGTTTTACCAGAGCTTTCCGGTCCATAGATTTCGACAACACGCCCGCGAGGATAGCCGCCTACTCCAAGGGCGGAGTCAAGTGCAAGCGATCCACTCGGTGTAGTGGACACACGGCGCTCCGCCTGCTCACCAAGCTTCATAACCGAGCCTTTACCGAATTGTTTTTCAATTTGTTTAAGTGCCATATCTAAGGCAGCCTGACGATCGTTCACTATAAAATTCCTCCTCTAAAATGTGTATCTATATGGGAACAGCTGTTATGCCGGTTGTTGTTTTAACCTGCTTTAACTATACCTTAATTGGCGGTGAATTACAAGCAAAAAACGAACATTTATTCGATTTTTTCACCCTTCCTAAAATTGGAATATGCTTGTGGAATGAAGAGATAGAATTGAGTAAAAAGCTATGAAGAAAAAGAAGATCAGTTGAAGATTTTTACTTGCTTCAACCGGTTTACTGCTTTCTTATTATACCACGAAACCTATTAAAAAAGCCCGCCGGAACTACCGGCGGACCTGCATTTATGAAGAAATTTTTTGTCTGTAAAACTGCCGTGCCAAGTCGGCTTTCCGGCCTTCTGCCAGCCGTGAATCACGACGCCCGTTTCTTCGAAAAACGCCCTTTTCAGCCCTGCTCGGCTTCATCAAGCAAAGCAAGCAAATAGTGGCAGCCATATTTGACTGTACGCTTGCGGATTCCAGCCCGGCTTCCAGCCATTTTCAGCGGATGAACAATGGTCTGCTGTCCTGCACGCGCAATCGCCAGGAAGACAGTGCCCGGCTCGTGCCCTTCTAAGGGGTCCGGACCCGCTGCTCCTGTGAAAGAAATGCCGATGTCTGCGCCGCACAGCTCACGAACATTTTCAGCCAATTCTTTTGCACATTCTGCGCTGACTGCCCCATGAGCCGCTAACGTTTCACTTTTTACCCCCAGCACCTTATGTTTTACTTCGTTTGTGTAACAAACGATACCGCCTTTCACAACAGCGCTTGTACCAGGGATCGCTGTAAGTTCACCCGAAAACAAGCCGCCGGTTAAGCTTTCTGCAGCAGCAACCGTCACTTGCTTTTCTTTCAATTTCGCCGCCAGTTCAGACGCGATCGTTGTTTCTCCATAGCCATAGAAAAAAGCACCTACTCGCTTTAAAATGTCGTCTTCTGCCTGTTGAATCAAACGTTCTGCTTCTGCTAACGATTCATGCTTAGCTGTAATCCGCAAAATAACTTCTCCGTCTCCTGCGAGCGGAGCAATCGTCGGATTGTTCTGCTTGACTAAAATATCATCAATTTCCGTTTCAAGAGCTGATTCGCCAATGCCGAAAAACCGCAGTACGCGCGACTCAATGCGCTCTATTTTTTCCATTGTCTTCAAAATTTCAGCGCGGCCGTAGTTCGTAAACATCGGCTGCATTTCACGCGGCGGACCAGGAAGAAGCATATAATATGTGTCGCCTGTTTTTGCAAACATCCCCGGAGCCATGCCGTTATCGTTTGGCAGCACGGTGCTGCCTTCGATCACGAGCGCTTGTTTTTTATTGTTTTCCGTCATAGTACGGCCGGTTTTTTGGAAGTACGCCTCGATACTCTCAAGCGCTTCTTCGTTGTATTCGAGCGTCTTCCCAATTAAACGGGCAATGGTTTCTTTTGTTAAGTCGTCTTTTGTCGGACCGAGGCCGCCTGAAAACACGATTAAATCCGCCCGTTTTTGCGCGAGCTGAACGGCGTCCACCAGGCGCTGCTCATTGTCGCCGACGACCGTATGATAATAAACGTTTACGCCGATTTCCGCCAGATGCTGAGACAGGAAGCGGGCATTGGTATTGGTGATCTGGCCAAGCAATAATTCGGATCCTACTGCGATAATTTCTGCATTCATCTTATGTATACACTCCTTTTTAGTAAGCGAAAGGCACCGTGGAGAATCCAGGGTGCCTCTTTGCTCATTTCGAGTCTTTAAAAACATCTTTATTTAACTTAAAGTAATCCCAGCCGGACCAAAGCGTGAAGAACAGGGCGACCCAAAGCATAATATCGCCAAATGGAAAGCCTATACTTTCAAACGGCGCATTATGCAGCAGCAAAACGGCAATGGCAACGATCTGCGTCCACGTTTTAATTTTCCCAAGCATATTCGCTGCCACCACTTCGCCCGTTTCCGCCAGAATAAGGCGAAGCCCTGTTACCGCGAATTCACGGCAAATAATGGCGATGACAATCCATGCGGGTGCGAGCTGCAGTTCCACAAGCATAATAAGCGCTGCTGATACAAGCAGTTTGTCTGCCAATGGATCGAGAAACTTGCCGAAATTTGTTACCAGGTTGTACTTTCTTGCAATGTAGCCGTCAATCCAATCTGTTGTTGAAGCAATGATGAAAAGAAGCGCTCCGACAAAATGCTCGACCGGCATATTCGTTCCCAAAGCCCGTATTGTTCCCCATCCAAAATCAACCGACATAATTAAGATAAAGAATGGAATCATTAAAATACGTGAAATGGTAATTTTATTAGGTAAATTCAAAACTGTTCCCTCCAGAAACGATCGTTATTGTGCTTTCGGGCGAATGATAATATCCTGCAGCACCTGGCTGTCTGCCGGCAGTTTGTATGCAAGTGCCTGGCCATTCACCGTAATAACGGTATCCGGGGCAAAGCCGACTTTAATCTTCGCTTCTTTTTGACCGGTCATATTATGTGTTTGCGTTTGTCCTTTTGCAAGCATGCCGCTGAAATAGCTTTTGCCGCTTCCGTCCGTAATTTCAATCCATGTTTCTCCTTTGGAAGCAACAGCAATTTCTAGCTTGTCCGCTCCGAAAAGCTCATAAACCGTCTGGCGTCCGCTTGTAGATACGGCTGAAAGTGTTTGAGCCGGTGCCGCTGGTTTAGCCGGTTCTGCTTTTTCTTCCTCAGCTGGTTTTTCTTCAGTTGCCGGTGTTTCTTCCACAGCCGGCTTCTCCGTTTGCGGCTCTTCTACCTGTACCTCTTCCTCTACAGCTGGATCACTTTCTGAACCGCTTTTTGGAATAAGCACATAAACGAGTGCAATTGCGCCAATGATAAACGCCCCTACTAAAAGCTTCGGCAGATAATCAAGCCATTTAGAAGATTCACGAACGGGCTTTGATGCATCAACGCGTGTTTTCTGCTCAGACAAAGCGGCGCCCGTTGGACGAAGCGGCACTTCATCTTCGTTAGAGGACGGCACCTCGCTTTTAAATTCTTCAAATAGCTGTTCTGCATTTAAACCGACCGCTTCCGCATATTGCTTAATAAATGCCCGGACATAAAATTTGCCCGGCATAATGTCGTATGTGCCTTCTTCAATACCTTCAAGATACCGTTTTTGAATTTTAGTGGTTTCCTGAACATCTGAAAGTGACATTCCTTTTGCTTCGCGCGCTTCCTTCAATCTTCTCCCTAATTCTGTCACCCATAACACCTTCCAATATTAAAAGTTAAACCCACCGAACTCCGAGTCCTGAAATAGGTTATTTTTTTCGACTGCTTCATATGTAATCTCTTCATCCGGTTCATTGCGCAGCTCGATAATATAGTCAAAATCGTCGATTGAATAGTGACTGTTTTCTGCAAATACATCCGGGTGCTCTACCACTTTTACAGCCGGAAGCTGCATCACTTCCCGAATAAGCTGCCAATGCTTTTCACCAGCACGTTTGGCTGAGATCACTCCATCAAGAATAAAGATATTCTTTGGGCTGTATTCATCACGAAGCAGTTGTTCACGAACGGTCTGTTTAATCATGGTGGACGACATGAACAGCCATTTTTTGTTCGCGCATACACTAGCCGCGACGATAGATTCCGTTTTTCCCACTCTTGGCATGCCACGAATACCAATTAATCGATGGCCATCCATTTTGTACAATTCTGCCATAAAATCAACCAGAAGTCCAAGCTCACTTCGTACAAAGCGAAAAGTTTTCCGATCATCCGCATCGCGTTCAATATAACGGCCGTGGCGCACCGCCATTCGATCCCGCAGCTTCGGCTCTCTCAGTTTCACAATCTCAATTGTGTCCATTGTACGCAAAATAGATTCAAGACGCTTGATTTGGTCTTCACTTTCCGCACGCATTAATAAACCGCGGTTTTGATCATCCACACCGTTAATCGTGACAATATTAATCGACAGCATGCCCAGTAGAGAAGAAATATCCCCGAGCAGGCCGGGACGGTTTTTTTTAATTTTGTATTCAAGGTAATATTCTTTTTTTACCATCATATTCCTCCAGCATGGCTTGTATAGTGCAGCCATGGACCCTTTTACTATAATAAAGGATATTATGTATTTTTAAAAGCACAAGTAAAAAGAAAACCCTTTCCAGCTTTAAACAGCTGGAAAGGGCAGCACATTTTTATTATTTTTGAACGAGTTTCATCATGCATGATGCGATTGCTTTTTGCTCAGATTCATCGGCAACAGACCATAAATCGGCTAAAACACGCTCCTGCTCGTTTTTTGGATCTACATTTGCGTACAAATAATCGCCGATCTCATACGCCAGCTTGTCAATTGCTTCATCCGGCATACCACGGTGCAGGGCATTGTCCATTCGGTTTCCTAAAAATCGTTTCCAATCCTGCCAATTGTCGAGTACAGACATGTTGAGCATCCTCCTTTTCAAGTAAGAATCCTCTTTAGTGTGTACCCGGGGCATGAATTTATGCGTACCATCCACCATTTACCGACAGTGTGTGGCCGGTAATGTAACCGGCTTCGCTGGAAGCTAAAAAAGAAGCCGCCGAAGCAATTTCATCAGGAAGAGCAAAACGGCCAAGCGGGATACCCGAAGTGATCTCCTCTTTTTCCTCCTGGGAAAATTCGCTGTTCATCGGTGTATCCACTGCACCGGGTGCAATCGTATTTACACGAATTCGGGACGGTCCAAGCTCTTTCGACAACGCTTTGGCAAAAGCAATCTGGGCGCCTTTCACAGCCGAATAAACGGATTCACACGAAGCACCCGTTTCACCCCAGACCGACGAAATAAACGTGATGGAAGCCGGCGCTTTCCGAAGCAAAGCCGGCAGCAGCTCTCTCGATAAAATCATCGGCGCTTTTACATGAACAAGCCACAGCCGTTCCATTTCTTCATCTGAGACATCCTGGAGCAGGCCGTACTGGCTCATGCCAGCGGCAAAAATCAGCGCTTCGGCTGATTGAGATGCTTCTGCCAGGCGCTGAACATCCTGCCGGTTTGTTAAATCCGCTTGAACGGTCAAAGCTTCTCTGCCCATTTTTTGAATGGTCTGTGCCGCCCCGCGCACCGATTCTTCGTTGCGGCTATAGTGAAGTATGGTATCCCAGCCTGAAGCGGCCATTTTCAAGGCAATCGCCCGGCCAATGCCGCCTGATGCCCCGGTAATTAACACTGTTTTTTTCATTTATGCCGTCTCTTTTGGCAATACAAAGCAGGAAGAAAAACGTTCAGCTTGAATCATTTCTTTTGCAAAAGCAGTCACATCCTGGAGAGTCATCTCTTCTAATACCGGTACTGTATCAAATAAATTCAGTTCATTGAACTGATACCGCGTAAATTGGTTGGCAATGTACTCAGGCGAGTTAAACGCGCGGAGTGTAGCGCCGATTTTCTTTTTGCGGGCACGTTCAAACGCTTCCTCCGTTAAATGACCGCCTTCTTTTGCTTCTAACAGCTGTGTTTGAATGCGCTCAGCCAGCGTATTCGGATCATTGGAATCCCCGCCGACAAGCGCGAAGCTGAACCCTCGTTCTGCTGTGTAGTCAAAGCCGAACGTGTCGTCAATCAAGCCAGATTCGTACGCTTTTTCATAAAACTCGGCTGTTCTGCCAAACAGCATTTCAAGCAAAAGGCTTGCCGCCAGTTCTTCCCGCAGCTTATCCTTGCCTGTGCGGTCTGAGGCCGGCATTTTAAAGCCTACTTCGCATTTTGGCGTATTCACACTCATGCGGATCTCTTTATGCTCAAGACCTGCTTTTTCAGCCTCTTCAGGGAACCGCCGCTCAACTGGAACGGGCTCCGGAAAAGACTTTTTCGATTGGTTTTCTTTCACGAAAGCCATCATTTCATCGGCATCCACTGGTCCAACAATAAACAGCGACATGTTGACTGGATGGTAAAAGGTATTGTAGCACGTGTAAAGGTGGTCTTTGGTAATATCGGCAATGGATTCGACCGTGCCGGCAATATCAATTTTTACAGGATGGTCTTTATATAAATTTTCAATTAAGCCAAAATATACGCGCCAGTCAGGATTATCATCATACATCCGGATTTCCTGGCCGATGATGCCTTTTTCTTTCTCGACCGTTTGTTCCGTAAAATAAGGATCTTGAACAAAATCAATCAATGTTTCTGTGTTTTCTTTTATGTTCGATGTGGCTGAAAACAAATAAGCCGTCCGCGTAAAAGAAGTAAAGGCATTCGCTGATGCCCCCTGGCTGCTGAATTTTTGAAATACATCACCGTCTGCTTTTTCAAACATTTTGTGCTCAAGAAAATGGGCAATGCCGTCTGGCACATGAATAAATTCTGTTTCTCCATTTGGGATAAAGTCATTATCGATCGATCCGTAGTTTGTCGTAAAGGTTACGTACGTTTTATTAAACCCTTTTTTCGGAAGGATATACACATTAAGCCCATTGTCGAGCTGTTCATGATAAACCGTTTCATTCATTTGGTCAAAAACTGTTTTCTCCATCACTCTTCCTCCTTGCCTGACAGAAAGTACACCGTATCAATCGTAATGGTTTGGGCGGCCGCTGCTGCCTGTTCTTTTGTCACAGCATCAATCTCTTTCAGCCATTGATTGATTGGGCGCTTTGTCCCCGATGCGAGGTTATGGTAAAGCACTTCTACCAACCCGCGTGCTGTATCGGCTGATTCCTGCAACTGGTTTTTCAAGAGTGCCTTTGTTTGATTCATTTCCAGATCGGAAATATGGCCGTTTTTCATTTCTTCCAGCTGTTCTTTCATGATGCGGACTGTTTTTTCATAATTTTTTTGATCAATACCCGCAAGCATCGCCACAAAGCCTTTATGGCTGTCGAGGCGGCTTGCCGCGTAATACGCAAGACTTTCTTTTTCACGGACATTCATAAACAATTTCGAGTGGGAAAAAGCACCAAATACACCATTTGCGACCTGCATGGCGACAAATTGCGGATCTCCATACGTAATGGTTGTACGGCAGCCGATGTTCAGCTTGCCTTGATTGATATCCTGCTTTTCATGAATTTCGCGTACTTCCTGAGCGACCGTGCCCGGCTCTGTTTGGACAGGTGTTGCAGTCCGGTTTTGGAACGGAAGATGCGACTCGATTTTGGCAGCGACTTCTTCTGCTTTTACATCACCAATCACGAAAATATCAATGATATCTTCTGCCAGCGCTTTTTGGTAATACGTATACAGTGATGCTGCATCAATCGAACCCGCTTTTTCCAATAAGCCGCCGGCTGGCAATGCATACGGATCATCTCCGTACATTTCTTCCACAAGCTTAAGTGAAGCATAACGGGTTTTATCATCATAAATGGACCGGATCCGCTGCTCCAGACTCCGTTTTTCCTGCTGAACGACTTTGTCAGGGAAAACCCCTTCTTTTAAATGGGGACGAAACAGCACGTCGGCCAAAAGTGTAAGCGCCCGGTCGAACAAACCATTCTCGCCGTGCAGGTACTTTTCATTGGCTGCTTCCATTGTAAAGGTAAGCACGTGCTCGTTTCCTTTTTTTGTGGAATCTGAAAAAAACAATGCACCGTATAGTTCATCCAGCTCTGTACGAAAAGCAGCTGCTGACGGCGCATTTTCGGTGCCGGACTGCAAAACATGCGGCAAAAGTGCACGCATCGTCACGGTCTCTTTTTGGAGAGGCGCCCTCATTTTAATAATAATCGTATTGGTTTTAAATTTTTCCGTCTCAATCGTGTGAATATTATATCCTGGTTTAGCAAATGTCTGTTCACGTGTCGTTTCCATCGAATTCCTCCTCTGAATCCAGTTGCTGAATACCTTTTACTAGTATATCTTCACTATCTTCCTATAGGAAATATAATGTCTTAAAGGAAACAAAAACCTTATATATAATGAAGAATTTGGGCAGGATATACCTGTCAACATGTACGAACTTTAAAAACAGTATGAGAAAAAGCAGGCGTTTTTAATCACCTTTTCTCCTTCTGTTTTAAAGAATGATGTAAAAGGTAAACAAAAGGCTATGACCTAAAGCAAAAAAAAAGAATCCCGCATATAGCGGAACTCTTTTTTATCTGCTGCCTTTAACATAGGGTGTACCCGATGCTTTCGGTGCATCAGCACGTCCGATAAAGCCGGCCAACGCTAAAATGGTCAGCACATATGGAGCAATCAGCAGGTAGACATCCGGAACATCCTGCAAAAACGGAATGTTCGAGCTGACAATACTGAGGCTTTGAGCAAAGCCAAAGAAAATAGCCGCTCCCATCGCGCCAAGCGGATGCCACTTTCCGAAGATCATGGCTGCAAGTGCCATAAAGCCCTGGCCGGTAATGGTAGCGTGGCTGAAATCCAGTGAAATAGACTGGGCATACACCGCGCCGCCAAGACCGCCAAGAAGTCCTGAAATAAACACGGCGATATAACGTGTTTTGGCTACATTCACGCCCATTGTGTCAGCCGCCATTGGATGCTCCCCAACAGAGCGGAGACGCAGGCCAAACGGTGTTTTATACAGCACAAACCAGGAAATAATGGCGATTGCAAAAGCTAATATAGTTGGTCTTGCAATATCGCTAAAGAAAATATCACCAATGACCGGAATATCACTTAAAAAAGGAATATCTTTTTTAATAAAATTCATTTTGATCATGTCTGTCTGTCCTTTGTCATACAGCAGTTTCACAAGAAACAGGGACAGGCCGAGCGCGAGGAAGTTAATGGCGACCCCGCTGACAACTTGATCGGCACGGAACGTAATAGACGCCAAACCGTGAAGCAGTGACAGCAATCCTCCGGCTAGCATGGCCGCCAGAAGCGCAACCCAGGGTGTTGTACTGCCAAGTGTATCAGCAAATGTTAAGTTAAAAACAATCGCTGTAAATGCGCCGATAATCATCAGTCCCTCCAGGCCGATGTTTACAACGCCGGATTTTTCCGAAAATACGCCGCCAAGTGCTGTGAAAATAAGCGGTGTAGCTGCGAACAAGGACGAAGAAACGATTAACGCAATGATCGTTAACGCATCCATTTATTTCGCCTCCTTCTTTTTAAAGCGGCCTAGAAGCCAAGTAATCATATAGCTTGATGCTACAAAGAAAATAATCAGCGCAATGACAATTTCAACGAGCTCATTCGGCACGCCTGATTCGATTGGCATATTCAATGAACCTACTTTTAATGCACCGAACAAAAGAGCCGCCAGCACAACGCCGATCGCTGTATTTCCTCCCAAAAGTGCAACGGCGATACCGTCAAAACCGATACCGGAAAATCCGGAATTAATAAACATATTGCCAAATGTACCAAGCCCCTGCATGGAGCCGCCAATACCGGCAAATGCGCCTGAAATGACCATGGACAAAATAATGTTTCGGTTTACACTCATACCGGCATATTCAGAGGCGTGCTGGTTGTAACCAACTGCACGCAGCTCATAGCCAAGCGTTGTTTTTTCCAGCATAAACCACATCACAATGGCAGCCACAACTGCTAAATAAATTCCGTTATGAAGTGATGAAAAATCTGTTATACTTTGCAGAAACTCCGATTGAAGGCTGGCTGTTTCATGCACAGGATCTGTTGCATCCGCTCCATCGCTGATTACGTCACGGATAAAATAGTTTGTTACGTGAAGCGCTGTGTAGTTCATCATAATGGTTACAATAACTTCATGTACACGCAGACGCGCTTTTAGGAAGCCGGGAATAAAGCCCCAGGCTGCTCCTGCAGCCGCTCCCGCCAAAATAGCGAGCGGCAGATGAATGAATTTCGGAAGCTCAAATGCCAGACCGACCCACACCGAAGCAAGCCATCCGACAAGAAGCTGTCCTTCTACCCCGATATTAAATAAACCTGTTCGGAAAGCGAATGCAACGGCAAGGCCTGCAAATACATATGGCGTCATTTGGCGCAATGTTTCACCTGTATAAAACGAATCACCGAATGCTCCGTTCCATAAGGCGGCATACCCCGCTGCTGGATCATTTCCACTGACCAGCATAATAATGGCCCCCGCAAGCAGGCCAAGCAGAACGGAAATAACCGGAACTGCCAGTACAGTCCAATTTTTAGACACGCTCATCCGCCCCCTTCTTTGATCCGGCCATTAGGAGGCCGAGTTCCTGTTCTGTTGTTGTTTTCGGATCCACGTTGGCGACAATCTGCCCTTCATAAATAACCGCGATCCGGTCTGATACATTCATAATTTCATCAAGCTCAAACGAAAGAAGCAAAACCGCTTTTCCACTGTCACGCTGTTCGATAAGACGTCGGTGAATAAATTCAATTGCTCCGACGTCAAGTCCGCGTGTCGGCTGGGCGGCAATTAACAGGTCGGGGTTGCGATCCACTTCCCGGCCGATAATGGCTTTTTGCTGGTTCCCGCCCGAAAGAGCCCGTGCCAGCGTTGTCTCAGACGGAGTCCGTACGTCAAATTCCTTGATCAGCGTAGCTGCTTTTTTATACACTTCTTTATAATTCATAATGCCCGCTTTTGAATATGGCTTTTGATAATACGTTTGAAGGACGATGTTCGTACCAATCGGGTAGTCAAGCACTAAGCCATGCTTGTGCCGATCCTGCGGGATATGCCCGACACCGGCTTCGGTCACCTTCCGCGGCTTAAAGCCTGTAATATCTTTGCCATTCAGCTGAATAGAGCCCTCAGCTGCTTTTCGAAGTCCAGTAATGGCTTCGATCAATTCTGTCTGGCCATTGCCGTCTACACCGCAAATACCGACAATTTCACCGGCCCGCACATCGAGGTTTAAATTGCGCACCGCTGGGACACCGCGCGAATCGTTTACCGAAAGTCCACGTACCTCGAGCACATCATGAGCTGGAGCGGCTTCCGTCTTCTCGGTCGTAAAGGTGACATCGCGGCCCACCATTAAGCTCGCTAAATGATTCGGATTTGTTTCCGATACGTCTACCGTGCCAATTCCTTTTCCTTTTCGAATGACCGTTACCCGGTCACATACTTCCATAATTTCTTTTAATTTGTGCGTAATGAGAATAATTGATTTTCCTTCTTTAATGAGCGCACGCATAATTCCAATCAATTCTTTGATTTCCTGCGGTGTCAAGACGGCGGTTGGTTCATCAAAAATTAAAATCTCCGCACCACGGTATAGTGTTTTTAAGATTTCGACACGTTGCTGCATACCCACTGAAATATCCGCAATTTTCGCTGTCGGATCAACCGAAAGGCCATACTGCTCTGACAATTCCCGCACCTTTTGTTCGGCTTTTTTCATATTTACCGTTCCGAATTTTTTCGGCTCATTGCCCAGCACAATATTTTCCGTTACAGTGAACGTGTCCACCAGCATAAAATGCTGATGCACCATGCCAATGCCTAAATGGTTCGCTTTATTCGGATCAGTAATGTGAACGTCCTGTCCATTTACCTGAATGCGTCCTGCTTCTGGCTGATAAAGACCGAAAAGCACATTCATTAAAGTCGATTTTCCCGCTCCATTTTCACCGAGAAGAGCATGAATTTCTCCTTTGGCGAGCTGCAACGTAATATTATCGTTCGCCACGAATCCGTTAAATTCTTTTCGAATGCCAAGCATTTCGATTACATAATCCATCTTTCTCACTCTCCTTTTTAAAACGCTTATAATCCAGTAGGATGTCTGACCTTATGAGCAAAATTTTTTTAAAAATCAAGGCAGTATAGCTTGTCTATACTCCCGTCATCTTTAAAAAGGGATGCCGGCGTTCAATCCGGCATCCACTAAACGGATTATTTTCCGCTTGGTTTTGTTGGCACTTCAACTTCACCATTTTTAATTTTATCTGTCCATTCTTTTACAGCAGCTTTTGATTCTTCTGTTAAGTTATCCTGTGTCGGCGCAATGCTTACACCGTTTGCCTCAAGACCATACTCAATCACTTCGCCGCCCGGGAATTCACCGTTTTGGGCTTTTGTTGCTACGTCTTGAACAGCAAGGTCTACACGTTTGACCATAGAAGTCAGCGTTACGTTCATTTCCTTGCCGCCTGCTGTTACTTTTCCTTCTTCTGCCTGGTCGCGGTCAACACCGATAACCCAGATTTCTTTGCTTGGATCTTTTTGTTTTAAGCTTTTCGCTTCTGAAAATACGCCGTTTCCTGTGCCTCCGGCTGCATGGTAAATGATATCAGCACCGGAAGAGTACATAGCAGATGCCATTTGCTGGCCTTTATCCGCTTTATCAAATGCACCAGCATATTCAATAACAACGTCCGCGTCTGGGTTTACAGCTTTGACACCGGCTTCAAAACCGCCGGCAAACTTGTCGATCAGTTCACTTTCAATTCCGCCAATAAATCCGACTTTGTCTGTTTTTGTTTGAAGGCCTGCTACTACCCCAACAAGGAATGAACCTTCATTTTCTTTGAATGTAATGCTTGTCACGTTATCTAAACCTTCTACCACATCATCCACAATCGCAAACTGGCTGTTTTTCCGCTGTTTTGCCACTTCTTCAATAGCTGGTTTTAACTTATAACCAATACCATACGTTAAATCAAAGCCATTTCGAACTGCAGTATTCAAGTTTGTTTTGTAATCGGCATCGCTTTTTGATTGAATGTAATCAAAACCATCCGTGCCTTTTTCAAGGTTGTTTTCTTTACCGAATGCCTGAAGCCCTTCCCAGGCAGATTGGTTAAAGGATTTATCGTCAACACCGCCGACATCTGTTACCATCCCAACCGTAAACTTATCGGATTCTCCTGTACTGTTGCCGCCGCCGTTATTATCAGCTTCTTCACCACCGCCGCATGCACCTAAAATTGTGCCGGCTGCTAAAACCATGGACATTGCAAAACCAAAATTACGTTTTTTCATTCTTTTATGCCCCCTCTAGTAATTTAATTAACGTGGATGCCTGGATTACATACGTCTGCGCAGAACATGAAAACTGAACTTGTCCGCCCGAAAATAATTCACCGAGTACAAAACCGGCACATCATTCTCCGTATAATGAAGCTGCTTTAGGGCAAGCAATGCGGTTTCAGGCTCACAATCCAGAATCGGTGATACTTTTTCATGCCAGCCATATGGTTCAATGTTGGCTACAGCATGGGAAACAGGATGTGCAGCATGCTCGTCAAACAAAGTAAACAAGGATTCCTGTCCTGCGTCAAATTGCCCCGGAAACAGGACTTTCGGTATTTTATCAATACAATAAACAACCGGTACTCCGTTGGCGGTCCGCACACGCTCAATCACCATTAATTCCGCATCCGGCTCACATGCCAGCCTGCGCGCATCCTCCTCAGTTGCCTGCATCACTGCAGACGAGAGAAAAATGGTACTTGGTTCCATGCCAGCATTTACAATCATATCCGTTACGCTGATCAACTGCTCAATGCCGGATGTGAATAATGGCTTGGAATGAACAAATGTGCCTACTCCATGGCGCCGGATAATCACATTTTCCTCCTCGAGTATACGCAGCGCTTCCCGAAGAGTGGCTCTGCTGACGCCAAGCTGTTTGGCCAGCTCAAATTCTGAAGGAAGCTTTTCTTTTTCTTTATAGATCCCTTCTTCAATGTCTTTTTTCAGCCGGTCAATTACCTGAAGGTATAAATGCCGGTTGTCCTGTTTAATGGACACGGAATCGTCACCACCTTTTCCTTTCATTCGCACGAGACATCAGACCTCTGAGGTTTAACATTTACGCTAATTTCATTTAACATATCATTTTTTTTGATAATTGAAAAGATACTATTTAATAGTGAAAAGAAAGAATTTCTTAAACATTCTCCCATTCGTATTATTATACAAGCAAAGCAATAACCACAAAGAAACCGTTTGCAAAAACATGCATATGCTAGTAAAAAAGTTTTTTAAAAAAAGAACAGCCCTGCGGCTGTTCTTTTACATATGCTCTTCAGACGGCTTCGGAACGAGCACCGTTCTCGGTTTGCTTCCTTCGTACGGACCAATAACGCCTCTCATTTCCATTTCGTCAATTAAACGTGCTGCCCGGCTGTAGCCGATGCGAAAGCGGCGCTGCAGCATAGACACCGACGCAGTCTGCATTTCAGCAATCAGCTGCACCGCGTCATCATACAGCTCATCCTCCGACTGGCCGGCTGTTTCCGGCACATCTTCTGGAATCATTTCTTCCTGATATTGCGCTTTTTGCTGGGCAATCACAAAATCTACGATATCTTCTACCTCTTCATCTGACAAAAAGGCACCTTGAACCCGAATCGGCTTTACCGCTCCAGACGGGTAAAAAAGCATATCCCCGCGTCCGAGAAGTTTTTCGGCACCGCCCATATCTAAAATGGTGCGGGAATCGGTTGCCGAGGAAACAGAGAAAGCGATGCGCGAGGGGATATTCGCTTTAATAACGCCGGTAATAACATCTACAGATGGACGCTGGGTGGCAATAATTAAATGAATGCCGGCTGCACGGGCCATTTGAGCAAGCCTTGTAATCGAATCTTCTACGTCGCTTGAAGCAACCATCATTAAGTCAGCCAGCTCGTCCACAATCACAACAATGTACGGCAAATGAGGCTGCTTCTCGCCCGTTTCGTTATTGTGCTTGGTCACATGCCCATTATAGCCTTCGATATTTCGCGTGCCTGTATGCGAAAACAAATCGTACCGGCGTTCCATTTCTCCTACTACTTTTTTCAATGCCTGTGATGCTTTTTTCGCGTCTGTTACAACAGGGGCGAGCAAATGCGGAATGCCATTGTATACATTAAGCTCCACCATTTTCGGATCAATCATCATCATCTTCACTTCGTGCGGCTTAGCACGCATTAAAATACTGGTGATAATGCCGTTGATGCAGACACTTTTTCCGCTGCCCGTTGCCCCGGCAACAAGCAAGTGCGGCATTTTATTTAGTTCAGCTGCAATGGCTTCACCGGTAATATCACGCCCGAGTGCAGCCAAAAGTTTTGAATCCTTTTTTTCATGCTGCTTTGCTTCAATCACTTCACGAAAGCTGACCATCGCCACTTCGGCATTCGGCACTTCAATTCCTATAGCGGATTTGCCCGGAATTGGCGCTTCCATCCGAATGTCTTTTGCTGCAAGCGCCAGCGCCAAATCATCCGTCAAGCCGACAATTTTGCTTACCTTTACGCCGGTATCCGGCTGTACTTCATATTTAGTGACAGCCGGACCAAGATGGATCTGAGTCACTTTGGCTTTGACACCAAAGCTTTGAAAGGTTTTTTCGAGTTTTTGAGCATTTTTTTGAATATGTTTTTTTTCATTGCTTTGATCTGCCTGCTGCGGTTTTTGGAGAAGAGAAGCTGGCGGCAGCTTGTAATCTTTGTTTTCTGATTCTGTAAACGATAGAACCGCTGGCTCTGCTTCCTGCGGTGCTGCCGGTTCATGTTTTTTCTGCAGCGCAACCGGTTCTTCTGTGTAGGCTTTTTCAGCAAAGCTTGAAATAAGCGGTGCGGCCTCCGACATAACAGGCTCTTCTTTGCTTTCTACTTCAGGTAGAGCTTCTTTTACCGCTGCTCTCGTCTTGTCCTTCTCAACCTGCTCCTGCTCCTGCTCCTGCTCCCGTTCCTTCCATTCTCTTCGTTCTGCCCACTGTTCCCTCGCTTGATGCCAGGAATCGTTCAGCTTTTCGCCCGCAAGAGCGGCGCCATGTACCAATTTTTCAACAAGCGGCTTGCCGCCTACTAACACAATCCCTGCGAAAAATAAAGTCAGTCCAAAAATCCATGTACCCGGCCGGCCAAATAGAAAGAAAAAAAGATGAAATAAGGCTCCGCCAATCATTCCGCCGCCTATATCCATCGTTCCGACACCTGAAACGCTTTGTTTGTATAAATACCACGTTTCAGCTGTGTAATTCACACCTTCTGCCGGATTTTCAAACAGGCGAATATGCAAAAATACAAGCAGACTGGCAACCACCAGCAGGCTGCCCGTAATTTTACGTTCCCAAACCGGCGGCCGTTTTCGCCTTACAATCATATAAAGTGCCATACCGCATAGACCGATCAATCCGAGCGCATACAGCGCGCCAAAGAAAAAAGCGGCCGCTCCTTTGATAATAGCTCCAGCGACCCCGGTGCCAAGCAGCCCCACAGCGCAAAGAACAAAGATAAGAGCGCCCGCTCCCTGGATCTTCAATGATTCTATTTGCTTTTTTTCTTTATTGGTCCGGCGCCGGACCGGTTTTTTTCGTTTTTTTTGTGCCATGTCGTCACCCTACTTTTCATGATCTTTAAACAGTTGAAAGCAGCCGGTTTCGGCTGCTTTCACATTATATCATATGATCGACACATGAGAACATATGAGCGTTTATACTTCCATGATAATCGGCAGGATCATTGGACGCCGCTTCGTTTTTTCATGCAAGAATGAGTTTAATTGATCACGAATATCCTGCTTAATACCAGACCATTCAAACGTTTCACCCGCAAGATTTTTCTCAACAATACCTGTCACAAGCTTTACGGAATCATCGATCAGCTTTTCTGACTCGCGCACGTACACAAAACCGCGCGAGATAATTTCCGGTCCGGCAACAATTCTTTTTTGTTTTTTGCTTAACGTAATCACAACCGTGAAAATGCCATCCTGTGACAGTAGCTTTCGGTCACGAAGAACGATATTGCCTACATCCCCCACACCAATTCCGTCAATCAGGACATTGCCGGCGGTTACACGGCCGGCCGGACGCATCCTTCCATTTTTAAATTCAATGACATCCCCTTTTTCTGGGATGTACGTATTCTCTTCCGGCACGCCAGTCGTAAGTGCCAGGTTTTTGTGTGCTTTAAGCATACGGTATTCCCCTTGAATCGGAATGAAATACGTCGGCTTCATTAAATTGAGCATAAACTTTAAGTCTTCTTGAGATCCGTGTCCGGAAACGTGCACACGGCGGCTGCCTGTTAACACATTTGCGCCGGCACGGTAAAGAAGGTTGACTGTTTTAGCCATCAGCAGCTCTAAGCCTGGAGATGGAGATGCAGTAATCAGCACCGTATCGCCTTCTTTAATTTTCACATGACGGTTTGTTCCCTTCGCCATTTTCTGAAGCGCCTCAATTGGCTCACCTTGTACGCCTGTGGCGAGGATCACCACTTCATGATCAGCATGCTTGCTGATTTCATTTAAGCTGATTAAAATATCATCTTCGACTTGCAAATAGCCAAGCCGGATAGCAATATCATTTACACGCTGAATGCTTTTTCCGCTCACCGCTACCTTGCGGCCATTTTCATAAGCGGCATCAAATACCTGCTGCATACGAATTAAGTTAGACGCAAAAAGTGAAACGATAATCCGGCCTTCAGCTGAATGAAACGCATCTGAAAGCTGAGAGGCAATGACTGCCTCAGAAGTTGTATGACCCGGACGTTCAGCTTCTGTAGAGTCAGAAAGCAAAGCGAAAACACCATTTTTGCCAAGCGCCGCCATTTTGCCGATATCCGGTGCGTAGTGGCCTTTTGCACTTTGGTCAAATTTAAATTCACCTGTGTGTACGATGGCGCCTTCGGATGTATGGATGGCGACACCGACAGAATCCGGAATGCTGTGTGTTGTCCGGAAAAAAGTCACGTCCGCATGATCAAAACGCAATTTTGATTCGGAATGAACCGTGTAAAACTTCACATCTTCTTTTACATTCTCTTCACGCAGGCGCATCTTGGCAAGCGCCAGCGTTAATTTGGTTCCATATACAGGTGCCTGTACTTTTTTAAGTACATACCCGAGCGATCCGATCGCATCTTCATGACCATGCGTCAGGAAAATACCTTTCACTCGCTCCTTGTTTTCTTCCAGGTATGTAATGTCCGGAATGACAATATCGATTCCAAGCATTTCATTCTCAGGAAACATAAGGCCGGTGTCGATCACGAAAATATCCTGATCCACCTCTACGACTGTCATATTTTTCCCGACTTCCCCGACTCCGCCCAGCGGGATAATCTTAATTAATTCATTTGTTCTCTTGCTCACATTATTTCCTCCTAAACATTTAAAAGACCCGATCCAAACATTACGTCTATTATAAGCGATGAAGAAAATGAAAGCCAATACTATCTGCCGGGAAATAAGAAAAGCCGGTTTTTGCAGAAGTTCTGCAAAAACCGGCTTTATTTTTAAAGCAGTGTCGACAGGGTTGTTCGCTCCTCTTCTGTTAAAGGAAGAAGAGGCAGACGGACACCGCCCACATCGAGACCTTTCATTTGAAGGGCCGTTTTGACCGGCACCGGGTTTGGTGCGGCAAACAATCCACGGAAAAGCGGAAGAAGGGTTTGATGAATGGAGGCTGCTGTTTGAACGTCCCCGCTTAAATAAGCATTCACCATTTGCTTCATTTCTTTTCCAGCCACGTGAGATGCGACAGAAATGATTCCCGTGCCTCCTACCGAAAGAACCGGCAGTGTCAGCCCGTCATCACCGCTGTATACAAGAAAATCGTCTCCAGTATTTGCAACGATTTCTGTGATGATATCCAGGCTGCCGCTCGCTTCTTTTGTTGACATGATATTTGGTACTTCATTGGCAAGACGGATCGTTGTATTTGGCTCAATCAAAACAGAAGAACGGCCTGGAATGTTATAGATCATAACGGGAAGATGAGTAGATTCCGCTACTGTTTTAAAGTGCTGGAACAACCCTTCCTGGTTCGGTTTATTATAATAAGGAGCCACGAGCATAATGGCGTCAACGCCTTCTGCCTCCGCTTTTTTCGTTAATTCAATGGACGCTTTTGTATTGTTGCTTCCCGTACCGGCAACGACCGGAATACGGCCATTGACTACTTTAACGGTATGGCGGAAAAGCGCCACTTTTTCCTCAGTTGTAAGTGTTGGTGATTCACCGGTTGTTCCCGCTACGATAAGCGAATCGGTTCCGGTTCCGATTAAATGTTCAATCAGCTGTGTGGTTTTTTCGAAATCAATGTTTCCTTTTGAGTCAAACGGCGTCACCATTGCCGTCGACAACCGGCCGAAAGAAATCATGTGCAATCGCCTCCTAATTCCGGCTTCCTCAATCAATTCAGCCTATTCATTTATTTGTTCAAGTAAAAATGCATCATGCAGCGCATTAACAGCAGCCGGCATCTGGTCTTCTTTCACTAACACCCAGATCGTCGTATGACTGTCCGCGGACTGCATAATAGAGATACCTTTTGCAGCAAGCGCTGAAACAATTTTTGATGTAACCCCGGGTACGCCGGTCATGCCAGCGCCTACAACTGACACTTTCGCACAATCTGGGTCGAGAAGCGGGGTATATCCATTTTCCTCTAAACGCTGTTTTGCTTTTGGCGCATCTGCGTCTACAACTGTGTACGTGACACGATCTTCGGAAATGTTGATAAAATCGACACTGATGCCTTCTGACGCCATCAATGCAAAAATATCCGCCTGCTCTGTCGTTTGTATTCGAATGCGCGTGATGCCCGTTACGTGGGCAATCCCCGTTACAAGCCGGTCACGTGTGTCAGAGCCGCGGTTTTCATCCGGAGAAGAAGTGACAAGGGTACCTGTTTCCTCCGAATACGTAGACCGTATACGAAGCGGCACCTTCGCCTGCATAGCAATTTCCACAGCCCGCGGATGAATGACTTTCGCACCTTGATAAGCCATGTTGCATACTTCTGTATAAGTTACAACAGACAATGGCCGAGCATTTTTGGCAATTCTCGGATCGGCTGTCATAATTCCGTTTACATCTGTAAAAATGTCGATAAAATCGGCCTGCAATGCTGCACCGAGCGCTGCTGCAGACGTATCGCTGCCGCCGCGTCCAAGAGTTGTAATTTCACCTGTGCTTGTCGCACCTTGAAAGCCTGCTACGACAACGACGTCGCACGATTCAAATTCTTTCAGCAGCCTTGACGGCTCGATTTTGACAATTTTCGCATCCGTATGGTTATGGTCCGTTAAAAAGCCGGCTTGAGCGCCCGTGAGCGCAACAGACGACAGCCCGTTTTCTTTCAGCATCGCTGAAAAAACAAGACTGGAAATAAGCTCTCCGGTTGACATGAGCAGGTCTTTTTCCCGCTTTGTTAACACCCCTGTCCCGCTTCCTGCAAGCGAAAGAAGCGTATCCGTCGCATACGGATCGCCTTTTCGCCCCATCGCAGAAACTACGATAACTACCTTATATCCTTCACGGACCGCACGCTGTACATGACTAAGAGCGCTCAGCCGCGACTGTTCATCACGGACAGATGTCCCGCCAAACTTTTGAATGATGATGTTCACATTATACACCTGGCTTTCTCAATTAGGAGTGGCAGCCGGTTTATTTTTCTGTTACAAGGCCCATTTCAATTAACGTCTCAGCAATCTGAACAGAATTCCAAGCTGCTCCCTTTAACAGATTATCAGAAACAACCCACATATGGAAACCGTTATCTGTATCAAGATCTTTACGAATCCGTCCAACAAAAGTATCATTTTTGCCTACGCAATCTGCCGGCATTGGGTAAAGCTGTTCAGAAGGATTATCCTGCAGCACAACACCTGGAGCGTCTTTTAGCAGAGCCTGGATATCCGCTGCGCTCAAGCCGCCTTTTTCTGTTTCAAAATAAAGAGATTCTGAGTGGCCCGTTGCAATTGGCAGGCGGACACACGTTGCGGCAACCGGCAGGTCTTCCATATGCATAATTTTCTTTGTTTCATTAATCATTTTCATTTCTTCATATGTGAAGCCGTTATCTTGGAATTTATCAATTTGCGGAATAGCGTTGAATGCAATTTGATAATGTTTTTTGTCGCTGCCGACTGGCAGAATCTTTGGCTCAAACGATTCATTGTTTACGATCGCTTTTGTCTGGCTGTAAAGTTCTTCAACTGCTTTTGTTCCCGCACCAGATACAGCCTGGTACGTAGAAACGATTACTTTTTTCAAGCCTGCTGCCTGGCGAATCGGCTCGAGCGCTACAAGCATTTGAATCGTTGAGCAGTTCGGATTGGCAATGATACCATTATGATTACGCAAATCTTCTTTGTTGACTTCCGGCACGACAAGCGGCACATCCGGATGCATACGGAAAGCACTTGTATTATCGATCACGATCGCACCGCGTTTTGCCGCTTCTGGAGCCAATGCTTCTGATACGCTGCCTCCTGCGGAAAACAGGGCGATATCGATTCCTTCAAAGCTCTCTGGCTTTGCTTCTTGAACTGTTACTTCTTCGCCTCTAAAAGAAACGGTTTTTCCCGCTGAACGGGCGGATGAAAGAAGCGTCAATGTCTTAATCGGAAAATTGCGCTCTTCCAATGTTTTTAGCATTTGCTGTCCGACCGCTCCCGTCGCTCCAACGACGGCTACGTGAAAACCTGTGTTACTCATTCAAATCTTCCCCTTCCGGTAATAAAAGTTCATCTTTTTGTATAAAGATACATTGTCGAATTATCATGAATGTTGAAAAAAGTATCTTGATACCGATAATAGCACTATTTTAACACATTAAAGGACGATGGAAAGAAGAAAATCAATGGGAAATAAAAAAAGCGGTGATTTCTTTAAACGGTTGAAGACGGATATTCTTTCAGCAGCGGCTGAATTTGTTTATGGGAAAGGGCTTGTGAAACCGTTGCGGGAATCAAATCCATAAACGCCACTAAAGAATTTGGTTTTTTAATGGGATCGTCCTGACCAAAAGGAACAAAATAAATATTTTTCATATTTAAGAGCTTCACAATATTTTGGCTGTTTAATCCAAGCGCATCGTTTGTTGAAACAGCGACCACCACAGGGCTTCCATTCCGCAGTGTAGCCTTGGCAGCCATTAAGACGGGAGAGTCTGTAGCAGCGTTGGCAAATTTACTGATGGAGTTTCCGGTCATAGGCGCGATCACCATGCAATCTACTGGATTTTTTGGTCCCAGCGGTTCAGCATCTTGAATGGTTGTAATCGCTTTTTGGCCTGCTACCTCTTCTACTTTCTTCAGCCACTCTCCTGCCGAACCGAACCGGCTTGCTTCTTTTTGCACTGTATTCGTTGCCACCGGCACTACCTCGGCTCCCAGTTCTTTTAACTTTGCCACGACCGGCACTATTTCTTCAAATGTACAATGTGATCCTGTGATCCCGAACCCAATTCGACGCCCTTTTAACGATAGGTCCACTTCTTACAATCCCCTTTCTTCTTTCCATTCTTTTACAGCATCCCATAAAACATGAGCCAGTATTTCCCCAGCTGTTTTCGGCGCTACTTTGCCCGGCAGGCCTAGGGCATGAATGGCTTCTATTCCAGCTTTTTGGGCAGCTTCGAAATCCGTTCCTCCCGGTTCAGAGGCGAGATCAATCACTAAAGAGCCCGGCTTCATTTGCTCTAATATTTCTTTTGTTAAAACCATATCCGGCACTGTATTGATCACAATGTCGGCTCGTTTAATTTCTTCTTTCATGCTTTCCATATAAAAAGGATACAGACTCATTTCTTTTGCTCTAGCAAACTTCCCTGTTTCCCGGACTGCTGCCGTTACATGAGCACCGGCCTGACGGAACAGCCGGGCCGTTGTAATACCGACTCGGCCAAGCCCGATCACCATCACATTGGCCCCGTGAATGGTATGATCCGTTTTTTGCATAGCGATCATCAGAGTTCCTTCAGCTGTCGGAATAGAGTTAAGCACCGCTGCGTCTTCCCGGTCGAAAATATACAGAATGTCACGGTCTACTATGCTTTTTAAAGCTGGTGTTTCAATGCCGCTTACGATAATGCAATTGGGTGACAGAGACTCGGCAATTTCTTTTGTCATGAAAAGCGGTTTTGATGAAAACGGGGCATCCACTACCCCTCCTTTTTTCACGCCCGAAACCGGCAATATAAACAAGTCCATCAGCTGATAAGACACGTCTTCCGGTTTCAGAACCTGTGCGCCTGAGAGTTCCTTCTTTGCCTGATCAAATCCAGCCATGTACACATGGATGCCGCGTTCCATTAACAGGCGGCCCATCTCAATCTGTCTGGCATCTCCGCCATAAATCAATGCTTTCACCTAAATCTCCTCCAATTGCGGCGTATTCTTTTTATTGTATGAACCGCCATTTTTCCCTGTGCGTTCTGTTTTGTTGCAAAAAAAAGAATCCACTCTTTGAGCGGATTCAAATTTGGGCTGTTTTCGGCCATTTGCCATCCGGGCTGATCAGCGCGGCTGAGAATGGTTTATTAAACAATTCTGCTGCCAGTGCGTCCACCCGGTCTTTTGTTACGTTATCAATTAGTGAGACGACTTCATCAAGCGTACGGTGGCGCTTTAGAAGCAGCTCGTTTTTTCCATTACGGCTCATACGGCTATTTGTGCTCTCCAGGCTAAGCATTAAGCTGCCTTTAAGCTGTTCTTTACTGTTTTGAAGCTCTTTTGGTGTAATTCCTTCCTTTTTAACAAGGTCGATGGACTTCATGATGGTCGCATATAATTCTTCCAGCTGTTCGGCTCCTGTTCCACCATAAAATGTGATCAGACCCGTATCTTTATAAGAAGAATGGTACGAGTACACGGAATACGCAAGACCCCGTTCTTCACGAACTTCCTGGAAAAGACGGCTAGACATGCTTCCACCGATAATATTATTGAGTACGATTAAATTGTAAATGTCTTTGTCTCCGATTGGGACACCTTCATATCCAAAGCATAAATGCGCTTGCTCTATTTCTTTCGAGCGTGCTTTTTTCTCATGGTAAAAGTGGGAAACAGCCTCCATGGCCGGCGCTTTGCCACCTTCGTACTCTCCAAAAAGAGCTTCTGCTTTTTTCACGAGCTCTTCTGTAATATTGCCCGCGATCGAAATGACTACCCGATCCGGTGTATACATGTTGTACATGTATTCTTTGAGCGTGTCACGTGTGAAAGCTGCCAATGTTTCTTCTGTCCCCAAAATCGGAAGGCCAAGCGGATGGTCACCGTATGCGGCGCTGCTAAGCAAATCATGAACGATATCGTCCGGCGCGTCTTCATACATTTTAATTTCCTCTAAAATAACATTACGCTCTTTTTCAAGCTCTTCTGTATCAAATTTAGAATGGAAAAACATATCTGCCAGCACATTTAAAGCGTGCTCTGCATGATTATCAAGCACCTTTGCATAGTAGCACGTATATTCTTTTGACGTAAAAGCATTTACTTGACCGCCGATGCTGTCAAAGCTTTCTGCTATTTCTTTTGCACTTAATGTATCTGTTCCTTTAAAGAACATATGTTCAAGAAAATGGGACACACCGTTTAGTTCTGGTGACTCGTCACGGGATCCTGTTGCAATCCATATGCCAATTGCAGCAGACCGAACCGTGGTCATTTCTTCTGTTACGATGGTCACGCCATTCTTGCATGTAAATCGTTTTATCAACGTAATCATATCCCCCTAGTTTCTGTTCATCTTGTTGACCACATCACAATATCAATGAATAACAATATCATACTTCGCTTCCAAAAGCTATAAAAAAAGCAGAGACTTCACACGAAGTCCCTGCCTTTAATGTTACTGCTGCTGTTTAGCTGCTTCTTCTTTTTCACGCTGTTCTTTTAAAACAGCTTTTCTAGACACATTTACGCGCCCTTGATTATCAATGGCAATTACTTTCACAAGGATTTCATCGCCTATTTTCAATACATCTTCTACCTTGCCAACCCGTTCTTCAGCAAGCTCGGAAATGTGCACAAGACCGTCTTTGCCTTTGAACAGCTCAACAAAAGCGCCGAATTTTTCAATACGCTTTACTTTCCCCATGTAAAGCTCGCCGACTTGTACTTCACGTACAATGTCTTCGATAATTTTCTTCGCCCGTTCATTGTCTTCCTGGTTTACCGATGAAATAAAGACGGTTCCGTCTTGTTCAATATCGATTTTTACGCCAGTTTCTTCAATAATTTTATTGATTTGTTTGCCGCTCGGCCCAATAACATCACGGATTTTATCCGGATTGATGGTCATGGTCATAATTTTCGGCGCGTAAGCCGACAATTCTTTGCGCGGCGTATCGACTACAGACAGCATATGCTCTAAAATATGCATTCTGCCTTCTTTTGCCTGCTGAAGCGCTTCTTCTAAAATCTCACGGCTTAATCCGTCGATTTTAATATCCATTTGAAGAGCGGTCACGCCTTTTGCTGTACCTGCTACTTTAAAGTCCATATCACCAAGGTGGTCTTCCATGCCTTGAATATCAGACAACACTGTATAATGCTCGCCAGACTTAACAAGACCCATTGCAATACCAGCTACAGGCGCTTTAATTGGTACACCTGCATCCATCATCGCCATTGTGCTTGCACAAATACTCGCTTGAGATGAAGATCCGTTCGATTCAAGCACCTCTGATACAAGGCGAATCGTATACGGGAAGTCTTTTTCATCAGGGATAATCGGATAAAGAGCACGCTCTCCAAGAGCACCATGCCCAATTTCCCGGCGGCCCGGTGCACGAAGCGGACGTGTTTCCCCTACGCTGAACGAAGGGAAATTGTAATGGTGCATAAACCGTTTTGATTCTTCCGTTCCAAGACCGTCCAAAATTTGCACATCACCTAAAGCACCAAGCGTAGCTACACTCAGTACCTGTGTTTGTCCACGGGTAAACATAGCGGAGCCGTGTGTACGGGGAAGTAATGTGGTTTCGGAAGAAAGCGGACGAATTTCGTCGATCTTCCGACCGTCCGGACGAATTTTTTCAACGGTAATCAAACGGCGCACTTCTTCTTTAACGAGTTTTTCAAGAATAGCGGAGGCTTCAGCCAGCACTTGTTCTTCTTCGCCTTCCGAAAGAAGCGCTTCTTTCACAGCATTTTTCACTTCTGTGATCGCTTCCTCGCGCGCATGCTTTTCAGGCGTTTGAATTGCCTGCTTCATATCCGCTTCACACATTGCACGAATTTTGGCTTCCAGCACTTTGTCATTTTCATAAAGAACAACTTCACGCTTTTCTTTTCCGCATGCAGCGACAATTTCTTCCTGGAAAGCGATTAAGCGCTTGATTTCTTCATGGCCAAACATAATCGCTTCAAGCATCACTTCTTCTGGTACTTCGTCTGCTCCTGCTTCAACCATGTTGATTGCTTCTTTAGTACCAGCGACCGACAAATCAATGTCACTTTTTTCCTGCTGATCCACTGTCGGGTTGATCACGAAAGAACCGTCTACACGGCCGACGTTTACCCCGGCAATTGGGCCTTCGAATGGAATATCTGATACTGACAGCGCCAGTGAGGAACCGAACATTGCAGCCATTTCGGGTGAACAGTCCTGGTCTACACTCATGACCATGCTGATCACTTGAACTTCGTTACGGAATCCATCGGCAAAAAGCGGACGAATTGGGCGGTCAATTAACCGGCTTGCCAGTGTCGCTTTTTCACTCGGACGGCCTTCTCTTTTAATAAATCCACCTGGAATTTTACCTGCGGCATAAAGACGCTCTTCGTAGTTTACTGTTAATGGAAAGAAATCCACTGCTTTCGCTTCCTTAGAAGCTGTTGCAGTACTAAGTACGACCGTATCGCCGTAGCGAATTAGCGCTGAACCATTGGCCTGCTTCGCGATTTGTCCTATTTCAACCGTTAATTCGCGTCCTGCCCAGTCGATGGAAAATGTTCTTTTTCCCTGCTCCATTTGGTTGCACCTCTCTTTATTTAAAAAAACGTTTTTTTCCTAACAAAAAAGCGGGAAAAATCCCGCTTTATCGTGAATTATCGGCGCAAACCGAGCTTTTGGATCAACTCGCGGTAACGTGCTACATCCTTGTTACGAAGGTATGAAAGCAGGTTACGACGGCGGCCGACCATTTTTAGAAGACCGCGACGTGAATGGTGGTCTTTTTTATGTGTACGTAAGTGATCATTCAACGTGTTGATTTGTTCAGTTAATACAGCGATTTGAACTTCTGGAGACCCAGTGTCGCTTTCGTGTGTTCTGTACTCCTGAATTAGTTCGTTTTTGCGTTCTTGTGTTAATGCCATTTGTAATTCCTCCTTTAAATTGATTCATCCCCGTCAGCCGAGCATGCGTTGGAGATTCGCGATGCCAAGCAGCGGTTCAAAATGTCAAGCACTTCTTATTATAAGAAATTTATGCTTCTTCGTCAAGACGTTTGCTGTCGAAGAAAAGCACAGCTGCTTTTTTATCCCGTTCAATTTGTGCAGCCAGCTCTTCAATACCACTAAACTTCTGCTCCCCGCGCAGCCGAATAAACCAGTCCACTTCCACTTCTTCTCCGTAAATATCCCCCGTATACTGAAAAATATGCACTTCGATTGATAAAACCGGCTTGTCCGGACTTTTAAATGTCGGACGGAACCCAACATTACACACCCCTTCACGCCATTCATTTTTCACACGGATTTTTACGGCGTATACACCGGTGCGTGGCAGGAAATAATCATCATCGGGTTTGATATTCGCGGTGGGAAAACCCATTTTCCGGCCGCGTTTATCACCGTGAATAACCGTCCCGTGCATCCGGTAAGGGCGGCCGAGTAAATCGGACGCATCGCGTACAAGTCCTTCCGAAAGCAGCTCTCTTATTTTGGTCGAACTTACTTTTTCCTCTCTAAATTCAAGCTTATCAATAGGTGTAAAAGCAAATGCCCCGCGTGAATGAAACAGTAATGTTTCCATCGTTCCTTTTCCAAGACGGCCGTATGTATAATCAAAACCGGCCGTCACGTGCTGAACATTTAAACCAATGATATACTGGTCTACAAACTGCTGTGGTTCGAGGGCTGCAAAATCAGACGTAAATCGGACCACGAACAAGTAGTCAATACCGAGATCAGCGATCAAACGCTTTTTTTCCTCAAGAGGAGTAATATAGCGGATATGCTGATGCTTTCTGCCAAGAACAACAGACGGATGAGGATCAAACGTCATCACGGCACTTTTCCATCCGTGCATATCCGCTGTTTTTTTAGCAGCAGAAATTACCTGTTGATGCCCTTTATGTACCCCGTCAAAAAAACCAAGCGCAAGCGCCATCGGTTCCAATTCTTCTTTTTTATGGCTGTGCGGGTGGCGCAGCATAATAACATCCATACATTTCACACCTGTCTCTCTGTCATTGTGGCATCACTTTAACCGGCTTGATCAGCCCTGTTTTTTCCGGATGAACCTGGTAGATGGCCAATAGTTCCCTGTTTAAATAAACAGCTGCTTCGGACTCCCCAGCCGGCCACTGGGCAGGCTTCGACAAAACAGCCCCATTCTTTACCTTTATTGCTACTGTATCATTTACGATCCACTTGGGCAAATGAGAAACCGCTGTTTCAACCGGCTTTAAGACGTCCTCTGGAGCCCGTTCCGCCAGCACAGACAGTGTGACACAGTCGTCTTCACCAAAGCCCCCTGAATGGGTACGTACTAAGCGTGACATATGCGCCGGGTAGCCGAGCTTTTCGCCAATCATTACAGCCAAAGTTCGAATATAGGTCCCTTTCCCGCAAGAAACGCGAATGGAAAAGCGGACTTTTTCATTTTCCTGTTCGATCGGGCTGATTCGCTCAATGCTGTAAATAGAGACGATCCGTGACGGGCGCTCTACCGTTTGTCCGGCCCGTGCATACTCATATAAACGCCTGCCGTTCACTTTTACAGCCGAGTACATAGGTGGTGTTTGCTCAATTTCACCAGTGAGGTTTTGTAGCACACTTTCAAGCTCGGCATCCGTAATAGACCGGTCAACCGCCCTTGACTCTACCACTGCTCCAGACGCATCCTCCGTTTCGGTTGAAAAGCCAATGGTTACTTCTGCCTCATAGGTTTTTCCACTGTCAGTAATATATTCAGCGAGCCTCGTTGCTGTCCCGATACAAAGAGGAAGCACGCCTTCTACATCGGGATCGAGTGTACCCGTATGGCCTACTTTTTTCGTACGAAGAATTTTACGGGCTTTAAATACACAGTCATGTGATGTCATTCCTTTTTCTTTCCATAGCGGCAAAATGCCATTCATATTTCAAGCCTCCTTTTGCTGTCAAAAAAAAGCGCCTGATCAAGCAGCCGACATTCCTGCTGCTTCTCAAGGCGCTCTTTTTGTATTACGACGGGTCTGAGTCTCTTAATTCCCGCAGCAGCGTATCGATTTTGTTTCCATACGCAACTGATTCATCAAACTCAAACATAAGCTCCGGGGTTTTGCGAAGACGGATTCGAGTTCCAAGTTCAGAACGGATAAATCCTTTTGCTTTCGCTAATGCCTTCAGTGTGCCCTCCCGCTCTTCTTCACCGCCAAGCACCGTAATATAAACGGTTGCCTGCTGCAGATCTCCGGTAACCTCTACATCCGTTACGGTTAGAAATCCGATACGGGGATCTTTAACTTTCCGGCTTAAAATTTCCGTCAGTTCTTTTTTCATTTGTTCCGCCACACGATTAGAACGCATTGACATACTTCTCACTCCTTGGGACGAAGGTTACTTACGTTCGATTTCCTGTTCGATAAACGCTTCAATAACATCGCCTTCTTTGACATCATTAAAGCCACGAATAGTAATCCCGCACTCATAGCCCTGCGCGACTTCTTTTGCATCATCTTTGAAGCGTTTCAGCGCATCGACTTCTCCTTCGAAAATAACGATGCCGTCGCGAATCAAGCGGACGCCTGAATCACGTGTGATTTTCCCTTCTGTTACATAGCTTCCCGCAATTGTACCGATTTTAGACACTTTGAATGTCTGGCGTACTTCCGCTTGTCCAATAATTTTTTCTTCAAATTCCGGATCAAGCATTCCTTTCATCGCAGCCTCGATTTCTTCGATGACTTTGTAGATAATACGATGCAGGCGTACTTCTACTTCTTCCGCTTCCGCCGTGCGTTTTGCATTCACATCCGGACGCACATTGAATCCAATAACGATGGCATTTGAAGCAGAAGCCAAAATAATATCTGATTCTGTAATCGCACCGGCACCGGTATGGATGATTTTTACGTTTACGCCTTCTACTTCAATTTTTTGAAGAGCAGCCGCTACCGCTTCAACCGATCCTTGTACATCGGCTTTTAAAACGATGTTTAAATCTTTCATTTCCCCTTGTTTCATATGTTCAAACAGGTTATCAAGGCTGACTTTTGTTTTCTCGCTCCGCTGTGCCAAAAGAGCATCCTGCGCACGGGATTCCCCGATTTGACGTGCTGTTTTCTCGTCTTCGAATACGACGAATCGATCACCCGCAAGCGGCACTTCATTCAATCCGGTAATTTCAACCGGGGTAGATGGGCCAGCTGTTTTAACACGGCGGCCAATGTCGTTTACCATGGCGCGGACACGGCCAAATGTGTTTCCAACAACAATCGGGTCACCGACATTTAACGTACCGTTTTGAACAAGCAATGTTGCTACAGAACCGCGGCCTTTATCCAGCTCGGCTTCAATAACTGTACCCATTGCTTTTCGTTTTGGATCTGCTTTTAATTCTTCTACTTCCGCAACAAGAAGAATCATCTCGAGCAATGTATCAATACCTTCGCCGTGTTTTGCTGAAAGCGGAACGAAGATGGTATCGCCGCCCCATGCTTCAGGAACAAGTCCATGCTCTGTTAATTCCTGCATCACACGATCCGGATTTGCAGCCGGCTTATCAATTTTGTTTACTGCAACGATAATCGGCACTTCTGCTGCTTTTGCGTGGTTGATGGCTTCAACGGTCTGCGGCATAACACCGTCATCTGCTGCCACTACAAGAATGGTAATATCGGTTACTTTTGCACCACGTGCACGCATTGTTGTAAACGCAGCGTGTCCTGGTGTGTCAAGGAATGTAATCTTTTTGCCGTTTGCTTCAGCTTGGTAAGCACCGATATGCTGCGTAATACCACCAGCTTCGCCTTCTGTTACTTTTGTGTTACGAATAGAATCCAAAAGTGTCGTTTTTCCGTGGTCAACGTGACCCATAATGGTTACAACAGCCGGACGTTCAACCGCAGTTTCTTCAGAATCTTCTTCATCAAAATATGTTTCAAGGTCTGCTTTATCAATTAAAATTTCTTCTTCTACCTCTACGTTAAACTCGCCTGCCACAAGTTCAATGGCATCTTTATCAAGCTCCTGGTTGATCGTTGCCATTACGCCGAGCATAAACAATTTTTTAATGACATCAGATGGTTCAACGTTCATTTTCTTGGCAAGCTCACCTACTGTTAAAGAACCGGAGAAAACAATTTTTTCCGGAATTTCTTTCTTTTTCACAGGAATTGGCTGTTTCGGTGCTCCTTTTCGCTGTCCACCGGAACGGCCTTTCCCGCGCGGCCCGCCGTTAATGCCGCGGGAACCCGGTTTTGAACCGCCCTGTTTTTGCTGGCCTGGTCTAGAACCTGTTGGCTTCGGCTTTGCCGGTCCACGGTTTCCTGCCGGTTTGTTCGTAGTTGATTGTTGATTATTCGGTTTATTATTCAAATTCAAACAGCCTCCTTGTCATGACAGATCGCTTCTGTCACTCCTCCTCGATAAGCGTTTTAAGCTTTTTAGCAAAACCGGTGTCCGTTACCGCTACAACGACACGCGCTTCTTTGCCAATGGCCTGTCCGAGTACTTCGCGATTTTCTACGCGGCGCACCGGCACTTTGTAAAAAGCTGCTTTATCCGTTATTTTCTTTTCTGTGTTGCGAGATGCATCTTTCGATAAAAGAACCAGTTTTGCATTCCCGCGCTGTATTTCTTTTACGGTCAGTTCTTCACCGGTAATCAGCTTGCCAGCCCGGTTGGCAAGACCGAGAAACGAAGCCCATGGATGTACGGCCATCTCAGTCGTTGCCTTTCGCTACAAGCTCAAATAATTCCTCATAAATAGATGGCGGCACTTCCGCACTCAGCTGCCGTGCCAGCACATTTTTCTTTTGAGCTGCTTCCACTGCTTCTTTCGTCCGGGAAACATAAGTGCCTCGTCCCGATTTTTTGCCGGTTGGGTCAACGGACACTTCGCCTTCCTTCGACCGGACAATGCGGATCATTTCTTTTTTTGGTTTCATTTCTCCTGTTGCCGCACACTTTCTAAGCGGCACTTTTTTAGGCATTGGCATTGCAGTACGCCTCCTTATTCGATTTCTTCAGAAAAGAAATCTTCAAGGTTGTTGTTCGCCGGCTCTGTATCGTCTTCATCCTGCTCGGCTGTTTTTCCGCTTGGGTAAATGCCTGCTGCCCGAGCGTCCGTTTCACTTTTGATATCAATTTTCCAGCCGGTTAGTTTCGCTGCAAGACGGGCGTTTTGACCGCGCTTGCCGATAGCCAGTGATAATTGATAGTCCGGTACGATAACGGTTGTTGCTTTGTTTTCCTCATCCACCATAACCTCAACGACTTTAGCCGGGCTAAGGGCATTAGCCACGAAGACAACCGGATCTTCTGACCACTGAACGATATCGATTTTCTCGCCTTTCAGCTCGTTTACGATTGCCTGAACGCGATTGCCTTTCGGACCGACGCATGCGCCAATCGGATCCACTTCCGGGTTTTCTGCATGAACAGAAATTTTGGAACGGTCGCCTGCTTCGCGTGATACCGAACGAATTTCAACAGTGCCGTCAAAAATTTCCGGCACTTCAATTTCAAACAAGCGCTTCAGAAGTCCTGGATGTGTACGTGATACATAAATTTGTGGGCCTTTTGTTGTCCGTTCCACTTTGGTAATAAACACTTTGATTCGATCATGCGGCTTGTATGTTTCATTCGCCATTTGCTCTGCCTGTGGCAAAAGCGCCTCGATTTTACCAAGGCTTACATAAATAAAGCGGGCATCCTGGCGCTGTACAATGCCGGTCATAATATCTTCTTCACGGTCGATAAATTCTGAATAAATAATTCCGCGTTCTGCTTCACGAACACGCTGCGTTACAACTTGCTTTGCTGCTTGAGCTGCAATCCGGCCAAAATCTTTTGGTGTTACTTCCATTTCGACCACATCGCCAATTTCATACGAAGGATTGATTTGTACTGCATCAGCCAACGCAATTTCCAAACGGAAGTCGAATACTTCATCTACTACCTCTTTCCGGGCAAACACACGCATTGAGCCGGCTTCTAAATTCAGCTCCACCCGAACGTTTTGTGCCTGGTTGAAATTGCGTTTATACGCTGAGACAAGTGCTGCTTCAATTGCTTCAATTAACAAACTGCGCTCAATGCCTTTTTCTTTCTCAAGATAAAGCAACGCATCATATAATTCTGAACTCATTGGCCAAAAAGCCTCCTTACATCCATATCTTATTAAATTTTTTTAAAATGTGACAGCCAGACGCGCTTTTGCTACTTTGGAAAGTGGAACCGTTACTTGCTTTTTGCGGGTTTTAACCATATATTCTACAGTCAGTTCGCCATCTGCAAACGAAAGAAGTGTTCCTTCAAATGTTTTTTCCCCATCAATTGGCTCATAAAGCTTAATGTTCACATGCCGGCCGACAGCCCGTTCGAAATCCTGCTCTTTTTTAAGCGGGCGCTCTGCCCCTGGTGATGAGACTTCAAGGAAATAATTGTGTGGAATCGGATCCGGGTCGAGTGCATCAAGCTTTTCGCTCAACCGTTCGCTGACCGCTGCGCACTCTTCAATGTCCACGCCGTTTTCTTTGTCAATGTAGAGGCGCAAAAACCAGTTTTTCCCCTCTTTTACATACTCTGTTTCAACGAGTTCGAGGTTTAATTCTTCAATGATTGGTACGGCGATTTCTTCAACCGTTTCGATGATTTTGCTCATTTTTTATCCTCCCGCATGAAAAAATTTGTTTCGGAACATCCCCGCAACAAACACGAAAGAGTGGGGGCGGCCCACTCTTTCGAAGAGAGTTATCATGCAATTTCCATCTGTAAGGATACCATAAATGCACCCTTTTTGCAAACGCGCCTCAAAACAGTGACAGCTGGTTTTGATCGGGCAGCGCATCGAGACACCCCATTTTCTCCAAGTATTCCATAATGGTTTTCGAAACCTTGCCGCGCTGCTGTAAATCCTCTTTGGATAAAAACTCACCGTGTTCACGGGACGCCACAATATTTTTAGCCGCATTTGTCCCAAGACCCGGCAGCGCATTAAACGGCGGAATAAGAGAATTACCGTCAATGACAAATTCATCTGCGCTTGAACGATACAAATCCACTTTTTTGAAAGTAAAACCGCGCTCTACCATCTCAAGTGCCAGCTCAAGAACCGTCATTAAGTTTTTCTCTTTCGGTGATGCATCCAGCCCTTTTGCGTTAATTTCCTGAAGCAGTGCTTTGATCGCAGAGGAGCCCTTTGACATCACATCGATATCAAAATCTTCCGCACGGACCGTAAAATAAGCAGCATAGTAAAGAAGCGGCAAATGCACTTTAAAGTATGCGATCCGTACGGCCATTAAAACGTAAGCGGCGGCGTGCGCTTTCGGAAACATATATTTGATTTTTTTACATGAATCAATATACCATTCCGGCACTTCATTTTTGCGCATTTCTTCTTCCATTTCTTCTGTCAGCCCTTTTCCTTTACGGACAGATTCCATGATTTTAAAAGCAAAAGCCGGTTCAAGCCCTTGGTAAATCAAATAGACCATAATGTCATCCCGGCAGCCGATTACGTCAGACAGCTGGCAGATGCCTTTTTGAATCAGTTCCTGCGCATTACCGAGCCATACATCCGTTCCGTGAGACAAACCGGAAATTTGAACGAGCTCTGAGAATGTAGTTGGTTTTGTTTCTTCAAGCATCTGGCGGACGAACCGCGTACCAAATTCCGGAATACCAAGTGTACCGGTTTTACACATAATTTGTTCTTCCGTTACACCGAGGGATTCAGTGCCACTGAAAATCTTCATTACTTCAGGATCATCGGTCGGAATCGTTTTTGGATCTATGCCTGATAAATCCTGAAGCATCCGGATTACCGTTGGATCATCGTGGCCGAGAATATCGAGCTTAAGCAGGTTATCGTGGATGGAATGGAAATCAAAATGGGTTGTTTTCCACTCTGATTTATCAGAGTCTGCCGGATACTGAATCGGTGAAAAATCGTATATATCCATGTAATCCGGCACAACGATAATACCGCCCGGATGCTGTCCTGTTGTCCGCTTAACGCCCGTACATCCAGATACAAGACGGTCTACTTCAGCACTCCGGTATTGCTTCGTATATTCTTCAGCATACTTTTTCACATAGCCGTAGGCGGTTTTTTCCGCTACCGTACCAATGGTGCCGGCCCTGAATACATAATCCTCACCAAACAGCTCTTTCGTGTAATTATGCGCACGCGGCTGATACTCACCCGAGAAGTTCAAATCGATATCCGGTACTTTGTCTCCTTTAAATCCAAGGAATGTTTCAAACGGAATATCATGTCCGTCTTTTTTGTAGGGAATGCCGCAGTTTGGACAATCTTTATCCGGCAGGTCAAATCCAGAGCCGATCGATCCGTCATCAAAGAACTCGGATTTTTTGCACGATGAACATACATAGTGCGGAGGCAGAGGATTTACTTCTGTTATTTCGGTCATCGTGGCAACAAATGACGAACCGACCGATCCGCGTGAGCCAACCAGGTAACCGTCATCAAGCGACTTTTTCACCAGCTTATGCGAAATCAGGTAAATAACCGCGAATCCATGGCCGATGATACTTTTTAATTCTTTTTCAAGCCTCGCTTCTACAATTTCCGGCAGGTCATCCCCATAAATCTTCCGTGCCATACCATAACTCATTTCCCGCATTTCTTCGTCAGCGCCTTCGATTTTCGGCGTATACAGGTCGTCTTTAATCGGTTTGACTTCTTCGATCATATCAGCGATCTTATTCGTGTTGGCCACAACGATCTCATGCGCTTTTTCTTTCCCCAAAAATGAAAAAGCGTCAAGCATATCATCCGTTGTCCGGAAGTGAACGTCCGGCAGCGTCTGGCGATTTAATGGATTGGCTCCGCCCATAGATGAAATTAAAATGTGGCGGTACACTTTGTCTTCTTCATTTAAATAATGAACATTGCCGGTTGCGGCAACTAATTTGTTTTGTTCTTCTCCAATGGTGACGATGTTTCGAATAATATCTTCAAGACCTGCTTCATCACGTACAAGCTCCATTTCAATCAGCGGCGCATTCACGGCTTTCGGCTGCACTTCTAAATAATCATAAAACTCAGCAGCCTGTCGTGCTTCGTCCATCCCTTTTTGCATCATCGCTTCAAATACTTCCCCTTTGTTGCAGCCGGAGCCAATCAGCAAGCCGCCGCGGTGCTTTTGCAAAACAGAACGCGGGATGCGCGGCACACGGTAAAAGTAATTGATATGCGAGAGGGACACAAGCTTAAATAAGTTTTTCAGCCCTTCTGCATTTTGGGCAAGAATCGTACAGTGGTAAGGACGTGCACGTTTATAGGCCCCACCTTCCCCCATAAAGTTATTGAACTCGTTATGTTTCTTAATCCCTTTTTCATCTGCATCTTTTAACAATTTAAGCAGGATGTATCCCGTCGCTTCCGCATCATAAATCGCACGGTGATGCTGGGTTAATTCTACATCGAATTTTTTCGCCAGTGTGTTCAGCCGGTGGTTTTTCATATCCGGGTACAGTAAACGTGCCAGCTCCAGTGTGTCAATCACTGGATTTGAGGTCCGGCCGATACCATACTTTTTGTAGCCTGTTTGAATAAAGCCCATATCAAACGAAGCATTATGCGCAACCAAGATGGCATCCCCGGTCCACTCTTTGAAATCACGGAGCACTTCGTCTATCTCGGGAGCGTCTTGTACCATGTCATCGGTAATCCCGGTCAGTTCAATGGTCGTTGCAGACAGCGGATGATGCGGGTTGGCAAATCGTTCAAACCGGTCGATAATTTCACCGTCTTTTATTTTGACTGCTGCCAGTTCAATAATCGTATCGTATACTGCTGAAAGGCCCGTCGTTTCAACGTCAAAAACCACATACGTGTCTGTAGCAAGCTCCCGGTCGGCATCTTCGTATGCGATCGGCACACCGTCATTAACGAGATTGGCTTCCATCCCATATAAAATTTTTACGCCATGTTTTTTTCCGGCACTGTATGCTTCCGGGAACGACTGAGCCACTGCATGATCGGTAATAGCGATAGCCGGATGCCCCCATTTTTTTGCCTGCCCGACTAATGTGCTGATAGAAGTTATGGCATCCATCTGGCTCATCGGTGAATGAAGATGAAGTTCCACCCGTTTTTCCTCTGCTGTATCTTCCCGCGTCGGGGAACGAATTTCATTTACATCATTGGCGATCATCACGAGGTCACGGACAAAGGTGTCATTTTGAACAGACCCCCGCACACGTACCCACATGCCTTTTTTAATACGGTTAAACATCGCAGCGTCTTCTTTGTCACGTGAAAACATTTTGACCATTAAGGAATCCGTGTAGTCAGTAATCTTAAAAGTGAGCAGCGTACGGCCGCTGCGCAGCTCTTTCGTTTCTGCGTCAAAGATATACCCTTCTGAAGCAATCCGGCGCTCTTCATCAACAATTTCTTCAAGTTTTTTAAAGTCTGCATCCGGCTTGATCATATAACCAATCGTTACAGGGCCGGATTCTTCCGGAGCCTCATCCTGCTCTTTTGCCCGGTTTTGCATATCGATGACTGCCTGACGTGCCCGTTCCGCATCTTCTTTGCGCTTTTCTTCTAAAAACTTTTCATATTCTTCGTTTCGTTCGTTTTGGGAAACCTGTATGTCAAATGTCAGCGGCGGAAATCCAAGACTTTCATACACTTCCGACAAGCGGCGTCCATATTTGTTTTTCAGCGCCATGCCTTCCATTTCATTTTGGGTGCGGATCACAAGCTTGGTCCCCGATACCTCCGGTTTTTGCCCGTTTAATGCCGCTAAAAGCGGAGGCGCCATGCCTTCAAGCTGGCGGACGCAATACGGCCAATACTCGATAATATACTCAGGTGTACATGTACGATCCTGCACTTCCATTGAGAAAGTAACCGAGGCAAATGTGGCAAATGTAGCAGACAGCGCATCGGCAAACCGCATGAGAACATTACACGGAATCAGCGCTGGGGCCGCAAATACAAAATGCCACTTTTTTTCTTGTTTTAATACGGTTAATTTTTTGATTTCGGTTCCTTCAAAGTGGCGGACCACTGCATCTTCTGTTAGCCGAAGCTGGTCCAGCAGGATTAAAAAGCGGCTCCGTCCACTTGATGCTTCCTTCATTTTTATTTCCCCCTTACACAGAAAAGGATGAGCGGCACGAGCCGGTCATCCTTTTTCTTTTAAAGTGCAGCCTGCAAGCTGCGTACTGCTTGCACGATTTCTTTAACAGACGTTTCTACTACTTCGCCTGTCTGTCGTACTTTTATTTCAACAATGCCTTCAGCAGCTTTTTTCCCTGCTGTTACACGAACAGGCACACCAATTAAATCACTATCTGTAAACTTAACCCCTGCACGTTCAGCACGATCATCGAGCAGCACATCCATACCTGCATTCCGAAGAGCCGTATAGATTTCGTTTGCTGCATCTGTCTGGGCCGAGTCTTTCACATTGACAGGAATCACATGAACATCAAATGGCGTAAGATTTAGCGGCCATACAAAGCCGTTCTCATCATTGTACTGTTCCGCCATTGCTGCAAGAACACGGGAAACGCCGATACCGTAGCAGCCCATAATCATCGGCTGTGTCCGGCCGTTCTCATCCAGATACACAGCGTTCATTGCTTCACTATACCGCGTGCCCAGCTTGAAGATGTGGCCAACTTCGATTCCTTTTGCAAACTGAATCGTTCCTTCTCCATCTGGAGACGGATCACCTTCTAAAATAAAGCGAAGATCTGCAAATTCTGTTACACGGAAATCACGATCTGCATTGGCATTCACATAATGAAAGCCATTTTCGTTCGCCCCGCACACAATGTTTACCATCGATTGAACGGCGTTATCAGCCAGTATTTTCACATCAGCCGGAAGGCCAACCGGGCCAAGCGAACCGAACGAAGCACCAAATAATTTTACAGCCTCTTCTTCATCCGCCATTTCGACCGTTTTGGCATTTAAAGCATTTTTCAATTTAATATCGTTGATTTCATGATCTCCGCGTGCGAGAACAACGACCATTTCATCGTCGACGTTAAAGAGAAGCGTTTTAATGCACTGCTCAGCCGAAACATCCAAAAACGCACTGACTGTCTCAATCGTTTTTGAATCAGGTGTTTGTACTTTCTCAAGCGGTTTTTGTTCCTCATCACTTTTTTCGTATACGGCTGTAACCGGCGCCATCTCTACATTTGCTGCATAATCAGATGTGTCTGAATACGCAATTGTATCTTCACCAATATCAGACAACACCATAAACTCATGTGTGTCTTTTCCGCCCATTGCACCTGAGTCGGCAATAACAGCCCGGAAATTCAATCCGCAGCGGCGGAAGATATTCGAATATGCTTCAAATAAACGACCATATACTTCGTCCAGGCTCTCTTGTGAAGCATGGAAGGAGTATGCATCTTTCATAATAAATTCGCGGCCGCGAAGCAGGCCAAACCGTGGTCGTTTTTCATCACGGAACTTTGTTTGAATTTGGTACAAAGTCAGCGGCAGGCGCTTGTATGATTTTATTTCATCCCGGATAAGAGATGTAATCACTTCCTCATGGGTTGCGCCGAGTGCGAAGTCGCGTGAATGACGATCTTTTAAACGCATGAGTTCCGGACCATAAGTCTGCCAGCGTCCTGACTCCTCCCAAAGCTCTGCCTGCTGCAGGGCCGGCATTAGAAGTTCAACCGCCCCTGCGGCATCCATTTCTTCACGGACAATCGCCTCTACTTTGCGGAGCATTTTTTGGCCAAGCGGCAGATAGCTGTAAACCCCGCTTGCATTTTGCCGGATAAAACCGGCGCGAAGAAGCAGCTGATGGCTTTTTACGTCCGCATCAGCCGGTACTTCCCGCATCGTTGGAATTAACGTTTTGCTTTGTTTCATTCAATCGCACCTCGACTAAAATAATAATTTACTGTAAAAAGAATCTTTCAATATCATTCCATGTAACTACAATCATCAAAAGCATAAGCAGCGCAAAGCCGACAAAATGCACCATACCCTCCATGCGGCGGTCTACCGGCTTTCCACGTATCGCCTCATACAAGAAAAACAGCAGGCGTCCGCCGTCTAAAGCTGGAAGCGGCAGGAGATTCATGATCCCGAGATTTATGCTCAGTACACCCGCCCATTTTGCCAGGTTTAAAATGCCGGACTGAGCGACTGTATCGGTGGAAACATAAATGCCAACAGGCCCTGACAGCATATCAAGCGAAAACTGCCCCGTTACAATCGTGCCAAGCATATTGATGATCATCTTCGTCCAAACGTACACTTCTTTGGCCCCGTACGTGAACGAGCCAAGTACAGAGTGCTCAAAAGGACTATACACGCCGATACGGCCGAATATTTCGCCTTCTGCCGTTTCTTTATCCGGCGTAACAGGTATCGTTAGTTGTTCCCCATTACGATCGATGGCAAAAGTTAACTCTTTTCCTGGGTTGTCCTGAATAACCGTAACGATTTCTTTCCACGATCCCATGTTTTCTCCATTAATGGAGATCACACGGTCTCCTTCTTTCAAGCCGGCTTCAACTGCTGCCCCATTGTTAATCACTTCACCAAGCTTTGGCTCGTCCGTTGGAACTCCCTGAATCATGGCCAGTACTACGAAAATAATGAATGCGAGAATGAAGTTAAACAAAGGACCGGCAAAAATAGCCATAGCACGCTGCGGAAGCGTTTTTGAATTAAATTGGCGGTCATACGGCGCAATTTGCGTGCTTAACTCGTCTTCGGTCATTAAAGCTTCACGGTGTACCGGATAAGTGCGCAGTTCTTCTTCGCCTTCTTCATATCCACTGATTGTTAAGCCATGTTCAAGATCCGCTTTTTCAACTTCAATCGTGCGAGCATCTTTAAAGCGGTCCCGGCCATTTATAATTAAATTAACCGCCTCGCCTTTTTCATTAAAAACAACGCCAATTCTCTGGCCGGCTTTCAGTTCTGTCGTTTCTGGGTCTTCACCCGCCATGCGTACATAGCCTCCGAGCGGAAGCAGGCGGATCGTATAAACGGTTTCTCCTTTTTTATGCGCAAATATTTTTGGACCGAATCCGATCGCAAATTCACGGCATAGAATACCGGCCCGCTTAGCAAAGAGAAAGTGGCCTAATTCATGGAAAAAAACAAGCGATCCAAAGATAACGATAAACGCTATAACGGTATTCAAACGTTTCTAACCACCTTTTTTTATGATAAAAGTGAGCGTACTGCCGCCCTGGCTTCAGCATCTGCCTCCAGCACTGCCCCAAGTTCTGGTGATTGAACAGGTGTATGTCCCTCCATCGTCCGCTCCACCATTTCATCAATTTGCAAAAATGATATTTTCCGATCGAGAAAAGCAGCTACTGCTTCTTCATTTGCCGCATTCATCACGGCAGGCATCGTTCCACCTGTGCGTCCCGCTGTGTAAGCAAGATGAAGCATACGGTATCGGTCAAAATCCATCTCTTGAAAATGAAGACGGCCAATCTCGGCTAAATTCAGCTGAGCCGTATCAGGAAAAGGCAGCCGGTCCGGCCAAGTGAGTGCATACTGGATCGGCACACGCATATCAGGTGAACCAAGCTGTGCCATCACCGACCGGTCATGAAACTCGACCATCGAGTGGATGATGCTTTCACGGTGCAAAATAACATCAATTTGTTCATAAGGCAGGCCAAACAGCCAGTGCGCTTCAATTACTTCAAGCCCCTTATTCATCATTGTAGCAGAATCGACTGTTATTTTCGCGCCCATAGACCAGTTTGGATGATTTAATGTTTCTTCTACGGTTACTTTTTCGAGCTCTTCCCTTTTTCTATCACGGAAGCTTCCGCCTGAAGCTGTTAAAATGATCCGGCTGATATTTTTTTCCTGTTCACCCTGCAGGCTTTGAAAAATGGCTGAATGCTCACTATCAACTGGAAGCAAATGAACGCCTGCCTGCTTTACGGCCTCGGTTACAATATGTCCAGCTGTAACAAGCGTTTCTTTATTGGCAATGGCGATGTTTTTTTTCGCCTTTATCGCTTTAAGCGTCGGCTCCAGGCCGACACTGCCAATCACCGCGTTTACAAGTGTGTCTGCTTCCGGAATCACTGCCGCTGCTTCAAGCCCTTCCTTTCCATACAATACGCGTACGGACGGAAACTTCGCCTGCAGGCGTTCTGCTGTATTTTTTTCGATAACAGAGACGAGCGCTGGCTCAAATTCTCGAATGATGTTTTCAGCAGCTTCCACGTTTTTCCCTGCAGAAAAAGCCGCCAGCCGGAAAGAATCTGGATGCTTCCGTATAATATCAAGAGTCTGCACACCAATGGATCCGGTTGCCCCTAATAAACTTATCGTTTTCACTACATTCATCTCCCTACAATAGTTGAAGCATGTGCAACAGCGGAAACACAAACAGCCAGCTGTCTGTGCGGTCTAAAATCCCACCATGGCCTGGCAGCAGATTACCTGAATCTTTTACCCCATAATGCCGCTTCAGAGCGGATTCTGCCAAATCGCCCACCTGGCCTGCTACAGACAGAATCGCTGCCGATACGAGTACCCACAGAGCCGGCGCCTGGAAATCAAGAAACAGCAGAAAAACTGCCGCAACGACTACGGCAGAGCCAATTCCCCCGTAAAAGCCGGCCACTGTTTTGTTCGGGCTGATATCCGGCCAAAGCTTGCGTTTTCCAAATGAGCGGCCAATAAAATATGCGCCCGAGTCAGATGCCCAGGTAATAAAAAGCGCAAAAAAGACATACAAAACGCCGCCGGCTTCTCTCGTTTCTATAAAATAATAGAAACCAAAGCTGATATAAAGTGTCAGCAATATACAATAAGCAGCATCTTCAAACGTAAATTTGTTTTTCGTGATGACCGTTACAACAAGAAACAGCAAAACGAATAAGCCAAGATATTCAAACTTCTCCATGCCAAGGAATTGCCAGTCCGCCCTGTCACTCTGCGGAATCAGCATAATAAAGACGAGCAAAATCGACAACAGGCCCGGTATGGAGAAAATCGAAATCTGTTTCATTTTTAGTGCTTCTATTACAGCTACCGCACTCATTACGTAAACAAGAACAAGAAAGGGCAGCCCCCCAATCAGTACGATTGGCAAAAATGCTGCTGCCGCTATTATTCCTGTTATCATTCGTTGTTTCATGATTGTTAATCCCCCATCATTCCATTACGACAACCCGCCAAACCGCCTTGATCTTTTTTGATATGAAGCTACTGCCTCAAGTAGGTGTTTTTCTGAAAAATCAGGCCATAAAACGTCCGTAAAGAAAAATTCCGTATAAGCCAGCTGCCATAACATAAAGTTGCTTAGTCGATGCTCTCCGCTTGTTCGAATAAGGAGGTCGGGCTCTGGCAAATGGCTGGTCATTAAATAGCGGGAAACAGTAGCATCTGTTATATCCTGCTCCGATAATGTTCCCGACTGAACATCTGTTATCATAGAACGCATAGCTTGAACAAGCTCTGTTCGACTGCCATAATTCAATGCAAAATTAAGAATAAGTCCATTGTTTTCAGCTGTTTGTTTTATTGCATTTTGCACAGCATTTCTTGTGTGTGCAGGAAGCTGCTCGATATCACCTATCATTTCTACACGTACGTTTTCTTCCATTAGTTCAGGCAAAAATGTAGAGAGAAACTCCTGTGGAAGCTTCATTAAAAAATCAACTTCAAGCTTAGGCCGCTTCCAGTTTTCTGTCGAGAACGCATAAAGCGTCAGCACTTTAACACCAAGCTTATTTGCAGCCCTTGTGATTTCCCGAACCGTTTTCATTCCCTCATTATGACCGGCAATACGGGGCAGCGCTCTTTTTTTTGCCCAGCGGCCGTTCCCATCCATAATAATGGCAATATGCGCAGGAATCCCTTCTTCGGAAATCACAGGCTCTCCTGCGTTTTTTGATTGCCAAAACCACTGTTTATGTGCCATACAAAATCCCCCATATCGCTTCTTCCAACCTATTTTACCATAGATGCTGTTTTCGTAGTAATTGGAGCGATAAAATCCAAAAAAAGAAACCCTCCTGCCAGCAAGAGGGTTTTTTCTTTACACTTCCATGATCTCTTGTTCTTTTTCCTTGGCAATTTCATCCACTTTGCGGATATAATTGTCCGTTTGTTTTTGAACATCTTCTGTGTAGCCGCGAAGGTCATCCTCAGTCAGATCACCATTTTTTTCGCCCTTTTTCAAATCATCGTTCGCGTCGCGACGAATATTGCGAATCGCTACTTTTGCCTCTTCCGCTTCTTTTTTAACAAGCTTGGCCAATTCTTTGCGGCGCTCTTCTGTTAAAGCAGGAAAAGTCAATCGAATCACAGAACCATCATTTGATGGTGTCAAACCAAGGTCTGACTTTAAAATTGCTTTTTCAATATCACTCATAGATGATTTATCATACGGCGTAATGACTAACAGGCGGGCTTCTGGAATGTTAATAGAAGCAAGCTGGTTAATTGGTGTTGGCGCGCCGTAATAATCAATTGTAATACGGTCAAGCACGTTCGCGCTTGCGCGTCCAGCACGAATGGAAGCAAGCTCTCGATTAAATGCGGAGATCGCTTTATCCATTCTATCTTTTGATTGATTCATTACTTCTTGAGACACGTTTATTTCCCCCTCACGATTGTTCCGATATTATCACCAAGTACAACGCGTTTGATGTTTCCTTTTTCCGTAACCGAGAAAACAACAAGCGGAATATCATTGTCCATACATAGGGAAGAAGCAGTGGAATCCATAACCGCAAGTCCTTCCTTAATTACATCCAGGTAAGACAACTCTGAGTATTTAACCGCATCTTTGTCTACTTTTGGATCGGCGCTGTACACGCCGTCTACGTTGTTTTTCGCCATTAAAATGACTTCCGCTTCAATTTCAGCAGCACGCAGTGCAGCAGTTGTATCGGTTGAGAAGTAAGGATTTCCAGTACCCGCAGCAAAAATAACAACACGACCTTTTTCCAAATGACGAATCGCACGACGGCGAATGTACGGCTCAGCAATCTGGCGCATTTCAATGGATGTCTGTACGCGTGTTTCAATTCCGAGCTGTTCCAGGCTATCCTGCAGTGCCATTGAATTCATAACGGTTGCAAGCATCCCCATATAATCCGCTGTTGCGCGGTCCATACCCATTTCGCTCCCAATCTTGCCGCGCCAAATATTGCCGCCGCCTACTACAACTGCTACTTCCACATTCAGTTCGCTTACTTCTTTTACCTGTTCTGCAACAGATTGAATAACAGCAGGGTTAATACCAAATCCTGCTTCACCTGCTAATGCTTCACCACTTAATTTTAATACAACACGTTTATACTTTGGCTGGCTCATGTAGACCTCCATCTGTAATGTACATGAAATCCCTCACCAAGAGCGGCAAGGGATTCCATTTATTCCTTTCCGACCGGCGGATGCGGAATCATTATTTTTTAACTTGGCTCATAACTTCTTCTGCAAAGTTATCTTGACGCTTTTCTAAGCCTTCGCCCACTTCGTAACGAACGAACTCAGTTAAAGTTGCTCCTTTAGACTCAAGGAACTGGCGTACTTTTTGATCTGGATCTTTAACAAAGCTTTGATCCAAAATGCAGATTTCTTCAAAGAATTTGCCAAGACGGCCTTCAACCATTTTTGCAACAATGTTTTCTGGTTTGCCTTCGTTAAGCGCTTGTTCTGTTAATACTTTACGCTCGCGATCTACTTCTTCTTCAGAAACTTGGTCGCGTGAAACATATTTTGGATTCAATGCAGCTGCATGCATCGCTACGTCTTTGGCTGCTGAAGCATCTGTAGTGCCTTCAACAATAGCTAATACGCCGATCCGGCCACCCATGTGCAGGTACTCACCAAATGCAGCGTTTTCGCCTTTTGTACGAATTTCAAAGCGGCGAAGTGTAATTTTTTCACCGATTTTCGAAATTGCTTCGCTGATGTACGTATCAACTGTTTTACCGTTTTCCATTGTTTGTGCAAGAGCTTCTTCAACAGAAGCTGGCTTGTTCGCTAATAGGTGAGCTGCGATTTCTTTTACAAGCACTTGGAAGTTTTCGTTTTTCGCAACGAAATCTGTTTCTGCATTTACTTCCAAGAGAACAGCTGTGTCGCCTTCACTTGTAATAAATGTTGTACCTTCAGCTGCAATACGGTCTGATTTTTTCGCTGCTTTTGCAATTCCTTTTTCACGAAGGAAATCGATTGCTTGATCTAAATCACCGTTTGTTTCAACAAGTGCTTTTTTGCAGTCCATCATGCCTGCGCCTGTTTTTTCACGAAGTTCTTTTACCATTTGTGCAGTAATAGCCATTTTGGTTCCTCCTTTAAATATGTAGAACCGCTATGCGGTTTTATTGTTTCTTTCTTTAAAAAAAGGTGATAAGGGTATCCCTCTTATCACCTTTATCTGTTTCATTACTCAGCTGCTGCTTCTGCTGTTTCAGCTTCTTGCACTTCTTCTTGAACTTCTTCTTCAGCGATTTCTTCGCCTTGTTTCGCTTCAAGAACAGCGTCAGCCATTTTACCTGTTAGAAGTTTAACCGCACGGATCGCGTCATCGTTCGCTGGGATTACATAATCGATTTCATCCGGATCGCAGTTTGTATCAACGATACCTACGATAGGAATGTTCAATTTACGTGCTTCCGCAACAGCGATACGCTCTTTGCGTGGATCGATAATGAATAGGGCATCAGGAAGACCTTTCATATCACGAATACCGCCAAGGAATTTAACAAGACGCTCATGCTCTTTTTTAAGCTGAACAACTTCTTTCTTTGGAAGTACTTCGAATGTACCGTCTTCTTGCATTTTTTCAATGTTTTTCAAACGTTGTACACGCTTTTGGATTGTTGAGAAGTTAGTAAGTGTACCACCCAACCAGCGTTGGTTTACATAGTACATACCTGAACGTTCTGCTTCTTCTTTTACAGAATCTTGTGCTTGTTTTTTTGTACCAACAAACAAGATTTTACCGCCGTCACCGGCAACTTCTCTTACAAATTTGTACGCTTCTTCCACTTTGCGAACGGTTTTTTGAAGATCAATGATGTAGATCCCGTTACGCTCTTGGAAAATGTACTTTTTCATTTTTGGGTTCCAACGGCGAGTTTGGTGACCGAAGTGAACGCCTGCTTCAAGCAATTGCTTCATAGAAATTACTGACATGTTTTGTTTCCTCCTGTTTGGTTTGATTTCCTCCGTCTTTCTCACACTCACACAGCTTCCGTCTGAGACGGCACCGGCTGATGAATCAAAAGACGTGTGTATTAACACCGTTAGTTACTATAACACATTCGATATGGGGCTGCAACTACTTTCCTTCAGTTTTGTTAAATTTAAGTGCAAGCTGCACTTCCGTTATCCCAATATGAAGCGTTTTTGCGATTTCTTCCTCTGTCATTCCCTGCTCTTTCATATCCGCTATTTTTTTCGACTGCGGAACTTCCTTTTCTGTATTCCTTTCTACTTGGACTGTTTTCATCCCCGTATAGGCTTTTGCCGCAGCTTTTCGAGGCGTGAGCGGAGGCAGTGGCTTTTCCCTGGGCTCAAGGTCTTTAGCATTTGGTTTTTTTGCCGGAGGAATACTTCCCAATTTCGAAATAAGCTGCTCATTTTCTTCTTTTATTTCTATTAGGAAGGCCGTCATCATTTCTTCCATATCCTTTGCGGCCTGCTTTGCTTTTTTCTCCGAGTCGCTGATTTTGTTCTGCCGTTGGAAAAGGATAATCAGGGCAAATAAGCTCATTGCATGAATTAAAAAAGAAATGGTGATTAAAAATATTGTCATATGTCCCTCTTACCCGCTAAAGTCGATCTGCTTCCCTTTATAAGGATGGGCACATCCTATCTTCTGCGGATTTCTTTTTTTCTTTTTCTGTTTGTTTTGCTGCTCTTCGCCACCCTGCCCGCCTGTTTTGTTGCTTTGATGACCCCCAGCTGCCACCGTCCCTTTCCACTTCATTTCTTTGGCGGCTTTATGCTGTATATGCTGCTGGGCAGCAAAAAAAGGCTGCTGATGGTCTTAAGCCGGCTTTGCTTATTCAAATGTATGTGGAAGCGCCACCCGCATTTCAATTGATTTAAAATCCATTTACAGCCCCCGCTGCATCCATATTTAATGCTTTAAGAGCTGCTGCTTCAACTTAAAAAGAGCTTTTGAATGGATTTGTGAGATACGTGAAGTGGATAAGTTTAATACCTCGCCAATTTCCGTAAGCGTCAATTCTTCTTTATAAAAGAGATCAATCACCAGCTGCTCTTTATCTGTTAACTTTTTGATTTGCGCGGACAGCTCCTGAATCTGCTCCTGCTTGACCATTTCCTCCTCAGGTGTTTTGGTGCGCGGGTCTTTCAGCACAAACCCTCCTGCTTCCGGCTGATCAGGATCCTGCGCCTGTTCATCCATAGACAGCACATGAGAAAAAAAATGTTCCGCCATTATATCTTGAATGTCGGCCACAGACATGCCAAGTTCGTCGGCTACCTCTTCAGGTGTAGCAGCACGTAAATATTTCTGTTCAAGCATCGAAGAAGCTGCTTCAATTTTTTTGGATTTTTCTCTCGTTGCCCGCGGCAGCCAGTCTTCTTTTCTGAGACCGTCTAAAATGGCCCCACGGATTCGAAAAGAAGCATAGGTGTCAAACTTTAAATCTCGTGATGGTTCAAACTTCAGCAGAGCATCGTAAAGCCCTGTCATTCCATAGCTCGCTATTTCTTCCCTGCTTACTGTTTTCGGGAGAGCTGCTCCAATACGCCGACAATGAAATGTGACAAGCGGCATATAACGAGCTACCAGTGCATCTCCAGCATCGGGATGCTGTTCCTGCTTCCATCTTTCCCATAGTTTTTGCTCATCTTCAGGCATTTTTTGTGCCATTGAACCTCTCCTTCCGGCGTACGACTACAACACGCTGCAAGTCTTTCTCTTATTCTAATGAAAAGTACTTCTTTTGCCAACAATATACACTAAAAAGCAGCGGACATCAGTCCGCTGCTCGCTCGAATTAGATCTTTTGTTCTCCCTTATTAACCGTCCGAATATGCAAAAGAAACGTCATTGGATCGAATTCAATCGTTCTGCCGCTGCTGCCGCCGGTATCTTCTGAAAGAATAGGAATATGGGCTTGTTGCAGCTGTTCTTTTACAGCAGCTACATTCCGGGGGCCAATTTTCATTAAATCAGAACCTGATTTAAATTGAAACATCTGGGCGCCTCCCGCTATTTTCGCCTTCAGGCGGCCTGGACGGACCCCCTGTTTTGCAAGCTCCGCAATCAGCGCTTGAATACCCGTATCGGCAAATTTGGCTTTATTTTTAATATCAGCTTTTGCAAGATTGGAATCCGGAAGCATTACATGGACCATTCCCGCTATGTGTGACACTTCATCGTAAAGAACAACCCCGACACAGGAGCCGAGCCCGGAAGTTCGGATCATATTCGGCGGCTTGACAATATTCATGTCGGCGATACCGACTTTGATGATTTCACCTATTTTATTTATCATAGCCTGCACCAAGCGCTTCGAACAAAATAGGAAAAGAATCCGGTGACAGAAGCAGGAAGAAATGGCCTTTGACCGTTTCAATGTCTCCCTCATCCGTTTCCGTTAAAATCGTATCAATGACGATGGTATAATCGCTGTATTGAGAGATCTCAAGCAGCCCATAGCTAATGATTGCGCCAAACATATCCACCGCCAGTTCTGGTACGGAAGGCTGCAGCTTGAGCTGTGTAAAATCTCCCAAAGCAGACAAGTATGAACCAGATAAAATATTGCCCATTTCCTGCATGGCAGAAAAGCCGATCGTATGTGTATCATGATTGCGGAATGTAAAAGATTCGTCACCCATTAATTTTTGAATAAAACGATCGGCTTCTTCAACAGCCAGCATAAAAAACATATTGCCGCCTGCTTCCCCTTCAATTCGCAGGCCGACACTGACTACTTCTTTTTCAGAGCCGCCGGTTAGCTCCATCATTTCTGCAAAAGGAACAATCCGGACGTTCGGGACCTTCATATCAATTTTCCGGTTTAATAAAGTGGAAAGGGACGTCGCCGCATGACCTGCTCCTATATTGCCTGCTTCTTTTAAAATATCAAGGTGAATGGGTTGAATTCTATCAATATAATTCATAGCAGCAGCCTTAGTTGAAGATCTTTTGCAGGCTCAGCATAATAAGCAGCCTTTTTTCAAGTTTTGCTACACCTGTTATATACTCATCTCCAAGTGAGCCTACCACTTCGGGCTGAGGCTCAATGGCATCTACCGGAATATCAAGTACGTCGTTGGCACCGTCCACAACCAGTCCCACCTCAATATCATCGATAGAAGCAATAATAATACGGGTTGAGTCATCATATTGTTTATCCGACAAACCGAAACGGCTGCGGAGGTCAATAATCGGCGTTACAACCCCTCTTAAATTAATAACCCCTTTCACAAAAGGAACTGTTCCCGGGACACGTGTAATATGCATTAACTTCTCAATAGAATAAACCTGGTGAACGGGAAGTGCATATTCTTTATCTACCAGCTGAAAAGCTATCACTTTTACTGTTTCAGATGCAAGGGTTTCACTCATTTGATGCACCTCCTTATTTAATCAGCGCATTGCAATCTACAATCAGCGCTACTTGTCCGTCTCCGAGTATAGTCGCGCCGGAGATCGCAAAAACATTTGATAAATAGTTTCCGAGTGATTTAAGCACTACTTCCTGCTGTCCGATAAATGAATCTACCACTAATCCAGCCATCTTTTCGCCTTTGCGGACGAGGACAACAGAGTAAAAACGGTCGTCATCTTCTTCATGCGGCACAGAGAAAATATCCTCTAAAAACAAAAGAGGTACTACCTTTCCACGAAAATCAATGACCTGCTGGTTATGCGCATTCATAATGTCTTCTTTTTTGACAATCGCCGTTTCAATAATAGAAGACAAAGGAATGGCATATTTTTCTTTTTCCACTTCGACGAGCATAACAGAAATAATCGATAGTGTCAGCGGCAGCTGAATGGAGAAGATGGAGCCTGCTCCTTCTTGAGAATCGATCGTAATGGAGCCGCCCAGCGATTCAATGGTTGTTTTCACAACATCCAATCCTACGCCGCGTCCCGATAAATCAGAAATTACTTCAGCTGTTGAGAAACCAGATGCCATAATGAGCTCAAAAATCTGGCGGTCTGTCATTCCTAGTGCCTGCTCTTCTGTTACGATTCCTTTATCAAGCGCTTTTTGAAGAACGCGGTCTTTATTGATCCCGGCTCCGTCATCTTCAATTTCAATAAATACATGGTTGCCGCTATGGTACGCTTTCAGCTTAATCGTTCCTTCAGCCGGTTTGCCTTTTGAAAGACGGACTTCCGGCATCTCGATTCCGTGATCTCCCGCATTCCGAATTAAGTGAACGAGCGGATCGCCAATTTCATCGATCACCGTACGGTCAAGTTCTGTTTCCGCACCGATAATTTCCAAGTTGATTTGTTTTCCTAAATCCCGTGATAATTGACGGACCAGCTTCGGAAAACGGTTGAACACTGTTTCTACCGGAACCATGCGCATGTTTAAGATTATATTTTGCAAGTCGCCTGAAATACGTGACATGCGTTCTACGGTTTCATTCAGCTCGGTATGATTTAATTCTGCCGAAATAGATTCAAGCCGTCCCCGGTCAATCACAAGCTCTTCAAATAAGTTCATTAAAATATCAAGGCGCTCAATGTTTACCCGAATGGTTTTATTAGAGGCAGCCTGCTTTGGCGATTTGGCTTCGCCTTTTTCTGTCTCTGCCGGCTGTTTCTTAGCTGTTTCCTGTGCAGCGCTGTCCAGTTTTGGCTGAGGAGCTGCAGGCGGAAGGGAAGCAGGCTTCATTTCCGGCTCGGTTACAGAAGTAACTTCTATTACCTGCACCCGCTCTACTTCAGACACTTTCTTGATTTTTTCTTTAATATCGCCTGCCGGTTCTTTTGTAATAAGCGTGACCGTAAAGGTTTCATCAAATTTTTCTTCTTCCAGCTGCTCAGAGGAAGGAGAGCTTTTGATCACTTCCCCGCATTTCTCAAGCACCTCAAACACCATAAATACACGCGCAGCTTTTAACACACAATCCGGTCGAAGTGAAACGGCGATCTCCAAACAAGTGAATCCCTGCTCTTTTGATTGATTAATCACTGTCCATTCAAACTCGTCATATGAAAGGGCGGCTGCGGGCTGGGAAGCCCTGGGAGCCTCGGGAGCTTCAACCGCTGCTGCTGCTTCTCCCTGTTCAATAATCAGAAGTTTTTCTACAATAACTGAAACGTCCCTTTTGCCGTCTCCTCCTGCCGCAATATCTTCTACCATTGCTTCAAGATCATCTACAGAAGAAAAAACTGTATCCATTATTTCCAAGGATACAGATATTTGATGGTTACGAATTGCATCAAGGACGTTCTCCAATTTGTGGGTTAAATTGGCCAAATCTTCATATCCCATCGTTGCAGACATCCCTTTTAACGTATGGGCGGAGCGGAAAATTTCATTTACAATCGCGATATTTTCCGGATCTTTCTCTAATTCAAGCAAATGCTCGCTCATTGCTTGAAGATGTTCTTTGCTTTCATCAATAAAAATTTCTAAATACTGATTTGTATCCATACGTGTTCACCTCTTATTGTATACGTGCTTAACAATGGCTGAAGCAATCTCGTCGACCGGCACTACATCATCAACAAGGTGTGTTGCAATGGCCGCTTTTGGCATCCCATATACCACACATGTCTCTTTCGCTTCCGCAATAGCCTTCACAGTTCCAGTTTCTTTTAATGTAATAAGCCCTTCCGCTCCGTCCGACCCCATTCCAGTCATAATGACTGCTGTTTTTTCAAGGTCGTGTATAGCGGCGGCAGAATGGAATGTCGCATTGGCTGCAGGACGGTGTCCACCTTCCGGAGGCAATTCATCTAATGCAATAACGGTGGATGTCCCTGTTTTTTTCAAGCGCAGATGCTTTCCACCCGGTGCGATATACACTGTGCCATTTTGCAGAATTTCACCATCTTCGCCTTCTTTCACCCGAATTTCGGACAATGAATCAAGCCTGTCTGACAAAGATTTTGTAAAACCAGGCGGCATGTGCTGAACAATCACGACCGGAGCCGGAAGCGAGGCTGGAAGTTTAGTCACTACATGCTGCAAGGCGCGCGGCCCTCCAGTAGAAGTCGCAATCAGAACCAGTTTATTCATTTTTTTGCTGCGAATTTGGGGATACACAGCGTTTGTCTCTGTATATTCGCTCTCAGCCGGAGGAGAAATAACAGCAGTTTTTTTTAATATAGCGGGCTTCATGCTGATATTTGCTTTTGATGCACCCAGTACTTTTTCAATCAAGATATCTTTAATTTTGTGAAGATCAAGTGAGATCGTTCCTGATGGTTTTGCAATAAAATCAACTGCGCCAAGCTCAATCGCTTTCAGTGTTGTTTCCGTTCCTTCTTTTGTTAAGCTAGACAACATCACCACTGGACACGGCTGCTTCTCCATAATGGCTTTTAAAGCCTCCAGCCCATCCATTTCTGGCATTTCAACATCAAGAGTGATCACATCTGGTTTAAGCTCTAGTGCTTTTTTTACACCATCTCGTCCATTTCGGCCAAAAGCTATCACTTCAAGCTGAGGATGGTCAGATAAAAACTCGGAAATCAACTTTCTCATAAAAGCGGAGTCATCCACTACGAGAACTTTTTTTGCGTTCATTCGTACCCTCCTCTTTCTGTAAAGAAGCGGCGCAGCTTACTTATAAAACGGGACCCTTCCTTGAAGGTTTCCTTTGGCTCCCCTGCGTATTGATTCACAATTTGCTCAAAAGAAAATGAAATTTTTGTTTTTGGAAAGGAGAGAAGAAATGGCTGTCCCATTTTTACTGCTTTTCTCACTGCGGAATCTTCCGGAATGGCTCCAAGAAAAACGGGCTTTACATTTAAAAACCGATGCATCGTACTGCCCAAACGCCCAGCAGTTTCCTGACCTTCTTTTCTTGATTCCACGCGGTTACAAATTAAATAAAAGATTTTTTGTGGATCGCGCATGTGAATAAATTTCATCATAGAGTACGCATCCGTCATAGCAGTTGGTTCAGGCGTCGTAACTGTCAATACTTCCTCAACCGCTTGGAGAATATTTAAGCTTTCTTTTGTAGCTCCTGCTCCCATGTCGAAAAGGAGAAAGTCAAATTCTGCTATCAGTGACTGAAGTCCCGAAATCCATTTTTCTTGATAAGCTTCTTTCCATTCGAACAGGGACGAAAAAGCAGAACCCCCGTGAATATAAGAAAGCCCCTCAGGTCCAGCTTGAATAAGCTGGGTAAGCGGAAAGTCCCTTTCAAAAAAATCAACAATCGATAATGAGGGGTTCCCATTAATTAAATGATAAATATTACCCATGCCAATGTCCATATCAAATAGCAAAACTTTTTTATTTATTTTTGCAAGCCCGACCGCTAAATTAACAGAAATGTTTGTTTTTCCAACACCGCCCTTACCGCTTACAATGGCCAGCGTTCGAGCTGCTTTTTCATTATAAGGCCTTGACTGGGCTGACTTTTGCATCATTTTTTGACGAAGCAGTTCCGCTTGGTCTTTCATGCTTTCCAGTCCTCGAAAATGTAATTTACTAATTGTTCCGTCGAAAGTTCGATCAAGTCATCTGGTACATTTTGACCATTGGAAACGAAAGCAGCATGCCGTTTATACGTATGCATTAAATTAAGGAGAGCCCCTTTTGTTTTTGTTTCATCAACCTTTGTGAAAATAAACCCATCTATTCGTAAAGATGAGAAATTTTGAATAATAGCATGTAAATCTTCTTCTTTCGCTGTTGCACTTAATACAAGGAAATAAGCAGATTCTTCAGGACGCTGCATGATCAAAGGCCGAAGATCCGCCACATACTGGCCATCGAGATAGTTGCGTCCTGCTGTATCAATAAAAACAGCGTCAGCCGAGCTCAATTCCAGCATACACTGGTTCATATCTTCCCTTGAATAAGCTACTTTCATTGGTGCATTCAAAAGCCCGGAATACGTTTTCAGCTGCTCGATGGCCGCAATCCGGTATGTATCTGTTGTAATAAAAGCAACTTTTCGATTGAAATCAAGCACCTGCTTTGAAGCAAGCTTTGCAATGGTTGTGGTTTTGCCCACTCCCGTCGGACCGAGTAAATAAGAAAACTTTACTCCGGCTTTATTTGGTGAGCCGGAATCCGGCAGACAGCTCTTTAAGTAAAGAAGTGTCCACTCCCTTATTTGCCGGGCTGTGGCTGCTTCTTTTTCGGTATGCCATTTTTCGAATAAATAGGAAGCCGTTTGGTCAATCCATTCTTTCGCTATTCCATGCCGGCTTAATTGATCAATGGCCGGCTGCAGCATATCCGGATACAAAGCAGAAGAAGCCGTTGATTTTTGAAGGTCACGAATCATTTCTTTCATATCGTTCATTTCATTTTTTAATTCTTCGGGATCTATTGAAGCTGGCTTTTCCTGCACAGCCGGCCGCTTTACTTCCGGCTGTGCAGGCACAGCAGCGGCTGCAGGATCGACTGCTGCCACCACCTCAATGTTTTTTTTCTTAAATAAGCCGAAAATTCCACCCGAGTAAACCGTTCTTGACTGCAAAATAACGGCCTGGGCTCCCAATTCTGCTCTGACTTTTTTCATCACTTCCGGCATAGAAGGCGCAAGATATTTTTTTATTTTCATTCGATGGTCACCACCCCTGTACTCTGCACTTCCACACTTGGTTCAAGCTCATTATAAGACAGCACCGGTATTTGTGGAAAATAACGCTCTAAAAGCTGCCGTACATACATCCGAATAGCAGGAGAACAAAGAATAACAGGCGATTGCTGCATAAAAGAGGCTTGTTCAACCTGCTGAGCCGTCGCTTCTAAAATACGCTGCGAATCATTTGGATCAATAGATAGATAGTTTCCATGTTCGGTTTGCTGCACACTGTCTGCAATCAGCTTTTCAATTCTTCCTGACAGCGTGATAACATTCAATGACCCGCTCTCATCTGCAAACTGCATGGTAATTTGGCGGGCAAGCGCCTGCCTTACATACTCTGTCAGCAAATCGGTGTCTGAAGTCATTTTTCCATAGTCAGCCAGGGTTTCAAAGATGATCGGCAGATTACGGATAGATAAGTTTTCTTTTAACAGCTTTGACAGCACTTTTTGTACTTCTCCAACAGAAAGTGGATTTGGTGTTACTTCATCTACTAAAATCGGGTATGTTTCTTTTAAATGGTCGATTAACTGTTGCGTTTCCTGGCGCCCTAAAAGTTCGTTTGCATACTTTTTAATCGTTTCCGTTAAATGAGTGGACACAACACTTGGCGGATCAACAACGGTATAGCCGAAAATTTCTGCCTGCTCCTTTGCATCTTCCGTAATCCATTTTGCCGGCAGGCCGAATGATGGCTCGATCGTGTCAATGCCTTCTACTAAATCATCTTCTTCACCAGGGCTCATTGCCAGATAATGATCCAGCAGCAGTTCCCCGCCTGCCACTTCACTGCCTTTGATTTTCATACGGTATTCATTTGGCTGAAGCTGAATATTATCCCGGATGCGGACAACCGGAATAACCAGGCCGAGCTCAAGTGCCAGCTGGCGTCTGATCATTACGATACGATCAAGCAAATCCCCGCCTTGATTTGTATCGGCGAGCGGAATTAAGCCATACCCAAATTCAAATTCAATTGGGTCTACGGTTAAAAGGTTCACCACAGATTCTGGACTTTTTAACTCTTCCATTTCTGTTTCTTCTTCAGACGGCACCGGATCCTCCAGATCTGGTTTCGGTACCCGGTTCATCATATAGCCGCCGTATGCAAGACCGGCTGCAATAGGAATGGTTAACAGATCCGTAATAGGCGTAGCGATGCCTAACAGAAAAATCGTTCCTGCTGCGATATACAGCATAGAAGGATAACGTAACAGCTGTGCGGTAATTTCTTCTCCTAGATTTCCGTTAGAAGCTGCACGGGTCACAACAATACCCGTTGCGGTTGTAATAAGCAGTGCCGGCACTTGTGAAACGATTCCATCCCCAACCGTTAAAAGAGAATAACGGGCAGCCGATTCAGCAAAAGATAGATCCTGCTGCATCACACCAATGACCATGCCGACAATTAAGTTAATGATAACCATGATAATACCGGCAATCGCATCTCCTTTAACAAACTTTGTTGCCCCATCCATCGCACCGTAAAAGTCGGCTTCACGGCTGACTTTTTCCCGGCGCTCGCGTGCCTGGGCTTCGGAAATCATCCCAGCATTCAAATCCGCATCAATACTCATCTGTTTTCCCGGCATGGCATCAAGTGTAAACCGGGCTGCCACTTCTGATACACGCTCGGCTCCTTTTGTAATGACAACAAACTGGATGATAACCAGAATAACGAAAATAACCATCCCTACTACAACATTACCACCAACTACGAATGTCCCGAATGTCTCGACAACGCCCCCAGCTTCGCCGTGACTCAATATGGAACGCGTTGTCGACACATTCAGGCCAAGCCGGAATAACGTCAACAATAAAAGGAGCGACGGAAACACAGAAAACTCCAGCGCTTCTTTCATGTTCATGGAGATGAGCAAAACGAGAAGCGCAAGAGAGATATTCATGATGATGAGCACACTTAACAGCCATGTTGGCAATGGAATGATCAGCATGGCAACGATTAAGATCACGCTTAGTAAAACCGAGAGGTCTCTTGCTTTCATTTTTTTCTCTCCCAACGAAAAATTACAATTTATTTTTTATTCGATATACGTATGCTAGAATTTCAGCAATGGCTTTAAAGAATTCTTCCGGTACTGAATCGCCTATTTCCGTTTGGTCATGAAGAGCCCGTGCAAGCGGCCGGTTTTCAACCATCATGACTTCATTTTCTTTAGCCACAAATTTAATTTTTTGCGCTAGATAATCTGTGCCTTTGGCCACTACATACGGCGCATCCCTTTTGGATTCATCATACTTTAGCGCAATGGCGTAGTGAGTCGGGTTGGTGATCACGACGTCTGCATTCGGCACTTCCTGCATCATTCGGCGCATAGCCATTTCTCTTTGCGTCTGGCGGATTTTTGATTTAATGAGCGGGTCACCTTCTGAGTTTTTATGCTCATCTTTAATATCCTGCTTGGACATACGCAGACTTTTTTCGAAATCATACTTTTGGTAAAAGTAATCCATAACCCCTAAAACGAGTAATGCGGCGGCGGCGGCTAAACCCATTTGTACGGTAATGGAACCGACAAACGGAAGCGTATCTTGAATAGGCTTTAGCGCCAGCTTCAACACTTCATCCATATTTGACCATAAAATAACAAAAGCGGCTGTACCGACAAAACCAATTTTCAAGATTGATTTTAACAACTCTACAATCGCCCGCATCGAAAAAATTCGTTTAAATCCTTTGATCGGATCAAGCTTGTCAAGCTTTGGTTTAATAGGCTCGCCTGTAACCAGCCATCCTACCTGGGCATAATTGGCGACGACTCCCGCCGCAACTGCCGCTGCCATAAATGGACCGACAATCATTAGACCTTGTTCCATCATTTCAAATACAATCGTTTTTAAGTTTGCTTCCGTGACTTCCATCATCATGTAAGTTTGAAGCGAATGTTCAAACATACGAAAAATATTTCTGCCCATTGAAGCAGCAAACAGCGATAAAAAACCGAACAGAACGAGCAGGCTGACCGCTGTGTTTAAGTCCTGACTTTTTGTAACCTGGCCTTTTTTACGGGAATCCTGCTTTTTTTTCGGCGTGGCTTTTTCTGTTTTTTCACCTGCAAAAAACTGCAAATCTAATTTAAGCACGTTATCCGCCTCCAAAAATCGTCATTAAATCCCGCATAGTGAAAAGCATCATTTGAAACAACTGACGAACAAGCGTAAAAATCACACCCATTACAATAAACATAACCGCAAAGGCCACCCCAATTTTCAATGGAAAGCCCACTACAAAGATGTTTAGCTGCGGCACGGTTCGTGCTACCACACCAAGCATCACATCCGTTAAAAATAAAACGGCTACTACAGGCATTGACATTTGAAAAGCGATCACAAATACACTGCTGAACGTTCTCGCCATATAATGAGCCGTTTCCTGACTGCCAAATGGAAAAGTAAGCTCGTTAATCGGGATGAGCTGGTAGCTGTAGAAAATGCCATCTAAAATAAGGTGATGCCCATTTAAGGCAAGCAGCATCAATAACGAAAACATGTATAAATATTGGCCCATCAGCGGGCTTTGAACCCCCGTCTGCGGGTCAATAACATTTGCAATCGCAAAACCCATTTGAAAATCAATAAAGCCTCCGGCAATTTGAATAGCCGATAAAACGATAAATCCGGCCATGCCAATTAAAAGACCCACCATGGCTTCTTTTAAAATAAGCAAAATATATTCCCCATTGATTTCAATGGGTGCGGCATCGATCGTGTAATACATCGTCCAGGCAAGCATTAACGAAAAAGCAGCCCGGTGCTGTGCGGGAATGGTCCGATATGAAAACAACGGCATGGTCACAAAAAAAGCCGATACACGGACAAGGACAAGCAAAAAAAGAGATGGATCTGGCATTAATTCTGTCATACTTGTTTAACCAACAAATCTCGTTAAATTAGTAAAAATATCCGATGTATAGGTGATCATTCGCTCCAGCATCCATGGGCCAAAAAAAATCAGGCCAATTAAAACACCCGCAATTTTTGGCACGAACGCAAGCGTTTGCTCCTGAATTTGCGTTGTTGCCTGAAAAATACTCACAATCAAACCGATCCCAAGTGCCAGAAGCAAAAGCGGCGCGCACACAATTAAAGTTGTATATACCCCTTTTTCAGCCAGGGAAAGAACCATTTCTGTATTCATGTTGTCACCTTCCTAAAAGCTTTGAAGCAAGGATTCTATTACGAGATACCACCCATCAATTAAAACAAACAGCAGGATTTTAAAAGGAAGGGAAATCATAACGGGCGGCAGCATCATCATTCCCATAGACATAAGGACACTTGCCACAATCATGTCGATTACAAGAAACGGAATAAAAATCATAAAACCAATTTGAAAAGCCGTTTTGATTTCGCTTAGTGCAAAAGCTGGTACAAGCGTTGTCAGCGGAATGTCGTCAATCGATTTCGGCTGCTCTGCCTGAGTGTAATCCAAAAACAATTGTAAATCTCTTTGGCGGGTCTGCTCGCTCATAAACTCTTTAAATGGGCCGCTCGCCAGCGAGTATGCTTCTTCAAGATTAATTTCTTCATTGAAAAGCGGTGTTAATGCTTCTTCATTCACTTCCTGTAAAACCGGAGACATAATAAAAAAGGTTAAAAAAAGGGAAAGTCCAAGTAAAACCTGTGTTGGCGGCATTTGCTGCGTGCCGAGAGCTGTCCGGACAAACGATAACACAATAACAATTCGTGTAAAACAAGTCATGAGAATTAAGATACTCGGCGCCAGGGATAAAACGGTTAACATTAGCAGCAATTTAACAGATGTTGATACATTTTCCGGGTCGCTTGAATTAAATATTTCCATAAATTCATTCATCTTGATTCCGCTCCCTGTCTGCCAATTCCCGCATAGCCTGCTCCCGTTTTTTTCTGAGCTCATGCATTTTTTGCTCAAATTCCTGCTTGAATGAAGCAGATTCTTTCTCTTCGCTCTGTCTGCCCAGCCGTTCTTTCAGCTTGCTCACAAGTTCAGCAGGCTGAATCATTTTCTCTGATTGTTCTTCATAGCGGCTGATTAAATCACCCCGCTCAGCCGGATCATCAATTTCTTTTAAAAGAGATACATCGTCTCCTACTCCTAAAACCAGGACGCGATCTCCTACTTTTACAACTTGAATGGACCTATTGCCTCCAAGCGGCGTACCGCCTAAATGCCGGACAATATGTGTTTCCTGGTAAGAACGGCTTTTTTTATTCACAAACCGAAGCAGAAAATAAAGAAGCGCCACTACAAAAGCAAGTGCCGCAATCACCCGAATAATTTCCCAAAAACTGACCCCGACTGAAGCGGTAACATTCTCATCGGCATTATCCTGGCTGTTGTTCGCGGCCGGCTGTTCCTGCTGGCACGAATCTGGATTGTTTATGCAATCTTGTACACTACTTTTATCGGAAAGTGCTGCTCCGGCAACGGTCTCATTGCCGGAAAACAACACAAACGCTAATAAAAGCGCAAAAGTCGCTTTTATAAATAAGTTCATGAACCATCACACCTTAAGAAGAAAGCACTTTAGAAATAGCTTCGATCACTCGATCAGCCTGAAACGGTTTGACAATAAAATCCTTGGCTCCTGCTTGAATCGCATCAATAACCATTGCTTGCTGCCCCATAGCTGAGCACATGATAATCTTCGCGTTGGCATCTGCTGCTTTAATTTCTTTCAAGGCGGCAATCCCGTCTTTTTCCGGCATTGTGATATCCATTGTTACAAGATCCGGTTTCAATTCAGCATATTTTTCAACAGCCTGGGCACCATTTTCAGCTTCGCCTACTACCTCATATCCATTCTTCGATAAAATGTCCTTGATCATCATGCGCATAAATGCGGCGTCATCCACCACTAAAATTCGATTACTCATCAGAAAAACCCCCTGTATTCTATTTAATTTAAATTTTTTAATCGGTCAGCCGGACTTGCAATATTTGTAATCCGGACTCCGAAATTTTCTTCTATTACAACCACTTCGCCTCTGGCGATCAAACGGTTGTTAACAAGTACATCAACTGGCTCTCCAGCCAATTTATCCAGTTCAATAATAGAGCCGGATGTTAATTCTAAAATATCTTTCACGTTCCGATTTGTACGGCCAAGCTCGACCGTTACCTGAAGCGGGATATCAAACAGCATATTTAAGTTGCGCGCTTCCTGGTCTCCAAGCTGAGGTGACTGAAACGAAGAAAAAACGGCCGTTTCAACTTTTGCCTCAGAAGCTTGTCTGCTTGTATTTTGACCCATATAAACCGGTTCCTGAGATGGTCTCGCCGGCATAGACGGAGGCTCCGCAGGCGGCGGTGGCGCCTGGGCAGCAGCCGGTTTCGTTACCGGAGCCTGCTGAATCGGCGGCGGTGCTGCTTCCTGCTGCGCTGGATTCAGCAGCTCCGTGACAAGCTGCTTCCCGAATTGAAGCGGGATCAGCTGCATAATATTTGAATCAATCAGGTCCCCCACTGTTAAGCGGAACGATATTTTAACGAGCAGCTCCTGCTCTGGAATCGTCTCCTCTCCCTCTCCCTCATGTAAATTTAAAAGAGAAATCGACGGTGGGGAAATATCCACCCTTTTATTGAAAATGGTTGACATGGAAGTAGCGGATGAACCCATCATTTGGTTCATCGCTTCCTGCACGGCACTTAGCTGCAGCTCTCCTAAATCAGGCGCTACGCCTACTCCGCTTCCACCAAGCATTAAATCGGCAATAATAGCCGCATCATTTTGATGAACCACAAGCAAATTTGTCCCGGCAAACCCTTCGGTGTATTGAACCTCAATCGCCGCATACGGATGTGGAAACTCATCTTTTAACCTGCTTTTTTCTACAACTGATACGGTAGGTGTTGTAATCTCTACTTTTTGGTTTAGCAGGCTTGAAAGAGCCGTTGCTGAGCTTCCGAATGAGATATTGCCAATTTCACCAAGCGTATCTTGTTCGAATGCGTCTAAATATTCTTCTACATTTTTAGTGGCTTCAAGCGCTGCGCTTTCTTCTGTATCATCGCTGTCTCCGCCTCTTAACAATGCATCAATCTCTTCTTGTGAGAGCATATCATCACTCATCATCATCTTCCCCTCCTTTCACATAATCAAGCACCTGGACAGCCAGTTTGCGGTTTACACGCCCGGGCTGTGCTGAAAATTTCGGTACATTCCCTACTTTTATCGTAAGTGCGTCGCCAACTACTGTATTTAAGCTGATTACATCTCCTTCTGTCATCGTTAAAAACTCTTCAATTGTGATAGCCGTTTGGCCAAGCTCTGCGATAACCGGCAGGGAAGCTTTTTTGATCCGGCTGTCCAAATTTTGCGCTTCCTGGGGGCTGCGTTCTTTTTTGTCAGGATTTTGCATCCAGTAGTGTACAGAAAGCTTTGGAATAATAGGTTCCAAGACAACATGCGGAATACATATGTTGATCATGCCTGTTGTTTCCCCAATCGTTGTATTTAACGAGATCACTACGACGGTTTCGTTTTGGGAAACCATTTGCAGAAATTGCGGATTCACTTCAAAATCAGTAGCGATTGGATCGATTTCTACAACATTAGACCACGCTTCTCGGTAATTTTCAAAAGCATGATCAAACATGTTCGACATGATCCTCGTTTCAATTTCTGTTAAATTTTCTACTTTATTGACACTTACACCCCGTCCGCCGAGAAGACGATCCAGCATCGCATAAGCGACGTTCGGATTTACTTCCATTAGGATCCGTCCCTCAAGCGGCGGAACTTCAAATACATTTAAAATCGTCCGATTTGGAATCGAGCTGATAAACTCTCCGTAAGGAATTTGATCAGCAGATACCACTTCAAGCTGCACGTACGTACGAAGCTGTGCCGCAAAAAATGTCGTCAAAATCCGGGCAAAGTTATCATGCATTCTTGTTAAACTTCGAATCTGGTCTTTTGAAAATCGCAAGGCACGTTTAAAATCATATACCTTTACTTTCTTTTCTGCTTCTTCTTTCTTTAACTCATCCGCATTCATTTCCCCCGTTGACAAAGCAGACAAGAGGGCATCAATTTCATTTTGAGACAAGATTTCTCCTGACAATTGGCTCACCTCCGATCAAGTGCAGGTATCGTTACTGAATGATATAGGAAGTAATGTATACTTTCTCTACTTTCCCTTCCTGCATAATACTATTTAAATTTGTTTTTAACGTTTCCGTTAATTTCTGTTTTCCGGCTTCGCCTTTTAAGTCATCTGCTGTCATTTCCGATAACTTTTGAATAATGATATCTTTCGCCTGGAAGTCCCGCTTTGTCATTTCTTCCATCGCTTCCTTGCTGTCCATTTGAATTTTAAACGAAATACGGATAAAGTCCTCCGAAGCAAGGTTTGTTGTCATTTCAGGAATATCCACAGACGATTCAAGCACTTCATCAATAGATGGCTCTTTTTGAGCTTCTTCTCCGCCTGACGCGCGCAAAATAATAATTACGGCGATCGTACCTGCCAGCAGGATAACGGCCAGCAGCACAATCATAATAGTAAGTAATTTATTTTTCGGCGCTTGTTGTTCATTCTCCATCCTGTTCCTCCTCCGCTTTCACTTTTCCGAGAAGCGAAATGCGTGCATAAAACGATTCAATATCCGTCCTTACCTGTTCATGCGGTTCGAGAACAACATACTTTTTCCCATTGGTTAGTGTAATCGTGGTGTCCGGAAAGCTTTCCACTGTTTCTATGTAAATAGCATTTAACGAGAATGGCTTGCCGTTCAGCCTTGTCACAGTAATCATTTAAACCAGGGCTGTGCTGAAGAGCTCAGCCCTGTCCCTCCCCTGTAAAGAGTAAAAATAAAAGGTTTAACGCTTCAGACTCATGAGTTCCTGCAAAATTTCATCCGATGTTGTAATGATTCGCGTATTGGCCTGAAAACCACGCTGCGCAACAATCATTTCACTGAACTCTTCAGAAAGATCAACATTAGACATTTCGAGAGTGCCTGGTACAATTGTCCCTCTTCCACCTGCACCTGGAACTCCAACGTTATCATCTGGCGCCCCCGAGTTGTTTGTCTCCTTGTATAAATTCTCCCCAGTTTTCTCTAATCCGTCCGGGTTTGCAAACTTTGTAAGAGAGATAGTATCAGCCGTTTGCAAATCACCGGCAGCATCTATATAAGTAACAACTCCATCTGCACCAATACTGATGCTTTGCGCATCTACTGGAATATTAATTTGGCCGCCTTCACCTTGTAAATACAATCCATCAGGATTTACAATATTACCCTCTTGGTCCAAAGAAAAATTTCCTGCTCTTGTATAAAAAGTAGTTTCACCATCATTTACTTGAAAAAAACCATCCCCTGAAATTGCTAAATCCAATGTTCTCCCAGTCGTTTGTAACGAGCCTTGAGTGTGAATGGTATCGATCGTTGCCAGCTGTGATCCTAGTCCCACTTGACGTGGATTTGTGCCTCCCCTGTTTTCTGTAGCTGCACTGGCACCAGCAATAGATTGGGAGACCATATCTTTAAAGACAACGCGCCCCTTTTTAAATCCGTGCGTGTTTACGTTTGCGATATTGTTTCCGATGACATCAAGTTTTACCTGAAAGTTTTTCATTCCATTAATTCCAGAATACATTGAACGTAACATAAGTTCTTTTCTCCTTTCGAATTCGTCCGCGTCAATCGGTCAGCAGACGGTTGGCCTCCTGTTCGGTCCAGCCAGTTTAAAGTGTGTCCATAAGAATAGCGCCATTGATATTGGTAAAAAGATGTGCAGTTGCTTCTTCGCGGTTCATCGCCGTAATAATGGTATGGTTTTGTGCACTTGCCACAAGCGCAGCATCTTTCAGTACAACGAGTGAGTCGATTACCCCTTTTGACTTAGCCTCGGAAAGTTTCTCGCCAATCAAGTTCCATTCTGCTTCATTCAAATGAATTCCCCGCTCTGTTAAACGTTGCGCAGCATGCTTAGAAATGATCAGCTCTTTTGGTGCTGCGGTGACCGTTTTAAATGTTTCATTAAATGTTGAGACAATGTTTTGTGCTGACTGCTTTTTAGCTGGCGGAATGATGGGCTGGCGTACTCCATGAATTATTGGATTGACTGCTTTCATTCTCGTCACCCGCCTACTCGATCTTTGTTAAGGTAGAAGCCGTGATTTTTTCACCGTTTGCAAGCTGCAGCCAAATCTGCCCGTCCTTCATCGAAACGGATTGAACAGCCGCGCTTTGTTCGGATCCTTCTGCGCCCCATGTGACAGTACGGCCAATTAAATAGCTCGCTTCCACTAATGGATTTGAACTGACCGCGCTGTTCGATCCTATCGAGCCTGTCGTGCTTGTCCCGCCGGTTAGTTCAGAAATATTCGCCGGTTCGAGTACCGTTCCATCTGTTAATGTAAACTGGACGTTTTCGCCGGCAAACTTGATGGAGGCGATCGTGCCCTTTCCTGTTTCCACAATAGGCTGTCCGTTTTCATCTGTCTGGTCCGTCAATTTATGCCACGTTACATCTTTGCCGACAAATGATTGATAATTAATCATTTGAGAAGCGGTTTGTGACTGCACCATTTTTTCAATCATTGAGGTCATATTCACCATTTGCTCCAATGATGTAAACTGGGCCATCTGCGCAATAAACTCTTTGTCTTCCATCGGATTAAGCGGATCCTGGTTTTGCAGCTGCGCCATTAAAATTTTTAAAAATTCATCTTTACCGAGCGCACTGTTGCCTGTTTGTTTCGTTTGAGCCGGGTTATTGGCCAAATAAAGTGAGGGATCAATTTTCGACATCTACTACACCTCCAATGTAACGTTTTGCAATGCTTCCTCAAAAGTAGAAAGCATTTCAGTCTCATTCTGCTCTGCTAATTCCTGTTCCGGCTGTTTTTGCTCCTGCTGGCGTTGCTGCTGGGCACCTCGATCAAACAGCTGCTGTTTCGTTTCCGGACTTACGATATCCAATTTATCGATTGTTACGTTTTGCTGGCTGAATGCATGCTTTAACTGGGTGGCATTTTGTTCAAGCAGTTCTTTCACTGTTTGAGTCGATGATAAAATTTTAGCCGTCATCACCCCGTTTTGCTGAAGCAGTTCAATACGGAGAGAGCCTAGCTGCTCCGGATAAAGCTTGATCAGCATTTTTGTTCCATTTGGCATTTTCAGTATGCTAGAGCTGGCCAAAATTTGTTCGAACTTTTCGATAAACTGCTCCATGTTCATCGGCCGCGGCGCTGTTTTCACGCTCATCACAAACTGTTCTGTTTTAGAGAGCAGATGAAACAATGGGTTTACAGCTTCTGCAGCCTGTGCAGCGGGCTTTGCGGAAGCGGCTTTGCTTTCAGTCGATTCCCCTAGCCCTTGAATGCTTTTATAGTTTATAAATGCTGCCTGCAAACTCGCTTGATTTACAGGAGTAGTATTGGCTTGAAGACCGGCAGCACTCTGCAGCCCCGTTTGTTTTGTTTGTAGCAGGACGTTATTAAGCTGCTGTTTTACCAGTACTTCTGCATTTTTCAATGCGGTTTGTAATGCTTGAAAACGAGGCTCTGGCTTTTGTATATGCTGGGCAAAATAGTTTATGAGCTGTGCTGCCCTTGTAGCTGTTACAATGAATGGTTTATCGGTTTCTTTCAATAAAAGCGGTACCTGTTCACTAAGCCGACTTATTAAAGCTGTTAACTGTTCAATTGGCAGCGCTTCGTCTGTTTCCGATTTTCCGGTATCCTCTAACTGGTTATCTAAACCCGCTTCTTCTGCACTTCCATTTACTGCGTGAATCAGCTTCTGGAGAGAATGCTGCAGTGTTTCCGCATCCGTTTGCAGTAGAACCGCCAGTTCTTGAAGCGTGGGCATTTCTCCTTTTTCAACAAGCTCTTTGGCTAGTGTTGCGAGCTCCGTTTTTTTTCCAACTAATTCTTCTGCCGGCTCAGAGCCGTCAGCACTGTTGAACAAAGAAGCCAACAGAGCAGATAAGTCATTTGAATTAGTACTTGTGGATGGAACCAAAACGGCCGGGTTTTGAACAGCTTGTTGAACAGAGCCAAGCAGCAGGCTGCCAAATACTCCTGTACTGCCCGATCCGGCTGGATTTGCCGAAGCTCCGTTAGATAGCGGGAAAGAACTGGATCCTAAAGTAATCTGCATCATTTGTCACCCCCCTTTTTTCCTCCTACATTATCTCACATTCTACTCCATATTCTTTATTCGTTCGATAATATTTTTGTATATTCAGCGGCTTTTTTCGCGTCTAGGTTTTCAAGAATCGCTGCTTGTTTTTCAACACTTAATTCCTGCAAAATTGCGACTGCTTCATTGTTTGTTAAGTTCGTAATAATACCGGCAATGCTTTCTTCATCCATTGATTCATACGTTTTGGCAACAGTATTCGCCGCACTTTTTTCTTCCGTTTCGGCTGTTTCTTTTTGCTGGTTCTGAAGCTGCTTAATCTGGGCATTCAGCCGGTCCTGCTCTGTTAACAATTCTTCGATTTCCGCTTTGGAGCTTTCAAGATCATCCGACAGCTGATCAATCTTTGCTTGTTTGTTTTTAATTTCCGCCTGTAGCTCTACCACTTTTTCGCTGTCTGTTTTACCGTCTTGTTCGTTTGCTCCAGTCCATTCTGATACATAGGGAATATTCGCTGCTACTTCCTTTGTTTTTTCAAATACATTTACACCGGCAATCGTCATGACAACCAAACCAACAGTCAGCGCAAACAACAAGGGAATAACAACGATAAACAGCAGCCATTGAAAAGGGTTGTAACTGTTTTTTTCCTCCATATCAGCCGGAACTTTTTTTTTCTTTTTTCCTGCCATGTGTTCATCACCTGATCTTTCGGTTCATAAACTGAATGGATGAAAGCTCGTCCATTTGCTTTGCTTCTTCTGAAGCTGCCCATTTGCGATAATGCGTTAATTCATTCGCTTGGATTTTGCTGTATTTTTTTACTTCTATATTTTTTTCCTTTAGCTGCTGTTCACACCATTGCATCCGGCCGCGTGCTGTTACAACAACTCGCTGCTGCTGATCAATTAATTTTTCCAAATTCGAGATAAATTGCTGATAGTGCTGAATATCGAGGACAGAAAAACCGGATTTCATTTTTTGTTCCTGCACGGCGATTAAATCTTCTTTTTTCTTCAACAGCTCATACAGTTTGTTTGCTTCCGTTTCAAATTGGCTCTGTGCTTCTCTAAATACGTTCTCAGATTCCTCTTTTTCACGTTCACGAAGCTGCATAATTTTCTCGAATTTATAATTAAATGACATGCATTAACTGTCCCTTCCTTGGGCTAGATGAACTAAACCGGCTTCTGTTTCATCCAGTCCGGCCTGCTCGTCCGTCCGCTGTTTTAAAAACGAGAGAATCGGCTGATAATTTTGAATGGCTCTATCAATCTCAGCGGATGACCCTCTTTTATATGCACCGATGTTAATCAAATCTTCAGAGTTTAAATACGTATTTAACGAATCCCTTACTGCTACTGCCGCATCATAATGGCTTCGACTGACAATATGGGGCATAAGACGGCTGACACTTTTTAATACATTTATAGCTGGGTACTGCCCCTTGTTCGCGAGCTCACGGTCTAACACAATATGTCCATCCAATATTCCCCGCACGGCATCTGCAATCGGTTCATTCATGTCATCACCATCTACGAGCACTGTATAAAAAGCGGTAATCGTTCCATATTCGTTTGTTCCTGTGCGTTCCAGCAGCTTTGGCATAATTGCAAAAACGGATGGCGTGTATCCTTTGGTGGCAGGAGGCTCTCCAACGGCCAGCCCGATTTCACGCTGTGCCATGGCAACCCGCGTGACTGAATCCATCATAAGCATGACATTCAACCCTTTATCCCGAAAGTACTCGGCAATGGCTGTAGCGGTAAATGCTCCTTTAATACGCATCAGTGCCGGCTGGTCTGAAGTGGCGGCTACTACAATCGACTTTTTCATTCCTTCGGGGCCAAGGTCCCGTTCAATAAATTCACGCACTTCACGGCCGCGCTCCCCAATCAAAGCAATGACGTTTAAATCTGCTTTTGTATTGCGGGCAATCATGCCAAGCAGTGTGCTTTTCCCAACACCGCTTCCTGCAAAAATACCGACCCGCTGGCCTTTCCCGACTGTCAGCATCCCATCAATAGCCCGTACACCGACTTCAAGCTTTTCCCGTATTGGCGGCCTTGTCATCGGATTTGGCGGATCTGCTTCTGTTTCAATCGGCGTCAACGTCCGCGGCAGCACAGAATCGTCAAAAGGTTCTCCAAGCGGATCAATAATTTTGCCGATCAAAGCCGGTCCTGATTTTACTTGAAGAGGGTGACCGAGTGATTCTACAAGGCTGCCTGGTGAAATTTCGTTTATATTCCGGTATGGCATTAAGATCATCATTTCATCCCGAAACCCGGTTACCTCGGCCATAATGGTCCGTTTATTGTCTTTCGAATGGATCAAACAAATATCACCAATAGAGCTTTCCGGACCTTGTGATTCAATCATTAAGCCGACAACCCTTTTTACCCTTCCATATCTTTTAAACGAATCAAGAGTCGGGATCACATACTTTAAATCCTGTGCTTTCATCTCTTATTCACTCTCCAGCAATTGAAGCAGCGTTTTACGGAGCTGGTGCAGCTGTGTATCAACGCCGGCATCAATTCGGCCATTCGATGTTTCAATAAAGCAGGCGTTTTCCCCCGCTTCTTCATTCGGAAAAATATAGCAGTTGATTTCATTTGGGAATAGAGCTTCTATTTCATCTTTTTGTGAAATGACCAATTCATATTTTTCTGGATGAACATGAATTTGAATTTCTTTTTGGTTTTTTGTTTCTTTTATTGCTGAACGAATGATACTCATAAAAGCATCTTCGTTTTGGTCAAGCTCCGTACGCAGAATTTTTTCTGCGCAGATAACAGCAAGCTCTATGATGGTACGTTCCGACCGCTCAACATTTTTTTCGTATTCAATTTTTGAAGATGCCACGATAGAATGTGCTTCTTCAATCAGCTCTTTCATCTCATTGTATCCGGCTGCTCTTCCTTGTTCTGCTCCCTGCTGAAACGCCTGGTCATAGGCTTCTTTTTGCAGGCGTTCTTTTTCCTGCACCCAATTTTGCTGCCAGGCGGCAGATTCTTGTTCGATCCGCTGCCGCTTCGTTTCAGCCTCTTCTAAGATTCTTTGTGCCTGGCGTTTTGCTTCTTCTAACACTTGTGATCGTTCATGAGAAAAATCCGGTGCAACTGCTTCTTTTTGTTCATTGTGTGTGTAAATAGGCTTTATGCCAATGATTCGTGTACCCGCTTCTTGTTCTATCGGCCACTCATACCGTTCAAAATTAGACAATAATATCATCTCCTCCGCCACGAGCAATGATAATTTCTCCCGTTTCCTCTAGACGGCGAATCGTCGCAACAATTCGTGACTGCGCTTCTTCCACATCACGAAGCCGGACAGGACCCATATATTCCATTTCTTCTTTGAACGTCTCCACCATTCGCTGAGACATATTGCGGAAAACCACTTCACGCACTTCCTCGCTTGAAACTTTAAGAGAAAGCAGCAAGTCTTCATTTTCACAGTCGCGAATAACACGCTGAATAGAGCGGTTATCCAGTGTAACAATATCTTCAAACACAAACATGCGCTTTTTAATTTCTTCTGCCAATTCAGGATCTTGTATTTCAAGTGCATCCAAAATCGTTTTTTCCGTTGAGCGGTCTACACCATTCAGCACTTCAACAACCGCTTCCACTCCGCCTGTCTGTGTATAATCCTGCGTTACCGTTGAGCTCAATTTCCGTTCTAAAATCGCTTCAACTTCATTGATAATTTCTGGGGACGTGCTATCCATAATGGCAATTCTTTTTGCGATATCCGCTTGAACTTCCTGCGGCAGCTCCGATAAAATCTGCCCTGCCTGCTGCGGATCCAAATAAGAAAGAATCAAAGCAATCGTCTGCGGGTGTTCATTTTGAATAAAGTTTAATATTTGTCCCGGGTCTGCCCGGCGAGCAAAATCAAACGGCCGAACTTGCAGGGATGATGTTAAACGGTTAATGATATTTTGCGCCTGGTCTGTTCCAAGCGCTTTTTCAAGAACAGTTTTGGCATAACCGATCCCGCCCTGGGAAATATAATCCTGCGCCAATGCAATATTATGAAATTCTTCGAACACTTCTTCTTTAATCTCGGTATCTACTTTTTTCACACCCGAAATTTCCAGTGTCAGCCGTTCAATTTCTTCTTCTGATAAATGTTTGTAAACAGAAGCCGAGTAATCCGGCCCAAGAGAAATAAGCAGGATTGCGGCTTTTTGTTTTCCGGTCAGTTTCTTCTCACGTATCGCCATATTGCCCTCCTATTCCTCAGACAGCCAAGTACGAAGCAGTTTTGCAAACTCTTCTGGTTTTTCTTTCGCCATTTTTTCCAACTGTTTCCGTCTTGTGCTGCTCTCTGTTTCAGTCAACAGTTCTTCAATCTCTTCTTCTAATTCTTCCTCGAATTCTTCTTCTTCCTCGCGGCGTCTTCTTAGCATCATAAAGACGAGCACACCAATAATGATAAGAAGAATAGCCCCAATGAGATATACCCACCATGGAATAGAGGATGTTTCTTCTTCCTCAAATGTAACTTTCCCATTTAATTCCTGAACTGAAACCGTAATTTTATCTTCAAGTGCCTGGTCTGTTAAATCAGTATTGTAGCTTTCATCAATAGACGTTCTGACAATGTTGCCGAGCAGCTGCTGGATTTCTTCCACGCTTTGGTCAGGCATGGAGTTTGGATCATCCGGCGTTGGCGGCTCCACCATCACCTGGATACCTAAGTCGCGGATCTTATAAGGGCTTTCTTTGATTTCCCGGCGAATCCGGTTTACTTCGTTATTGACCGTTTCCTCTGTCCGCTCGTAATCACCTGTACCTGTTGCTCCCTCAAGGTAAGAAGTGGCTGTGTCTCCTTCTTCTTCTGCCTGCGGAACGCCTCCTGCTCCTGCTGCATCTCCTGAATAGGTTTCGGTAATTCTTTGAGCACTGATTTGGATGCCTTCCATGTTTTCTTCGTCAACCGGCTCTACCAGGTTTTCTTCTCGATTCTCCTGGGTAAAGTCAATATCGGCTGTAACCGTTGCAACCACCTTGTCCCCGCCCATCAGTGTTCCAAGCATACTTTGTACCTGGCGCTGCACATCGCGTTCCACTTGCTTTTTCACAGCCAGCTGCTGTTCGAATGAATCGCCCGAACCGCTTCCTGCACTCGCAAGGTCGTAGTACTCAAAATTTTGATTCATAATGGCAATATTTTCGACAGGAAGGTTCGGGACACTTTTGGATACTAAGTGATAAAGGGACTTAATTTGTTTTTCATCAAATTGATAGCCTGGTTCTGTATTTAGCACAACCGAGGCAGATGCTTTTTCTGCTTCGTCAGTAACGAAAATTTGCTGCTGCGGCAGGTTAATCATTACTTTCGCATCTTTTACTCCATCAATCTCAGAAATAAGGTTGCTAAGCTCGGTCTGCATCGCATCAAGCTTAAGAACATTAAATTCATTGTCCGTCATTCCGAACCCGGCATTTTCGCTGAAAAAGCTATAATCAATCGTACCGGACTGTGGAAGGCCTTCAGCGGCTAGATCCACTTTGAGCGTATCGACGGATTCTTCCGGCACAAGGATACCTGTTCCGCCTTCAGTCACTTCGTACCGAATACCCCGCCCGTCGAGATTTTCTTTTACAGCACCGATCTCGGAAGGAGCAAGCTCGCTGTAAAGAGGAACCATGGTCGTTCTGTTAGTCAAAAAAACGATTAGTGACAACGCAATAACAAAAAGAGCAAAGGATGATATTCCAATCACTTTTTGTTTTTTTGACCGGCTGTTCCAATATTCTTTTATTCTTGCAAGCTGTTGTTTTATATTTTCGTTCATTACAATCCCCCGGTCACTTCATTCGGTCATGATCTATTACATCTGCATCCGCATCATTTCCTGATAAGCTTCTACAGCTTTATTACGGACTTCCAATGTTAACTGCATGGTGATGCCTGATTTTTGAGCGGCTGACATCACTTGATGAATATCGACATTTTCACCATTGATCATTTTTGCCGTCAGCGAGTTTGACTCCGCTTCTGTTTTCATCACAGTATTCAATGAATCTTTTAAAAAATCTGCGAATTTTTGCTGAGACTCATAGGGTGTAGCTGCTTTTTTTAAAGCAGATGTTTCGATCGCAGGGGTAGAAACCGCATTTAATGCTTCAATCGCCATTTAAATCATCTCCTTATTTCCTTATTTCCCAATTTCAAGCGCTTTAGTCATCATAGCCTTCGAAGCATTGAAAACTGTTACATTCGCCTCATAGGAGCGGGTTGTACTCATTAAATCAACCATTTCCCGTAAAGGGTCTACATTTGGCATACTTACATAGCCCTCTTCATTCGCATCAGGATGTTCTGGGTCATAAACCATTTTATTAGGTGTTTCTGTATCTTCAATGATTTTAGTCACTTTTACACCGTTTCCTGCTTCCTGGCGGTTTGACGCCATCTGCAAAAAGCTTGAAAACGAATTTCCTTTTGGCTGCAGCACAACGGATTTACGCTGATAAGGCTGCCATTCCCCATCCACAAGCTTTGTCCGGGTAGATTCAGCATTTGCCATATTAGAAGAAATAACATCCATACGCAGACGCTGTGCAGTCAAAGCAGATGCCGTAATGTTCATTCCGTTAAACATAGTTATCTGCCTCCTTTTATGATATTTGTCAGAGAAGCATACTTTGAACTAAGCCGGTCTGTCAGTGCATTATAATAAATTTGATTTTCTGCCATTTTGGACATTTCGGCATCCAAATCTACACTATTTCCATTTTCGTTATAGGACATATTTCGTGCAGTCATAATGACATGGTTTGATGATTGAAGGGAAAAATCAAAATGGCGCTGATCTGTTCGGTTATTTTTAAAATCGTTTTGATTATTTTCCAATATTTTCTTGAAGTTTACCTCTTTAGCCTTATAGTTTGGTGTATCGACATTGGCAATATTATCAGCAATCGTTCTTTGCTTTAAAGCCGCGTAATCCAAACCTCGTTCTAAAGAAGTGATTGAATTTGAAAACAGATTCAATTTAACCACTCCAGTACCTTGAATTCTTTAGTTATTTTGTTAATAAATTATACACTTAAAGAAATATAACATAAAAGACATTTTTCGACACCTACTTAACAAAAATAACAAAAAAATTTCATATTTCCTTTAACTAAAGAATAAATTGACATAATACTCTCATCCTTAATCAATTTTGGGATTATTATCATAAAAAAACGATAAAAAAACACCTGCAGTGTTTGTAACTACAGGTGCTTTTTGTTAATTTGATTTCAGTTTTTCCAATTCCACCAAGAATTTATTGTTTAGGACTTTGATATATGTGCCTTTCATACCAAGCGAACGTGATTCGATCACCCCGGCACTTTCAAGCTTACGAAGCGCGTTTACAATAACAGAGCGGGTAATGCCCACACGGTCTGCAATTTTAGACGCAACCAGCAGTCCTTCTTTCCCATCTAATTCTTCGAAAATGTGCTCGATTGCTTCCAGCTCGCTGTAGGAAAGAGAGCTGATGGCCATTTGCACTACCGCTTTACTGCGGGCTTCTTCCTGCATTTCTTCCGCTTTTTCACGAAGAATTTCCATTCCTACGACTGTTGCTCCGTATTCCGCTAAAATCAAATCATCATCATGGAATTGTTCTTCTAATCGAGCCAGTACAAGTGTACCAAGACGCTCACCAGCACCTACGATCGGTACAATCGTTGTTAAGCCGTTTTGAAACAGCTCCTTGTTTTCCACTGGAAAAGCGGTGTATTCACTGTTTACATCTAAGTTGGATGATGTTTCAGTTAAATTAAACAGGCTTTTTGTGTATTGCTCTGGAAATTGGCGTTCAACGAGCATTTGTTTCATTCGCTCGTTTTCAATTTGCTGGTTTACGCCAAAGCCCAGCAGTTTTCCGCGGCGGCTCACGACAAAAATATTCGCTTCAATTACTTCAGAAAGGGATTCAGCCATTTCTTTAAAGTTCACCGTTTTGCCTGCCGCGTTTTGCAGCATTCGATTAATTTTTCTTGTTTTCTCTAAAAGATTCATGATGCAGTTCCTCCGATTGATTATAAAATAAATTCGCTTAAATCTTTGTTCTGTGAAATAGCAGATAATTTCTCATCTACGTATTGCGGTGTGATTGTGATTTTTTCCATCGTAATGTCTGGTGCTTCAAAAGATAAATCTTCAAGCAGCTTTTCCATGATTGTATGCAGACGGCGGGCACCGATATTGTCTGTTTCACTGTTCACATGAACAGCAATTTCGGCCAGGCGCTGAACAGCTTCATCTGTAAATTCAACATGGATGCCTTCTGTTTCAAGCAATGCTTTATACTGCTTAAGAAGCGCATTATCCGGCTCTACTAAAATTCGAACAAAATCATCTGTTGACAGTTTCTCTAATTCAACCCGGATTGGGAAGCGCCCTTGCAGCTCTGGGATTAAATCAGACGGCTTAGACATGTGAAAGGCGCCTGCTGCAATAAATAAAATATAGTCTGTTTTAACCGTCCCGTATTTCGTCACAATGGTTGACCCTTCTACAATTGGCAGAATGTCGCGCTGAACCCCTTCGCGCGAAACATTGGCTCCCGAAGATGCACCGCCTTTTACCGCTATTTTATCCACTTCATCAATGAATATAATCCCGGTTTGTTCGGCACGTCTAACTGCTTCCTGTGTAACCTCATCCATATCAATCAGCTTTTGGGCTTCTTCCTGCTCCAGCACAGAGCGGGCGTCTTTCACAGCAAGCTTTTTCTTTTTCTTTTTTTTAGGCATCAGGCCGCCAAGAGCATCCTGCATATTCATCCCCATTTGCTCCATTCCGGAGCCTTGAAACAAATCAAACATAGAAGGAGGCTGCTCTTCCACTTCCACTGTAATGGTTTCATTTTCAAGTTCTCCGGCTGCAAGCTTTTGCTCAACTGCACGGCGTTTTTCGAAAATAGACATATCTTCAGTTGAATCATCTGATTCTTCCTGCTGGCTGTTCTGTCCTCCAAACAGCATTTCAAACGGATTTTTAACCGATGTGTTTTTTTTGCGTGATGGAACAAGCAGCTCGACAAGACGGCGGTTGGCCGCTTCTTTGGCCGGTTCCTTTACTTCGTTCATCTTTTCTTCTTTGACGAGCCGGACGGCCGTTTCAGCCAAATCCCGCACCATTGATTCAACATCCCTGCCGACGTAGCCCACTTCGGTAAACTTTGTAGCTTCCACTTTAATAAACGGCGCGCCTGCAAGTTTGGCCATACGGCGGGCAATTTCTGTTTTCCCCACCCCAGTCGGCCCAATCATGAGTATATTTTTCGGCACGACTTCATCACGAATCGCTTCATCAAGCAAACTTCTGCGGTACCGGTTACGAAGCGCAACAGCGACAGACTTTTTCGCTTCTTTTTGTCCTACAATATATTGATCAAGACGCTCGACAATTTGGCGCGGTGTCATATTCATCGTATTTGGCTTCATTTTTTCACTCCTCACTACAGTTCTTCCACAATAATGTTATGGTTCGTGTATACACATATATCCGCTGCCGTTTTCAAGGCGGCTTCTGAAATTTCCGCCGCAGTCAGCTGTACGGCATATTGCTTGAGTGCCCGTCCTGCTGACAAAGCATAATTCCCGCCTGATCCAATCGCTAGAATGCCATCATCCGGTTCAATGACTTCGCCTGTACCCGATACAAGCAGTAAATGGTCTTTATCCATCACAATGAGCATGGCTTCCAGACGGCGAAGCATTTTATCGGTACGCCACTCCTTGGCAAGCTCCACAGCTGCCCGCTGCAGGTTGCCGCTGTATTCATTCAGCTTTTTTTCAAAAAGCTCAAATAACGTAAACGCATCCGCAACTGATCCAGCAAAGCCAGCGACGACTTTTCCATTAAAAAGACGACGTACTTTTTTAGCCGTGTGCTTCATTACAACCGCGTTGCCAAACGTTACTTGTCCATCTCCCGCCATCGCTGAAGATCCATTGTGCTTAACAGCAAATATCGTTGTTGCATGAAATTCTCCCACTTCTTCTCTCTCCTTTATGCACGTGGATGATGATTGCGGTATGTATGCTGCAGGTGTTCTTTCGTAATATGTGTGTACATTTGGGTAGACGAAAGGCTGGCATGCCCAAGCAGCTCCTGTACCGTTCTCATATCCGCGCCGTTATTTAACATATGCGTTGCGAATGTATGCCTTAGCATATGCGGATGAATTTTCCCTGATAACGAAGCTTTTTGAATTAAATCATTTAAAATATGGCGGATTCCGCCAGTCGTGATTGGTGCACCCCTGAAATTCACAAACAATTTACTATGTTCATTTTTCTTCATTAAAAGGGGCCGGCTGTTTTGATTGTAATGTTCCACAGCCTCTGCTGCAAAACTGCCGTATGGCACGTACCTTTCTTTCCCGCCTTTTCCATGGACGAGAAGAACACCGAGGCGCGCATCCAAATCGGGCAGCTCGATCGCCGCACACTCACTGACACGAATACCCGTCCCGTACAAGATTTCAAGCAGCGCCCGATTTCGGATAGACAGGGGATCTGTCCCTTCTGCCGCTTCAAATAGCTCCCTCATTTCCTCTTCATAAAAAAAAGACGGGAGCTTCTTTGTTCCTTTCGGCCGATGCACAAGCAAAAACGGATTTTCCGTTACGACATTTTCCCTCATTAAAAAACGATAAAACCCGCGAAGGGCCGATATTTTTCGTGAAACAGACGCCCGCGCCATTTTTTTCTCATGAAGCAGGGTTAAATATAAGCGCGCTGTTTGATGCGTTACATCTGTTAATTCTGTAATAAGCTGTTCATTCATGAACATAAAAAAGTGCTCCAGATCATCACGATAATTCTTTACCGTATGAACAGAGCTGTTTTTTTCAATTTGCAGGTAAGCAAAATAAGAGTTTGTATAATTTTTGAAAAGTTTAGACATTTTCCCACCTCACAAAAGGGCTACTACATAATAGCATATGTCAGCAGCCCTTCGCAAGAAATTTACAAACTTTTCAAAAAAGTTTGAATTGTTTCTAAAGCCCGCCCAGCGAGCGCTTCGTACCGTTCTTTTTTGCCTTTAATTTTCTCTGGCAATGCCGGGAACAACCCAAAGTTAGCATTCATCGGCTGAAAATTATCCGGGGATGTATGCGTAATATAGTGTGCCATGCCGCCAATAGCTGTTTCCTGCGGTGCGGTTACCGGATCCTGTCCGAGTGCCAGCCTTGCAGCATTAATTCCTGCCATTAAGCCGCTTGCCGCTGACTCTACATATCCTTCCACGCCAGTCATTTGTCCGGCAAAGAAAAGTGTTGGACGGCTTTTTAGCTGATAAGTTGGCAGCAGCGCTTTTGGTGAGTTAATAAACGTATTGCGGTGCATTACTCCGTAACGAACAATTTCAACATTTTGAAGTCCCGGAATAAGCTGAAGCACTTCTTTTTGCGGCCCCCATTTCAAGTGGGTTTGAAAACCAACAATGTTGTAAAGTGTTCCGGCCGCGTTATCCTGGCGAAGCTGTACTACTGCGTATGGGCGCTTTCCTGTACGTGGATCTTCCAGTCCGACCGGCTTCATCGGGCCAAACAGCATGGTTTTCTTGCCCCGGCTGGCCATAACTTCAATCGGCATACAGCCTTCGAAGAAAATTTCTTTTTCAAATTCTTTTAACGGCACCGTTTCGGCCGCGATCAGTGCTTCGTAAAAACGGTCAAACTCTTCTTCATTCATCGGGCAGTTTAAATAAGCCGCTTCCCCTTTGTCATAGCGGGATTTTAAATATGCAATATTCATATCAATACTGTCTTTTTCGACAATCGGTGCTGCTGCGTCATAAAAGTATAAATATTCTTCCCCTGTAAGCTCTTTTATTTTTTCAGCTAATCCGCTCGTTGTCAGAGGGCCTGTTGCAATAACGGTAATCCCTTCTGGAATTTCCATTACTTCTTCATTAATTACGGTTACATTCGGATGATTTTTCACCCGCTCTGTTACGTGTCCCGCAAATTCATGCCGGTCTACAGCCAGTGCACCGCCCGCCGGAACCGCACATGCATCCGCTGAACTGATAATCACTGAATTTAAACGGCGCATTTCTTCTTTTAACACGCCAACCGCATTCGTCAGCCCGTTCGCCCGCAATGAATTGCTGCACACAAGCTCGGCAAATTTATCCGTATGATGCGCTGGTGTTTGTTTAACCGGGCGCATTTCGTATAAGCGGACCTGCAAGCCCCGTTCTGCTATTTGAAAAGCGGCTTCGCTGCCCGCAAGTCCCGCTCCGATTACGTTAATTGGTTGATTCATTGTTGTTTCCCCCTGCTTTAAAGGTACGTACCCGTATGTCCATTAAGCATTGTACACTACCTGCTTGTAGAAAAAAAGCAAAATGTTGTTGTCCATGCAAAAAGCCGCCTTGTTTTGCTCCAAACAAGGCGGCTTTCGCCGTTTTAAGACTGCGGCTGTTCCTTATAATCACATTCCGTGCATTGAATCTGCACGCCTTTTTTCAGCTTTTTCTCAACGAGCAGTTTTCCGCATTTCGGACATGGGCGCTCAATTGGCTTATCCCACGATAGAAAATCGCATCCAGGGAACTGGTCACAGCCATAAAAAATACGCCGTTTTTTACTTTTTCTTTCTATTATATTACCTTCTGCACACTTAGGGCATTTTACGCCGATTTCTTTTACAATGGCTTTTGTATTTCGGCAGTCTGGGAAGTTACTGCATGCCATAAACTTTCCAAAGCGGCCCATTTTAAAGACCATTTCATGGCCGCATTTTTCACAATCCTCACCAGCAGGCTCATCCTTTATTTCAACCTGTTCCATTTCTTTTTCTGCTTTTTTCAAATGACCTTCAAAGCCTTTGTAGAACTCATCAATAACGGCTGCCCATTTTTTAATGCCTTCTTCTACATTATCAAGGTCACGTTCCATTTTCACCGTAAATTCTACATCGATAATATCCGCAAAAAACTCGGCCATCAATTCGTGGACGATCGTTCCCAGTTCTGTCGGAACAAAACGCTTATTATCCAGTGCCACGTATCCGCGTTTTTGAATCGTGTCAAGAGTAGGTGCATACGTGGACGGACGCCCTATGCCGAGCTCTTCCAGCGTTTTAACAAGACGGGCTTCTGTATAACGGGGCGGCGGCTGAGTAAAGTGCTGCTTTGGATCAATTTCCTTTGACTGCACCGTATCTCCTTTTTCGAGATTTGGCAGAAAGTTCTCTTTTTCTTCTTTTGTGTCATCCGTACCTTCTACATATACTTTCATAAAGCCAGGAAACTTTACTTTTGACCCTGTTGCCCGGAACATCACATCACTGTTTACAATATCTGCGCTGACGGTATCCATTACAGCTGGGGCCATTTGACTCGCGATAAATCTCTCCCATATGAGCTTATAAAGGCGATGCTGATCCCGCGAAAGAAAACCTTTCAGTGCGGACGGCTCACGCATCGTGCTGGTCGGACGGATCGCTTCATGGGCATCCTGGGCACCTTTTTTCTTTGATTCGCTTTTTTGCCCCTGCTCTTTCACGTATTCTTTTCCGTAATGAGCAGTGATATACTCCAGGCTTTCCGACTGCGCTACTTCCGAGACGCGTGTTGAATCCGTTCTCATATACGTGATCAAACCAACGGTGCCTTCCTTGCCAAGGTCGATTCCTTCATACAATTGCTGGGCGAGCATCATTGTTTTTTTCGCTCGGAAATTTAATTTGCGTGCCGCTTCCTGCTGCAGCGAAGAAGTGGTAAACGCAGCAGCTGGATTACGTCGGCGTTCTTTTTTTGTAACGGTTTGAATGGAAAACTGATTCCCTTCAATCGCAGCCAGCACTTTTTTTACATCGGCTTCTGATGAAAGCTTTTCTTTTTTGCCATTTAACCCGTAAAAAGAGGCACTGAATGTATCCGTTCCTTTTGTAAATTCCGCTTCAATGGTCCAATATTCTTCTGGTACAAATACTTTAATTTCATTTTCACGATCAATCACAAGGCGAAGAGCCACTGATTGAACACGTCCGGCACTCAGGCCCTTTTTTACTTTTTTCCACAATAACGGACTGATATTATAGCCGACAAGCCGGTCGAGAATCCGCCGTGCCTGCTGGGCATCCACCAAATCCATATTAATTGGCCGCGGGTGCTTAAAAGATTCCTTGATCGCGTCTTTGGTAATCTCGTTAAATACAACCCGGCAGTCAGAAGTCGTATCAATGTTTAGTGAATGCGCCAAATGCCAGGCAATCGCCTCTCCTTCGCGATCCGGGTCAGCCGCGAGATAGATTTTTTTCGCTTTTTTGGCGGCTGTTTTTAGTTCTTTTAAAACCGGGCCTTTGCCTCGAATCGTGATGTATTTTGGATCATAATTGTGTTCTATATCTACGCCCATTTGGCTTTTCGGCAAATCCCGAACATGCCCCATAGATGCGCGCACCTTGTATTTTTTCCCGAGATAGCGTTCAATTGTCTTCGCTTTCGCCGGGGACTCTACTATTACTAAATAATCTGACATAAGATAAAGCCTCCCCGAGAGGTAAAATGAATAATTAGACATATTATTATGCGGTTATGGTTTGTTTGTCAAACGTTTCTTTATTTGTGCTATTCATTTTCATTCTCTATTTATTACAAAACAGGACATGTTTTGTAAAAATCATTCTGTTGCAAAATTTATATGATATAAACCTGAATTGCAACTGTTTTCGCGAAAAGTTTTTTTATTCCTGCCTCCATTCCGATAAAATATCGTCAGCAGCATGAACAATTTTGGCTCCATCCGCAATGAGAGCATGCACACCTTCTGAAAGTGGATGGGTAATTGGTCCTGGCACTGCAAATACGTCAATGCCTTGTTCAAGTGCATAAGAAGCAGTGATAAGTGAACCGCTTTTTTTAGCCGCCTGTACGACTAACACACCCTTTGACAAGCCGCTGATGATCCGATTCCGGGCTGGGAATTGCCATTTCTCCGGCTTTCGGTTCGGTGCGTATTCGGATAAAATAAGACCTTGCCTGGAAATATGATGTGCTAATAGTTTGTTTTCTTTTGGGTATAAATGACTAAATCCGCCTGCAATAACCGCAATCGTTTTGCCGCCTGCCTGAAGGGCAGCTTCATGTGAAAAAGCGTCGATTCCTTTAGCAAGCCCGCTGACGATTGTAATATTTCTCTTGACTAAAGCAGGGACCAGCATTTGCAGTACTTGTTTTCCGTATTCATTTCCATCACGGGCCCCTACAACGGCAAGCATATTCCGGCTGCTCAAAAGCGCTGTTTCTCCCATAGCAAATAAGCCCCATGGAGGCTGTGGGAGCATTTTTAACGGTTCAGGATATTGCGGGTCAAAAATGGGAATAAAGGTTGTAGAGGACTCCAATAAAGCAGAATCAAGAGAATGATAGGAAAGAGAATGAAACCCGCTTAAAATGGTTTCTGCTTGTTGAATGGAACGGTTTGTGACAGCAGCAAATTCTGCGGCTGTCATGCGGGGAAGATGGCTTAAATGAGGATCATTTTTTAATAATACATATTGCTCTTTCCAGCTGATACCTGAGCAGTACTGCAGTTTTAAAAGCTGCTTAGTTGTATGGTGCAACGCATTTCCCTCCTTTAATACATGCAAAGAGAGACGCCTGAGTAATTCAGGCGTCTTCGTTTTCGATTAATGTGTTTTGCATTCTTCTAAAAGTCCTTGCTGCTCAAGAACTTTAATTAATGTTTCACCCATAACAGACGGAGTTTCCGCTACTTGAATGCCGCATTCGTTCATAACACGGATTTTTTCATCAGCTGTTCCTTTACCGCCTGAAATAATCGCACCAGCATGGCCCATCCGCTTTCCTGGAGGGGCTGTACGTCCGCCGATAAAGCCGACAACAGGTTTTGTCATGTTCGCTTTTACCCACTCGGCTGCTTCTTCCTCTGCTGTACCGCCGATTTCACCAATCATGATAACTGCTTTTGTTTCCGGATCTTCATTGAATGCTTTTAAGACATCAATAAAGTCTGTTCCGTTCACCGGATCACCGCCGATACCAACAGCTGTAGACTGGCCGATTCCTGCTTGTGTTAACTGGTGTACAGCTTCGTACGTAAGTGTGCCGGAGCGTGATACAACACCAACATGGCCTTTTGTATGGATATACCCTGGCATGATACCGATTTTGCACTCATCCGGTGTGATAACACCTGGGCAGTTTGGCCCAACAAGGCGCGTTTTCTTGCCTTGCATATAACGTTTTACTTTTACCATGTCGAGTACTGGAATATGTTCTGTAATACAAATTGCAAGGTCAAGATTTGCGTCAACCGCTTCCAAAATCGCATCTGCTGCGAATGGAGCCGGAACGTAAATAACAGACGCGTTGGCACCTGTCGCCTGCACAGCTTCTTGAAGCGTATTAAATACCGGTACGCCTTCTACTTCAGTGCCGCCCTTACCAGGAGTAACACCGCCAACAATTTTCGTTCCATATTCAAGCATTTGCTTTGTATGGAAAAGGGCAGTAGAGCCCGTGATGCCCTGAACAATTACCTTTGTATCTTTATTAATGAATACACTCATGCCTATACCTGCCTTTCTATTGTCAACATCCTGATTATTTTACGAGACTAACGATCTTTTGCGCGCCATCTGCCATAGAATCTGCTGAAACGATGTCAAGACCTGACTCGTTCAAGATTGCTTTACCGGCATCTACATTCGTACCTTCCAAACGCACAACAAGTGGTACGGACAGGCTTACCTGTTTCGCAGCTTCTACCACACCTGTTGCAATAACGTCACATTTCATAATGCCGCCGAAAATGTTAACGAAAATACCCTTTACATTTTCATCAGACAAAATAATTTTAAATGCTTCTGTTACTTTTTCAGCTGTTGCGCCGCCCCCAACATCAAGGAAGTTAGCCGGATCGCCGCCATAATGCTTGATAATATCCATCGTTGCCATGGCAAGACCTGCACCGTTTACCATGCAGCCGATATTTCCATCAAGGGCAATGTAGCTGAGGTCATATTTTGATGCTTCGATTTCTTTTGCATCTTCTTCTTCAAGATCACGATATTCTAAAATGTCTTTATGGCGGTATAGAGCATTTGCATCAAAATTCAATTTTGCATCCAGCGCCATTACTTTTCCATCACCTGTTACAACAAGCGGGTTAATTTCAGCAATAGAGCAGTCTTTTTCTACAAACGCAGTGTAAAGGCTCATCATAAATTTAACAGCTTGTCCAACAAGTTCTTTCGGAATATTGATATTGAACGCAATACGACGGGCCTGGTATGCGCTAAGGCCAGTTACTGGGTCAATATACTCTTTAAAGATTTTTTCTGGGGTTGCTTCGGCTACTTCTTCAATCTCTGTTCCGCCTTCTTCAGATGCCATTAAAACAACTTGAGACGTTGCGCGGTCCAGCACTAAGCCGATATAGTATTCTTTTTGAATGTCGCATCCTTCTTCAATAAGAAGGCGCTTTACTTCTTTGCCTTCAGGACCTGTCTGGTGCGTGACTAACACTTTACCGAGGATTTCTTGTGCATATGTACGTACTTCGTCGAGATTCTTTGCGACTTTAACGCCGCCCGCTTTTCCGCGGCCGCCCGCATGAATCTGTGCTTTGACAACGTTTACTGCTGTGCCAAGTTCTTTTGCTGCTTCAACCGCTTCTTCAACGGAAAACGCAACTTTCCCATTCGGCACGGCAACGCCGTAGCTTCTGAGAACTTCTTTCCCTTGATACTCATGAATATTCATCTTCCAGCCTCCTATCGGTCTCAAAACATAGTCTTTTTGCAAATCAGACTGCGACTTCATTGTAGAGAAAAATCAAAATTATGTCCAGCTTTTGAACATAAAAAATCCGCTCTTTTTTCAAGAACGGACATTTTTCGCAAAACGCTTACAATGTTTATTTATCAAGGGACTGATCAAGACGGTATACAAAAGCGAACACTTCGGCTACCGCTTGATATAAATCTTCTGGAATCGCTTCATTTATTTCAAGCTGTCCAAGCAGCTCAACAAGCCCCGGATCTTCTTGTATCGGAATATTATTTTCTTTTGCTGAGGCAATAATTTGATCAGCGATGAGTCCTTTCCCCTTTGCTTTTACAACCGGTGCTCCCACTGAGTCTGGATTATAAGAAAGAGCGGCGGCCTGCCTCCGGTTTGGCTGGTTCATATGCGTATATCCACCCCCATATAACGATCATCATCCATAATGCGGGCAAGCGGCGGCTTTTCCTTTTCCAGCGCCACTGTTTTCTTGAACGAAACGCCGGACAAGCGGTATCCGCCTGCTTCAAGGGCCTCCCTCAACGAACCAACAGCCGGGCTGCTTATTTTTTTCAGCAGCGGGCTCGGAATTTCCGCGGCAATGTGCAAATGCACAATCCGGTTTTGCACCTGCATGTCAATGACCGTTTGTTTTAAACGCGGCATTTCCACATAAAACAATACACGGCAAAAATCAGCGTCAATTTTTCCGTCTGCTTTTTTCTTTCCTTCCCACTTGATCGTCACATCGCCTCTAAATTCACCAAATTGTAAAGGAGACTGCAGCACCAGCTGCTGAACAGGGCCGGATTCAGCAGACAAAATATGCTGTGCATTAAGACGGCCAACCATCTGCTCAGCAGCTTCTTTAATGGGTGCCGGCATTGTATCTGACATGAGCTTGATCAGCTCCTGCTTAACAGTCTGCGGAGCGTTTTGGACATTTTCTTTCGAGGCAAGAACGGCTTCGTGGTCCACTCCAAGAAAACGGAAGGCATCACGTAGAACCGAACTTGCCGGCGGTTCCTCAAAAGAAAGCGTATCGGCACCGATCAATACAGCCAGTCTTGCCGCGGCCTGGTCAGGAAGGGATACAGCGGCAGAAGAAGCCAGCTGAAGCAAGGATGCAGCCGTTCTTTGAGAAAGGGCCTGTCCCGTTTCAAACCCGTCTGCGAGCTGTGCCAGCTGCTGCATCAAAGCCGGCCGTTCGGGATGCCCAAGAGGGAGGGATAAAGAAAGAGCCTGCTTAAAAGCGGTAACTGCTTTTTCAGACACAGGACTTCCAGCCAGCTGGGACAGTGCTTGTTTAAGCAGCTGGACAGGGCGAAGTTCCGCATTCTGGTTCAAAGATGGCTCGGAGCTTCTGGCAATCCCGGCAAGCAGTGCTTCTCCATGCTGGGCTGCTAAAGAAGGATTTGCAGCCATTGATTGGACGAGCACCCGGATGGCTGCCGCTTTTTCGGGCGTATCGGTACCTTGCAGCGCTGAAACCAGCTGAACCGCTTTTTCATTGGCTGTGCTTTTAAAAGCAAATGTCTCTGCTGTTTCACCAAGCAGGCGGCCGATTGCTTTGGCTGCCTCTGATTGTTTAAAGCCATTTTGTACGAGTAATTGCTGTAAAGAACCTAATTTTTCGGTCATCGAACCCGTTGAACGGGCAGCCAGCAGGGACTGGAAAACATTTTCTGTTATCGGCAAATGGCGGCTCAGCATAAATCGGACCACTTCTATCCCTTCTGATCCAGACTTCTCAAGCCATCCCGAAGCGGTTTGGATCAGAGATTTTGAAAGAGCTGTTCCATTTTGGAGAGCCGATGCTGTAAAAGCCATGTTTTCTTTCGTTGGCTCCAGTCCTATTTTTTCAAGCAGGACAGACACTTGATCGGCTGGAAGCTTTGCTGCCGGGTTTTCTGCAAGTACACGGAGTGAAACACCCCGATCCAAAGAAACCACTTGAAACGTATAGCGCTCTCCTGCTTGCAGCGGTGTTTCAAGCTGTGCTGTCAGCTTTTGGCCAAGCGCTGCGATTTCGGCCATTTGTCCGGGTAAAAGCTTGATGGTTTTACCAGAAAAAATATGCCCTTCTTTCAATATGTCAATCGGGCTGCGTGCCTCCTGCAGCCGCACGCCTCTTTGAAGGGCCTGCTGCCCAATTTCCATAGAATGTCCCTCCTGCTTTTTATAGTGTGTGCATATCTTTTACAGGTGCAAATGTTTTGCGGTGCTGCGGCGTTATGCCAAATTGCTTTAATCCTTCAATATGCTCTTTCGTACCATATCCCATATTCTTTTCAAATCCATAGCCGGGAAATTGGGCTGCATATTCTTTCATAAGCCGGTCACGAGTTACTTTGGCAATAATAGACGCTGCGGCAATAGACGCACTTTTAGCGTCCCCTTTTATAATAGCCTCCTGGCTGATGGCAGCCGGCAGCGTCATCGCATCGACAAGCAGGTGATCCGGCTGCTTTGGAAGTGATTCTACTGCAAGCATCATTGCTTTTTTAGCTGCTTCGTAAATATTGATTCGGTCAATTTCTTCTGCGCTTACAATACCGACGCCGACTGCCGCTTTTTCTACTATCAGCGCATATAGTTCATCGCGGATGGATTCTTTTATTTTTTTAGAATCATTTAACCCTTCTGGCAAAAAACCATCCGGCAGAATACACGCAGCAGCTACTACAGGGCCTGCAAGGGGCCCTCTGCCCGCTTCATCAATGCCGGCAATGCTTTGCATTCCCCGCTTCATTGCTGCCCGCTCATACGCCATCATTTGCTCCAGGCGCTCCTGTTCATCCTTTTTCCTTTGAAGACGGCGCCTGCACGCTTTCACAGCTGCCTGCACGCCCCTTCTTTCATCTTTCTCCCACTGAGCCAGCTGTTTGTCTTCTAAGCTGCTGACAGCTGCGAGCTGCTGTTTAATTTGGGTAATCGTTTCCTTGCACATGTTTTCTTGGCCCCTTATCTGTATTATCGGCTTTTTTTCTTTTTTTTCCATAAAAAAACGCGAAGGAAGTCCTTCACGCTTTTTGTGGCGGAATATCAAACGTAAGGCGGCCAAACTGCGTTGTACGCACATCACGAATAATTACATCCGTTACCTTGTCGTAATCAATGCCGCCTCCTGTAGACAGGCAGCCGCGCCGTTCACCAATTTGTTCAAAAACAACCGCCATGTCTTCCGGAAGCTCTCTGTAGCCATAGCGCTCTTGAAGCCGCGACGGATACTCGCTCTCTAAAAAACGAAGCCCCCAGATCGCCACATCCTGCAAATTCAAGATCGCGTCTTTTATGGCACCCGTCAAGGCCAATTTGTAGCCGATTTCCGGGTCTTCGAACTTTGGCCATAAAATACCCGGCGTATCCAAAAGCTCCAGGTTTTTAGCCGTTTTAATCCACTGCTGTGCTTTTGTTACGCCCGGCATATTACCGGTTTTGGCAATATTTTTTTTTGCAATCCGGTTAATGAGTGTTGACTTGCCGACATTTGGAATACCAACAATCATCGCTCTTATTGCCCGCGGCTTCATTCCCCGTGCGCGCATTCGATCCCATTTTTCTTTTAAAATGCTCTCAGCTGCTTTTACAATTTTGTCGAGTCCGCTGCCCGCCTGGGAATTCACCGAAACGGCTACAATGCCTTTTTCTTTGAAGTAAGCAATCCACTCTTTTGTCATAACCGGATCGGCCATATCCTCTTTGTTTAGAATGACAAGCCGCGGCTTCTGGTTTAAAATCTCATCGATCATTGGATTGCGCGAAGACAAAGGCAAGCGCGCATCCACCAATTCAAAAATGATATCAACGAGCTTTAATTTTTCTGTTACCTGCCGTCTTGCTTTGGCCATATGGCCTGGAAACCACTGTATTGTCAAGCGTACACATTCCTTTCGAGTCCGTTTATTCTACAAGATGAATTTGGTCAAACGGCCAGTAAACAAGTCTGGTTTCACCGACAATCTCATCAATTTTAACAGTACCAATATGACGGCTGTCTTTACTAAAACGGCGATTGTCGCCCATCACAAAAATCTCGCCATCCGGCACAGTTTCCTGGCCGGTAATTTCAGCTAACGTAAAGTCGGGAGTTAATGGACCATCGGTTACTTCCCTCTTATATTCATCCAAATACGGTTCTTCTATAGCTTTCCCATTCACATATAAAATGTCATTTTTATACTCAATGGTGTCTCCTGGAAGACCAATAACTCGTTTTATGTAATCTTTCTGTTCGGGCGCATGAAATACGACAATATCGAAGCGGTCCGGATCACCAAGTTTATTCACAATCATCCGATCCCCGCTTTCAAGTGTCGGCATCATCGAAAGACCGTCAACCACAATCGGCGCAAATATAAAATACCGGATCAGGGCAGCAAGCCCGACCGCGATCAGCAGCGCTTTCGTCCATTCCCAAAATTCATTTTTTCCTTTAGCCATGCTGGCACCACCTTCAATTCAAGTACACTTATCATATCACGATGGTCGTAAAACCTGAAAGAAAAAGGAGTCTGCAGGCAGACTCCTTTACTCTCTTATTATCGAATTTCTTTAATACGCGCTGCTTTACCGCGTAGGTTACGCAAGTAGTACAATTTCGCACGGCGAACTTTACCACGACGCATAACTTCGATTTTCGCGATTTTTGGTGTGTGAAGCGGGAATGCACGCTCAACGCCCACGCCGTAAGAAATCTTGCGGACTGTGAATGTTTCGCTTACGCCGCCGCCGCGACGCTTGATTACAACGCCTTCAAATACCTGAATACGCTCACGTGTACCCTCGATAACTTTAACGTGTACACGAACTGTGTCTCCCGGACGGAAAGCTGGAAGATCAGTACGAAGCTGCTCTTGTGTCAATTCTTGAATCAATTGGTTCATTGTGTTTTCCTCTCCTTCTAACAAATGTTCATACCCGCGCAATCACGGCAGCGGAACACCGTTTTAATGCAGCGTGTTATTTTACACACTGACTACGAAATTTTATCATAGATTTCCCACTAAATCAACGTTATTTTTCGGATTCCCATCGCTTAATTTTTTCTTTTTCCTGATCCGTTAAATTCATTAAATCCAGCAAATCGGGCCGCCGTTCCCACGTGCGCTTAAGCGACTGCTCTGCACGCCATTCTTCAATATGCTTATGATTGCCCGATAGAAGGACATCCGGCACCTTTATGCCTCTAAAGTCGGCTGGACGTGTGTAATGGGGGTGCTCAAGCATACCGGACGAAAATGAATCCAGTACGGCAGACTGTTCATTTCCAAGCACGCCCGGCAGCAGACGGACCACGCTGTCCGCTATGACCATCGCCCCCAGTTCACCGCCGGTCAGCACGTAATCACCGATCGAAATTTCATCGGTTACAAGGTGATCGCGGACCCGTTCATCATAGCCTTCATAATGACCGCATAAAAAAATTAAATGCTGTTCTTTTGAAAGCTCTTCTGCTTTTTTTTGCGTATATCGCTCTCCCTGCGGGCACATTAAAATAATGCGCGGAGCTGCCTCCGCTTCCCCCTTTAACGCTTCTACCGCATCAAAAAGAGGCTGTGGCTTAAGCACCATTCCCGCACCGCCGCCGTACGGATAATCATCGACCACTTTATGCTTTCCTTCCGCAAAATCCCGAAAGTTCACCGCCCGAAAGGACGCTTTATTTTTTTCGGCTGCTTTTTTCATAATGGATGAAGAAAAAACGCCCTCAAACATTTCCGGAAATAGTGTCAGCACATCGATCTTCATTCAAGCAGTCCTTCCATCGGATCGATTAAGATCAGCTTTTTCTCTTTGTCGATCGATTTCACTACATCATCAATGTAAGGGATATAAAATGTCTTGCCCTCGCCTTTTACGACCCATACATCGTTTGCACCCGGTGTCAGCACTTCAATCACTTTGCCAACTGTATCGCCTGACATCGTTTCCACCTGGCAGCCGACGATTTCATGAAGATAAAATTCTCCTTCATCGAGCTCGCCAAGGTGGGTTTCATGTACTTTTAATATCGTTCCCTTGAAGGCCTCTACATCCTCAATGGATGGACGCCCTTCGAACGTCAGCAAATCAAAATTTTTATGGGTGCGATGTGCAGCGACTATAACCGGGATACCTTCTTTATCCCCTTTTTTAAAAACCGCGAGCTCACTGCCTTTTTTAAATCGCTTCTCTGGAAAATCTGTTTGTGACATGACACGGACTTCTCCCCGCAAACCATGCGTATTGACGATTTTCCCCACATTAAACCACTTGCTCATTTTTTCACTCCTCGGTGCGAATTTCTACAATGACGCCATCTTTTACAACAATCGTGCCGCCGGTTTTTCCATAGAAGCGGTCTCCGGGCTTAACCTCCACAATGGATTGGATATCCCGTTCTTTTAATTCTGTCCCAAGAGGCAGCCCTTTTAACTGGCTGATTTGAAATTCAACCATTTCCAGCTTTTCATGACGCTGGTCAATTTCCATTTGATAACGGGCTGCCGCTTCCGCCCGCTTGGAGCCGCCGCGCTCCGCTTTTTTCTTTTCAAACAGCAGCTGGGCTGTTTCCCGCTCTAACCGGCGTTTTTGCTGCTCGTATGCATTCATACGGCTTTGTTTTAGTGACTCTGTCACCACTTGAACGACTGATACGGTTTGTAAAATATGCATCCCACCGCTCCTTTTTATGGAACAAAAATGGCAATTCCCCAAAAGAAAGATTCTTTTGGGGAATTGATGTTTCGCAATAACTTACTTGCTGTATTTAGCATTGTGGAATTTTTCCAAAATGCCTTCTTTTGAGAAAAGGTTGCGAACAGTATCAGATGGTTTTGCACCATCTTGAAGCCATTTAAGCGCAAGCTCTTCATTGATTTTTACTTCTGCTGGCTGAGCAACCGGATTGTATGTTCCGATTGTTTCGATTGAACGGCCATCACGCGGCGCGCGGGCGTCAGCTACTACGATACGATAGAATGGGGATTTTTTTGCACCCATACGTTTTAAACGAATTTTTACTGCCATGCTAATAAGCACCTCCGAAATAGTTTCACACAAGATAGAATCATATCAAATACTTTAAGTGTTGTAAAGTGTTTTTTCTTTACAGTTTGCATCCCACTGTTCTTACATAAAAGGAAGCTTTGGCAGACCGCCTTTTTTCTTTCCTTTTTGCTGCATAGAAGACATTTGTTTCATCATTTTCTTCATGTCTTCAAACTGTTTTAACAGGCGGTTTACTTCCTGGATCGTTGTGCCTGATCCGCGGGCGATACGCTTGCGGCGGCCGGAATTAATGATTTCTGGCTGCTGTTTTTCAGCTGCAGTCATCGAACGGATAATGGCTTCCACACGGCCGATTTGTTTTTCATCCACCTGTATGTTGTTTAAGCCTTTCATTTTGTTGGCGCCTGGCAGCATTTTTAAAATCTCGTCAAGCGGTCCCATTGAACGCACTTGTCCAAGCTGATCCAAAAAGTCATCGAAAGTAAACGACATGGTCCGCATTTTTTGCTCAAGCTCTTTGGCTTTTGCTTCATCCACGTTCGTTTGAGCTTTCTCGATAAGGGACAGCACATCACCCATGCCAAGAATACGGGATGCCATGCGTTCCGGATGAAACTGCTCAAGCGCATCAAGCTTTTCACCCATCCCGACAAACTTAATCGGTTTCCCGGTAACAGAACGGATAGACAGTGCCGCCCCGCCTCGTGTATCGCCATCAAGCTTGGTAAGGACAACACCTGTAATGCCGAGCTGCTCATCAAAGCTTTCAGCGACATTCACAGCATCCTGTCCGGTCATAGAGTCGACCACTAGAAAAATTTCTTCCGGAGAAGACAGCTCTTTGATTTGTTTCAGCTCGTCCATTAATTCTTCGTCAATATGAAGGCGGCCAGCTGTATCAATGAGTACATAATCCAAATGGTCGTCTTTCGCTTTTTGAATGGCCTGTCTGGCGATTTCGACTGGACTTTCCTGGTCACCGAGCGAGAAAACCGGCATACTAAGCTGTTTGCCGAGCGTTTCAAGCTGTTTAATAGCCGCCGGGCGGTATACATCGGCTGCCACAAGGAGCGGCTTGCGGTTGTATTTTTTGCGAAGCAGGTTGGCAAGCTTACCGGTTGTCGTTGTTTTCCCGGCACCCTGCAGCCCTACCATCATAATCACGGTCGGCGGGCGCTTTGCTGTGCCAATACGGCTTTCTTCCCCGCCCATTAACGTGGTTAATTCTTCTTTTACCACCTTAATAACCTGCTGTCCCGGCGTTAAGCTTTTCATCACTTCTTGGCCGACGGAACGCTCACTGACTTTTTTTACGAATTCTTTGACGACTTTAAAGTTAACATCCGCTTCTAAAAGAGCCAGTCGAACTTCTCGCATCATTTCTTTTACATCGGATTCGGATACTTTTCCTTTGCCGCGGATTTTCTGCATTGTTCCTTGCAGCCGTTCGGCCAATCCTTCAAATGCCATCATGCAGTCCCCCTATTCAAGTTCCTCAATTGCCTTGATAATCTTCAGCATTTCTTCATCCGCTCTTTCTTTGAGCTGATTCATAAATGCCTGGCGCTTTTGGAATTTCTTCAGCAGCCCGAGCTTTACTTCGTATTCTTCAAGCATCGCTTCTGTGCGTTTTATATTATCATAGACCGCCTGGCGGCTCACCTCATATTCTTCGGCGATTTCACCGAGCGAATAATCGTCCAAGTAGTATAGGGACATGTAGCTGCGCTGTTTGTCGGTCAGAAGCATCTGATAAAAGTCATACAGATAATTCATCCGCATCGTTTTCTCAAGCACGGCCGCCCCTCCTTTGTTAAGTGAAAAACCTTTACACTGAATTAGTGTACCTGCTTCGGCTGCGTCTGTCAAGAACGGGAAAAAACAGCCGGTTATTCGGCTGTTTCATCTTTCTCTGTATCTGATTTTCTTTCTTCAAAAGCCTCGGTAAACAGCCCATACGCATATTTTTCAGCGTCAAACGGCTGCAGATCATCCATTTTTTCACCAAGACCTACAAATTTGACCGGAACTCCCAGTTCTTTACGAATCGCCAGTACAATACCGCCTTTTGCGGTTCCATCCAGCTTTGTAAGCACGATGCCGGATACATCTGTCGCCTCTTTAAATGTTTTCGCTTGAATCAATGCATTTTGACCGGTTGTCGCATCGACAACGAGCAGAACTTCATGCGGAGCGCCAGGAATTTCACGTTCAATGACACGCTTTACTTTTTGAAGCTCATTCATTAAGTTTACTTTGTTTTGAAGACGGCCGGCTGTGTCACACAGTAAAACATCGGCTTGTCGTGATTTTGCAGCCCGTACGGCATCGTACATAACTGCTGCTGGATCAGACCCCTCTGCTTGTTTGATCACATCAACACCTGTGCGCTCTCCCCATACTTCAAGCTGTTCAATCGCTCCAGCCCGGAAGGTATCACCAGCTGCGAGCATCACTTTCTTGCCCTCTTCCTTAAACTGGTGGGCAAGCTTGCCGATCGTTGTGGTTTTGCCAACCCCGTTAACACCAACAAATAAAATGACCGTCAAGCCCTCATCCTGCATATTCAGATCTGAAGACATTTCATGGTCACCCGCATAAATATCAACAAACTTCTCGATAATAATTTCGCGGATCGCTTCTGGTTCGTTTTTGTTTTGGCGTTTTACTTCCTTTTTTAATTCATCAATCAATTCCATCACTGTATCGAAACCAACATCTGCCCCGATCAGGATTTCTTCGAGTTCTTCAAAAAAATCTTCATCAATTTTACGGTAGCGGGCAAATAAATTGTTCATTTTTTCGGAAAAGCCAGAGCGTGATTTTTTCAGCCCTTCTGTATACTTTTCCGTTGTTTGCTCCTGCTCCTGAGAGCCGGAAAACTTTTCTTTTAATTTTTTAAAAAAGCTCATTTGTTTCATCCTTTCTTTTACTGCGTTACAGCCGCTTCTTCGAGTCTTACTGAGACAAGGCTCGTTACGCCGGATTCCTGCATGGCCACGCCATAGAGCGCATCTGCTTCTTCCATCGTTTGTTTGCGGTGTGTAATGACGATAAACTGTGTGTCCGCCCTGAATTCTTTTAAGTACCGGCTGAACCTGTGCACGTTCGCTTCGTCAAGTGCTGCTTCTACTTCATCTAGTATACAAAACGGAACCGGGCGTACGCGTAAAATAGCAAATAAAAGAGCAATAGCCGTAAGAGCACGTTCTCCGCCGGATAAAAGACTTAAATGCTGCAGTTTTTTCCCTGGCGGCATCGCTGAAATATCCACACCAGCATTTAAAATATCTTTCGGGTCGGTCAATTTCAATTCAGCCCGCCCTCCGCCAAACAGCTGGACAAAAGCCGGCTGAAATTCCGCTTTAATCGCTTCAAATGTTTCTGAGAAGCGGCGGGTCATTTCAACATCCATTTCATTCATTACATCGCGAAGTGTTGACTTTGCTTCTTCAAGATCTTCTTTTTGGCCCCGCAGAAACGTCACTCGTTCATACGTGATCTCATATTCTTCGATCGCTCCGAGATTCACATCTCCCAGCTCCTCAATCGCCCTTTTAATGAGCCGGACCTGCCGTCTCGATTCTTCAATCGGCAAAGTAAGAGGGTAGAGCCGCTGTGCTTCTTCGAAGGTCAAGCTGTATTGCTCATTCAGCTTTTGCAGCCATGTATCGATTTCAACTTCTAAGCGGGCAATGGCTACATCATGCCCGCGTACCGATTCTGTTAACCCTTTTAATAAACGGCGGGACTCCTGAAGGGCGGCTGTTTGTTCTTCAAGCCTCTGTGTTTTGCTGCTTCGTTCCTTTTTCAGCAATTCAAGCCCTTTGATCAGCCGCTCTTTTTCAGCAGCCTGCTCTTCCGCCTCCTGGGCAAGCGTCAGGCCGGTTGAACCGCTGTTTGACCGCTCCGCTTTCATAAATGCCTGCTCTTCTTCGAGCTGCTTCACTTGTTTTTGAATCTCTTTCCACTCTGCCCCGATCCGCTGTTCCTGCTGTCTGCTGAACGCAAGCTGCTCTTCAAGCACGGCGATCTGCGGACGTAGCGTGTAAAGTTCTTCTGTAAGCTCATCCCGCTTTGATGTAACGTCCTTTTGCTCTCTTTCAATAAAAGCAATTTGATCATCCAATTGTTTAATCGCCTGCTGTTTTTTCGCTAAAGAGCGGGAGGCTTCCTCTTCACGCTTCTGAAGCCGCTCTCTTTCTTCTTGAAATTCTCTTTTTTCCGCATCGTAAACGGCAAGCCGGTCATTGATGGACTGTTCATTAAAAGACCATTCAAGCTGCTGGTTTTTCGCTTCCTGAAGTCCCTGGCGGTACAGCTCACCCGTTTCTTCAAGGCGGCTGACTAACCGATCACACTCAGCCGCACGGTCCTGCAGCGCTTTTACTTCCCTTTCAGCCTGCGCTGTTTTTTGCTCCATCTGTACGATTTGGGAACTTAACGTGTCCAGTTCATTTTTACGCCCGAGCAGAGATGCACCTGTTTTTTTCACAGATCCGCCTGTCATCGAGCCGCCCGCATTAACTACATCACCTTCAATCGTGACAACGCGGTAACGGTGGTTGATTTTACGTGCAATGTGATTGGCTTTTTCAAGAGAATCCGCTACAAGCACATTGCCAAGCAGGTGACGCGCTGCCTGCGCGTACCGTTCTTCATAATCGGTCAGCTCTGCTGCGGTTCCGAGAAAGCCGTTTTCATGACGGACAAGGGCTAATGTATGATCAGGGATCACTTTTTCTTTTACAGTCGACAGGGGTAAAAAAGTCGCCCGGCCGAATTTGTGCTGCTTTAAAAAAGCAATCGCTTTGCGGGCAGCCGCTTCGTCTTTTACGATAATATGCTGGAGAGCTCCGCCAAGAGCTGTTTCAATAGCGAGCTCATATTGCTTAGGTACCCGGATCAATTGTGCAGCAGCGCCAATCACGCCGGGCAGACGCCCGTCTTTTTCTCTCAGTACTTCTTTAACGCCAGAGAAAAAGCCTGAATAATCTTCTTCCATTGAGGTTAAAAGGTCGCGCCGGGCAGACGCCTCCTGCAAAATCTGGTAGGCTTTATACAGGGCATTTCGCTTTTTTTCAAGCTTTTCCTTTACACTGTCACGCTCCCGTTTTGCTTCGCGGTACGCTGTTGTATGCTCATTGAGCTTTTCCTCTGCCTCAAGACGAGCCTGCTCGATCTGTTCCTGCTCCCTTTGCAGGGCAGCCCGTTCAGAAAGATATTGGTCGTTGTGTCCGCCGAGCCGTTCAAATCGGGCTGTTAATCGTTCGAGCTGACGGCCAATTTCAGCCAATTCATTTTTCGCCGCTGCTTCTTTGCTTAAATGATCAATATAATCAGCTTTAAGAGATTCCAGCGTTTCACTGCTGTTTTGCGAGACTGCGCGAAGCAATGCTTCTTTTTCCGCTGCTTGTTTTGTTAACACATCAAGTGCTTGTTTTTTCTCCTCAGACTGCTTTTTCGCTTCTGCCAGCGCTTGTTTTAATACCGCTTCTTTCTCTTTGGCTTCGTTTATCGATTTCACAAGCTTTTCTTCATTATAAGAAGCATTTTTTTGACGCTCGTCCATCAAGCGCCGTGTTCCTTCAATTTTCTCAAGTGATTCCACGACAGCCATGAGTTTTTCCTGTATCAATTCTTCCTCAACAGCCAGCTTTTTTAATTCCTGCTCGACTGCACGGATATGAGATTCTGCTCTTTCTGCTTCCCTGCTGAAATAAGCGATCTGTTTCTCCTGGTGCTCCCGGTCTTTTTTTCTCTCTTCCCATTCAGCGTGGGACTCCCCAAGATCATACGCCCAGACAGAGGCTTCTACTTCCTTTAATTCTTCCTTTTTCTCAAGATAATCTTTTGCTGCGGCGGCTTGAATTTCGAGTGGTTCTACCCGCTGCTCTAATTCGTATAAAATATCCTGCACACGGCTTAGATTCTCTTCTGTTTCAGCAAGCTTTACTTCTGCCTGCTTTTTACGGGTTTTGTATTTTAACACGCCGGCTGCTTCTTCAAATATAGACCGCCGCTCTTCAGGACGGCTGTTTAATATTTCATCAACCCGCCCCTGGCCAATAATTGAAAATGCACCGCGCCCGAGTCCTGAGTCCATAAACAGTTCAATAATGTCTTTTAAGCGGCAGCTTTGCTTATTGATAAAAAAACCACTGTCGCCATTTCGGTTTACGCGGCGCGTGATACTTACTTCACTGTAATCAAGCGGAAGCGCCCCGTCCCGATTATCGAGCGTGATGGTCACGTCCGCTTCATTCAGCCGCCTTCTTGAATCACTTCCCGAAAAGATGACATCTTCCATTTTTCCGCCGCGCAGGTTTTTAGCAGACTGTTCACCAAGTACCCAGCGAATCGCTTCAGTAATATTGCTTTTGCCCGAACCATTCGGTCCCACTACTGCTGTTACACCAGGCATAAAGTCAATGCTAACTTTTCCTGCAAATGATTTAAATCCCGCTATATCAAGCTTTTTCAGGATCATACTTCTCCACCTGTCTCCTACTTCGATTGTTTTACCTGTTCAAGCGCCATACGCGCTGCAAATTGCTCTGCTTCTTTTTTAGAGCGGCCGCTGCCTGTGCCGAGTACTGTACCGTTTAAGGATACTTCCGTAATAAACTCTTTGTTATGAGCCGGGCCTTTTTCTTCTAATATCCTGTAAGACGGGGAGCCTTTTAATTCACGCTGTACAAATTCCTGCAGCTGGCTTTTAAAATCCATTACATGTGAAAACGCTCCTGCACTGATTTTCGGAAAAACGATTTTTTCCAAAAACGGAATGACGGCCTCCATCCCCTGATCAAGATAAAGGGCGCCAATGTAAGCTTCAAACACGTCAGCAAGCAAAGCCGGACGCATTCTTCCGCCTGTCATTTCTTCACCTTTTCCGAGTAAAATAAGCCGGCCAAACTCAAGCTCGTTCGCAAATGTAACAAGCGAAGGCTCACATACAACAGCGGCGCGAAGCTTTGTTAACTCTCCTTCTGACATAACGGGATACGTTTTATATAAAAACTGCGAAACTGTCAACTCTAATACGGCATCGCCCAAAAACTCCAGGCGCTCGTTGTCTTCATATGGTTTTCTTCTGTGCTCGTTCACATAAGAAGAGTGGGTAAAAGCCTGTTTTAGGAGCGATTCATTTTGAAAATGGGTGCCCATTTTTTCCTGGAATTCTTTAAATTCTTTATTTTTCCGTTCTGAATATCGCTGCTCCTGATTTGTTTTCTTCATTCTGGTTCCTCCGCAATATTAAAGTGCACACAAAATTAGTTTAGCCGAAAAAAATGCATAGCGCAAAAAGAATTAAAGCGCAAGACACTGTTTATGAATCGTGCTCGTTTAACAATCCTGCATTTCACTTTCGGGAAAGCTTGGCCCGGACTGCTTAATGCCTTACGGTCCTGTGTGCGGTTCCTGGACTTCCATCCAATAAAAGCATGAAAAAAGCAGACCCGCATCACCGGGCCTGCCATTAAGGACGATTAGTTTTTGCTGTTTATGTACGATACAGCGTCGCCTACCGTCGTAATATTTTCCGCGTCATCATCGGAAATTTCCATATCGAATTCATCTTCAAGCTCCATTACAAGCTCAACTACGTCTAGAGAATCCGCACCTAGATCTTCCTTGAATTTCGCATCAAGGTTGATTTGTGATTCTTCTACACCTAGACGATCAACGATGATTTTCGTTACACGTTCTAATACATCTGCCACAATATTCACCTCCCCTCAAGTATTATAGACGATTCACCTTGCCAAAACACGCTTTTTCTTACATTGCCATGCCGCCGTCTACACCAAGCACCTGGCCAGTAATGTATTTCGCACCATCACCGGCTAAAAATGCGGCCGCTGCAGCAATATCGGCTGTATCGCCAAGCGTGCCAAGCGGAATTTGTCTGATCAGCTGCTCTTTTGCTTCTGCCGGCAGTTCATCCGTCATGTCAGTTGTAATAAATCCTGGCGCAATAGCATTCACTGTAATACCGCGTGGTGCAAGCTCACGGGCCGATGCTTTCGTTAACCCAATGACCCCTGCTTTCGCTGCTGTATAATTTACCTGTCCAGCATTGCCGATTCGGCCGACAACCGAAGAAATGTTAATAATACGGCCGCTTTTTTGCTTCATCATTTGGCGGGTAACTGCTTTTGTGCAAAGGAATACACCTTTTAAATTGGTGTTAATAACCTCGTCCCACTCTTGCTCTTTCATGCGCATCATTAAGTTATCGCGTGTAATTCCCGCGTTGTTTACTAAAATATCAAGACGGCCGAACTGGTCAATCGTTTCTTTCACCATCGCCCCTACTGCTTCACTATCAGAAATATCACACTGTACGATAAAAGAACGGCGGCCCATCTCTGTAATTTCATCGGCTGTTTCTTTTGCTTTTTGCTCGCTTCCTGCATAGTTCACGACCACGTCTGCTCCTAAACGGGCAAGTTCAAGTGCGATCGCTTTGCCAATTCCACGGGAAGCTCCTGTGACAAGAGCTATTTTTCCTTCCAGGTTCATTGTGTTTCCTCCTTTAGAGCTGCCGCTGCTTTTACAATGGATTCTTCATCGCTCACTGCAATGGTGCGGACACGGCGGTTTACTTTTTTAATCAAGCCGGATAAAACAGTACCTGAACCAATTTCAACAAACGTATCGACTCCTGCATCAAGCAGCGCCTGCACGCTGTCTTCCCATAAAACAGGTGAGTACAGCTGTTTCACAAGATTTTCTTTAATCGCCTCTGCCTCTGTTACTGGCTGTGCATCAACATTGGCAATAACCGGTACGCGGCTTGACTGAATATTGGCTTTTTCGAGCACGGTGCGCAGCTTTTCAGCAGCCGGCTCCATAAGCGGCGAATGGAATGGGCCGCTCACATTCAGCGGAATCACTCTTTTTGCGCCTTTTTCTTTTAAAAGAGCAGATGCCTGCTCAACGCCTTCTTTTGCCCCTGAGATCACAATTTGACCAGGGCAGTTGAAGTTAGCAGCAGCAACGACGTGGCCGTTTGCCGCAACTTCTGCAACGGCTGCTTCCAGCTCCGCGCGGTCCATGCCAAGCACAGCCGCCATCGCGCCTTCTCCGGCCGGTACAGCCGCTTCCATTAAATTGCCGCGCTCATGTACAGCCCAGACTGCGTCTTCGTATGTAATAGCCCCTGCAGCCGCCAAGGCAGAATATTCACCAAGGCTGTGCCCAGCGGTAAAGTCCGGCACAATGCCTTCTTCTTCGAATCGTTTTAAAACAGCCATACTGTGCGCTAAAAGAGCAGGCTGCGCGTTTGATGTAAGTGTCAGCTTTTCTTCTGGGCCATTAAACATAATGTCCGTTAACGAGTAGCCGAGGCGCTCGTCTGCTTGTTGAAGCATTTCCTTGATGGAAGCATGCTCCTCAGCAAGTGATTTTCCCATTCCAACAGCTTGAGAGCCTTGTCCCGGAAATACAAATGCGATTTTTCCCATTGATGGTATCATTCCTTCCCAGTGGCAATTTGTGATTCAATAATAGCCGGCACATTCGCCTGTGCCATTTTGTAGGCTTGTTCGATCGCGTGATAAAAGGCGTTGGCGTCCGATGAACCGTGCGCTTTGATGACCGGCGCTTTCAAGCCGAACAAACCGGCGCCGCCGTACTCTGTGTAATCCATTTTTGATTTTAACCCGCGCAGCTCATCTTTAAGCAGCAGTGCGCCGATTTTTGATTTAGTAGATGCAGTCAAAGCGGTTTTTAACATAGAAAAAACAGACAACGCGCTGCCTTCAATAGTTTTTAAAACCATATTGCCGGTAAAGCCGTCTGTGACGATAACATCCGCTGCCCCGTTTAACAGTTCACGGGATTCAATGTTGCCGATAAAGTTCAGATCAGCCGCTCCGCTTAATAGTTTGTATGCGGCTTTTGTTAAATCATTCCCTTTTTTTTCTTCCGTTCCGATATTTAAAAGACCCACACGAGGTTTAGCGATCCCCCGCACTTTTTCTGCATAAACCGAACCCATTACAGCATACTGCAGCAGATGCTCAGGTTTCGCATCCGAATTAGCGCCGGCATCAAGCATGACAAATCCTTTGCCGTCAATTGTCGGAAGTGTCGGGGCCAGTGCCGGACGTTCTACTCCGTCAATACGGCCGATTACAAACAATCCTGCAGCCATAAGCGCACCTGTGTTGCCTGCTGATACACATGCTGCCGCTTCGTTAGCTGCAACGGCCTCTGCCATTAACACGAGTGAGGACTGTTTTTTCCGCCGCACAGCCCGAACCGGCTCGTCTGTGCCGAGAATTACATCGGGAGCATGAACGACCTGCGCCCGGCTGCTCTCCTCTAAATACGGCCGAATTTTTTCTTCATCTCCATAAAGCATTACTTCAAGCTGCGGCATTTCCTTTAATGCCCGATTCACACCTAAAATGATTTGCTCCGGTGCGTGGTCACCGCCCATTGCGTCAATTGCGAGTTTCATCTATTTCCTCCTTTTCTGCAGATGGTGCACGAAACATCGAGAACTCTCCGCGAAACACGAGGTCACTGCCGACGAAACTGGATACCTCTACAATGGTTCGTCCCTTTTGGGATCGAATCACCTTCGCTTTGGCGATTACCCGGCTGTTTTCTTTCACCGGCTGTATAAAACGAATATCCGCTTTGCCTGTGAGAGCCATTTCATCATTTATTACGGCAACGGCCAGGGAATTCGCCTGGGCAAACAGATGATGCCCCCGTGCAATGCCGTTCCGTTTAAAGACATGCTCTTTTTTTACATCAAAAATAGAAATAGCGCTTTTGTCTAATTCAATATCAATAATATCGCCGATAACTTCTTCGATCGGCAATGAACGCACTTCATCCTGCATATTTTTTTCCGCTACATATTTAATGCGTTCCCTCAGTTCCGGAATGGATAACTCCATCCGATCAAGCCGAATCGTCTGGACGCTTACGCCAAACTCCTGCGCCAGTTCTTCGTCGGTGACAAATGGATTTTCTCCGATTGTTTGCTTTAGACGCTCCTGACGCTCTTTTTTTGATCGTCTCATATTTATCCCACCATCCGATATTAGGACTAGGTACTAAAAAACAGTATAAAGATAACAAAAAAAGAATGCAAGAGGCAACTTGCATTCTTAATCAAGCTTTTCACCGTCAAACACACCCGAATCATTTAAAACCTTCCGCAAATGTCGATATTCATGGCTGGTCCAAAAATCTGGCGCATTAATTAACTCTTTGGCATCTTCGCGCGCCGTTTCAAGAGCCCGGTAATCATGCACCATATCTGCCATTTTAAATTCAGGCAGCCCGCTTTGTTTGCGGCCAAAGAAATCTCCCGGCCCGCGCAGCTCCAGGTCTTTTTCACTGAGCACAAACCCATCGTTCGTTTCTGTCATAGCGGTCATCCGCTCTTTGCCGGTTTCAGACTTTGGATCAGCAATCAGCATGCAGTACGACTGCTCTGATCCCCGTCCTACCCGTCCACGCAGCTGGTGTAGCTGTGACAAGCCGAATCGCTCTGCATCATAAATAATCATCACCGTTGCATTCGGCACGTTTACCCCGACTTCTACCACTGTTGTGGAGACTAACACATTCCATTCATTCGCGCTGAATGCCTTCATTACGGCTTCTTTTTCTTCACTGCTCAGACGCCCATGCATTAAGCCGACTGTAAACCTTCCTCCGAAATACTGGGTCAGCTGTGAATGGACATCAAGCGCATTTTGAAAATCAAGCTTTTCCGATTCTTCAATCAGCGGGCAGATCACATAAGCCTGCCGCCCCTTTCGCAGCTCTTTTTCTGTAAATTCAAGCACGCGGCCAAGCATTTCTTCTTTTGCCCAATAGGTTTCGATTGCTTTGCGGCCAGCCGGCATTTCATTAATGATCGAGACGTCCATTTCACCAAAAACGGTAATGGCAAGTGTTCTGGGAATTGGCGTTGCGGTCATAAACAGGACATTAGGATTTTCACCCTTGGACCGAAGCACGCGGCGCTGATTCACCCCGAACCGGTGCTGCTCATCCGTAATGACAAGTCCAAGCTTATGAAAGACAACATCATCTTGAATAAGGGCATGCGTCCCGATTAAAATATCAATTTCGCCTGCTTCAAGTGCTGCAAGCAGTGCTTTGCGGCGCTTTCCTTTTACAGTTCCGGTTAATAGGGCTGTTGTGATGCCAAACGGCTCCAGCATCTCATGCAGTGATTTTGCATGTTGCTCCGCTAAAATCTCGGTCGGCACCATTAAGGCCCCTTGAAATCCTGCTGTTACGGAAGCATACAGCGCCAATGTCGCAACAGCGGTTTTTCCGCTTCCTACATCCCCCTGCAGCAGCCGGTTCATTCGGTACGGCGATTTCATATCGGCACATACCTCATTTACGGCTTTTTTCTGCGCATTTGTTAATTCAAAAGGCAATGAGTCAATCAGTTCTTTTAGCTTAGCGAGATCATATTTTTGAACAATCCCCCCGGACTGTTCCCGAATCGTTTTTCGGAGCGCCTGCATTTTAAGCTGAAAATAGAAAAATTCCTCGTATACAAATCGCCGCCGCGCCTGTTTCATCTCTTTATGTGAAACCGGAAAGTGAAGGGCACGAATCGCTTCTTTTCTTTCCATTAACCGGTATTGTTGAATCAAATGAACCGGCAGCGTTTCTTCTATATACTCACCAAAGGAGTCGATTGCCTGTTTTACAAGCTTCCGAAACTGCTTGAGAGGAATGGCATTGCGCAGTAAATAGACCGCTTCGAAATCCGTACCGCGTGCATAGGCCCCTTTCTCCATTGTCTGGCCGGAAATAGCCAGGCGGTGGCGGTCCCACTTTCCGGTCACGGTAACCGTGTCGCCGACGGACGCTTTTTTCTTTAAGTAAGGCTGATTAAAAAAAGTGACGTTAATCAAATGAGGACCTGACAAAAATTTAAATGTCAGCCGCGACTTTTTCTTTCCGTAATACATGATGGAAGGCTCGGTTTGAATCACACCTTCGATCGTAACTTTTTCATCGTGTTCTGCTTCTTCAGGGCTTTTCAGTCTCATATCTTCATAGCGTGCCGGCACAAATTCCATTAAATCCCCTACCGTAAGCACACCAATAGAAGCCAGAGATGCTTCCGCTTCTTTGCCTGCGCCTTTTAACACACTGACAGGCTGATTCAGCGGATGGCTTGTTTCAAGCATGTTTTTTCCTCCCTTCCTTTTCAACGTGAAAAAGAGAGAGAATAATCTCCCTCTTTTGTTTATTCAACCGAAAAGATAAACGGATATAGCGGCTGTCTGCCATTATGCACTTCCACTTCGATATCCGGGTACGTTTCTTCAATAAAACTTGTTACTTGTTCAACCGTTTCTTCTGACGCTTCTTCCCCATGAATAACCGTTACGATTTCTGACTCGTCATCGATCAGCGACTGCAGCAGCTCTTTCGCCGCTGATGCCGATTCTGTATGCGTGACCACAATTTTCCCTTCAGACAGTCCCATAAAGTCATTTTTCTTAATATCGATGCCATCAATGGTCGTATCACGAACAGCGTATGTGATTTGTCCGGTTTTTACCTGCGTGGATGCTGCAGTCATGGCGTCCTTATTCCATGCTGCATCACTTTCTGGATTAAACGCAATGAGGGCTGCCAGACCTTGCGGAACGGTCTTGGTTGGGATAACAGACACAGTCGTTTCCGTGATATCTGCTGCCTGCTCGGCCGCCATAATAATATTTTTGTTATTTGGCAGAACAAACACGTGCTCAGCATGGCACTCCTGGATTGCTTTAACAATATCTTCTGTGGACGGATTCATCGTTTGACCGCCTTCAATAACAGCGGCTGCTCCGATACTCGTAAATAACTCAGCAATACCGGCTCCCATCGCAACCGCTATAACACCATATTTAGCCCGCTGTACCGGCTGGGCTGACGCCTGGGATGTGCTGCCAGTAATCGCACTATGCTGTTCACGCATATTTTCAATCTTCATATTGATTAAGCTTCCGTATTGCTGCCCAACGGTCAGTACTTCTCCCGGATGTTCAGCATGAATATGCACTTTGGCAATTTCATCATCAGCAACCACAAGCAATGAATCACCAAATCGGCTTAATTCATCGCGGAAGCGCTCTTCAGAAAAAGGATGTTTAACGAGCTTTTCTTTTTCAAATTTGACCATAAATTCCGTACAATAGCCAAATTCAATATCTTCTGTGTTCATAAAGCTCTGCACACTTTTACGGTGCTCCGCACTGACAAGCTCCTTTATGTCCTGGCGGTCCGAAAGCGCTGCCGGAAGTGCTTCTCCCTTCAGCTCAGCGAAAAAGCCTTCGTATACAAGCAAAAGACCCTGCCCGCCGCTGTCGACTACGCCGACTTCTTTTAACACAGGCAAAAGCTCCGGTGTCCGGTTTAAGGAAGCCTGTCCTTCTTTCACAAGCGCTTCTACTACCGCGACAATATCAGATTCTTTTTGGGAAACGGCTACCGCTTTTTTAGCGGCGTCTTTTGCCACCGTTAAAATCGTTCCTTCCACTGGCTTCATCACCGCTTTGTATGCCGTTTGAACGCCTGCTTCAAATGCGGCAGCAAGTTCAAACGCGGATACTTCCTGCTTGCCGGCCACTGCTTTTGCAAACCCCCGAAAAAGCTGAGATAAAATAACGCCTGAGTTTCCGCGCGCGCCCATTAAGAGCCCTTTCGACAGCGCTTCTGCCGTTTTCCCAAAATGGCGCTGCGTGCCCGCTTCTGTTTCCTTTGCTCCTGATGTCATTGATAAATTCATATTCGTGCCGGTGTCGCCATCCGGCACGGGAAATACATTCAGCGCGTCAACCATTTGTGCATTTGCTGATAAATGCTGTGCGCCTGTTTGCACCATCCTGGCAAAGCGCAATCCGTCCAATGAAGTTATACCCACAAAAATTTCCTCCTCACACTACGGGTTCGTTACCCGCACACCCTGTACAAAAATATTAACAGAATCAACTGATAATCCGACGGTTTGATTAAGTATATATTTTACTTTTGACTGCACGTTGCTGGCTACTTCGGAGATTTTCGTTCCGTAGCTCACGATAATATACATATCAATAAAAATACGGTCTTCTTCCTGGCGTACGACAACGCCGCGCGTAAAATTTTCACGACGCAGCATTTCAGCCAGGCCATCTTTTAATTGATTTTTTGATGCCATACCGACAATACCGTAGCAATCTACCGCCGCACCGCCTGCGATCATCGCGATGACTTCATTTGAAATGTCAACTTGACCAAGTTCAGTCGTTAATTCAATCGTCACAAAACATCCTCCTCGCGAATCAAACTATTCTCATTTTACTATATTTATCTGCCACTTCACAACTCACGGGCCGGATCTGCCGCTTATTCACTGTCAAGTGATTTTTCTTGAAAGACTTCTTCAAAGCTGTTGCATTCATTCATTGATTGTGATAAATTATTTAAGTGTCTTGCATATAAAAACGTAGACAATTAACGATCCTGAATAGTAAGGAGTGAATACAATGCCAAAAAAATGTGTTATTTCCGGCCGCAAAGCACGTACTGGAAACAACCGCTCACACGCGATGAATTCAAGCAAACGTACGTGGGGCGCTAACCTTCAAAAAGTTCGTATCCTTGTTGACGGTAAACCAAAACGTGTTTGGGTATCTGCCCGCGCACTTAAATCTGGAAAAGTTGAGCGCGTTTAATTTTTCCTTTCATAAAAAAGCACCTGCGCCAAACGGCACCGGTGCTTTTTTATTTTTTCTTTTTCCCTGCTGACATAAACATCCGAATCATGCCCCCGACAAACTTTGGCAGTTTCAATGTGTAAAATTTCACTAGCTTCTCCTCCCGTCACGGCTTCTAATAACCATTAATATGCCTGAACGGAACGAAAAGACCCCCTTTTTTTCAAGGATTTCATTACTTACACATCTTGAGGAACCCGGCTGAATCGTGTAATTGTCGAGCGGATATTTAAAGCCGGACAGCGTCAGCCCTTTTACGCTTTCATTCAGCGCAAAAAAAGAAACGTACGGCCATCCTTCCCTTTGAGGAATAACTCCTTCTCCGGGTGAATAAACAGCTAGTTCATTTTGACAGTCTACGATCATAACCGGACAGGAAAGCTCCCTTTTTAACAGCAGCGTAACCGCCCCGAAAAAGTGATCAAGACGGCCGCCGGTTACGCCATATAAAAAAATCATCTCTGGGTTTTGCTTTGCTGCGTCATTGAGGGCAATTTCAAGGTCAGTTTCATTTTTTTCCGCTGGAAACTGCACATGATTCCGGACTTCTGCCGCCACACGGCGCCATTCTTTCTCCGTTATGGAATCAAAGTCGCCAAAGGCCTTGTCCGGCGTGATCCCACGGTCAAGCAAGTAAAGAGCGCCACGGTCTACACCAATCCATTGCTCCCTTAAGGCGGGATCCCTTTTTAACACAGGCAGCTCCGTTTCCGGACCGCCGGCAACGATCCGGATAATCACGCTTTTTCCGCGGCAGCCCGGATCGCCCGGATGGCCGCACCCCGGTCCTTTTCATTATAGATCGCTGAACCGGCAACAAGCACATTTGCTCCGGCCTCTATACAAATTCGGGCCGTTTCCGTATTGACACCGCCGTCTATTTCAATATCCACCGACACACCCGCTTTTGTGATCATATCGCGAACACGGCGGATTTTCGGTACAACGGCTTCAATGAAAGACTGCCCTCCGAACCCAGGGTTTACAGTCATTAGTAAAACCATATCAATATCACCGATCACATATTCGAGTACATCGACCGGTGTAGAAGGGTTTAACACAACTCCCGCTTTAATGCCAAAGGAGCGGATAAGCTGAATGGTCCGATGCAGATGCGGACATGCTTCAGCATGAACCGTAATAATATCGGCTCCGGCTTTCGCAAACGTCTCAATGTACTGATCAGGGTTACTGATCATCAAATGAACATCAAGAGGTAATGCTGTTACTGGCCGGATCGCTTCCACAATCAACGGGCCGATCGTGATATTCGGCACGAAATGTCCATCCATTACATCTACGTGAATATAGTCAGCTCCACCCGCTTCTACATCTTTTATTTCTTCACCAAGCCGCGCAAAGTCAGCGGATAAAATAGATGGGGCAATCTTGATCATAACGTCAGTACCTCGGCTTTCTCTCTTTAATTTCCTCTATAAATTGCAAATAATGCTCATAGCGATAATTTGGGATTTCTCCTTCTGCTACTGCTTCTTTTACCGCGCATTTCGGCTCATTTAAATGCAGGCAGCCCCTGAATTTACAGTCGGAGCTCCGGTCTGCCATTTCTGGAAAACACGCGGATAGTTCATCCAGCTCTATTCCTTCAAAATCCAACGAACTAAAACCCGGCGTATCGGCGACTAGTCCGCCTGCCGCTGGAATGAGCTCCACATGCCGTGTTGTATGCTTGCCCCGTCCCAGTGAACTGGAGATCTCATCCGTTTTCAAGGCAAGATCCGGCCGGATCGCATTTAACAGGGAAGACTTCCCAACGCCTGACTGTCCGGCGAATACCGATGTTTTTTCTGTTAAGTGGCCTTCCAGTAAGTGAAGGCCATCCATTGTTTCTGAAGAAGTTTCCACAACTGTGTAGCCAATCCTGCGATAATCGGCCACGTATTCATCGAGCGTTTTTCTGTCTTCAGCTAAATCCATTTTGGTCAGGCAGATAACCGGTTCAATATTCTTCGATTCAATTAAAACTAAAAAACGGTCTAGAAGCACTGTGCTGAAAGCAGGTTCCATCACTGAAAAAACGAGGACCGCCTGGTCAATGTTTGCAACAGGCGGACGAACCAAATCATTTTTCCGCTCTTTAACGGTTAGAACGTAGCCTTCTTTTTCATTTTCTGCTTCATATTCTACATAGTCACCGACAAGCGGTGTAATATTTCTCTTCCGGAATACCCCCCGGCCCCGGCATTGAATAATATCTTCTCCATCGAGCACGTAGTAAAAACCGCTTAACGCTTTGATAATTTTGCCTTCTGGCATGTAGCACCACCTTATTCAGATTGTGTTTTTTCCGGGTAAGGAATCGTTTCATCCATAATGACGACCTGATCCCGCACCACCTTATATCCTGCTTTTTGGTCTTTCTCAATCACAAACTGCAGTGTTCGCTTCGTTTCTTCTGTAATTAAAAACTTTTCATATGGTTCTGTCATACTATGTGTAGCATCTTCTACATAAATCTGAACCTCTTGAGGCTCTCCTTCCACCTCAGGCACGTATGGAATCACCACTTCTGTTGATACTTCTGCCGGCGGAATTTCCTCCGGTCCTTTTGAAAGTGTGACTTTAACCGTACTACCCGGCGCCACTTCACTTCCGGCCTGCGGCGACTGCCTGATCACCTGGCCCGCCGCAACAGAATCCGAGTATTCTTCTCCGGAAATATCAATGATAATGCCATTTGCATCCTCATAGTCTTCCAGGCTTTTTTCCGTATAGCCCGAAAGATCTGTCAGCACGACATCGGCAAGGCCTGCGCTCACTGTTAATTCAACGTCTGTTTCTTCAGGAATGACGTGCTCATCCGCATCCGGGCTTTGCTCCAGCACCGTTCCTGCTTCACTGTCGTCATATTTCGGCTCGGTGTCAACATTACGAAAGCCGGCTTCTTCGAGCAATTCCAGTGTTTCCTCCAATGTTTTCCCGGTGTAATCTTCCATTGCTTCTTTTTCTTTACCGGCCGAGACAAACAAGTCAATCTCACTGCCTTCTTCTACTGTTGTTCCCGCTTTTGGCACCGTTCGAATCACTTTTCCTTCTTCAATATCTGCACTGAATTCCTTATCGGAGTCACCTACAACAAAACCGGCATTTATTAAAGTGGCAGCAGCTGCCTCCGGACTGCTTCCGTTTATATCCGGCACTGCTATCTGCTTCGGCACCATCAGCATAAACCAGGCTGCAGCGCTGAGGGCGCCCAGAATAAGGAGCACGAGCAGAAACCATGGCCACTTTCTTTTCTTTTTCTGCGGCTTAGCATTTGTATCACTATCTGTTTTCTGCTTGATTTCTACAGGCGGTACAGATGGCTGGATTCGCTCCGGCGGCTTCGATGAAATAATCGGAATCGCTTTTGTGATTTCATCATTATCATCCGGAATTTTAAATTTTTCCTCATGCACGCGGTAAGGCTCTAAGGCAGTAGACAAATCGTGTTCCATTTCTTCTGCACTCATATAGCGGTGAAAAGGATCTTTTGCTGTTGCATGAAGGACGATATTTTCAATGCTTTGCGGAACTCCTGGATAAAGTTGTTTAATAGATGGAGTCTCTGCCTGCAGATGCTTTAAAGCAATGGAGACAGCCGATTCACCCGAAAACGGGAGCTTTCCCGTTAACAGCTCGTACATGACAATCCCAAGTGCGTAAATATCAGACTTTTTTGTCGCCATTCCCCCTCTTGCCTGCTCGGGGGAAATATAATGAACAGACCCAAGAACCGCATTTGTCTGCGTAATAGAAGTTGCACTCATCGCCATTGCAATACCAAAGTCAGTCATTTTTACAATTCCATCCCGATCAATAAGCATATTGTGTGGTTTTACATCACGGTGAATAATGGAATGCTGATGGGCAAATGCAACGGCCGCAGTCATCTGCCTCATGATATCAATAACGGTTTCGTACGGAACGGGAGAAAATTGCTGAATGTATTCTTTCAGCGTCATTCCGTCCACATATTCCATTACGATAAAGTGAATATTATCTTCTTCCCCAACATCGTAAATACTGACTATATTCGGATGAGCCAGGCTTGACGCTGCCTGGGCCTCACGCTGAAACCGACGCAAAAATTCATCTTCTCCGGCAAAATCAAACCGCAGGACTTTAATAGCCACATCCCGGTCTAAAATCATATCGCGGGCCAGGTATACATGCGCCATTCCGCCGCCGCCAATCGCCCGGACGATTTTATAGCGCCCGCTTAAGCTTCTGCCAATTAACATCGCCGTCACCCGCTTTCGCGTTCGGCACAATGCTCGAGAATTGCGACTGTAATATTGTCTTCTCCGCCGTTTTCATTGGCCAGACGAATCAGAGTATTTGCTTTTTCATGAAGCGTATCTGGTGATTGCAGAATATGGCTCATTTCAAGAGCTGACACTTTGTTTGATAAACCATCAGAGCAAAGAAGGAGCAAATCTCCTTCTTCAAACATGATCGTTCTGTAATCAACAGACAGCTTTTCGTCTGTTCCGAGAGCTCGTGTTAGTACATTTTTTTTCGGATGACTCTCTGCTGCTTCCTTGGTAATTTCACCTGATTTAACGAGTTCATTCACAAGTGAGTGATCTTCCGTAACTTGTGAAAAGCCGTCCTCACTCTGCAGGTAACACCGGCTGTCTCCAATGCTCGCAATCGCGCAAAACCGGTCTGTGCAAAGAGCCGCTACCAGTGTCGTTCCCATACCGCTGCATTCTGGATGGGTATGGGCATGAAATAAAATTTCTTTATTGATCACTGGTATAATCGCCTTCATCCAGTTTAAGGCCTCATCCGGCGATTGAATATTCAATGCTGTTTCGTTCCAATGCTGTTCAAACATGCTGATGGTCATCCGGCTTGCGGTATCTCCCGCATTGTGCCCGCCCATTCCGTCTGCTACAACGGCCAGGCACAAGCTGCCGTTATGATGAAAAACACCCCCGCTATCTTCATTGTGCGAGCGCACTCGTCCGCGGTCTGTTTCAAACACAGCATTCATCTTGTCACCTCGTTTCGCTGGCACGCTCTTTCGCCCGAAGCTGGCCGCATGCTGCATCAATATCCGTTCCCTGCTCACGTCGAATCGTTACGTTTACACCATTGTTTTTCAATGTTTTTTCAAACTCAAAAATCTTGTTGCGCGGTGTGCGAACATAATCCCGCTCGGGCACGTAGTTCACCGGGATTAAGTTTACGTGGCACTTAATTCCTTTGATCAAAGCAGCAAGCTCTTCTGCATGAGCCACTGAATCATTCTCACCGCCGAACAGTCCGTATTCAAATGTGATACGGCGGCCCGTTTTTTCTGTATAGTAACGAATCGCTTCCATCAAGTCCTTCAGCTTGTATGCACGGTTAATCGGCATAAGCTTTGTGCGCAGTTCATCATTTGGTGCATGAAGAGATACCGCGAAGTTAATTTGTGTTTTTTCATCGGCAAATTTGTAGATTTTCGGTACAATCCCGCTCGTTGATACGGTAATGTGCCGCGCTCCAATGTTCAAGCCTTTTTCGTGGTTAATAATGTGTAAAAATGACATCATTTCCTCATAATTGTCGAACGGCTCTCCGATACCCATAATGACGACAGAGCTTACCCGTTCTCCTACTTCATCGAGTGCCTGCTGCACTTTTACAACCTGCGCCACAATTTCACCAGCTTCAAGGTTCCGTTTTAAACCGCCAAGTGTTGATGCACAGAACGTACAGCCGATTCGGCAGCCAACCTGCGTCGTTACACAAATGGAGTTGCCATATTCGTGGCGCATCAGCACGGTTTCGATTGAATACCCATCATGCAGTTCAAATAAAAATTTAATCGTACCATCAGCGGATTCCTGCTGAATGGCTGTTTTCAGCACCGTAAACACAAATGCCTCATCGAGCTTTGTGCGCAGCTCTTTCGATAAGTTGGTCATATCATCCACGGTTTTCGCCCGTTTTACATACAGCCAGTCAAAAATTTGATCAGCCCGAAATGGCTTTTCCCCGTTTGCTGAAAGCCACTCTTTAAGCTCATGAAGTTCCAGTGAATAAATGGATGGCTTCTGCGGTTCCGTCTGCTTTTTTCTCGCTGTTGTCATTTATTTATTTTCCTTCTTTCTAAATTTACTTATAAAAAATCCATCGCCGCCAAAATCGTCTGGAAACACTTGAACCATATTCGCTTCTTTTTCTATAGAGATGTGCTCAAGAGGGGCAGGCTCGAATTCGGGATGAGCATCCAAAAAGGCGTTCACCGTACCTTCATTTTCTTCCCTATCGACCGTACATGTACTGTAAACGAGGACACCGTCCTTTTTTAAAAGCGGCACAGCGGCATCTAAAATCGCCAGCTGAATCCGCTGCAGGTTATCGAGATCCTGTTCCGTTTTAGCATATTTCAAGTCCGGTTTCCTGCGAATAACGCCAAGCCCTGAACAAGGAGCATCCACTAAAATCGCATCAAAAGTTTCTTCTGCAAACAGTTCTCCTGCTTTGCGGGCATCCTGCTTTTGAACATGGATGTTCGAGAGCGTAAGCCGCTCGGCATTCTGAGCAACAAGTTTCAGCTTGTGCGCGTGAATATCCAGCGCATCAATCCAGCCTTCTCCATTCATTTGTTCAGCAAGATGTGCGGTTTTTCCGCCCGGTGCTGAACACATATCTAAAACACGCTGGCCGGGCTTCACACCTAAAACAGGGGCGACGAGCATTGAACTTTCGTCTTGAATGGAAATAGCCCCGCTTTTAAAAAGATTTGAACGTGCTGCATTTCCTTTTAAAATTCTGACTGCATATGGAGAGACGTCAGAAGGTTCTGCTTCAAACCCCTCTTCTGCCAGGGCCTGGATGGCTTCATCACGCGTCATCTTCATACTGTTTACACGAACGGTCTGTTCTGGTGCTGTTAAGTTGTGCCGGCACATCGCTTCTGTTTTTTCTTTCCCGTATGCCTTGATCCATCTTTTCACAAGCCAGAGTGGATGGCTTGTTTCAATCGAAATGCGTTCTGCATCATCTTGAATGAAAGCCGTATCCGGAACACCTTCTCGCTGGACAGACCGAAGCACACCATTGACCATGCCGGAAATGCCTTTATGACCCCTTTTTTTCGCAATTTCAACTGCTTCATGAATAACCGCCCTTTCCGGTACTTTATCAAGATAGACCATTTGATAAAGAGATAAACGAAGTAAATTATGCACCCAGCGCTCAGGCTTTTTTTTCAAAAAAGGAGCGAGATAGAAGTCAAGCGTCATCTTCCGCTGAATGGTGCCATAGGTGATTTCCGTCAGCAGCGCTGCGTCCCGGCCCGACAAATTATTTTTTTCGATTGCCGTATTCAGCATCAAATTGCTGTAAGAACCACTTTTTTCTACCGTATCAATTAAGTCGAGCGCAATTTCGCGCACATTCAATGATTTCATATTAGTCTCCAAATACAGCACCGGCTTGAAGGAATGATCCTGAACCACGCAGGTAATCGCGTGCACTCATCCGTTTTTTTCCTGCCGGCTGCAATTCTGTTATTTTAAGCGCTGTTTCTGAACCGGTCGCAACGACAATGCCGTCCTCTTCAAGAGCAAGTACGGTGCCGGGTGCGCCGCTTTTGCCCGCCGTTTTTTCACTTTTCCATACTTTCACGACGGCCTCATTAAGAGTGGTATACGCAACCGGCCAGGGGCAAAGCCCTCTTACCTGATTGTACAGTTCTTCTCCCGGGCGGCTCCAGTCAATTTTTTCATCCTGACGGCGAATATTAGGCGCAAATGTTGCTTTTGCCCCGTCCTGGGGGGTCCGCGAAGAAGTGCCTTCGATGATAGCCGGGATGGTTTTAGACAGCAACTCCGCACCAACCGCACTTAGTTTGTCGTGCAGGGTGCCTGTGTTGTCATCTTCCTCAATGGTCACAGCCGCCTGTGAAATAATGTCCCCTGCATCCAGTTTTTCAGCCATATACATAATCGTGATGCCTGTTTCTTTTTTTCCCTGAAGGATCGAATAGTGAATCGGAGCACCGCCCCGGAGTTCCGGCAAAAGAGAGGCATGAACATTAATGCACCCATAATTTGGCGCCTCAAGAAGGGCATTCGGCAAAAGCTGCCCGTATGCTGCCGTAACGACTAAATCAGGCTTTAAGGCGATAATTTCATCAAGCTCGGCCGACTTCGACAGCTTTTCAGGCTGCAAAACCGGAAGCCCATGCTCTAGAGCTGCTGCTTTAACCGGCGGCGGCGTTAACACTTTTTTACGGCCTACAGGTCGATCGGGCTGTGTGACCACAGCTAGGATTTCGTAGCCGTCTTTGATGATCTGCTCAAGCACCGGCACGGAAAAATCCGGGGTTCCCATAAAAACGATCGTGGTCACTCTTCATCCGCTCCTTTCAATTCCTCAGCCGGAATATATTTTTCCACTTTAGATGTAAATAACACGCCGTCTAAGTGATCCATTTCGTGCAAAATAGCCCGTGCCAGAAATCCGCTTGCTTCAAACGTGTAAAACTGGCCTTTGACGTTTTGAGCTTTGATTTTAATTCGATTGGGGCGGGTTACCTCCCCATATAAATCGGGAAAGCTCAAACATCCTTCGATATCTGTCTGGCTGCCCTCTGAAGAAAGCAGCTCAGGATTGATTAACACAATTAAGCCATGTTCGTCTTCAATATCCACAATGGCAAGGCGCATATCTTTCCCGATTTGCGGGGCAGCGAGGCCGACGCCGTCCGCTTGAATCATGGTTTCCTGCATATCACGCACCAGGCGCTTTAATTTACTGTCAAATTGTTTAACCGGCTGGCATTTTGTTTCTAAAATGTCGGCTGGATGTTTAACAATGGATAAAATCGTCATTGCGTTCCTCTTTTCTACATCAGTACATATGGGTGAATATCAATAGATACAATAAGCCCATTTGATTTTCCTTGTTTTGCATAATGCTCAAGCACCTGCTTCAACACGGTGCCAAGCATTGGTTCACGTTTGTATTTTATCAAACATTGCCACCGATATCTATTGTTGATCCGTGAGATCGGTGAAGCGACAGGGCCAAGCACAACCGCCGCTGGAGAGAGCTCCGGCTTAATATTGGCGGCAATTTTGCCGGCCTCGCTTGATGCGGTAATCGCTTCTTCATGGCTGACTGTAATAAGCGCAAGAAAATAAAATGGAGGATAGCCTCCCGCTTTTCTCACTTGCATCTCCTGCTCGTAAAATGCTTCGTAATGCTGGTCAGCAGCAAGCTGAATGCTGTAATGCTCCGGCGTATAGGTTTGAATCACCACTTCACCCGGCAATGTATGCCGGCCGGCCCGTCCGCTTACTTGCGTTAAAAGCTGAAATGTTTTTTCTGATGCACGAAAATCCGGCAAATGCAGCATCGTATCCGCGCTTAAAACACCGACGAGCGTAATATCCGGAAAATCAAGTCCTTTGGCAATCATCTGCGTGCCGAGCAGTATATCAGCTTCCTTGTCAGCAAAGCGTCTCAGCAGCCGTTCATGGGCTCCTTTTGTACCGGTTGTATCTACATCCATTCGAATAATCCGCGCTTCCGGCAGCAGTTTTAAAAGCTCTTCTTCTACCTTTTGTGTACCTGTGCCAAAATGGCGGATATGTTCACTGCCGCATTCCGGGCATACGTCAGGCGACAGCTCCTCATGGCCGCAATAATGGCATTTCAGCTGATGGCGGTGACGGTGATACGTCATTGACACATCACAGTTGGGACATTCCGGCACGAATCCGCAGTCACGGCACATAATAAAAGAAGAATATCCACGCTTATTTAAAAACAGGACAGTTTGTTCTCCTTTTTGAAGGCGGTCTTTTATTTTTTCAAATAAGTTTCTAGAGAACATAGACCGGTTTCCTTCCCGCAGCTCTTCACGCATATCGACAATATCGACGGAAGGCAGCGGGCGGTCATTGACACGTTCGGACAGCGTCAACAGCTTGTAGACCCCTTTTTTTGCCCGGGCAAAGGATTCTAAAGAAGGAGTTGCACTTCCTAAAATAACCGGACATTGATAGTAACCGGACCGCCAAATAGCCACATCACGCGCATGGTAACGGGGATTTTCTTCCTGCTTATAGCTTGTTTCATGCTCTTCATCAATAATGATTAGCCCGATGTTTTCGAACGGAGCAAAAACAGCGGAGCGGGCGCCCACAACCACTTTTACTTCCTTGCGGCTGATTTTCCGCCATTCGTCATATTTCTCACCCGTAGACAGTCCGCTGTGAAGCACCGCCACGTCATCGCCAAACCGCTGTTTAAACCTGTCCGTCATTTGAGGCGTCAATGAAATTTCCGGAACGAGCACAATCGCTTCCTGTCCTTTTTGAATGACTTCGCTGATGGATTGCAGATAAATTTCTGTTTTCCCGCTTCCGGTTACACCATGAAGCAGAAAGGTTTCTGCTTTGTTTTCTTTTATATTCTCAATAACAGGCTCAATCGCCGCTCTTTGAGTAGGTGTCAAGTCAAGCGGCTGATCTGGTTTAAATGTCCGGCCGGCTAAAGGGTCACGGTATGTTTCTTCCTGCTTCTCTAAAAGCAGCCCTTTTTCGATGAGTGCTTTTGCAACAGCAGATGAAATACCTGTTTCCTTGAGCGGTATCCATTTTCCTTCTGTTCCTTGAAAAAGCTGGAGAGCCTCCGATTGTTTTATAGCATTTTTCGGCATAGACTGAAGGGTTCGGGCCAGTCCTTCCTCAGGTAGCGGACATTGAACCATACGAATCGTCTTTTTTCGCCCTTTGCTTTTCACAGAATAAATTACATCAAGCGATCCTTTTTTTACTTCCTTGCGTATTTGGGCAAGCGCACCTGCCTCGGACGCTTCTTCCCATGTAATTTCTTCACGGTCTCCAAAAAGGGAATGGGCTTCTCTGCTCAGCGCGCTGTGACCGGTTATGCGGATATGCTTTGCATACTTGGCTTTCATCGCAGCCGGAAGCATCGCCTGCAGCGCTGAAATTTTAAAGCATAACGATTCGGCTGTCAGCCAGTCGGCGAGTGAAAGCAATTCTTTATTTAATACCGGAACAAGATCCATTGGTTCTACAATCGGCTTTAGCTTACGGCTTTCCGGCTCTTCTTTTACATCCAGCACAAACCCCTGCACATGGCGCGGGCCAAATGGGACGATCACCCGCATACCCGGCTGAATCATCCCTTCCCATCTGGAAGGAATTTCGTAGTCAAACGGGCGGTCCGTCTGGCGGACCGCAACGTCCACGACGACAGAAGCGATATTCATTTTTCCTCACCCATCCGCTCGGCTGCTTCCTGCAGAATACGGAATGCTGCTTCTTTTTTGGTCATTTTCTCAAAGTCCTGGTGTGTGCCGTCACGGTGGAAGATCGAGATAATATTCGTATCACCGCCGAAGCCGGCTCCCACCTGCTTGACATTGTTTGCCACAATCATATCTGTGTTTTTTGATTCAAGCTTCCTCTTTGCGTACGTCTCTACATCATTTGTTTCAGCCGCAAAGCCAATTAAAAATTGGTGTTCTTTTTGTTCGCCAAGTGTTTTTAAAATATCCTTCGTCCGCTCAAGCTCAATTGTAAGCGAACCGTCCTGCTTTTTCATTTTATTGTCAAGCACAAAAGCAGGGCGGTAGTCTGCAACAGCAGCCGTTTTCACAACAATATCCGCATCAGGATAAACGCGCATCACTTCCTGAAACATTTCTTCTGCACTTTCTACCTGTCGGACGGTTACACCACCAGGAGGCTTGATCGCTACAGGTCCTGAAATTAACGTAACATCTGCCCCAAGTTCCCGTGCTGCTTCCGCCACTGCATATCCCATTTTGCCTGTTGATTTATTGGTAAAAAAGCGCACTGGATCGATCGCTTCACGTGTGGGCCCTGCTGTTACGACAACTCGTTTTCCTTGAAGAATCTTTTGTTCGCCTTTAGCGAAAAATTGAGTGGCAAGTTCTGCAATCCTCTCAGGCTCTTCCATCCGCCCTTTCCCTGTATATCCGCAGGCAAGGTAGCCTTCACCGGGTTCGATAAACCGGCAGCCGAACGACCGCAGTGTTTCCATGTTTTTTTGTACAGCAGGGTGCGCATACATATTTACATTCATGGCGGGTGCAATCCACCTTGGCGCTGTACCGGCCAGGAGAACAGTTGATACCATGTCATCTGCCATCCCGTGAGCCATTTTGGCAATGATATTTGCTGTTGCCGGTGCCACAATCACAAGGTCTGCCCAGTCTGCAATATCAATATGAGCAATTTTAGCGGGATCTTTTTCATCGAATGTATCGGTATATACCGGTTCACCGGACAGCGCCTGAAAAGTGACCGGCGCTACGAACTTACGGGCGGATTCGGTCATGACTACTTTCACATGAGCACCCGCCTGTTTCAGCTTGCTCGTTAGTGCCGCCGCTTTGTAAACTGCTATGCCGCCGCTGACGCAAAGCAAAATGTTTTTTCCGTTCATTCCCTTTTCCTCCGTTCCAGTCAACTCTTTATGCCAATATGATAGCATACAAAAAGAAAAGGCCGGTATTCGCCGCCCTTTTCCGTTTTTCTTATTTACACTTCGTCTGAGTACGTTTTGTTCTCGTCTTTCTTTTTCATGACAAGCTCATCCGCATAAATCTCTTCAAGCGCCTTTCCAACAAACTTGTGCGACCGATACGCTCCAAGCACGCCTTTTCCTTTGTTTTCCTGCATTGAACGGGCGCGCTTTGCAGCTACGCTGACCAATGAATATTTAGAATCAATTTTTGTTAGTAAGTTATCAATAGATGGATATAGCATTATTGTTCCCCTTCCAGTTCAAGCATAATTTGGTAGCGGTGCTGTACACGCTCACGCCGGCAGTGCTCTGCTTCAACGATAGACTGAATGCGCGAGCATGCCCGCTCTACTTCATCATTTTCAACGACGTAGTCATACAAGTCCATCATATCAATTTCTTTGCGTGCCTGCTCCATACGGCCCCGGATCACTTCATCCGTCTCCGTACCGCGGCCGACAATCCGGCTGTGCAGCTCCGAAAGACTCGGCGGCGCTAAGAAAATAAACAGTCCTTCCGGAAACTTTTCACGCACCTGTCTTGCACCCTCTACTTCAATTTCAAGGAAAATATCTTTCCCTGCGTCGAGCGTTTCCCGAACGTAATCAACCGGCGTTCCATAATAGTTGCCGACAAATTCTGCGTATTCAAGCAGTTTCCCTTCCTTGATCAGCTGCTCAAATTCCTCGCGGGATTTAAAAAAGTAATCAACGCCGTCCACTTCTCCTTCGCGCGGTTTGCGCGTTGTCATGGAAATGGAATACTCGAACTTTACATCTTTTCTTGAAAAAATCGCTTTACGCACCGTTCCTTTGCCCACGCCGGACGGTCCGGACAATACGATCAGCAAACCTTTTTCTTTCACTTACTTCACAATCCTTCCTCAGCATCCTCATCTTTTAGCGCCGCACGATTCGCCACCGTTTCCGGCTGAACAGCAGACAAAATAACATGATGGCTGTCTGTTAAAATGACCGCACGTGTCCGGCGGCCAAATGTGGCATCGACGAGATTTCCTTTTTCACGCGACTCTTGAACGAGCCGCTTCATCGGTGCCGACTCCGGGCTGACAATCGCTACAATCCGCTCTGCCGAGACGACACTGCCAAATCCAATATTGATTAATTGCATCAATCTTGATCCCCTTTGTCACGTTTCGTCCGTTTTTGCACACTCGAATTATTATATCATAAATGTTGCTTTTCCTGCTCGATAAATGCAAGAACCTCTTCTTTTTCTTCAAAGGGGGTTGAAAGGCGGAGATCGGTTTTCATTTTTTCTGTTTCCAATAGAAAGTTTTCCTGCTTTAGTTTTTCCAGTTGCACTTGTTCTTTAATCATTTTGTATTGCAATTTCATTTGGCTTCTTTTATAAGATGTAAAAATGGCAGCAAGAGGGATGGAAAAAATCATAACTACTGCGACCAGCTCTGTCATAATACGCCTCTTTTCTGTATAAGTTTGTCAGAATAAGTATACAGCAGTTTGAACGGTTACAAAAGAAATGTCCTCAAATTTACGAAAGGCCCCATCCCATGGTAAGATGAATAAATATGTTCGTTCAAAAAGGGAGTATGATTCATGGCATTCGATGGACTATTTACAAAAGCAATGGTAGAAGAATTAAAGGAAGCCTTGACAGGCGGCCGAGTCAACAAAATTCACCAGCCATTTAAAAACGAAACCATTATGATCATTCGGGCGAGAGGCAAAAATAACCGCCTGCTTTTATCTGCCCATCCGTCTTATGCACGGGTACAGCTGACGGAAAACGTTCAGGAAAATCCATCTGAGCCGCCGCTTTTCTGTGTAATGCTGCGCAAGCATTTAGATGGTGCTATTTTAGAAGACATCCGCCAGTTTGGTCTTGACCGGACCATTTGTTTTGAATTTAAAGGGAAAAATGAAATCGGAGATATTTCCTACAAGCAGTTGTACGTGGAAATTATGGGCCGTCACAGCAATATTCTTCTTGTTGACAAGGAAAAAGGAACGATCATTGACAGCATCAAGCATGTTCCATCTTCTATGAACAGCTACCGGACCATTCTGCCCGGAGCAGCATACGTAGAACCGCCTGCACAAAACAAGCAAAATCCGCTGGCTGCTGATAAGGAAACCATTCAGCGTGCTGTAGATTTTAATGCAGGGAAAATTGCCAAACAGCTCGTGTCAGCGTTTGAAGGCTTTTCTCCGCTTATCAGCAATGAAATTGTCGCCCGCGCCGGCCTTGCTAACCGTGAAACAGTGCCAGCTGCGTTTCTTGACGTGATAGATCCTATAAAAAAAGCTGCGTATTCCCCTGTGATGATTGAAAACGGCGACAAATCATTTTTCTACATGATGGATCTTTCCCACCTAAAGGGAGAGCGCACATTCTTTGAAACGGTTTCTTCGCTCTTAGACCGGTACTATTTCGGTAAAGCGGAGCGTGACCGTGTACGCCAGCAGGCAAACGACCTCGAGCGTTTGATCGGAAATGAGCTGCAGAAAAACCGCACCAAAATCGGTAAGCTGAAGCGCACTCTTCAGGAAGCGGAAAATGCCGGTGAGTATCAGCGCATGGGCGAGCTGTTAACAGCCCATTTATATGCAGTGAAAAAAGGCATGACAGAAATTGACGTTGTAAATTATTATGATGAAAATGGAGCAACAGTGACGATCCAGCTTGATCCGCAAAAAAGTCCGGCTGACAATGCACAAAAGTACTTTTCACGTTATCATAAAGCAAAACATGCGGTTGTAGCGGTGCAGGAGCAGATCGAAAAAACAAATGAGGAAATTCAATATTTTGAAGCCCTCCTTCAGCAGCTTGAATCAGCTTCTCCACGGGATATTGAAGAAATTCGCGAGGAGCTCGCTGAAGAAGGCTACTTAAAAGCACGGCATATCAAGAAGAAAAAGAAAGTGGACAAGCCGGTCATTGAAGAATATATGGCCACAGACGGAACGCTTATTTACGCGGGTAAAAACAACCGCCAAAATGATTATTTAACGAATAAAGCAGCACGCCGGGATGATATCTGGCTTCATACAAAAGACATTCCGGGATCGCATATTGTGATTCGTTCAGACGATCCGTCGGAGGAAACGATTTTAGAAGCTGCCATGATTGCTGCCTACTACAGCAAAGCAAAAGACTCTTCTTCTGTTCCAGTTGACTACACAAAAGTACGCCACGTGAAAAAACCGTCCGGTGCAAAGCCCGGTTTTGTGATTTACGATAATCAGCATACGGTGTATGTTACCCCGGATGAAGGGAAAGTCATGAAAATGAGAAAGTGAGCGCACCCGCTCACTTTCTTTTTATGTGTCGATCCAAAATCGTTTGACGACGGTTCCATCTTCCTCTATAAAGTCCCGATCGGCGGTACCGCCATTTTTTACAATGGTTTTAAAAGACCCGATATTGTCTTCGTCACAAACAACCAAAACCCGCTCGATACCGAGCTCTCTTGCTTTTTGAATTGACAGTCCAAGCAAGGAAGCCGCATAGCCCCTTCTTCGTTCAGAAGGCCGGATACCGTAACCGACGTGCCCGCCGCTGTTTCGCAAAAAAGGTGTTAAAGCATGGTGGATATTGACAACGCCAAGGACTCGCTTCCTTTCATCAATCAGCCCGTATGTGGAATCAGGCACCCAGCCGGCTGGAATACGGATGGCCTTTTCATTGTCCCGCAGAAACTGAAGCATTTCTTCAAAATGGGATGGATCCCGTTCAATCACCGACGGTATCATCTTTTCACCGCTTGCTTCCCATTCTTCATAAAACGAGCGGTATTCTTCTTTTAAATGAGAAGAGGGATTTATTAATTTTACCTTGTATTCTGCCACATCGATTCCTCCCGCCGATAAAATTGACACGATTGTATCATATTTTTCCAAACAAAAAAGCGGCCGTGATCAATCACGGCCGCCTGGAAATTAGTTGATGCCCCATGCATCGGGCGCCTGTTTCCATTTTTTCAGCGTTTCGATGTCTTCTGTTTTTACGTAATTCTTTTCAGCAGCAACTTCAATCAGTGCATCATAATCACTTAGCGCAACAGCTTTTAATTCTGCTTCCGCCAGGCGTGCATCTCCTTTTGGCAGTCCATATGTAAAGATGGCTGCTACGCCTAAAACGTCACATCCTGCTGCACGGAGCGCCTCTGCTGCCGTGATCGCGCTGCCGCCTGTTGAAATCAAATCTTCAATGACGACTACTTTTGAGCCGGGCTCCGCTTTTCCTTCAATCTGGTTGCCTTTGCCATGCTCTTTTGCTTTTGAGCGCACATAGCACATTGGCAAATTCAATACGTCTGAAACCCAGGCAGCATGCGGAATGCCTGCTGTTGCAGTGCCGGCAATGATTTCTGCTTCCGGATATTCTTTTTGGATCAGTTCTGCCAGTCCAGCAGCGATCTTTTGGCGCGTTTTCGGATACGATAATGTTAAACGATTATCGCAATAAATGGGTGATTTCATGCCGGATGACCATGTAAACGGATCATTTGGCTGTAAAAAAACCGCACGGATTTCGAGTAATTCTTCTGCAATTTGCTTTTTCATTTTATGCTTGTCCTCCCCAGAGTGCTTTCACATGTTGATAGGCTGCAACCGGGTCGGCTGCTTTTGTAATTGGACGCCCTACTACAATCATCGTTGAACCGATTTTACGCGCTTCAGACGGATCCGCAATACGCTTTTGATCGTCTGCCTGCCCGTCTTTTAAGCGAATGCCAGGTGTTACTTTGTAGAATGCTTCCCCGCATGCTTCGCGAATAGCCGCTGCTTCTAAAACAGAGCAAACCACTCCATCACAGCCGGCTTCCTGCGCTTTTTGGGCATAATGGCGGACAGACTCCCCGAGCGGAACCTTGATTAATTGATCCTGCTGCATCGCTTCTTCCGATGTCGAAGTCAGCTGCGTAACCGCAAGCAGTACAGGCCGGCTGCCTTGAGCACCTGCATCCAGGCCTTCGCGGGCACGCTTCATCATTTCAACTCCGCCGGCTGCATGGACATTAATCATATCCACGCCAAGCGCCGCCAGGCCTTTCATGGCTTGTCCTACTGTATTAGGAATATCATGAAGTTTTAAATCGAGAAAAATACGGTGATTCATTTGTTTCAGCTGTTCAATAATGAACGGCCCATTTTGCAAGTAAAGCTCCATCCCTACTTTTACGTAAAGCTGCTCTCCGCGAAAGGGCACAAAAAATTGCTCGGTTTCCTGCCAAGTCGGGAAATCGAGTGCAATAATCGGTTCTTTTTCCATTATTTCCAGCTCCGTCCTTTTAATTCACTAATATGATCTACATTATGAGCTTCTAAGTACTGATCCAGCTCTGCAATTAATTCCGGACAGATAAATGGATTTACAAAGTTTGCTGTGCCAACTGCCACGGCATCTGCACCCGCTAAGTAAAACTCAATCACATCTTCAACGTTTGAAATACCGCCCATGCCGATGATTGGCAGATTCGTCTGCTGGCTTACTTCATACACCATACGAATCGCTACCGGTTTTACGGCTGGACCTGACAAACCGCCTGTCCGGTTCGATAAAATTGGCCGTCCTGTTTTCAAGTCGATACGCATGCCAATTAATGTGTTGATCATTGTAATGCCGTCTGCGCCGCCGTCTTCTACCGCTTTTGCCATCTCGACAATATTGGTTACATTAGGCGACAGCTTTACATATACAGGCACCTCAGACACTTCTTTTACTCGTTTCGTTAACTCTTTTGCTGTTTCTGGTACGGTTCCAAAAGCAATTCCGCCTGTTTTAACATTCGGGCAGGAAATATTGAGTTCCAATGCATGAACGTTTTCTACTTTAGAAATCTCTTTGGCTACTTGAACGTAATCCTCTGTTTGCGAGCCGGCTACGTTGGCAATAATCGGCACGTCAAACTGTTTGAGCCACTCGAGTTCATTGGCGATTACTTTTTCCAATCCGGGGTTTTGAAGCCCGATCGCATTCAGCATACCGCCCGGTGTTTCTGCTACACGAGGTGTTGCATTCCCATAACGCGGTGCTTCTGTTGTTGCTTTGATCATGATGGCCCCAAGTGTGCTTAAATCAAAGAGCTGGCTGAATTCGCGGCCAAACCCGAAGCAGCCGGATGCCGGCATAACCGGATTTTTAAGTGACAAACCTGGAAGATCTAGTGCTAATCGGCTCATAACGCCACCTCCCCGGCTTTAAATACTGGACCGTCGCTGCAGATTTTCAAGTACGCCGTTCCTGTTTCATCCGCTGCCGGATGACATACGCAGGCAAAGCAGGCACCAATCCCACAGCCCATCCGCTCCTCAAGAGAAATAAAACCGCGCGGCGCGGCATGAAGCTTTTCAACCGCTTTTAACATAACAGTTGGACCGCAGGAGTAAAATACGTCTCCCCGCAGTCCGTGTTTGTTTACAATATCCGTTACAAATCCCTGTTCACCAAGTGAGCCATCTACTGTTGCGACATATGTTTCACCCAGGTCAGCAAACTGTTCTGTATAAAACGCAGCTTCCTTGTTTTGAAAGCCAAGAACATGAATGGTCTTTACGCCTTTTTCATTTAAGCGGCGTGATAGTTCATAAAGCGGTGGAACACCGATGCCGCCGCCGATTAACAGGGCAGTTTCTCCAGGAGCTGCTGCTTCAACCGGGAAACCGTGGCCAAGTGGACCGAGAACGTCCACCTGGTCACCGGATTGCTTGCGGGAAAGTGCAGTGGTTCCTGCACCTTCCGCCCGGTAAATCATCGTAAATTCCTGCTTATCGTGTTCAACGCGCGCAATGCTGATTGGGCGGCGAAGAAGGGGCATCATTTCTTCGCTCGCTTTTAAATGGACAAATTTGCCCGGCTGGTCGATTTGATCAACCAGCGCCCCTTTTAATGTCATTTCAAAAATATTTTTAGCGATTTCCGATTGGGAAACAACCGTCATCAGCTCTTTTTGAATCATGAATGGACCGCCTCCAATGCCGGCTTTGGCATTGCTTCTGCATTAAAGATCATTGATTCAAGCACTTCTAAAATCGCGGTTGCTGTATCAAGTGACGTTAAGCATGGAATACCGTTTTCTACTGATTCACGACGGATACGGAAGCCGTCACGCGCCGGCTGCTTGCCTTTTGTAAGAGTATTGATAATAAACTGCGCTTCGCCTCCGCGAATCACATCCAGCATATCTGGACCTTTCGCGCCGATTTTGGCCACGGTTTGTACTGGTACGCCTGTCTCGCTGATCATCTTGGCTGTGCCATGTGTAGCCAGCAGCTGGAAGCCAATATTGTGGAAGCGTTTTGCGATTGCCAGCGCTTCTTCTTTATCTTTATCAGCAACTGTCAGGAGAACAGCTCCTTTAGTTGGAATCTTCATACCGGATGCCACAAGCCCTTTGTAAAGTGCTTTTTCAACCGTTGCATCTTTCCCCATTACTTCACCCGTTGATTTCATTTCAGGGCCAAGCGTTGTATCTACACGGCGAAGTTTCGCGAATGAGAACACAGGAACTTTTACGTAAACACCTGATTTTTCTGGAACAAGGCCTGATTCGTAGCCCATGTCTTTTAATGACTGTCCCATGATCGCTTTTGTTGCAAGGTTCGCCATCGGTACATTCGTAATTTTGCTCAAGAATGGCACCGTCCGGCTTGAACGAGGGTTTACCTCGATTACAAATACTTCACCTTTTGAAATAACATATTGAATATTGAGCAGGCCGATAATGTTTAAGCCTTTGGCAAGCTTTGTTGTATACTCGATAATTTTTGCTTTTTGATCATCTGTCAGCTTTTGTGGCGGATATACGGCGATCGAGTCACCAGAATGGACACCTGCACGCTCGATGTGCTCCATAATTCCTGGAATGACTACATCTGTGCCGTCAGAGATCGCATCTACTTCAATTTCTTTACCCGTTAGGTAACGGTCAATCAAAACTGGATGCTCTGGGTTGACTTTTACAGCATTTTGCATGTATTGAAGCAATTCTGCTTCTTTATAAACAATTTCCATTGCACGGCCGCCGAGCACGTATGACGGACGAACAAGAACTGGATAACCGATACTGTTGGCAATCTCAACGGCTGCATCTACTGAGAAAGCTGTTCTGCCAAGCGGCTGCGGGACATCAAGCTCCTGCAGAGCCTGCTCGAACTTATCACGGTTTTCTGCACGGTCTACATCTTCAAGGCTTGTGCCGAGAATTTTTACACCGTGTTCTACTAGCTGGCCAGCTAAGTTAATCGCCGTTTGGCCGCCGAACTGTACAACAACACCTTCTGGTTTTTCCAGATCGATAATGTGCATGACATCTTCGATTGTTAACGGCTCGAAGTAAAGCTTGTCAGAGATACTAAAGTCTGTTGAAACCGTCTCAGGGTTGTTATTAATAATAATCGCTTCGTAACCTGCTTCTTTCAGCGCCCATACAGAGTGTACCGTTGCGTAGTCAAACTCAACACCCTGTCCGATACGGATTGGACCAGAGCCAAGTACGACAACGGACTTGCGGTCTGTTACAATTGATTCGTTTTCTTCTTCATATGTGCCATAGTAGTATGGTGTTTCTGATTCAAATTCTGCCGCACATGTATCAACGGTTTTGAAAACAGGGACAATGCCGTTTTCTTTACGCCAGTCGTACACTTCTTTTTCAGAAACGCCCCATGCTTTTGCAATGGTTTTATCGGCAAATCCAAGCTGTTTCGCTCGTTTCACAACCTCATGGTTAAATGGATTGCTTTCGACTTCTTTTTCGTATTTGACGATGTTTTCAAACTTCTTCAGGAAGAACAGGTCAATTTGGCTCCACTCATGAATCGTTTGGATTGTGATGCCGCGGCGAAGTGCTTCACCCAGATAGAACAAGCGCTCGTCTCCTGCTTTGCGAATCCGTTTTTCAAGAAATGCATCGTCTTTATCAGCCAGCTCATCGAGCGACAGATGGTATACGCCGCTTTCCAGTGAACGGACTGCTTTCAGCATTGACTCTTCAAATGTACGGCCAATTGCCATAACCTCGCCTGTTGCTTTCATTTGCGTACCTAATGTACGGTTTGCGTTCTCAAATTTATCAAACGGCCAGCGCGGGATCTTAGAAACAACATAGTCAAGGGCCGGCTCAAAGCAAGCGTACGTTTTGCCGGTAACCGGGTTCATCATTTCATCTAGTGTTAAGCCGACAGCAATTTTTGCTGCCAATTTTGCAATCGGGTAGCCCGTCGCTTTTGATGCAAGCGCAGATGAACGGCTTACACGCGGGTTTACTTCAATGATGTAATATTGGAAGCTGTATGGGTCAAGTGCAAGCTGAACGTTACAGCCGCCTTCAATTCCGAGCGCGCGAATAATTTTTAAAGACGTGTTGCGGAGCATTTGATACTCGCGGTCTGTCAACGTCTGGCTCGGCGCTACAACAATCGAATCCCCTGTATGAACCCCAACCGGGTCAATGTTTTCCATGTTACAAACAACGATTGCATTGTCATTTGAATCGCGCATCACTTCATATTCGATTTCTTTGAAGCCGGCAATGCTTTTTTCTAGAAGACACTGTGTAACCGGGCTTTGTTTCAAGCCGTTTGTTACGGTTTCAATCAGTTCTTCTTCGTTTTCGCAAATTCCGCCGCCCGTACCGCCAAGTGTATAAGCAGGGCGTACGATAACTGGATAGCCAATTTGCTCAACAAAGGCATACGCTTCATCTAAAGTGTGGATAATTTCACTTTCCGGCACCGGCTCGTTTAATTCATTCATTAATGAACGGAACAAGTCGCGGTCTTCCGCCTGCTCAATCGCTGAAAGCTTCGTACCAAGAACTTTTACGTTGTACTCATCCAGCACGCCGGCATTGGAAAGCTCGACTGCCATATTCAACCCTGTCTGGCCGCCAAGCGTTGGCAAAATCGCGTCCGGACGTTCTTTTTGAATAATGCGGCGGACAAACTCAAGCGTGATCGGTTCAATGTAAACTGCATCCGCAATTTCCGTATCCGTCATGATCGTTGCCGGGTTTGAGTTTACGAGAATAACCCGGTATCCTTCTTCTTTTAAAGCGAGACATGCTTGTGTCCCTGCATAATCAAATTCTGCCGCCTGGCCAATTACGATCGGGCCGGAGCCAATCACAAGTATACTTTGGATGTCTGTATGTTTAGGCATGTTGTGTCTCCTTTGCAGCGTTTGTTTTCATTAAGTCAATAAAGCGGTCAAATAAAATATTGTCATCTTCTGGTCCTGGTGAAGCTTCTGGGTGATATTGCACAGTGAAAGCAGGGTACTTTTTATGAGCCAGCCCTTCAACTGTTCCATCATTAAGTGCAACATGTGTTACCTTCAAATCCGTATTCGCAATTGATTCTTCGCTTACAGCAAACCCGTGGTTTTGAGAAGTGATCGCTGTACGTCCTGTTTCAAGGTCCTTAACCGGATGATTCGAACCGCGGTGGCCGAATTTCAGCTTGAATGTATCGGCACCGGAAGCAAGAGCAAACAGCTGGTGGCCAAGGCAGATACCGAAAATCGGCACCTGACCGATAAGCTCACGAATCGTTTCGATGGCATGCGGCACATCTTTCGGGTTGCCCGGTCCGTTTGTCAGCATGATACCATCTGGTTTAAACTGCATAATTTCTTTTGCTGTTGTATCATGCGGTACGACTGTTACATCGCAGTTACGGTTGTTTAATTCACGTAAAATCCCATGCTTCATACCAAAGTCGATTACGACAACCCGGAAACCGCGTCCCGGACTTGGATAAGCGGACTTTGTAGAAACCTGTGCAACCTGATCGTTTGACAGTACTGTTGCCTGAAGACGTGGAATCACATCCTCAGGATTTACATCCGCAGAAACAATCGCTCCTTTAAGGGCACCGTGCTGGCGGATAATTCGCGTTAATTTGCGTGTATCAATACCGGAAATAGCCGGAATATCTTTCATCTTTAAATATTCATCGATTGAAAATTCAGTTCTGAAGTTTGAAGGAAAATCTGCTGCTTCCTTCACAACGAGTGCTTTTACAGCCGGCTGAATTGTTTCAAAGTCGTCACGGTTAATACCGTAGTTGCCAATAAGCGGATAAGTGAATGTAACAATTTGTCCGCAGTAAGATGGGTCGGACAAGGTTTCCTGGTAACCTGTCATACCTGTTGTAAAAACCACTTCGCCCGTTACGTCTTTTTCACTGCCGAATCCTTCACCAGCAAATACTGTGCCATCTTCTAAAATAAGCTGTTTTTTCATTCGTTGATCATTCCTTCCTGCCATACAAGATTTCCTTCAAAAAACGTTGCCGCCGGCCACCCTGAAAGTACGCGGCCTGCAAATGGTGTGTTTTTACCTTTTGATAAAAACGTCTTTGGATCTACTTCTTTTTCGCTATCCAGATCAATAATGGTAAGATCAGCGCTGGCACCTTCTTCGAGGCGGCCATACGGCAGATTAAAGACTTCAGCCGGTTTCACCGTCATCCAGTCTACAAGCTGCTTCAATGTAATCACACCTTTTTTCACTAGCTCGGTGTACAGAAGCGGAAAAGCTGTTTCGAATCCTGTAATGCCGAATGGTGCTTTGAGAATGCCTGCTGCTTTTTCTTCTGCTGTATGCGGTGCATGGTCTGTTGCGATAAAATCAAGCGTTCCGTCAAGCAGCCCTTCAATAAGAGCCTTTCTATCTTCCGCCCCGCGAAGCGGCGGGTTCATTTTAAAGTTAGGATCCTGTCCGGGGATATCCATATCCGTGAGTACAAGATGGTGCGGTGATACTTCGCCAGTTACCCGAATGCCCGCTCTTTTTGCATCGCGAATCGTACGGACCGATTCTTTTGTGCTGACGTGGCAGACATGGTAGTGACAGCCTGTATTTTCTGCAAGCAACACGTCTCTTGCAATTTGAACGGCTTCGCAAATGGATGGAATGCCCGGCACGCCTTCACGTTTAGCATATTCACCGTCGTGAACAGCGCCCCCATAAATTAAGCTGTTGTCTTCACAATGTGCTACAACCGCCATATCAAGAGCAGCTGCCTGCTTCATTGCAGCATGCATCATGCCTGCCTCTTGAATGCCGACTCCGTCATCTGTAAAAGCAAATGCCTGGTTTTCCTTGAGTGCTTTAAAGTCAACAAGCTCTTTGCCTGCCTGGCGGATTGTAATAGATGCATACGGCAGCACACGAATTTGTGCATTTTCCTCAATAAGTGTATTCACTTTTTGAAGATTTGCTTCTGTATCTGGTACCGGCCGGGTATTTGGCATAGCCGCGATCGTTGTAAATCCGCCTTTAGCGGCTGCTTTCGTTCCAGTTTCAATTGTTTCTTTGTGCTCGCCGCCTGGCTCACGCAGATGCACGTGCAAATCAATCAGGCCGGGTGCAATGAGCTTGCCGCCCGCATCGATTGTTTCTTCGCCGTTTTCTGCGAGGCCAGCGCCGATTTCAGTAATCTTCCCATCTTGAATGCGGACATCTGCTCCGGTTAATTCACCGTTTTCTGTTAAGACTTGTCCATTTTTAATTAACCAGTTCATTTGCCAATCTCCCCTCAAGCACTTCTTTTAAGACCGCCATGCGGACATATACACCGTTTTCCATTTGTTTAAAGATGCGGGACCGTTCGCATTCAACTAAGCTGTCAGCAATTTCTGCATCCCGATTTACTGGAGCTGGGTGCATAATAATGCTTCCCGGCTTCATCCGGCTCTCCCGTTCCTCTGTTAAACCGTAACGGATATGATATTCTTCTTTTGTCATCGACGAAGCGACCTGATGCCGTTCGTGCTGGATACGCAGCAGCATTAAAGCGTCCACCTGCTCAACTAATTCGTCGATTTCAACGAACCCTCCTGACTGGAGGAAATCCTCTTCAAACCATTCAGGAGGACCTGAAAATTTCACATCTGCACCAAGTCGTCTCAGTGCCTCTGCGTTGGAGCGAGCTACCCGACTGTGCCGGATATCGCCGACAATGCCGATTTTCAAGCCTTCGAACGTGCCAAACTCCTGCTGAATGGTTAGAAGGTCAAGCAGGCATTGGGTTGGATGCTGGCCGCATCCGTCTCCTGCGTTAATGACCGGAATATCGATATGGCCAACCAGTTCGTCGTAGTAAGCATCGGCTTCGTGACGGACCACCACTGCGTTAACGCCAATGGCTTCGAGTGTGCGAACTGTGTCGTATAATGTTTCTCCTTTTAAAACACTTGAACTCCCAACATCAAACGGGATCACATCCAAGCCGAGTTTTCTCTCTGCCATTTCAAAGCTTGTTTTTGTCCGCGTGCTTGCTTCAAAAAACAAATTCGCGACATACTGTTTTTCATGCGGTGTCCAAACTTCGCCTTCCGCAAATTTCTGCGCCTGCATTAATATTAACAAAATTTCATCTTTATGCAAATCCCTAATTGAAACTAAATTTCTCAGCATCGATTTTTACCTCCGTTTTCATAAAAAAAACACCCTGGTTTCAGGGTGTTTTTTCGTTTTACAGCATAACGAAGCTGTTCTGCGCACAGGCGCAGACCGATTTCACCCTTAAATGCCTCTCGTGCATTTTTAAAAGGTTGTCAATGTTCATCCAGCCTCACAGGGCCATTACTAAACATTCATTCTTTATTCATAAATACTTATACGATCTTCTTCATCCACTTCTTCAAGTGTGACCACAATCCGCTCAGTTTTCGCTGATGGAATGTTTTTCCCGATATAGTCGGCCCGGATCGGCAGTTCACGGTGTCCTCTGTCAATAAGTGCCGCCATTTGAATGTGGGAAGGGCGTCCAATGTCCATGATGGCATCCATTGCAGCCCGGACAGTGCGGCCCGTATACAAAACATCATCTACAAGAATCACCGTTTTGCCGTTTAAATCAACCGGTATGTCAGATCCTTTTACTTCAGGATCATCGTTTTTTGTTTTTACTGTTAAATCGTCCCGATACAGCGTAATATCAAGCTCTCCGACAGGGATGCGCTGTCCTTCAATTTGAAAAATGCGCTCAGCAAGCCGCTGTGCCAGGTAAATGCCCCGTGTTTTAATGCCAATAAGCACACAATTTTCAATGCCTTTATTTCTTTCAATAATTTCGTGTGCGATTCTTGTTAATGCCCGGCGAATCGCCTGCTGATCAAGTACAACCGCTTTTTCCATGAAAAAAGCCTCCTCACCCGGTGTGGGCGAGAAGGCATAGTGGTTCCTTGAAAATGGCATACTCATGCCATTTCATATCCGATTCCTTCCCAGCCTCACGGGACTGTTCTTAAAGGTTCTTATTCAACTGAGTTCATTGTATCGATAAATTCGACAAAAGTCAATTCTTTTTCCGTAAGTCATCAACTAAATTTGTAAACTCTTTAGGTGCCGGTGCTTCAAACTCCATATATTCATTCGTACGCGGGTGAACAAAGCCCAATACGCCTGCATGAAGTGCCTGGCCGTCAATGTCAAGTGTTTTTCGCGGTCCGTATTTTGGATCTCCGGCAAGCGGGAAACCGATATACTTCATATGAACACGGATTTGGTGGGTACGCCCTGTTTCGAGCTCACATTCCACCAGCGTAAAGTCCCGGAAACGCTCAAGCACCTGAAAATGCGTCACAGCTACTTTACCGTGATCTACAATCCCCATTTTTTGCCTGTCTTTCGTATCCCGGCCGATCGGGGCATCGATAGTGCCATAATCATGAGAAATAATACCGTGTACGATCGCCTGGTACTTACGTGTCACCGACTTTTCGACAAGCTGATTCACTAATTTTTCATGTGCCATATCATTTTTAGCGACCATGAGAAGACCAGATGTATCTTTGTCAATCCGGTGGACAATACCCGGACGCATCACACCGTTAATACCAGATAAGTCTTTGCAATGGTACATTAAACCATTCACAAGCGTTCCCGTCGTATGCCCGGGGGCCGGATGCACAACCATGCCGCGCGGCTTGTTGACCACGATGACGTCTTCATCCTCGTAGTAAATGTCCAGCTTCAGGTCTTCTGCTTCAATATTCAGTTCTTCAGGGTCTGGAATGTCAATGGTCACTTCATCTCCTGCTGCCGCTTTGTAGTTCGCTTTGACCGGCTGACCATTGACTAGAACGCGCCCTTCCTTAAGCCACTCCTGCACCTGCGAACGGGAATACTGCTCCTCTTGAGCTGCGGTGAGTTTATCAATCCGGCTCCCGTTTTCTTCTTCACTTACTGTAAACTGTAATGATTTCATATTATGCCTTCTTTCCTTTTCGATCTTCTATTAGCATGGCAGCAAACAGCAAAATAACACCGATCGTTAACGCCGCATCGGCAATATTAAAAATGGGAAACCGGTAGCCGAAAATAAACGTCTGCACAAAATCAACCACTTCCCCGCGGATCAGCCGGTCAATAAAATTGCCTAATGCTCCCCCGAGCAAAACAGCTAGGGAGATTTTCATTAACGGTTTTCCCTTTGCTTCTTTTTGCATAAAGTAAATAATGCCAACCACTACAATAGCTGTAATCAGATAAAACAGCCAAAATTGACCTTCAAGCATTCCCCATGCTGCTCCCCTGTTTCGGTGCGAAGTAATATGAAAAAGATTGTCCATAACCGGCACACTTTCCCCTATTTCCATTGATTTCACAATAAGCCACTTTGTCCATTGGTCAAGCAGAATGATGAGCAGCGACAATACGTAGTAATACATATTTTACCTCCAACGCTGAAAAGAGGTTAGCGGTTTTCTTAGCTAACCTCTTTTTCGTTTGTTTTAGTTCACTTCTGAATAATGCTCTTTTACAACAGACGCACAGCGTGGGCAAAGCGTCGGATGCTCAGCATCCTTTCCTACTTCGTCCGTTACAGTCCAGCAGCGTTCGCATGTTTCACCAGACGCTTTTTCTACTACAACAGAGGCTGTTTCAAGCTGAACCGCATGTTCAGGTGCTTCAGCGTCTGTTCCAGCAATTTCAAATCCAGAAACGATAAACAGCTGCTTCAAGTCTTCTTCGATAGACGCAAGCAATGCTGTTGTTTCCGCTCCAGCAAACAACTTCACATGGGCTGTCAATGATTTCCCAATGACTTTTTCGTTGCGGGCTTCTTCAAGCGCTTTGAGCACATCGTCACGAACTGCCATAAACGCTGTCCATTTTTGCGTTAACGCCTCAGCGTCCGGAAGTTCTTTATACTCCGGCATATCTGTCAGCTGTACGTATTTCTCTTCAGCTTCCGGCACTTCCACCCATACTTCGTCCGCTGTATGCGGAAGGATTGGCGATACCAATTTTGCAAGTGCTGTTAACGTTTCAAAGAGAACCGTTTGAATAGCACGGCGGTCGGCATGATTCTCCGCTTCGATATATAAAACATCTTTCGTAAAGTCAAGGTAGAAGGAGCTTAAATCAACTGTACAGAAATTGTTGATCGCATGGTAAATAGCCGCGAATTCATAGTTTTCGTAATGGCCGCGTACCGCTTTGATTAATTCGTTTAATTTCACCAACATAAACTGGTCAACTTCACGCAGGTTTTTATATGCTACCGCATGCTCACTCGGCTTAAAGCCATCCAGGTTTCCTAAAAGGAAGCGGAACGTGTTACGGATTTTGCGGTAAACTTCGGCCACTTGTTTTAAAATCGCATCTGACACACGCACATCCGCTTGGAAATCAACCGATGATACCCATAGACGCAGAATATCAGCACCAAGCTGCTCCATTACTTTGGCTGGAACGACCGTGTTGCCAAGTGACTTACTCATCTTGCGGCCTTCACCGTCAAGTGCAAATCCGTGGCTTAGCACCCCTTTGTATGGAGCACTTCCCGTTACGGCTACTGCTGTGATCAAAGAAGAGTTAAACCAGCCGCGATACTGGTCAGAACCTTCCAGGTAAAGATCAGCCGGACGCTGGGCATCCTCGCGCTGCTCTAAAACAGCTTCATGTGAAGAGCCGGAATCGAACCAAACATCCATAATATCGTTTTCTTTCGTAAATTCACCGTTCGGGCTGCCAGGATGCGTAAATCCTTCTGGAAGCAGCTCCTTCGCTGTACGCTTAAACCAAATATTTGATCCGTGCTCGTGGAATAAATCCGAAACACGCGAAATCGTCTCATCAGTAATAATCGCTTCACCGTTTTCTGCATAAAATACCGGGATTGGCACTCCCCATGCCCGCTGGCGGGAAATACACCAGTCACCACGGTCACGGATCATATTAAACAAGCGTGTTTCGCCCCATGCCGGCACCCATTTCGTTTCTTTTACAGCTTGGAGCAATTCCGGGCGGAACTTGTCGATCGACGCAAACCATTGAGCTGTCGCGCGGAAAATAACCGGCTTTTTCGTCCGCCAGTCATGCGGATACGAGTGGGTAATAAACTCCATTTTTAACAGCGCGCCGGCTTCTGTCAATTTTTCGGTAATCGCCTTGTTGGCATTGTCATAAAACAGCCCTTCAAATCCAGGAGCTTCCTCTGTCATCACACCGCGGTCGTTTACCGGGCAAAGAACATCAAGGCCATATTTCTTCCCAACGATAAAGTCATCTTCCCCATGCCCTGGTGCTGTATGAACCGCTCCTGTACCGGAATCCGTTGTTACATGCTCACCAAGCATTACTAGAGAATCACGTCCGTAAAGCGGATGTGCGGCGATGATACGGTCAAGCTGTTCCCCTTTTACCAGCTTATCAGTCGTATAGGATTCCCAGCCGATTTTTGATGCTACTTCTTCTAGAAGTGCTTCAGCCACAACAAACTTCTCGCCCGCTGCACTGATAACGGCATAGTTCAGTTCCGGATGAACGGAGATACCAAGGTTAGCCGGAATCGTCCATGGAGTTGTGGTCCAAATGATAATTTTTGTGCCTTCTTCAAGCACACCATTTCCTTTTTTCACCTCAAAAGAAACATAAATAGAAGCTGATTTTTTATCCATGTACTCAATTTCTGCTTCTGCAAGGGCAGACTCAGAAGACGGAGACCAATAAACAGGTTTTAACCCTTTATAGATAAACCCTTTTTTTGCCATTTCACCAAACACTTTAATTTGAGCTGCTTCATACTCAGGCTTTAATGTAATATAAGGATTTTCCCAGTCACCGCGGACGCCAAGACGCTTAAACTGCTCCCGCTGGCTGTCGACTTGCTTGTAGGCATAGTCTTCACAAAGCTGACGGAACTCGGCTACCGTCATCTCTTTCCGATTTACACCGGAATTTGTTAGTGCCTGCTCAATTGGAAGACCGTGAGTATCCCAGCCTGGAATATACGGTGCATAAAAACCGCTCATCGATTTAAAGCGGACAATGAAGTCTTTTAAGATTTTATTCAGCGCGTGCCCAATATGAATATCACCATTTGCATACGGAGGGCCATCGTGCAGGACAAACATCGGCCGGTCCTTTGTGCGGTCCAATACCTGTTGGTAAATGTTTTCTTCATTCCATGTGCTCTGCATGACCGGCTCGCGCTTTGGCAGATTGCCGCGCATCGGAAAGTCTGTTTTCGGCATTAATAACGTATCTTTATAATTCATTCCATAATCTCCTTTTTTAAATGAAAATAAAAAAACCTTTCACATCCCTCAAAAGGGACGGAAAGGTTTCCGCGGTACCACCCTGATTGACAGCCAATGGCTGCCCGCTCAAAACCCGTAACGTGGATCGATCGTTTTCCGCTACTCCGATGTTCACGAAAAATGCTCAAGGGTGATTTTGGAGCTGCATATCGGCACCAGGCTTTCACCGTCCCTGGTTCGCTTATAACCGACTATCTGCGCTCTACTGTCCCTTTCATCGCGTTTCACAATTTATTCAGATGGTTACATTATAAAAATGAACGATTCATTCGTCAAGCTTATCTCTCTTCGTCGCTGAAGCGCTCAATTTCTTCCGTATCTATTTCAAATTCAAGAAGTGTATCCCAGTCATCATTGTTTAATAAGTCTAACTGAGCTTCCATCAGCATTTTAAAGCGCGTACGGAATACTTTAGACTGCTTTTTTAGTTCTTCAATTTCAACAGCGATGCGGCGGGCTTTTGATAAAGACTCCTCGACAATGCGGTCGGCATTTTTTTCTGCTTCACGAATCAAAAGTTTAGACTCTTTTAAAGCATTTCGTTTTACATCCTCTGCCGTTTCCTGCGCAATAATGATGGATTTATTTAATGTTTCTTCAATATTGGCAAAATAACTGAGCCGTTCCGTTTGGCCGGCCAGCTGCGCTTCTAATTCTTTTTTCTCGCGAATAATCAACTCGTAATCTTTAATAATTTGATTTAGAAAGTCGTTCACTTCATCTTCATCATATCCACGAAATGAACGGCCAAATTCTTTTTTATGTATGTCCAACGGCGTTAAGGGCATACAGCCACCTCCAAAGCATTACATGATCATTGATTTTCATTATAAAGGTTTTTCGAGCGCTTGTGGGAAAATCCCGGCATTTTCACAAATTTATTTCAAAATGCCCAAGGTCATTCGCCATTTTTCTTTTTTGGTTTGTCCATCAAGGGATAAAATTTTCAAACGCCCTGTTCCACGAATAGACAGCATATCCCCTGTTGCACATTCAAAGGAAGGCTGGTCTACAGCCCGCCAGTTTACTTTCACGGCACCGCCTTTAATAAGCTGCTGAGCCTTTTGACGTGACATCGACGGCAGCGCGCTGATAATCACATCAAGGCGCAGTGATGAAACCGTAACCGCTTGCTCGCGCCACTCTTCAGCTGTGTAAAGAGCTTTTGAAAATGGCTTTTCTTTCAACGAAACAGGTACTTTGCCAACATGGTCAAAATGGCTGTGCAGATAATCGACAAGTTCTTTTGCCACAATTATTTGAAAGAATTCCTGCTCGTTTAAAATATCGCCAAATTTCTCCCGCTTTAAGCCAAGCCCCATCATACTCCCCAAAATATGGGGGTGGCTGATAGAAGCAAATTTATGCGGGTATTCTATATCAAAAAGACTAACATCAAAATCCGTTTCCTTCGGTTCGAAATAAGAAGGATGAATAAGCGCTCTTTTTCGTTCTGCGTTCGGGTAGCCTCCGAAAAACGAAACGAGCACTTCCTCCCCTGATCCGACAACTGACCGAAGAATCTGCCGCTGCCGGGGGTCTAAAAAGCCGGTTAGTTTAGGCGCATACATATCCGCCACTTGCTGCTTCCACTTTACGGTTTTATCAATGAAATCCCGCTCTTCCGGCCTGAAATGCTGATAAATATCACTCATGTTATACCCAGATCATCAGCTGATGAAGTCCGCGCGTTGCTAGATTCAGCGTAATAAAAGCAACGATTGGCGAGATATCAATCATGCCAAGCGGCGGAATAATACGGCGGAATGGGTCCAGATACGGTTCACAAATTCTTGTTAAAAAGCGCCCGATTGATGTATTACGTGCATCGGGAAACCAAGACATTAAAATATAAATAATGAGTGCCCAGGAATATAGATCAATTGCCCGGATCAAATAATAAAGTACAACATCCATCTCTTCTATTGCCACCCCGTTTTTTCTTGATCCTGCTGCCCAAACTGTGTAATATTTCCTGAAATCTCCACGTTTTCCGGCGCACAGAAAAAGATTTTTTCCCCAATTTGCTGAATTTCGCCGCCGATGGCGTATACCGTTCCGCTTAGAAAATCAACAATTCTGCGCGCCTGATCTGTTTGAATGCGCTGCAGGTTTACAACAACTGCTTTTTTTGCTTTTAGATGATCGGCAATCTCTTGTGCTTCTGCATACACACGTGGTTCTGCCATAACGACTTTTGATGGCTTTTGCGCACTTTTTAAACTCACAACATTTTTTTTGCGAGGCGCTGCCGCTGGAGGCGGCTCTTCTTCATACACTTCTTCCTCCACCATATCGTAATCTTCTTCATCCAGCAGGAAAAATGACTTAAACTTCGACTTCACGCCCATCATTCCACCTCCGCTTTCTTTTTACTCTCCAACAAGCGCCGTGCCAATACGAATCATTGTAGCTCCTTCTTCTACAGCTATTTCAAAATCATTGCTCATGCCCATCGATAGCTCCTGGCACGGGGCATAGGGAAGATTTAATGCTGCCACTTCTTCTTTGCATAAAGCAAGCTTCCGAAAGCAGGATCGCAGAACATCACGATCTTCTGTCAGCGGAGCCATTGTCATCAAGCCGCACACGCGAATTTTTTCGTAGATATGAAGCGATTGAATAAATGGAACGACTTCATCCGGTGCCAGCCCGTGCTTTGACTCTTCACCTGATACATTTACCTGCACAAAACATTGGATAGGTTTTTCAGCACGGCTGTTTATTTCTTTAGCGAGCGATGCCCGGTCAAGTGAATGAATAAAATCAGCCTGGTGAATAATTGACTTTACTTTTCTTGTCTGCAGAGACCCGATAAAATGCCATACGGCACGATCTCCAATACTTTCATACTTTTCATTTAGCCCTTCGGCCCGGTTTTCACCAAGATGTGTAATACCCGCTTCCACTGCTTCCTGGCCGCGAGCCGTTGTCACGTATTTTGTGACGGCGATAATCTGCACATCTTCCGCCTGCCGGCCTGACCGGCGGGCCGCTTCTTCAATCCGCTGTTTAATACTTTTTACATTTTCACTAACTTTCATGTTTCCCTTCCTTCCAGCCGATATAACCCATCATTCTGCCCGTACTCCCCCGGTCACGCCGATGAGAAAAAAAGTCCGGAGAGCAGCTTGAACATAAGGATGTTACATAAACATTTTCCGGCGGGAGTCCTGCTTTGATTAAAAGGTCTTTGTTAAAATCCTGCAGGGAGAAAAAATACACATCTACTTCACCCGGCACGGGAGAGAGCGGCAGCTTTTCTCCCGGACGATACCATTTCTGTACTTCTTCTGCCACAGCCGCTCCCACCTTGTAGCATGATCCACAAATAGAAGGGCCAATGGCTGCTTCAATATCCTGCAGGCGGCTGCCTTGCTGCTTCCATTTCTCAAGCATCTTCGGCCCTATTCCGCCAACTGCACCCTTCCAGCCGGCGTGAGCCGTACCAATGCGCTTCGCTGCCCGGTCAAGAAAAAAAAGAGGTACACAATCCGCATAACAAAGAGTAAGGAGCACACCGGCATCCTCGCTGTACAGTCCATCAGTGGCCGCGAGGGCCGTTTCGTAATCAAGTGCGCCCCTGCCGGCATCCTGCTTTGACACATGAGCAATGTGCACCTCATGTGTTTGTTCACACCCAACCCAGCCAGCTGTCGGAAAATCAATTAATTTAGCTGTATTTTTTCGGTTTTCCTGAACAAAAGAAGCTTCCTCTTGCACATGAAAAGCCATGTTCAAGCCATTATAGCGGCCGGTTCCGCCAGCTTTCGACGTAAATCCAGCCACAAGACCTGGTTCTTCCAGCTCCCACTTTTCCAAATGAAATAAACCGTCAATCGATTTTTTAAAAGGTTCTGTCATGGCATGCTCCCGCTCATTTTCTTTTAGTGTACCACATGCCCTCTTTTTCGTCACCGTTCTTCCTCTTTCGGTTCGGTGTCACTATGGCGGACTAAAATAACGTCACCGCCGATTTTCACAATATGCATCCAGGGAATCACCAATTCTTCTTCCCTGCCGAATAAACCAAATTTTTTTCCGCTTTGTTCAATGATAAGAGCGGATATAGCACCCGTTGCATTATTTAACTCAATATCAGCCAGCCGGCCAAGCTTTTTTCCATTTGTAACATTGACGATATCCTTGAGCTGGAATTCTGAAATTCGCATAACAGCCCCTCCTTTGTATCAATGTATGCGCCAAACCAAAGAAAAAACAGAAGATCTTCTCTTCTGTTTTTTTTGATTAACCATTTATTTTCTTTTTCATTTGTTTGATGGCCCCTTTTTCGAGCCGGGATACCTGTGCTTGAGAAATACCGATTTCATCTGCCACTTCCATCTGAGTACGTCCGGTAAAAAAGCGTTTTTCGATAATCATTCGTTCCCGGTCTGATAATTTACTCAGCTCATCGGTCACCGTCATTGTATCTACCCATTCTTTTTCCCTGTCTTTTCCGTCGCTGATTTGATCCATCATGTAAATAGGATCGCCTCCGTCCTGGAAAACGGGTTCAAACAATGAAACAGGATCTTGAATCGCATCAAGAGCAAAAACCATTTCTTCTTTTGGCACATTGATTTCACGTGCAATATCTTCCGCTGCCGGCTCAACAGACCGTTCGGCTGTCAGCCTTTCTCTTGCCTGCAAAGCTTTATAAGCAATGTCACGCAGCGAGCGTGATACTCGAATAGGATTATTATCCCTCAGATACCGGCGGATTTCACCGATAATCATGGGAACCGCATAAGTGGAAAAGCGGACATTGTGGCTTAAATCAAAATTATCAATGGATTTCATCAAACCGATGCAGCCTACTTGAAACAAGTCATCGGCTTGTTCATTACGGTGGTTGAATCGTTGAATTACACTTAAAACGAGGCGTAAATTTCCGGTAACCAGTTCTTCGCGGGCTTCTTTATCCCCATTTTGGTATTTTACAAACAGCACTTTCATCTCAGGATTTGTTAATACAGGAAGCGTCGATGTGTCGACGCCGCACAGAACAACTTTATTTCGGGCCATCACTGTTCCTCCTCATGATGTCTGTTTCTCAAAACAGTATTGCCGGCCCGAAAGAAATTATTCAGCGCAGTTTATTGAGTTCCTTTTTTAGTCTTCCGATAATCTTTTTCTCCAACCGTGAAATATAAGACTGTGAGATTCCCAGCAAATCTGCGACATCTTTTTGTGTTCTTTCTTCCTGCCCGTTCAGTCCAAACCGCATTTCAATAATTTGTTTTTCACGGCCTTCTAAGTCTTCAAGCGCTTCTGCTACAAGGTGTTTGTCCACTTCTTCTTCAATGCCTTTTGTAATAATATCACTTTCAGTCCCCAGCACGTCGGATAAAAGCAGTTCATTTCCGTCCCAATCGATGTTAAGCGGTTCGTCAAATGAGATTTCCGAACGGATTTTATTATTGCGGCGCAGGTACATTAAGATCTCATTTTCAATACAACGGGACGCATAAGTCGCAAGTTTGATTTTCTTTTCGGGATCAAAAGTGTTTACGGCTTTGATAAGCCCGATTGCTCCGATGCTGATGAGATCTTCAATATGAATGCCAGTGTTTTCAAACTTCCGGGCAATATACACAACAAGGCGCAGATTTCGCTCAATTAGCATAGCGCGTACTGCTTTGTCTCCGGAAGGCAGCTTTGTTAAAAGATGCGCTTCCTCGTCACGTGTAAGCGGCGGCGGAAGTGCTTCACTGCCGCCGATATAGTAAATCGCCTTGGATTTAAGCCCGGCTTTTTGAATCATATTATACATTACGTACATCCATTTCGTTTTTACCTGCCGCATATTATCCACTCACCTTTCGATTCATTCCCGAACCATATTCGGATGCAGGATGCACGCAAACGCTCCGTCATCCGATAACATCTTGTCCGTAAACGTGACAAGCGCCCTGTTCGTTTCTTGTTTTTTTCCATTTATCCATATAGTAAAGCTGTCTGTACGAAAGGAGGCAAGCAGCCTGCTTTCAGCATGAATAGATTTAGATGGTACCCAAACGAGTTTTTCAGTCCAAGTGTCTGGGAGATGGAGCAGATCACTGATGTCTTCTTTAAAAAGCGCTTCGGGCCACTCATCGGAGGGCTGAATCTGGCAGACTGCCACTTCTTTTTTTGAAATAGGATCACACAGCGCATTGCCCGTATCAATCAATCCGTGCCCTGACCAATTAATTCCGCAAAGTGTAAAAGAAACGGGAACTGTCTGACTGATTACCCGCCTTGAAGCATTTAAACCTAATAAGCGGCGTTGAATAAAGTAAAAGGAAATGGCCACTGATACAATAAAAAAGAATATGAGAGACCATTTTCCCGCATCGGCATATTGCCTGTACATAGATTGAAATCCGAATAAAATGCCGCCTGTTAAAAAAACAGTAAAGTAAAAGGTAAGAACCATAGAAACAAGGCTTTTTATGCCGGTTGTTTGAAACGCAATACGAATCATGAACACAGGCATGATGACCGTCAGCGATTTATGCAAAAGTCCGGTCGGGCCTGCTGCTAAATAGATACATACAGGGATAGTTCCAGCTAACGAAGCCGCAAGCAGCCGGGGCACCCTAAATGTACGCCCGCTCAGCTTTCCTGTTACGAAAAGAAGCAGTGCATCCGCAGCAAAATTAAAAAAAATAATCCCTTCTGCGTAACCGGCCAATTGATCCCTCCTTTTTTCCGGCTGCCTGTCCTATGTGCATTAGTGTACCGGATTCAATAGTGGATGTATGTCGGAATGTAAGTGAATTTTTACAGTAGTTTTTCCGAATCATGTCTAATTCGGGCATGGAAAAAGCCTGTTACGCCCTTTACATAGTACGGTGCGCCTTTTGCCTGTAAGAATGAGCATGCACAAAAAACCCGCCACATAAGTGGCGGGTCTGCTTTTTATCTTCTTCTATTGCGGTTACGTAAAAATGTAGGAATGTCCAACGTATCATCCGCTGAAGGCTGTTGATGCTGGCGCATTGGCTGCTCCGGCGCCGGCGTATCTTCACGCTTTAGTTCACGCGATTTTGGCTGCTGTTGCGAAGCTGGCTGTGAAGGCTGTGGTTTTACTTGGCCAAGACTTGGACGAACCTGCTGGCCTGCTTCACCTGGCACCTCTTTAAAACCAGTCGCAATAACTGTAACGACAATTTCTTCTTTTAAATTTTCATTAATAACAGAACCGAAGATCATATTTACGTCTTGGTCTGAAGCGGAAGATACAATATCAGCTGCTTCCTGTACTTCATAAAGACTTAAGTTTGTGCCGCCGGTAATGTTCATTAGCACACCTTGCGCACCGTCAATAGCTTTTTCAAGCAATGGACTGGAAATGGCTTTTTTCGCCGCTTCCACTGCGCGGTTTTCACCCGAAGCAACCCCGATTCCCATCAAAGCAGAACCTTTGTTCGACATGATGGTTTTTACGTCAGCAAAGTCTAAGTTGATTAAACCTGGTGTTGCGATCAAGTCAGAGATACCCTGTACCCCTTGGCGAAGAACATTGTCTGCTTCACGGAATGCTTCAAGCATTGGTGTGCTTTTGTCGACAATTTCAAGCAGGCGGTCATTTGGAATGACGATTAATGTATCTACTGCCGCTTTCATTGATTCGATTCCACCAGCTGCCTGCGTTGCACGCTTACGGCCTTCGAATGTAAATGGACGTGTCACAACCCCTACTGTCAGGGCGCCAAGATCTTTTGCAATTTGCGCAATAACCGGAGCCGCACCTGTTCCTGTGCCTCCGCCCATACCAGCTGTTACGAACACCATGTCAGCACCTTTAAGCGCTTCTTCAATTTGCTCTTTGCTTTCTTCGGCCGCTTTTTTTCCAACCTCAGGGTTAGCGCCGGCACCTAGTCCGCGCGTCAGCTTGTTGCCGATTTGCATTTTCACTTCCGCTTTTGACAAATTAAGAGCTTGCGCATCCGTATTGACGGCAATAAAGTCTACTCCCTGCACTCCGTGCTCAATCATTCGGTTGACGGCATTGTTACCGCCGCCGCCTACGCCGATAACTTTAATCGTTGCCAACGAATCTAAACTTGTATCGAATTCCAGCATGGCAAATCCTCCTATTTAATGCGTTCTTTTTCTATTCTTCAAAGAAGTACCCGAAAAGTCTTTTCATTTTTCCTTTGACGCCTTTTTCTTCTCCGTCATGCGGCTGCTCTTTTTTCACAGGCTTCGGTTCCTGCTTGACTTCCTGGCGCTCTCTTCTAACTTCTTTCGCTGCCGGAGCCGCTTGATTGGATTCACTTAATTTCCGTCCCGTTAACCGGGCATTTTTATAGGCATACTTGATCAGGCCTACAGACGTTGTAAATTGCGGCTCACGTACACCGATATAATCAGGAATCGCAACGCGTACACGATTTTGAAATACATCCTGTGCCAAGTCAAGAATGCCATTCATTGCGGATGATCCGCCGGTTAAAACAAATCCACCTGGAATATCATGAATACCCGACTGGCGAAGTTCTTCCACGACCATCATAAACAATTCTTCTAGTCTTGCCTCGATAATTTCTGAAATTTCAAGCTGGTTAAATTGATCATGCTGGTCACTGCCAATCACCGGAACACTGAACACTTCTTCTTCAGAAGCTAAATCATAAAAAGCATGTCCATGCTTAATTTTAATTCCTTCGGCTTCCTCTGTTGACGTACGCAGACCAATGGATAAATCTTTCGTAATATGATCGCCGCCAACAGGCAGGACAGAGGTCTGCTGAATATAGCCGTCTCTAAAGTAAGAAATTGTCGTGGAGCCGCCACCGATGTCGACTAGTACAGTGCCTAGATTTTTCTCATCCATGGATAAAGCGATTTCCCCACTCGCAAGCGGCTGCAGAACAATTTCATTAATCTCAAGACCCGCACGCTCTACACAGCGCAGCGTGTTATGTAAAAATGTTCTTGAACCTGTTACGATGATCCCTTCCATTTCAAGACGTACACCGAGCATACCGCGGGGATCATTAATTTCATCAAAGCCATCTACAATAAATTGTTTGGCAATTACATTAACAATTTCCCGGTCGGGTGGAATAGACATCACTTGTGCCGCATCTTTGACCCGGATCACGTCTTCACTTGTAATCTCCCGATTTTCGCTTGAAACAGCTACAACGCCATTGCACGGATGCAAAATGGCGTGGTTGGCAGCAATACCAACAATCACGGAGCCAATCTCTAGGCCTACCATACGCTCCGCCTGCTCAATCGCTTTTTTAATCGAATAAACGGTATCGTCAATATCGACGACCGCGCCTTTTCGAATGCCTTTTGATTTTACATTTCCGACACCAATTATATTTAAGGAATCATTAACCATTTCGCCAATAATCACTTTAATCGCGGATGTACCGATGTCGAGACTAACTAAAATTTCATTATTATTCATGCTGCGGCACCTCCTTTACCATAAAAGCGTGAATAACCGAACAAACATTCGCACATTTACTCTACGAATACATGTTTAAGAACGTAATTCGTCATATTCAGCGTGTTTCCCTTTTAAAGTTTAGTATTTTTGATGTTTTTCTTAAACTCTCTCATACAAGTCTACACTAAGATAAGAAGCTCGAAAAGGCTAAGTTATTCAGTTTTAAGAAAACTTTATGGCGTCTCTGCCTCTTCTATTGTTTCCTCTGTTGTTTCTCCTGCTGCTTCCTCTTCGGCTTCTTCCGCTAGTTCCTGCTGCTGAGCTGGATCATAGGCTTTAAAGTACGAACCAACTTCGATGTCGATTACACCTTTTACATCGGGATTAAGCTGCGTAGAAATGGAAGGATAGTAAACCATTTTCTCAGCAAATGTGGAGAGAGTGGCAGACACTTCAAACCCATCTGTCATAAACGCCTTTATATGAAGAGAGTTATTTTTCTTTGGGTCATAGTACACTTCAGAAATTGTATTATACACTTCATCCGGAAGTGTTTGGGCTGCTTTTGTAAACAAATCGAGCGCCTTTCCTTCTTTGAAGTTATACAAAATCGGAAGCTGTAATGGTGCACCGCTCAGAGGCTGGCTTAAAATTTTTCCATTTTGAAGAACAGGGTACAACCCGCCTTTTTGAGCAGCGTAAGCAATTTCATTATGCTCTTCCACTGAAATCATTAAATCATTTGGGAACCCAATTGTAACCTCCGCTTTTTTAATGCGGTCGTCTTTTAAAAGAGCTTCTTCTGCCCTCCCCTTCCCGGCTGCCCAAATGCTGCTTCCTTTTACAAGCCCGCTTTTCTCAATTACTTCCTGATTTGTCACAAGACTGTTTCCCTGCACGTGAATGTCTGCCACTTTGCTTAAGGGAGACTGCAGATACACAACAAGAAGAATAAGCCCGAAAAACAAAGATAGTAAAAACAGCAGCCGGCGGTTCGCTTTCTTTTTTCTGATTTGTTTCAGCTTTGGAATGCGATCCTCAATTGAAATGATTTTTTCCTTTGTCATGTTCACACCTCTGCCCATGCTGCAAACCAGCCGCGCATGGTTTCTTTTAACGCGGCTGACTGCCATGTGTTCAAGATGAACGGCTGGTTCTTTCTGTTAATTCCACCATTACATTATATAAACGGTCTGCCGCATCCGGAATGCCCAAACGTTTTGCTTGCTCTTTCATCTTGCCGAGCCGCGGCTCATTCATCAGGATAGCATCCAACTCTTTCACGAGCAACGCGCCCGTTAAATCTTTTTCAAGCAGCAACACTGCTGCGTCCTGGTCCGTTAGAGAGCGTGCATTTTTCTCTTGATGATTGTTTGTTACGTATGGACTTGGAATTAAAATGGACGGAATACCGAGCGCTGTCAGCTCTGCAAGGGTAGTGGCCCCTGCTCTTGCTACTACCAGATCACAAGCAGCCAGCACATCCGGCATGTTATGAATAAACGGCTCAACCGCTACATTATCAGGCTTCCCTGCAGTCTTGAGCTCCGTCGAAACGCGTTCATAATGAACATCACCTGTGACATACAGCACCTGGTAGCTGCGTTCCGCCAAGTTGTTCAATGCCTCGATTACCGCATCATTAATAGGACGGGCGCCGCGGCTTCCCCCAAAAATAAGAACGGTTTTTCGTTCAGGTGTAAATCCGTACTTTTGCAGCACACCCGCCCCGCTCGCTTCGATCACTTCGGAAGCTCTAGGATTGCCGGTAAGAACGGTTTTTTCTGCCGGAAAGTGTGTTTTTGCTGCATCAAAACAAACCGCCACTTTATCCACATACTTGCTTAGAAATTTATTTGTCAGTCCTGGCACGCTGTTCTGTTCATGGACAATTGATGGGATTCCCATTTTCGCAGCTGCATACACGACTGGTCCGCATACGTAGCCGCCTGTGCCAATCACAACATCCGGCTGAAATTCTTTTAGCATTTTTTTACAGTCGTTAACGCCTTTTAAAAAGCGTATAACCGTTTTCACGTTTTCAAATGAAACTGCCCGGCGGAATCCCGTAATGTCGATTGATTGGAAGGGAATCCCTTCCCGTACAACAAGCTTGGATTCTAGTCCTTTTTCTGTTCCGATGTATAGGAACAATGTGTCCGGGTGTTTCTTTTTAATCATCCGAATAAGTGCGAGTGCCGGGTAAATATGTCCGCCCGTTCCTCCGCCGCTGACTACTATTTTCAATTCTGTCACCTCAATAATTCATCTGGCAGCTTTTGTTGTTTAAACAGCTGTCCAATGCATTTTCATCTTAAATCAATGTGTCACGAGAATCAAATATTATCTTGAAAAACCCGTAAATTTCCTTCAATACTACCGCATATGACGGCTTGCACTTAAAACAATTCCCGCCAATGCCAGTGTCATAGTTAAAGAAGAGCCTCCGTAGCTTAAAAACGGCAGGGTTACCCCTGTTACTGGAAGGAGTCCTACTACGACCCCAAGGTTAATAAAAGACTGCAGGCTAATCATAGCCGTCAAGCCGAAAACGAGCAGCATGCCAAATGGATCGTCAATCCGCATGGCTATATATACTCCGCGCCAAATAAGCAGGAAAAATAAAAGAATAATCCACACAGCACCAAGAAAGCCCGTTTCTTCTGACCATATGGCAAAAATAAAATCAGTCTGCGGTTCAGGAAGATAGTAATATTTCTGCCGGCTTTCTCCGTAGCCATGCCCGAAAAGCCCTCCCGGTCCAACTGCATAAAGAGACTGAATAATTTGAAACCCACTTCCAAGCGGATCCGACCATGGATCCAAATAAGCCGTAATACGCTTCATTCGATAGGGTGCCGATGCAATCAGTCCAACCAATCCAATCACTGCTGTTACACCGATCGTAATAAAAAAGCGAATCGGTGCTCCCGCACTGAACAGCAAAAGAAAAGCAGTTCCCCCCATAACGGCCGCTGTTCCAAGATCCGGCTGCAGCATAATTAAGCCAAAAGCAGCCCCGATAACAGAAAGTGGAAAAAAGAGCCCTTTCCAAAACAAGTGAATGGTTTTCTTTCGTTCAGACAGGATGGATGCCAGAAAAAAAACAAGAGCCATTTTCATCCACTCAGAGGGCTGGAAGGACAAAGAGCCTACGCCAATCCAGCTTTGTGACCCATTGCGCACCATCCCAATCCCCGGAATTAGTACAGCGATTAGCAGCAAAAATGCGACGATGAGCGCATGCTTTGAATAGATCTTGAAAATCCTATAATCAAAGCGTGAGAATACCATCATCACCACGATCCCGGCTGCAGCAAATACGGCTTGTCTTTCTACAAAATAAAAAGAATTCCCATAGTTAAATTGCCCCCATACTTCTCCAGCGCTTGCGACCATCAGAAGGCCGCTTCCTGTTAACAACAAGACAAGCAGCAAAAACAGTTTGTCCGTTCCACGAGTAGAAACAGCAGCCACCCCTCTCATGCGCATTAAAAAACCGGAGCCATTAAGGCCCCGGCTCTTTCTTATAACGTATTCACACAGTCGATAAATATGTCTCCGCGTTCTTCAAAGGTTTTATATTGATCCCAGCTTGCACAAGCTGGAGACAATAAAACAACATCTCCTGCTTTTGACAGTGCAGCTGCTTTTTGTACCGCATCAGTCATATATTCCGCTTTTTCAATACAGGTAATGCCGGCTTTTTCCGCCGTTTCTCTCCATTTTTCTGCTGTTTCTCCAAACGTCACAACTGCTTTGACATCGTGCAGGTATGGAAGCAGGTCATCAAAGCCGTTGCCCCGATCGAGCCCTCCCGCGAGCAGAATGATAGGAGCTTGAAAGGCTGTAAGGGCACTTTTTGTCGCAAGCGTATTGGTTGCTTTAGAGTCATTGTAAAACTTCCGGCCGTTCCATTCGCGTACAAACTGGGTCCGGTGTCTCACACCCGAAAACGTCTTAAGAACATGGATAATCGCTTCATTTGCTACACCTGATAGTTTAACTGCCGCAATGGCCGCCAAAATATTTTCAAGGTTATGGCTGCCCGGCAATGCGATATCTGCTGTCGGCATAATCCCTTCTTCTTGAAAATACACCATTCCATTCTCGATATAAGCCCCATTTTCTACTTTCTGGTGCACGGAAAATGGAATTACATTCGCCATACTCGCCCCAGCCAAAGACAGAAGAGCTTCTTGGTCCGCGTTAATAATTAAAAAGTCTTCGTCAGTCTGGTTTTGCGTGATTTTCATCTTTGCTCCAACGTATTCTTCCCGTGATCCATGATAGTCTAAGTGGGCATCATAAATATTCGTAATAATCGCAATGTGAGGACGAAATTCCTGAATTCCCATTAACTGAAAAGAGGAAAGCTCAATCACCACATGGTCTTCCGGCTTGGCTTGCTGTACGACCTCAGATGCTACCTTGCCTATATTACCGGCAAGCACAGTACTTTTGCCGCCTTTTTTCATCATTTCATCGATCAGTGTCGTCGTTGTTGTTTTGCCGTTAGTGCCGGTGATGCCAATAAACGGCGCTTCAGAAATCAGTCCGGCAAGCTCTACTTCCGTAATCACCGGCAGTCCGTCTAAGACCGCCTTGGATATGATCGGATTTGAGTAGGGAATACCCGGGTTTTTCACGACCAGCTCGAACCCTTCATCCAGCAGTTCTACCGGATGGCTTCCGCAGATCACTTTAATTCCTTCTGCCGAAAGTGAGCGGGCAGCTTCATTTTCTTCAAGCGGCTTTCCATCATTGACTGTGATATCAGCGCCTAGTTTTTTCAGCAAGCGGGCAGCTGCGAGCCCGCTTTTTGCTAAACCTAATACAAGTACTTTTTTTCCATTAAATTGATTGATCTGCTTCATATGTTCCATACTCCAATCCATAGACCGACCGCTGCTGCAATCACACCGACGGACCAAAAAGTGACCACTACACGCCACTCAGACCAGCCGCCTAGTTCAAAGTGATGGTGCAGCGGACTCATTCTAAAAATTCGTTTCCCTCTAGTTTTAAATGACCAAACCTGCAAAATAACCGATAGTGTTTCTGCTACAAATACAATCCCAATAAGAAGCAGCAAAAACTCAAACTTCGTTAAAATAGATAGAACCGCAATCGCACCGCCCAGCGCAAGCGATCCTGTGTCTCCCATAAATACATGGGCCGGATAAGCGTTAAACACAAGAAAACCGATGATGGCCCCAACAACTGAAAAGGCGAAAATGGCTGTTTCATCAAGCCCCTGGCTCCAGGCAATGACCGCATATGCTCCAAATGCAACAGCTGCCGTACCCGATACGAGGCCATCAAGTCCGTCGGTTAAGTTCACTGCGTTTGAAAAGCCGACCAGCCAGAAAAGAACAAACAATGCATATAAAATACCCAGGTCAACGGAGAAAAAACCAAATGAAAGCTCCGTTGATAATCCTTGCTGCGCATAAATCACATAAAAGATAATAGAAATAATAATTTGGCCGATTAATTTTTGCAAGGATGTCAAACCAAGGTTGCGCTTCATCACGACTTTAATAAAATCATCTAAAAACCCAAGAAGTCCAAATCCAATGGTTACAAGTAAAAGCAAGGTTGTTTCTGTACCGATTGAATCAAATAACTGGGCAAAAAACAACGTCGTCACAATAATAGATAGCAAAAAGACAATTCCGCCCATTGTCGGTGTGCCCGATTTTTGCTGATGAGACTTCGGTCCTTCTTCACGAATGCTCTGCCCGAACTTCAGTCTCCTTAAAAAAGGAATAAATAGCGGGGCAATAAGAACCGTAATTAAAAACGAAACCGCAATAATTAACGCTATCTGCCACTCATTCATGCCTGTCCACCGTCCTTCTGAAGAAGTGCTTCTTTCGCAATCTCCCGATCATCAAAATGAAAAACATCTTTTCCAATAAGCTGATATGTTTCATGGCCTTTTCCTGCAATCACAACCGCGTCGCCAGGCTTCGCCGTACGAATCGCTTCAAAAATGGCTTCTTTTCGATCCTCAATCACCGTATAGCGCTCCTGCGGCACACCTGCTTCCATATCTTTTAAAATGGCTTTCGGGTCTTCGCTGCGCGGGTTATCCGATGTAAAGATCGCTTCATCTGCATACTTGCAAGCCGCCTGTGCCATAAGCGGGCGCTTTGTTTTGTCACGGTCACCGCCGCATCCGGCAATGGCAATTACCCGCCCTTTTGTTAATGGCCGAACCGTTTGAAGAACATTAATTAAGCTGTCCGGTGTATGGGCGTAATCAACAATCACCGAAATATCACGGTCATTTGGCACCACTTCAAAACGGCCTGCTACCCCTTCCACCTGCTCAAGCGCTGTTTGAATGGTTTCCGGCTTGATGTCTGAGACGAAGCCAGCCGCAAACGCAGCGAGCATATTGTATACATTGAAGCGGCCTGCTAATTTTGACTGAACTTGCAGCTCTCCGCCCGGATACGTGATAGTAAAAGCTGTTCCTCCTGAGGTGAGCCGAATATTCTTCGCACGAATGTCTGCTGGATGGTCAATGCCATAAGTAACAACATGCGCCGCCGTCATCGAACGGTAAACAGCGGAAGCTGCATCATCGGCATTTAACACCGCAAAAGACGGACGGTCGGAATGCATTACATTTCCAAGGCGGGCAAACAACAGCCCTTTCGCTGTCCGGTATTCATCCATTGTTTTATGAAAATCGAGATGATCCTGCGTTAGGTTGGTGAAAACTGCCACATTAAAAGCAGTGCCGTTTGTCCTCCCTTCTTGGAGTGCATGAGAAGATACTTCCATAACCGCAGCCGTTACACCTGCTTCTTTCATATTTGAAAATGTTTTTTGGAGCGTAAGGCTCTCTGGTGTCGTGTTTTTCGTTTCAATAGTCTGGTCGCCAATCTTCATATACATCGTTCCGATTAAACCAGTCGTCTCTCCGTGAACCCGCAAAATATGGTCAATTAAATGGCTCGTAGTTGTTTTTCCGTTTGTTCCTGTAATCCCAATTAGATGGAAGGAGTCTGTGGGGTAACCGTAAAAATGAGCCGCTAAAAGCGCCATTGCCCGTTTTGTATCCGGTACATAAATAACTGGAACAGATACGTCCACAGGCCGTTCTGCTACAATGGCAGCTGCCCCTTTTCTTACTGCTTCTTCCGCAGCGTTATGGCCATCAAAGGTAAATCCTTTTATACAAATAAATATTGATCCCTCTTGAACAAGGCGGTGATCGTTTTCCATCGACGTAATCGCCGGATTTCCATCCTTATCTTGCTGATAAAATGGAAGTGCTCGGAGCACAGTTGATAAATCCACGTTTTTTCAATCCTTTCTTTTCTGCAAACACTATGTACAATTTCCCGCGATTTCTATTGTAACGAAAAAAAGCCGCCGATGCGAATGCTTTTCAGCCTGTTTCGATCAAATTTGGCGGCATAGGGTCTTTTATTTTAATAAAACGCGTACTTTGCTACCTCTCTCTACTTTTACTCCTTGTTTCGGCGATTGGTACACGACCTTATCGCCTGCTCCTTCAGCTACAATTTCAACATTGATCAGTTGTTCTTTTAATTTCTCTTTTGACAGGCCAATCAAATTAGGGACCTGAATGAAATCCGGGTCATTCCAGGCTTTTTCCTTTTCAATCTGATTCGTTTGTTTTTCAACGTTTAACAGCGGAAGAATATCCTGCATCATTTTTCCGACAATCGGGGCGGCGACTGTACCGCCAAACTGAACCGTGCCTTTTGGGTTGTCAATAGCCGTGTAAATGACCACTTTCGGATTGTTTGCCGGCGCCATTCCGATAAAAGAAACAATATGGTTGTTTTCAAGGTAACGGCCGTCTTTCGCTTTCTGGGCGGTACCTGTTTTTCCTCCAACCCGGTATCCGTCTACGAAAGCGTTTCGTCCGGTTCCTTTGGCTACTACGTTTTCAAGGGCGCGCCGCACTTCTTTCGATGTTTCTTCACTAATGACCCGGCGTACCTTTTTCGGCTTACGAACCTCTTCCGTTTTGCCTGTCTCCGGGTTTGTCCAACTCCTGGCTACATACGGCTCATACAATATGCCGCCGTTTATCGCCGCGGACACTGCTGTCACCTGCTGGATAGGTGTAACGGCTACACCTTGTCCGAAAGCTGCCGTTGCCGCTTCTACCGGACCGGCCGATTCCTCTGTAAAAAGGATTCCAGTTCCTTCTCCATACAAGTCAATGCCTGTTTTTTCGCCAAATCCAAATTTGCGAATGTAAGAAAAAAGCTTTTTTTCACCAAGACGTGAACCGAGCTCTACAAAACCCGGGTTACAAGAATTCTGCACGACTTCAAGGAAAGTCTGATGGCCGTGCCCTTCCCGCTTCCAGCAGCGCAGCCGCGCACCATCCACTTCCACGTAGCCGGGGTCATTAAAGTGATCCTTGTCAAGATCTACTTTCTTTTCTTCTAAAGCAGCTGCCAGTGTAATAATCTTAAAGGTTGATCCCGGCTCAAATGTGCTCCATACAGGAAGATTTCGATTATATACATCTGGATCATATTCGCTAAAGCGGGCCGGGTCATAAGACGGGCGTGAAGACATCGCCAAAACAGCCCCTGTATTCGGATCCATCGCGATACTCATAGCTGCATCCGGCTTGTACGTTTTTTCAGCCTGATCCAGTTCTCTTTCCATTACAGCTTGAATATCCGCATCAATCGTTAAACTTAAATCCATTCCATTTACCGGTTCCTCATAATGGTTGGTAAGCCCCGGCATTTGGTTTCCTTTCGCATCTGTATACATTTGGATCGAACCTGGTTTGCCAGAAAGCTTTTTATCATAATAGGCTTCGATCCCGGCAAGCCCCTGGTTGTCAGCTCCCGTAAATCCAATAATGTGGGCAAGCCTGTCCTTCATTACGTAATCCCGGATCGAGTCTTCCCCAAGCCAGACTCCCTTTAATTGAAGATCCCTTACCGCCTGCGCGGTTTCAGCGGATAAATGCCTGCCTTTGGAAGAAAGACGTTCAATTGAAGAACGTTTTGTCATTCGTTCATACAAAACTGATTCTTTCTCCCCGAGAACGGCGGCCAGCTTCTTGGCCGTTTGTTTCGGGTCGTCAATTTGAGCCGGAATCACATAAACCGTCGGCGCATTTTTATTCCCCACTAATATTTTTCCAGTTCGGTCCAGGATCAGACCGCGCTCCGGCTCAGCAGGGATGCTTCTTCCCCACAGTTCTTCTGCTTTATCTGTCAGCTCACCCCCATTAACAAGCTGGATATAGCCGGTGCGGATGACCAATGCCGAAAAAGCCAAAAAAGACAAAAGAAGGATCCAAAACATTCGCACCCGCATTGTCCACACTCCTTTTCTTCATGATCATATGCTTCATTTGAGGAAAATTGACAAAAAAAAGAGCCGTCCCGGAGATTTAGTGACTGGCACTAAAAAGCGAGACTGCTCCCTTTATCGGGATTGATCCGAGTCTTCATTTGCTTTTTGGTTAGCTTCTTCCGCACTGCCAGGCTCCTGAAGCTTAATAATAAGCTTCTGGCCTTCTTTTACGGCTTTGTTTGGTTCAATATTTTGAGATACTACATAGCCGGATCCTGAATAGCTTACTTTAAGCCCCATACTCTCAGCTACTTTCATCACATCACGCATGGCCCAGCCTTTCATATTTGGCATCGTCCACTTCTCAGATGTCAGCAGGATGGCTTTTTCTCCCTGCAGCAGCTTTTCGCCGGCCGCTGGTACTTGCTTTTTAATTTTGCTGCCTGTACCGATCACGACCGGATCCATGCCGGCGTCTTCGTACGCCTTACGTGCTTCTGATGTTTTCTTGCCGGTAAAATCTTTTAACGTTACCGTTTGAGAAATAATCGTTTTATCCGGCTTGATATTTAAATATTGAAGACTGTTTCGCATAACAGGATTGAAAATCTTTGAAACAGGGACCGATCCGGACTCTCCATCCAGCTGCGGCTGCGCAACTGCTACATATACGATGAGCTCCGGATCTTCTTTTGGGGCCATGCCCATAAAAGAAAACAAGTAATTGTTTGATCCTGTTAAGTAGCGCCCGTCTTCTCCGACAAGCTGTGCGGTTCCTGTTTTCCCGGCCACATCATATCCTTCAATATGATACGGCTTGCCAGTGCCGTGTTCTGCTGTTACGACTGTTTCCAGAATGTCTAGTGTTTCGGCTGCCGTTTCTTTAGAGATAGGCTCACCAACCACTTTCGGTTTTGTATCGACAATTGTTTTGCCGGTCGTGTCATCCACAATTTTATCAATAATATACGGCTTCATCATTTTTCCGCCATTGGCAATCGCCGTCGCTGCCTGGAGCATCTGCATTGCATTTACCGTTGATCCTTGGCCAAATGCGGTTGTCACTTGTTCAAGCGGGTAATTATACAAAATACTGCCTGCCGCTTCATTAGGCAGCTCAATACCTGTTTTACGCCCGAAATGGAAGTCTTCAAGATACTGCCTGAAAACACCCGGCGACATTTGTTCCAGCATATTCGCAATCGCTACATTGGAAGAGCGCTGAATGCCTTCTTTATATGTAATATTGCCCCAGCCGGCCCCGCTGTTATGATCTCCAATACTGCCTCCACCTTTTACTTTATATCTTCCTGACTTGTAAAGAGCATCGGCTTCAAACGTGCCTTCCTCAATCGCCGCTGCCAGCGTAAAAATTTTCATCGTAGATCCGGGCTCATATGAGTATTCAACAAGGTCGTTCATCCAGTTTACATCAAGCCCTTCCCGCGTGCCCGGATGAAAAGTAGGACGCTGGCTCATTGCCAAAATTTTGCCTGTTTTAGCTTCGGCTACAATGGCAAACGCTTTGGATGGATTGTATTGCGCTTCTACTTCACTTAATGCGTCTTCCATAAACGTCTGGATTTTAGAGTCAATGGTTAAATACATATCATCGCCGTTTTGCGGCTCAGTGACCATTTCTTGTTTTTCAGGAAGCAGGTAACCCCATAAGTCACTCGTATAACGAATTTTCCCATTTTTGCCCTGCAAATATTTTTCATAGGATTTTTCAATGCCCATCTGGCCTTTTGTTTCAAACGCAACATTCCCATTTTTATCTTCTTGTTCAATTTGCTGTGTAAAGCCAATTAAATGAGAAGCAAATTTTCCATTAGGATAAAACCGTTTCGCCTGTCGGGTAAACGTAATACCGGGCAGCTTTTCGGCTTCAATTTTTCGCTTCACGCTGTTCGTCAGCCCGCGTCCCGCCGTGCCAAACTCCACTTGGAATGCTCCTTCTTTTTTCAAACGCGCTAGTATATCTTCCTCATCCATATCAATATATTTTGCCAGTACCTTTGCTGTTTTCTCTGGATCTACTACATGATTTGGAGATTCTGGATTCGTTGTTACAGAATCGTCTAAAATTGCTGCCATTGTAAATGAAGTAGTATCTTCTGCAATTACTTCTCCATTTGTATCATAAATCGTTCCCCGGCTCGCTTCAAGAACATCTGTACGCATGTATTTTTCAAGCGCTTCGTTTTTAAGTTTATGTCCGTCTGCTGTTCCGGTCGCCTGAATGTAAAATACCCGTGAAAATAAGATAAAAAAGAGGAGGGCGAACCCGACGTACAGGATCGCAACTCCTATTTTCCGATTGTTTCTATTTTCCATCATTTCGGCTCAACAACCTTAATATTTTTGCTTAAATCCAGTCCCATCGCTTTGGCACGTTCCCAAATTTTTTCATACGTGCTTTCTTCGCTGATCTGAACCTCAAGATCATGATTTACTTTTTCCTGCTCTTGGATTTTCACTTCGATATCCTGAATTTGTTTGTTTGTTTCATAGATCGCTGCTTGTGTAGAGATAAGCTTTGCACTCATAAAGCAAACTGTTAATACAAAAACAAGAAACAGTACCTTTTCTCCAGGAGTAAAAAATGACCTGCTGATCTTCCGCTGTTTAACAGAAGCCTTTTTAGGCTGTTCCACAATCGGCTTTCTCGCTGTGTTGTTCATTTCGATCCCCCCCTAATTGGTTTGTTTTCTTTTTTCTGCAATACGCAGTTTGGCTGAACGTGCCCGATTGTTTTCTGTCAGCTCTTTTTCAGTGGGGACAATCGGTTTTCTTGTTACCAGCTTTAAAACAGGTTCATATTCTTCCGGAATTACAGGTAAGCCGGGCGGCAGCTCCGGCCCTGCAGACGCTTCCTTGAAAACTGTTTTGCAAATACGGTCTTCAAGCGAGTGGAAGGTGATGACACTAATACGCCCATCGACATTCAATAAATCGATCGCATCGTGAAGTGACCGTTCAAACACACCCAGTTCATCATTTACCGCAATTCGAATGGCCTGGAAAATACGTTTGGCCGGATGGCCGCCTTTTCTTCTTGCCGGAGCCGGAATTCCTTCTTTGATCAGTTCCGTCAGCTGGCCTGTCGTTTCAATCGGCTGAACTTCCCGCGCAGCTTCAATTTTCCGGGCAATCTGCTTGGAAAACTTTTCTTCTCCATATCTGAAGAAAATGCGGACAAGCTCTTCAAAAGACCATTCATTCACAACGTGATAAGCAGTCAGTGCAGCACTTTTGTCCATTCTCATATCAAGAGGTGCATCATGATGATAGCTGAAACCGCGCTCCGGTGTATCAAGCTGAGGTGATGAAACACCCAAGTCGTACAAAATGCCGTCGATTCCCGTAACATTTCGTTTGTGAAGCTCTTCCTTCACATGTTCAAAGTTGCTTTTTATAAATTCAACACGCTCAATAAACGGAGCAAGCCGTTTTTTCGCATGTTCAATCGCAGTTTCATCTTGATCAAATGCATATAGTTTTCCGTTTAGCCCGAGCTTTGACAGCAAATATTCACTGTGTCCGGCTCCGCCGAGTGTACAATCTACATAAATTCCGTCCGGGCGGATATTCAGCCCGTCGACTGTTTCATGAAGTAGGACAGTCGTATGATTAAATTCCATTTTTTATCAGTCCAATCAGCATTATAAATCGAAATCAGTTAAATTTTCCGCTATGTCTGCGAACGAATCCGCCGATGCTTCCACATACTCATCCCATGCTGCGGCACACCAGATTTCTATCCGGTTTGACACCCCAACAATCACACATTCTTTTTGAAGTGAGGCATATTGCAGAAGCGGGCCGGGGATATTGATTCTGCCCTGCCGGTCAAGGGTACAGTCGTTTGCTCCCGAAAAGAAAAAACGGGCGAACGCACGTGAATCCTTCCTTGTTAAAGGCAAAGCGGTGAGTTTTTTCTCGAGTACTTTCCACTCGTCTAGGGGATATAAAAACAAGCACTTGTCCAATCCGCGTGTGACCACAAAAGTTTGTCCGGCTTCACCGCGGAATTTTGCGGGGATAATCAATCTGCCTTTTTCATCGACCGAATGACGGTATTCACCCATGAACATAATGCTTCCCCACTTTCTACACTAACTTTACCACATCCCCCCACTTTGCACCACCAATTTCATGTTGCAGATCTTTTCATTTCGTTTACACAAAAAAGCCTGCCCTAAGAGCAGACTTTTCATTTATACGTATAGAAGATAATGGCCGCCATCGTGTTTATATGGCTGATTCAACAAGTCATCAATAAAAGAAGGACCGTACACATTTAAAAATGGATATACGTTCCACACTCTTTCCTGCAATCCATTCGGGCGCAGAGCGGCTTGTACACGGTCAAACCGGCGTAAGGCCGCGTCGTGTGTCTGCTTTAGAACAGCGTCGCTTTTTTGAAGCAGCAGCTCAATTTGCCGTTCATGATACTGCTTGTTTTTTTCAACAATCGGTGCAAGGCCATTATGAAGCTCGGCCGCACGCGCTTCAATTTTCTCATAGCTCGCTATCAAATCCTGCTTCATATGGGCAACAAGCTCATCAAGGCGGTGATCACGAATAGAGTCCATATAAGCAGATTTCTCATTTTGCACGCCTTGCTGCACCGCCGTTTCAATCGGTGTCCCAATCTCTGAAACAATCTCCGCCACTGTCCGGTCTACAATCGTAATATTTAACCTTGGCATAATAAGCGGCATCGTAAGCTCGATATATTCAAAAGCTCCTTTTAACTCCGCCCAATAAGCAATCTCACCTGGACCGGCGATAAAAGCAAGTGTAGGAAACAGCCATTCCTGCATGAGCGGACGCGTCACAACATTGTTACTAAAGGATTCCGGCGACGTTTCCAGAAGCTGCAGTAAATCATCTTCTGTGTACGACTTCCCGCTTTTGCTGATAAACAGCCCGCCTTCCCTTTCAAGCAGGTGGCGCTCTCCCTCTTCAATCAGGAATAGATTCGCCGGCTGGCCGCTCGTTTCAATTGCGGGTGTAAAGCCGGCTTGTTCAAGCGCCTGCTGCGTGGAGTGCACCGCTTCTGCAATCGGGCCGCTTTCCACAATCAGTCTCTTGAAAAATGGCGCTTCAAGCTTTCGGAGCTCGGGATCTGCCGCATCAATCAGCAGCAGACCGTGCTTGGCAAAAAAGGATCCGGTTAAAAAAGCAAAAAAATCGGTAAATGTGCGGCTTGCCTTCACCGCTTTTTTCACATCATGAAGAAGCCGATTCGTATAGTGTGTTTCTTTTAAACAAGCAAAAACAGAGGCCACCCAGCCGAGCATTTGCTCTTGATCGTAGACCGTGCTTGATGCGGCCTGTTTTTTCACAAACCGCTCTGGGTATCCTATTTTTTGCATATTCCCGTTTTTTTCTACAAACACATGGTTGATTTCCAGCAGATCATGATCCTCGCCAGCAATCCAAAAAACGGGGACAACCGGAATACCCAGCTGCTCTTCCTGCTCTCTCGCCAGGTGCAGAATCGAAATGATTTTATGTATAGAATAAAGCGGACCCGTTAAAAGTCCAGCCTGCTGGCCGCCGATCACGACAACCGATCCAGGGTCTTCAAGCTTCTGAAGAGAGTGCTCTGTTTGCGCTGTCACATGATGCGGCTCCATATAATTCCGAATAATGCCAGCCAGCTCTTTTCGCTTAAACATTCGTGTCCGCACCTCTTCTGACCGCTGCTGAAAAGACTGCTGCGAAAATGGATCGTAGTCAAAAAAGCCGCCTGCCTGCTTTGAGCCGCTTGTATATTCCCTGGCAAATGGGGTCAAAGCGGGAACAGAAATGCGTTTTTGTTCCATGGATGTACTTCCTTTCTTTCGGACAAATTTTCTTGTTCGAGTATACCACCTGGCGGATTGAAAGGGAAAACAATGTGCCTGCACAGCTCCAATTCTTTTCCCTTATCTGCCCAATTCGGCTTCTTTTCCTTTTATGAGATGGTATAAGAGCGAAAAAGCGGGGGTCTCAACGCCCCTTTGTGCTGCTTCTTCCAAAAGAGCTCCTACGATTGCGTCTAATTCCGTTTTCCGCCCCGCTTTTATGTCTCGAAGCATCGAGGATTCATTGGCGGCTGTCTGGCGGCATATATCGAAAACAGACTGCGTAACGGATTCCTTCGTTTTAAAAGGAAAAACGGCCGCAATTTCTGCACACAATTTTTCTGCCGCTGCAGCATATTCGCTATTTTCAGCCAGCTCTCCGTTTTTCACATACAAAAGGGCAGTTAACGGATTAATCACTGCATTTGCGGCCATTTTATCAACCAGCATTTCATATGCACTTTCTTCCCATTGAAAAGAAAAAACAGGCGTCTCCAGTTCGCGGGCAACCGCTTCCTCTCCCCCTTTTACACAGGCTATTTTAGTTTGGCCGCGCCCGTTCACCTGCACCGTACGCTCGTCTATTTTGGCTGCCCCATGCGTGACAGAGCCGGCATAAATATTTGAAAAAGGAAGCTGCTGAATCAGCTTAAGATGGCTTAAACCATTTTGGATAAACAGCAAAGATGATGCTTTTGGAAGGTGCTCAAGGATCTCCTGCAAATGGTACTGCTTCACCGCTGCAACGATTAAATCCGTTTCAGGAGGCGCAACAGCGGCTGTTTGAACCGGATAAATATGTGACTGCCCCTGCTCAATTACACGAATGCCTTCCTCTTCAAGGCGTTTCCGTTGTACGCTTGTTCTCGTTTGAATAGTTATGCGGTGGCGGCTGCTCCACTCTGCAGCAAAAAACAGCCCAAGGGCCCCCGCTCCAATAATATGAATGTTCATGTATCTCTCCCGGTTTGTAAGCGATAACAGGATCGCTACTTTTTTTATTTACTTTATTATATAATAAAGGGGACAAATCAAGAGAGAGTTTGCAAAGGAGATTGAGGAAATGGGCTTAGCAGTTGAGAATCTGAAAATGAATTTCAAAACGATGGAAGAGTTTAAATCCTTCAAAGAATATGGACTTGAAGAACTTTCGATGATTGAGGAACTACAAACTTCCATGGTCGAAGACAATACCGATTCGCCTTTTTACGGCATTTATTACGGGGACCGGCTTGCTGCCCGTATGTGCCTGTACATCCGGCGGGATACATCAAATCTCGTACCCGGAAACGATCAGTATGTAGAAATTTGGAAACTTGAAGTGCTGCCGGCTTTTCAAAAGAAGGGACTTGGGGCATTGCTTGTCCAGTTTGCCAAGTCATTTGAACTCCCTATCATGACAAAACCGCGCGTAAAGTCACAGTCTTTTTGGGAGAAAGTAGATTTTAAGCCGGTATCCGAAAACAGTACACGCCTTATTTGGCTTCCTGAAAAGAAAAACGCTCAAAAAACAAGCTGAACTCACGCACAATCTGTTCTCCTTTATCCATACTCTAATGACAAAAAAAGCGAAGAGCCATGGCCTCTTCGCTTTTTTTGAAAGATGTAAAAGATGTTATTTGCTAACAACTTCTTTACCTTTATATGTTCCGCACTCTTTGCATACGCGGTGCGCAAGTTTCATCTCACCGCAGTTCGGGCAAGCTACCATACCTGGCACTTGAAGTTTGAAGTGCGTACGGCGTTTGTTTTTGCGTGTAGTAGAAGTTCTTCTAAAAGGTACTGCCATGTGATATACACCTCCTTAACGGAATAAAAACTATATGAAGCCAGAATAGCTGTACTTCTCAATTACTCATCATCGGACGAAAAGAAGTTTTGAAGTCCTGCTAATCTTGGATCAACAGCCGGCTTCTTTTTTTCGGGAAGCTCTTCTTCTTCTTCAAAAAACGCCCAATCTTTCCCAGACTGAACAACATGCTCATCCGCTTCTTCACTGAAAATCTGCATCGGTACCTCTAAAATGATCGCTTCTTTTAAAATCGGCCGGAGATCTATTACATTTCCCTCCGGAAAGTGAACATCTTCTGTCTCATATGATTCGCCTTCCTCCGGCTTTAATAAAAACCGTTCTGTCAGCGGAATTTCAAACGAGTAAGGCACGTCTACAAGTGTCCGAGAACAAGGGACAATCATTTCACCCGTTGCTTTTACATGAAAAACAATTTGATCATGACGAATATCAGCTCTGCCTGTTACATGGACAGGCGAAATGCGGCGTATGTCATTATCGAGTGTTGTTAAGTCTGTTACGTCAACTGTTTCATCAATTTCAAGACCGCGGTCGCGGTATTTTTGCAGTTGAATTATTGACCATTTCATTTAATCACCTCAAGGCAACAAAAGTAATTATAGCCCTCTCCCGATTGAATGTCAATATATTTTCTTTACAGTGAAATACCGGTTTGACTTTTTATTCACCATCTTTGAAAATGAAAGAACATTCTCCTGAAGAAAGGACGTTTCACATGAACGCAGCCGGCATTGTTGTTGAATACAATCCATTTCATAATGGACATCTCTACCATATAAATGAAACGAGGCGTTTGTCAAATGCAGACACCATTATCGCGGTAATGAGCGGCTCCTTTTTACAGCGCGGAGAGCCGGCCATTGTTGATAAGTGGACCCGCACAAAGGTAGCCCTGCAGCACGGTGTTGATATTGTCGTTGAACTTCCATACGCTTTTTCAACGCAGCGGGCTGAAATATTTGCACAGGGCGCCATTGAAATTCTTTCCCATTTAAAGTGCCGTTTTTTTTGCTTTGGCAGTGAAAATGGCGGTATGGATCCTTTCCTCCACACCGCAGAACAATTGAAAAAAAACAGCATAGAGCTTGATACCTGCGTCCGCTCCCTTATGAAAGAAGGAATGAGCTACCCCGCCGCCCAGACAAAAGCAAGAAACGAAGTGTTCGGAGAAAATGCACTGCCGCTTGATTTATCAAAGCCAAATAACATTTTAGGCTTTCATTATGTACAAGCCAACCTTGGACTGCCCACGCCTATGCAGCCGCTGACGATTCAGCGAAAAGGAGCAGGATTCCATGATACTGAATCAACAGGGCCGATTGCAAGTGCGACAGCGATTCGGCAGCGCCTCTTTACTAAAGAAGAACCGATTCATGATGTCATGCCTTCGCTGAGTGCTGAAGCCATGCAAAACCGTCCGCTACATTCATGGGAATCTTACTGGCCTCTGCTTCGCTATCGCCTACTGTCCATTGAACCCGGCCGTCTTGCTTCCATTTATGAAGTAGAGGAAGGCATTGGACCAAGACTCACAGAAGCAGCGCGGCAAAACAGCTCCTTTGCCGGCTTTATGGGACAGGTTAAAACGAAGCGTTACACGTGGACCCGCCTTCAGCGAATGATGACCCACATTTTAACTGACACCGATAAAGCAAGCATGCAGAAGGCTCAGCAGACCTCGTTTGCCCGGCTGCTTGGCATGACCGAAAGTGGGCGTGCATATATCCGGTCCATTAAAAAAGAAATGGAAGTGCCGCTGCTTTCCCGCACGGCTGCTGCCGGCAGCCTGCTTGCGCTGGATATAAAAGCATCCCGTGTGTTCGCTTCCGCCCCCAACGCGAGTGAAAGCTACGTGCGTTCTCTTTTAGAACAAGAATATTCCATGCCGCCGATTTTACTTTGACGCAGACAGGTTCCTTAAATAGTCCACTGCCTCCGAAAAAGTTTGAACCGGTACAATAACCATGCTTGTTCCAATATCCTCTGCAGCTTTTTTGGCTTCTTCATAATTGGTTTTGACATCTGTACGGCCCGCCGGCAGCTTATCATCCGGTGCAAAGAAAAACTGCGCCCCTGCCCGGTCGGCCGCTACGACTTTTTGAACGATGCCTCCAATCCGGCCAACTGTGCCGTCCGGGGCAATTGTTCCCGTTCCAGCTATCTTTAATCCAGCCGCCAAATCCTCTTCTACCAGCTGGTCGTAAATTTCAAGTGAAAACATAAGACCGGCAGAAGGACCGCCAATGTCATCTGCTTTCAGCGTTACCTTTGGGTCGCTTTTGAGCGCTCGATCATCGGCCAGGCTGATGCCAAGGCCGGATTTGCCGCCCAGCTCTGCGAATGCTCTGAGCTGAACGATTTTTTCATATTTTTTTTTATCGCGTGTAAATGCGACTGTAATTCGGCTACCTGGCTTTTTCGCCTGCACATAATCCGTCATTTGTTTAGACGATGTAACAGAACGGCCATCAATAGATATAATGCGGTCGCCTGCTTCAAGCACTCCTTCCGCAGGCATATCTGGAAATACACTTAACACATAAATACCTTTGTATATCCAGCTATGCGGTTTGCCCGCTTCCCTAAAAGCAACCGCTATGGCATTTTGCTGTGAGGTGTCCATTAAATGAACCTGTCTCACGTTAAATTCGTTCTCTGATTCGTGTGAATAGCGAACCGTTTCTTTTGGGAGAATTTCCTCGTAATCCCGAAGAAATGCCCACGCGTATGAATAAATGTTAGCAGGCCCCATCTGTATCGTGGTCAGCATCAATGTGCTTGTATCATTTTCGTCTCCTTCATCTACATCAACAATTGGATTAAGCGTGTGCGCTTCTCCCGGTCTTGTAATGTAAAACGGCAGCGGGATAAAGGCTGCCACAATAATCAACAGCAGAATCGCATATAAGAGCCCTGTTCTTTTATTTTTCACATTTGTTCTTCCTTCCATGCAGAAATCATCCAGCTCTATAACTGGTATGAATTGTTTCATTAGTCTATTCTTTCTGCCTTTACATATCCTTTTGTACAGGCTCTTTTATTGTACAAAATTTTAAGAAGGCGTGCTTTATATTCTAATCAGGGGGCTTTTTATGTGGAAAACTTATGCTGCTGCCTGCTCCATTACGCTGCTGGCTGCCGCTCTTTTATTTTCACCTCAAACCGGCTTGAAGGCAGCAGTCTACGGTATGGATATATGGTGGAAAACTGTTTTTCCATCCCTTCTTCCTTTTCTCATTTTAACAGAGTTAATGACAGGTCTTGGCGTGATTGCTTTTTTCGGCTCCATTCTAAGCGGTTTGATGCGGTTTTTTTTCCGCATTCCTGGTCCAGCCGGTGTGACTTGGATGCTGTCACTTGCTTCAGGGTTTCCGGCCGGCGCAAGAATGGCTGCACAGCTTCGCACGGAGCAGTCGATTACCCGTACGGAAGCAGAACGCCTCGTTGCGATGGCCCATTCCTCTAACCCATTATTTATTTTAAGTGCGGTGGCCAGCGGTTTTTTAAAAAGTCCGGAGACCGGCCTGCTGCTTGCCTCAGCTCATTACAGCGGTGCTTTTTTAGTCGGGCTTACAATGCGTTTTTATGGAAAAGAAGAAAAAATAGAGAGAAAAAAAATAAAAACAGCCGGGCCTCTTCAGGCATTTAAAGAAGCACGCGAAAAAGATGGACGGGTTTTTGGCACCTTGCTCGCTGATGCAGTACTGTCTTCTGTTAAAACACTTGTACTGGTTGGCGGCTTTATTCTCTTTTTTTCTGTCTTAACCACTTTGCTGCATAAGTATGGAGTGGCCGCTTTTTTATTTTCTCTTCTTGGTTCCAATGAAACAAGCATGCCTGTGTTTAAAGCGCTTTTTGCTGGTTTTTTCGAACTCACGTCTGGTGTGCAGCTCTCCTCTTCCGAATCGATTCCTTTACCCGTAAGCCTGTTGCTGATCAGTGCTATTCTTGGCTTTAGCGGCTTAAGCGTTCACGCGCAGGTAGCGGCGATTATTAGTGAAACGGATATCCGTTTTGGCCCTTTTTTCGCCGGCCGTATTCTTCATAGTGTATATGCAGCAGTCATTACTTTTTGTCTGTTATCGTGGCCTGTTTCTTTTCCGAAGGCAGCTCTATCGTTTGCGCCAGAGCATGGCATGCTGATCACAGTAGTTGTTCTGGGTGTCGCTTCTCTTTTGCTGGGAGTCCGCTACTCAAAAAGCCGGACCAAAAGAGTTTAATCTTTCGGCCCGGCTTTTTTATTTCGAAACGGAATCAGCAAGACGTTTTTTTATTAAAGCTTCTTCCACTTCCCTCGGGACGAGCTCTGAAATATCCGCCCCATACTTCGCCACTTCCTTGACAATGCTTGAGCTGAGAAACGAATACTGACTATTGGTCATCATAAAAAACGTTTCAAGCTCATCGTTTAATACGCGGTTCATGGACGTAATCTGCATTTCATATTCAAAGTCAGATACAGCCCGCAGTCCACGCAGTATGGCTTTTGCTTTTACCTGTTTTGCGTAATCAACGAGCAGGCCCTGATAATGGTCCACTTCCACATTTGGTATATGTGCCGTAACCTGGCGGATTAACTCTGCCCGCTCCTCCGCCGAAAACAGCGGTTGTTTAGATGAATTACTTAAAATGACGACATACACTTTGTCGAATACTTTCGCCCCGCGCTGAATAATATCCAGGTGCCCGTTGGTAATCGGATCAAAGCTTCCTGGGCAAACTGCAATACTTGTCATGATCTTTCCTCCTCATCTGCCGCTTTGTAAATGGAAACAGAAATCATTCCGTACGTTTCGGCGCGTGTGCAAGAAAACGGGCCGACCTTTTCAGGAAGGCGTACATCTGATCCGTGCTCACACATCACAAATCCATGTGGTGCAAGCAGATTATGCTCCGCAATAAACAGCAGCATGGCTTCAAGCTTTTGCTTTTTATAAGGCGGATCAAGAAAAATACCATCGAATACTAACTCGCGCTTTACAATGGCTTTTAATGCCCGCTCCGCTTCATTTCGATATACTTCTGAGCACTCTGAAAATCCAGCGTTCCGTATATTTTCTTTTACTGTTTGAATCGCTTTCATATCGCGATCAACAAAAATCATCCGATCCATTCCCCGGCTGAGCGCTTCAATTCCGAGCCCCCCTGAGCCTGCAAATAAATCTAATCCAGTGCCGCCTTCAAAATAAGGACCGACCATATTGAAAATGGACTCCTTTACTTTATCTGTCGTAGGGCGCGTGTCTTTTCCCGGCACAGCTTTTAAAGGCAGCCCCTTTTTTTCACCTGAAATGATTCTCATATTTTAACCTGCCATTCGTTTTTCTTCATTCATGGTATCATAAACGTATAAATGAAATCTATAGGGTGAAAAAGAAACCCCGCCTTTGGCGCGAGGTTTCTACAGTCCATAAGATGTCAGCTCAATGGCTTCATTGGATTCTTTTACTTCAAAGAGAAACACTTTTTGAAACCAAATTTTATCTATATACGTTATACCGTCGATTTGGTCCAGAGCATGTTCATACAAAGGGTGCGGATGGTTATTTACATATACCTGGTTTCGGGCTGCATCGAACCGGTATACGTCCACTCCTTTTTTCATCCTCCATTGCTGCGGCGATACTTTTTGAACAGAAAATCCGAGAGCTTTGGCTGCGTCTTCAAGCGGAATATACAGCAGGCCATTTTTTGTTTTAACATGAAAAGATACTGGCTGATCCTCTACTGTAACAGGCCGTCCATCAAAAAAAACAAGAGGCAGAGACGGAGGGCGGCTGCTTTTGTTTTCTTTAAAGAAGTTTGTCTGCTCACCTTTTACTGCTGACAGCACCTGGTCAAGCTTAACGGTATTTACTTCTTTGCCTTTAAGCTGCAAAAGTGCTTTTTCCCATTTCTTTTCTTCTTGTTCAGTCAGTACGGCCGTAACTTGCTCCTTCATCTCGGCGGCTTTCATATACATCGGCTTTGCGTTATATAAAGACACAGCAAGGAATGACGTCATCCATTGTTCATCTGCCGGAAAAATAAAGTGTTTTTTAATATACGCATACACCGCATCTGTGTGGATGGTGTTTAAATCACTTTGCTGCCGGATAAACAGCAATCCGTCGAGCTGCTGCGGTTTAATATTAGAAGAGATCACAACGGTCTGCCTTGGAAGGTCTTCTGTAGAAAATGGCATGTCCACTAACCCTGCCGGAAGCTGCACGGTGTCTCGCGCAAAAATGGTTCCTGCTGAAAAATGAGTTTCTTTTAAACGTTCTTTTTGCCAGAAAAGCGGCGGCCTTTCTGCTTCCCCTTCAAAGGAATAAAAATCAATTTCTGAAAGCTGCTTGGCGGCTTTTTGCTCAATAGAGGATATCCATTGTCCACCTCTTTTTGTATGATCCGTTATGAGCAGCGTTGTTTTGGCTGGTGTCATTTCTTCAAACGCTGCCTGCCAATTGTTCAATAAAAAAGAACGCGGAGAAAGCGAAGCCGGAATCGTGTATTGAATCGAGACATTTTCACCTTTTACAGTAATGGTTCCCGACTGACTGCTCGTTATGCACCTATCTCCTTTTGAACAGGATACTTTTTCTGCATCGGCAGGCAGTCTCATTGTTAAATTCGTGCCTTCTGATACGGAAGCGAGCGTTTGCTTAATCGTAAAGCCGCTTTCTTTAACATCTATTTCAATCGTCTGGTTTGCGATTACTTTCTGGAAAGCGCTTGATCGTTTCTCATAGCCAATCCATTGAACTGTTAACAATACGCCGGAGACCGCTGTTAAAAGCAAAAGAAACACAAGGACTTTCTTCACACACAATTCACACTCCTTAAGAACTATGACCTATTTCTATCATATCAAAAAAATTTTTCGCTGACGATGAAATTTGTCAAAATCAAGTGAACATTGCTTATAATAAAGGAGATGAATGGAGGTATATAGATGATTCAACGATTTATTGAACTTGGTGAAGGATATTCAGATTTATATGAGCTTCTTGATATTGCGGAGCGCGCAGCCGGCCGGATTTCGCAATTTGTTGCCCTGCACTCTGCCGGCGGTACGTCATGTGCTGTTATTCTACACCCAACGGAGACAGGCAGTTTTCAGCCGATTTATGTATGCCGGGAAGGCATTCCCAACCCTTATCAAAAAGAAAATGAACGGTTTCGCATGTTTCAGCAGGCTGCAGCTTCAGCGGGCAAACCGCTCATTGAGCTAGAAGTCAAGCCTTCCTCCCAGTTTGCCGAAAAAACGTTGTACTACCAGTATTTAATCGGCATTTTACGCCTTAACCATTATCTTCGTCCGCTTTAAATAAAAGGTTTTGTTAAAGATGAATATCGATAATGACGACAAAAGGCAGAGAACCCAGTCTCCTTGGATTCCCTGCCTTTTGCTTTTTAGTTTCATCGTGTTTTCTAACGGCGAGACAATTGCTGTTCCGCCATTTGCACGAGGCGCTTCGTGATTTCACCGTTGACACGCGACGAGGCATCGGCCCCGGGCTGAACACCAAATTCAGAGGCGATTTCTTCCTTCAATTGGTCAATAGCTTGCTGGTCTCCAGGGCCCAACAGTCGATTGCCATTGCTGCTTGACACGATTCAATCACTCCCTCTTTTTTTGTTCGCCTTGCCTTACCAGTATGGGTCGCTTCTATCCTTCCCATCCTTGGTAACTTAACCAAATAAAAAAGCCTGTCTAAAGACAGGCTTCGGGCTGTTGACAAACGCCCGCTTTCTTACTTTGTCCACAATCTCAAGCCTGTTTAAAAACAGGCTTTTTTTACACACCAATTTTATAATCATATTCTTTTGCTTTATCGGGACGGGAGTTTTCGTAGTCCACCTTTAAAAACGGCTTTTCGGAAAAATCAACTTTCTTAACAAAAGAAAATCCCGTCAGCTTTTCCGCCAGTTCCGGCGCTTCTGCATGGTTGCAATAAAGAACCGCATACTTCATTTTTTTTGAGACGTAATGAATATTCCCGTATTTGCGTAATGATTTGGCTGGCTTCAATGAATGAAGCCATACAATCAATGCCTGCCTTTCTGTCAGCATGTCCACCCCCCGCTTTTTTACTTTTTATGCCGAACAGCCACAAGAACCGCCGCTTCCACAGCTTCCACATCCGCTCGAAAATATAGAGCCGGCTCCTGGCACCTTTACCTGCTCTGATACAGACCGGGCAACAAGCAGGCTCACTTCATCGAGCAGCTGCTGAAGTTCCGTTTCCGCCCGTCTAAAGGCTGCGACATGCTCATCCATATCCATTTCTCGTTTGGCTGTACGTGTTTCCATCATAATCCGCTTATAGTCCGGATGGTATCGCCCAAAACGCTGTACTTCTTCATATTGCTCTTTCAGACGGCTGAAAGCGGAAATTTTATGTTTAACGGATTCTTCCGTATAAAGTTTCTGGTAACATTCACGGTACTGCACGGCTTGCTCTGATTGAAGAATCATGTCTCCAAGTGCGTCTGCTGCATCGGCAATGTTAATAAGCTCCATTGTTGTTGCAATCATATGTGCACCTCCATCGGTTTATTCTACCACATATCGTTACTTTCCGGTGAAAATTTGTGTAAAATGCGTTCGGTAGGCACCGGTACCAAATGAAGTAAACGTATCGCTCAACAACAATTCCCGCTCATCCGGTGAATTGAGCCATGCTTCCATCGCAGCGGGTGCGTCCGGATAATTGGCATTAATCATTTCATCCGCTTGATCAAAAGACAAACCTGCTCTTGTTAAACGCTGCTTTAAATCTCCAAATCGAGGTGATTGATGCCCAAAATAGTCAGCTTCAAACATGTCCTGGCTGTGTGCCTTGGCTGCGCTGTTTAATTCAGGCGCCCAAACAAGTGCCGGCACACCTTCTTTGTCTCTGATGAAATGACTTATATCAGCCAGCTGCGCTTCACTTCCGCGCTCAATATGAACCCATGCCGACCTGCCCGGTGAAGGAACTTCCGGCAATACCCCTTCATACACAAGCTCATAAGGCTTCATTTTCAGCAAAACGTCCGATGTCATAAATCGGATACCCGATAAAATGCCAGTCTGCTGATCAATATAAAGCTGGGCGTAAAAATCGCCAACTGGAATAAGCGGCCTGATATTCAGCTCTTCTTCCGACAATTCAAAGCGATAATAGCTGTCATTTGCATGGGCTACGATCTCGGCTTCTGGATACCGGGAACGGAAAATTTCGCTGGCAGAGCGGCCGAGTAAGAAAGGAGACGTATTCATCTCTCCCTTTGCAAAAATCGTGACAACTTGGCTGTTTTGGACTCCCGCAAGCATATAGCTTTCAGACGTTTTATATACCCACCATGTATAGCCATAGGCAGATGGCTCTCTCCGAACCGGCTCTCCGTATTTTTTGACAAGCACTTCCTGTGACGCACCGATCAGGGTCCCCACGCCTTCTTTCGGCGCCGGTTCTACATCTGCCGGCAGGCGGGGGTCAACCTTTCCGCTGTTTACGGGAGGCAGTGAAGGCGGCTCCTCGCCCTTTTCATCTATTGCTTTGTCAGCATAAATGCCAATCAGCATGATAATTAAAAAAATGACCAAAATCTTAAAGACAGCTCGCAGACGATCATCTCCCTATCCAGTCCTTCTCTTTCTTTCATCAGTATATCATTCCCTTTCTATGTTTCAAAAACTTTCCTTGCCTGCATTGCATTTTGTTCACTTTTACTCCTTCACTCCATTGCGTGAAAGCGCATTTTCGACTATGATGAAAAGAAGAAATAAATGGATGATATAGCGGAAAGGGGTATGTGTATGAAATTTGAGAATACAGGCTTGGAAGGCATGCAAATTGACTTGAACCAGCTGACTCATATCATGGAACAGCACGGGATGGTTCTGGCAGGACAGTGGGATTATGAACGTGTCACCTATGACCGCAAATTTGAATTAAAAGAAGGTATATATTATTTACGTATCTTTGGTTTTGCCGCAAAAGGAGACGTGGGAGCTGAAGATGCCCTGATCGAGTTAATGGCGCCGCTTCTCGGCAAACACTATTATCCACACGGCGTAGAATATGGGGACAATGAATATTTTCCAGAGTCTCTTGTTCAAACCTGTGAAAAGCTGCTGACCGATATAAAAGGAGAAATCCTTTATTATGTATAAAAAAAGCTTTCCTCTTTTCAAAGAGGAAAGCTTTTTTAATGACCGCCTAAAATAGCTTTAAACATAGATGTAGTTGGACCGCCTGTATAAAAAACATACAAAAGCAAATATACCGCTACACCGGTAATCGCGGTGAAAAACCAAATAACACTCGTCACAGGCCCTATTTTCCGATGAAGGACCCATTTACTTTTCAAGCCGCTGGCAATAGAGACGATGCCAAAAACAGCTCCTGTTGTGGCCAGAAAAATATGAAAAACCAAAAAAATCGTATAATAAATTTTAATGTTGTCTGGACCGCCAAATGCCGTATTGCCAATAAACAGCGTGCGGCTTACGTAAATGGTAAAAAACGTAAGAGCAAAAAGCCCTGCTAAAAGCATCGTTTTTTTATGTTTCTCTATTTTTCTCTGTTTGATTTGTGCCCAGCCGATCGCTACGAAAACAGCGCTCAAAACGATAAAAAACGTACTGATCGTCGGCAAAATTGGTAATGACATTTTTCTTCCTCACTTCCATTATGTAAAACAAAAGAAATGGCAGACCATTTCTTTTAATAGATTACATTGTTTTATTGTGCCGGGCAAGTGCGGCCTCTGTTAGTCTGTCCGCCTCTTTTTCTTCTTTTCTCACCCATTCAAAAAAGACCTGGGCCAGAACAACACCAAATACAATTTCCTGTACAACTTTCATGACAATGCCGCCGGTTTTTTGGTCTTCAACAACCGCCATGTTAGAAAATAGTTCCGGTCCGCTTAACTGCAAGTTGGATAACGTGGAGGAAGGCACACAAAGCTCCATCGCTTTAAGCCATGCAGTTCCATCAGAGTAAGTGGCATAAAGCGGTGCGGATGCAAAAATAATCAGCGCGCAGGCAGGCGTAAGCAATATGCCATTCGCAAAAATGCAGCCGACTTTTTTTAATCCATCCAGCCCTTTTTCTCCCGGCTGCTCATTCACAAGCGGCCACCACATGCAAACCGCAAAGAAAAACAACATAACCGTATATAAACTGTGAAATACTTCGTTCATCTTAACAAAATCAAAAATGAGCGGAATGTGGTAAAAAGAAAACAAGCCGTTAAATAAAATAAGTGCAAGCAGCGGCCGCGATGAAAATGAAAAAAGCGGTTTTACTATAGGAAGAGTCATAACAGGCCGCCATATCCACCAAGGAATCGCTTTAATAAAAAGAGGCGGCACGACAAGATAAAGCACAGCCATTTGCAGCATATGGTAGGTCATCATAATATGCCCAAGCAGATCAAGCGGCGAGCCTTTGATGGTATACAAAATGATCACCGCGCTTACAAACAGCAGCGCTTGGCGCTTTGTGAGCGGTTCACTGTTTTGAAAATTCCGGCACCCTTTCGTTGTCACCCAAAAGAACAGCATGGTTATAACCAACAGTATAGCCAGAAAATAGGGGCTCCAAAGAGCGGAAAAACCAAATATACGGATCGGCATCTTTCCCACCTCATTTGTATTTCACTGCTTCTCTATATTATATCGTTCGCCCACATACTTGACAACGACAGCAAATGACAAGTTCTTGACAAAAAAGAGTGCTTCCCGGCAATGTCGGGGAGCACTTTTTTCTCAGAGCCAAATAATCGTTAAAAAAGCAAGAATCGTCACAAATGCTACCACGATGCCTGAGTACATAAATAACTGCGGCGCTTCATGGCCTTTGTGACTCATATGCATAAAATAGTACAGCTGAAAGATGACCTGTACAACCGCTAGAAGCAATACGAATGGAACAACAAACCATTTAGAAAAACCCGCTCCCACTGCAGCAAAAGCAATGACGGTAAAAAAGATCATCATCGTAAACGTAATAACCTGCATTCTCATTTCTTCTGCATTCTTTTTACGGCGATATTCATACGTAACTTTAGGATCTCCTGACTTTGGGTGTAAATTCGCCATTCGCTATCCCACCATTCCCATTAAGTATACAACCGTAAAGATAAACACCCATACTACATCGATAAAATGCCAGTAAAGACTTGCTAAATAAAATTTAGGTGCATTGTACAGATTAAGACCACGTTTTGCATTTCGAACCATCAACGCAATAATCCAGGAAAGACCGAAGACGACGTGTCCTCCGTGAAAACCAACAAGCGTATAAAAAGCAGATCCAAATGCGCTGCTTGTAAATTTGTGTTCAAACTCATGATAGTAATGATAAAATTCATAAATTTCACATGCAAGAAAGCCCAAGCCAAGCACAACGGTTATAAACAGCCATTGCTGCATTTTTTTAAAGCTGTAGTTTTTCATATGATAGATCGCAAAAACCGATGTTAAAGAGCTGGTTAAAAGCAGCATTGTCATAAAAAAAACGAGCGGCAATTCAAACAGGTCACTTGCTTTGGCATGCGTATCGCTTGGTACACTATCTTTCAGAGCTAAATACGTTGCAAATAACGAAGCAAATAAAACGGTCTCGCCTCCCAGGAAAAACCAAAAGCCAAGAAACTTATTTTTCCCTTCAAGCGTTGCCTGCTCAGGCGATTCGGGCCACGTCTGCGGAGTGAATTTTTGTTCAGCTGCCATTACCGTGTTCCTCCTTCTGCCTCATCCAGCAAGTCTTCTTTATGAATATGGTAGCCGTGATCATCTTTAACGGAGCGGTACAGCATCGCGCCAAATGTGATCAGCATACCGATAATCAGCACAGGAATGGCCCAGTCCTTACCTTCATCAGCATGATACATGGCGCCAAATGCAGCGATAAACAGCCCAAGGGAAATCACAAACGGCACAAACGAATTGTTTGGCATGTGAATGTCACCAATTGGTTCAGCTGGTGTCATATCCGTTTTTCCTTCCATCTTTTCGATCCAAAAAGCATCCAGTCCGCGAACGAGCGGAAGCTGCTTGAAATTATAGAAAGGAGTCGGAGATGGAATCGCCCATTCAAGTGTACGGCCATCTTTCCATGGGTCTCTGCCTACCTGTATATTGTTTTTCTGCGTAATGACGATATTCACAAGCAGGACGAGAATGCCAAGAGCCATCAAACCAGCACCGATCGAACTGATTAAGTTCCCTGTCTCGAGTCCCTGCCCTTCAAGGAATGTCCATACACGGCGCGGCATTCCCATCAATCCAAGAAAATGCTGAATAAAGAAGGTTAAATGGAAGCCGACTAAAAACAGCACAAACGTAATTTTGCCCAGCTTTTCGCTAAGCATCGTGCCAAACATAAGCGGCCAATAAAAGTGGGCGCCTCCAAGCAGTCCGAGAACGATTCCCCCTACGATTACATAGTGGAAATGCGCAACAATAAAGTAGCTGTCATGGAACTGGTAGTCAGCTGGCGCAGCAGCCTGCATCACTCCCGTTACGCCGCCCATCACGAAAGAAGGAATAAACGCAACTGCGTACAGCATTGGCACAGTGAATTTAATGCTTCCTCCCCAAATCGTTAAAATCCAGTTGAAAATCTTAATGCCCGTCGGAACGGCAATAGCCATTGTAGCAACGGCGAAAATCGCATTGGCAACAGGACCAAGCCCGGTTGTAAACATGTGGTGTGCCCATACCATAAATCCAAGAAAGCCAATCAGCACCGTAGCAAATACCATGGATGAGTAGCCAAATAAGCGCTTTCTCGCAAAAGTCGGGAATATTTCCGAGAAAAGGCCAAAAGCCGGCAGGACAAGAATGTATACTTCCGGGTGGCCGAAAATCCAGAAAAAGTGCTCCCAGATAATAGTGTTCCCGCCCATTGCTACATCAAAAAACCCTGAGCCAAACATCCGGTCAAAAATGAGCATAAACAATCCAACGGTAAGCGGAGGAAATGCAAACAAAATCAGAGCGGACGCTACAAATGTTGTCCATGTAAAAAGCGGCATTCTCATATACGTCATTCCCGGTGCACGCATGTTGATAATCGTTACTAAAAAGTTAATGCCGCCCATCAGTGTGCCAAAGCCGGAAATTTGAAGCCCAAGAGCATAAAAGTCAATGCCATGCCCTTCGGAAGCAAGTGAAAGTGAGGCGTAGGACGTCCAGCCTGCATCAGGGGCTCCGCCCAGGAACCAAGAAAGATTTAAAAACAGTCCGCCGAAAAAAAACAGCCAAAAACCAAGTGCATTTACAAAAGGAAAAGCTACATCGCGTGCGCCGATTTGAAGCGGCATCACAGCGTTCATAAAAGCGAATAAAAGCGGCATAGCAGCCAGGAAAATCATGGTAGTACCGTGCATGGTAATAATTTCGTTAAACAAACCGGCACTGACAAAGTCATTATTCGGCACAGCCAGCTGAATGCGGATCATCATCGCTTCGATACCGCCGACAATAAAGAAAAAGCCGCCGGCAAGCAAATACAAAATAGCGATTTTCTTGTGGTCCACTGTCGTTAAGTATTCCCAAACTGTGCTGGTAAATCCCCGTTTTTGTGTATGTGTAATGCTACTCAACGGTTTTACCTCCTTTACCCTGATTCTATATATTTATTCTACTTTAAGGCTCATCAAGTACGCAGCAAGCTGATCTGTTTCCTGATCAGACAATTCTCCATACGTGCCTGTCATTTTATTGCCTGGTTTGTACTCTTCCGGATTTGAAATCCAATTCTTCAATTCTTCTTCGTTATGCTCAAGAATACCTGCTATTCTTTCACGTTCTCCAAATCCTGCAAGGTTTGGCGCGGTGCGGGCTGCTTCGGGACGTGCATCAGCCGTTGTAACAGCATGACAGCTCAAACACTTTTGATTGAATATTTCCTGCCCTGCAGCTGCAGCTGGATCCTCTGGTTTTGCTTCTGCTGCTTTCGCGTCGATTGCCTGCATCGCTGTTACCCACTGGTCAAATTCCTGTTTTGGAAGCGCATGCACTTTAAAGTCCATTAAAGCATGGGAAGGGCCGCAAAGCTCTGCACATTTCCCATAAAATAGATTGTCTGCTTCTTCTGCCTTTTCACCATCAAACTCAAGCCAGATTTGATTAACGTTCTCTACATTTGTGTCTATTTTCCCGCCGGCCGCTGGAATCCAAAAAGAGTGTTTTACATCAGATGCTTTTACGTTAAAGTACACCTTCTGGTCTGTCGGAACAACGAGCTCCTGGCTTGTAATAATTTTTTGGTTCGGATATTCAAATTCCCACCAATACAAATTGGCCCGTACGTTTACAACCATGGCATCTGTTGTACCGTCTTCCTTTTTCTTATCCATTGCTTTTGTGTCAGCTAAATCAAATGTAGCCAAAACTGTTGGAATTGCTAAAATAATCAGTAAAATGATCGGAATAATTGTCCATATCATTTCGAGTACATGGCTTCCTTCCACTTGCTTTGGAATAGCCGGGTCATCTTTTTTGCGGCGGAACTTCAAAACCGCAATGGCAAATAAAACAGAGACAACGATGACCACGCCGACCATGATCCATGTGCTGAGCAACATGAGATCATAGGCGGTTTGGCCTGCTTCACCAGCAGGAGTCAACGTTGAAAGAAATGGTTCGCCGCAGCCGGACAGAAAGAGCACCGTCAGGCTGGTAAACGTAAAAAGACGCCAATTTGTCAGCTTCCTTTTCATAGCGTATTACAACCCCTCTTTCGTTTGAAATGTTTACTAAAACAGTGCATATATATGGATTTCTTAAAAGAAGAATTCCCTGTTTAAATAACGGTAACGATAACCATCGCAACGAAAATAATGGTTAAATACTGCAATGAATAAATAAACATATACCTTGCCCATCTCAAATCATCTTTTGCTTTAAAGCCTGCTGCTGCCAGGGCAACCCAGCCCACGTTTAGCAAGGCAGCCAGAACGATAAACGCCGTGCCAAGTTCTGTCATGAAAAACGGCAGCGGCAAGAGAAGCAGCGTCCAAACAAACATATGGCGCTTTGTAACGGCAAATCCTTTTACAGTGGGAAGCATCGGAATTCCTGCTCTTCCATATTCATCAGCACGCTTCATCGCCAATGCGTAAAAGTGCGGCGGCTGCCAGATAAACATAATTAAAAACAGCATCCAAGCCAGCATATCCAGTGTTGGGTCCACAGCAGCCCAACCGATAAGAGGCGGCACAGCACCTGAGATGCTGCCAACGATTGTATTGCTTACATGACGGCGCTTTGACCACATTGTGTAAATCACTACGTAGCTGATGATCCCAATGACTCCGATCACCCCTGCTGTAAAGGTCGTCATAAATAAAAGCGCTGATCCGACAATGACAAGCGCAAGTCCTATAGTTAGTACTTTTGGATAGCTGATTTTTCCGGTAACTGTCGGCCTTGTTTTTGTACGCTCCATTAAAGGATCTATGTCCCGGTCAATATAGTTGTTCAAACTTGCTGAGCCCGCGATGATAAGGGCGGAACCAATGAGTGTTAAAGCAATGGTATCCAGGTTGGCTAAAAACCGGATATCGTTTAAAATAAAAGCCAGCCACATACCTGTAAAAACAGTTATTAAATTGGAGTTAACGATGCCGATCTTAATCAAGGCCATAAAATCTTTTACAGCCGTTGTTTCCGGCACACTTGTTTTATCTAATGCTGTACTGCGCAACACTATTCCCCCCCTTTCTTTAAACACACTATCTTAATCTTACTATAAAGGATATAGCTGCGCTTTTCTACACAATTTAAAAACATTTCAAGCAAATAGACGCTCTCTTCCATATTAAATCATATTCACCGTTTTTATGTGAACGGCTGATGAACGATTTATGTCGAATTTGTGTCTCGTAAAAACGATTTGTTTCCAGTGATTCTTTTTTGTAAGATAATAGAATAAATATGGGAATCGACAAAAATGAAATGGCTTTCTTTCCCGTATATAAAAGGTTAGATATAGATAGATAGAGAGAAGAAGGTGAGCATGTTGAACGGCTGGCTTAAATGGCTTGGAGTTGTGACCACATTGGTTATGCTTGCAGTTTTAATTGGCGGTGCACTTGTGACAAAAACGGATTCCGGGCTTGGCTGTGGTAACGACTGGCCGCTTTGCCATGGACAGGTTATTCCCGAAAATATTCAGGCAGAAACCATTATTGAGCTTTCCCATCGTGCTGTTTCTGGTGCAGCCGGACTTCTTGTTTTAGCGCTGTCTGTTTTTTCCTGGCGCTGTATCGGCCATAAGCGGGAAACAAAATTCCTCTCTGCTCTAGCTTTTTTGTTTCTGCTTGTCCAGGCATTAATTGGAGCGGCGGCTGTTTTGTGGGGGCAAAACGACTTTGTGCTCGCTCTTCATTTTGGCATCTCTCTTATTTCGTTTTCTGCCGTTTTATTGCTAACCCTGCTTATTTTTGAAGTGGATCAGCGATTTGATGCTTCCTCCATCGTGATTGACAGCCGAATGAAATGGCATACTGTCGGCGTTACCCTGTACAGCTATATCGTTGTATATACGGGGGCGCTCGTCCGCCATACAAAATCCAGCATGGTATGCGGGTCCTGGCCGCTGTGCGGAAATGATGAAATACTGCCTTCAAATTTGTACCAGTGGATTCAAATGAGTCATCGGGCGGCAGCCGGCTTGATTTTCATCTGGATTGCTTATATCGCTTACCTTGCCCTTAAATACTATAAGCACCAGCGTGTTTTATATTACGGATGGCTGATTGCTTTCATTCTTGTTTCACTGCAGGCAATTGCAGGCGCGTTTATTATTTGGACCCACTTAAATCTGTATATCGCTCTCGCCCACGCTTTATTTGTATCCTGCTTGTTTGGACTGTTGTGTTACTTTATTCTGCTCGTCTCCCGAAGCAGAATCAATACTTAACAAAAAAGCACCGCCTCTTTTGAGACCGGTGCTTTTTGTTTTCTATTTTATTTTTCAAGTTCTACCAGGAGATCGCCCGTAGAAATGGCTTCGCCGTTTTGTACATGGACAGCTTTAACAGTTCCATCAAATGGTGCCTGTACCGTTGTCTCCATTTTCATCGCTTCGGTAATCATAAGATGATCCCCTCGCTTCACTTTATCGCCTTTTTCAAGAATGACTTTAATGACCGTACCCGGCATTGTGGCCGCAATATGACCCTCATTTTTCGGATCAGCTTTCACTTTCGCATTGACGGCTGATTTGATGCTTTCATCTTTAATCACCACATCACGCGGCTGGCCATTCAGTTCGAAGCTTAAAATGCGTGTTCCATCCGCCTGCGGGTGACCGATCGAAACGAGTTTCACAATGAGTGTTTTTCCTGTTTCAATCTCGATTTCTTTTTCTTCACCGAGACGCATGCCGTACAGGAACGTCGGTGTATCGAGAACCGAAATATCGCCATACTGTGCTTTTACTTTTGCATAATCTGTAAACACTTTTGGATACAGGGCATACGCAATCACATCATGATCCGTTGGTTCTTCCCCGATTTCCTGCTCCAGCTCTTTGCGAAGGGCATCGAAATCAACGTCTTCCAAAAGTTCACCCGGACGTACGGTGATCGGTGATCTTCCTTTTAAGATGACTTTCTGCAGCTGCTCTGGGAAGCCGCCAACCGGCTGGCCAAGATAGCCTTCAAACAGTTCAATCACAGAGTCAGGGAAATCAATTTTGTCGCCGCGAAGCAGCACTTCTTCCTCCGTTAGGTCATTCTGCACCATAAAGAGAGCCATATCCCCGACTACTTTAGAAGACGGCGTTACCTTGACAATATCACCAAACATCAGGTTCACGCGGCGGTACATATCTTTTACTTCATCCCAGCGGTCGCCAAGGCCGACGCCTTTCGCCTGCTGCTGAAGGTTCGAATACTGGCCGCCTGGCATTTCATGCTCGTAAATTTCTGTATGCGGCGCAAGCATGCCGCTTTCAAACGGCGCATAAAACTTGCGGACATCTTCCCAGTAGTAAGAAACCTTTTCAAGCGCATCGATGCTGACAGATGGAGCCCGGTCTGTTCCTTCAAGTGCATAATGAAGCGTATTAGCGCTTGGCTGTGATGTAAGCCCCGCCATTGTGCTGAGAGCCGTATCAACGATATCCACACCCGCTTCAATCGCTTTCGTGTACATCAGCACACCGTTGCCGCTAGTATCGTGCGTATGCAGGTGAACCGGAATATCAACCGCTTCTTTCAATTCGGAAATCAGGCGGTAGGCAGCCTGCGGCTTCAAAAGGCCGGCCATATCTTTAATACCCAGAATATGGGCACCCTGTGCTTCCAGCTCTTTCGCCATGTTTTTGTAGTATTCTACATTGTATTTCGCACGGGATGGATCATCGATATCGCCTGTATAGCAAATCGTCGCTTCGGCAATTTTACCGGACTGGCGGACTGCATCGATGGCAACCTCCATGCCTTTCACCCAGTTTAAGCTGTCGAAAATACGGAATACGTCAATGCCAGAATCGGCAGACTGCTGGACAAACTCTTTAATGACGTTGTCCGGATAGTTTTTGTAGCCAACCGCATTCGATGCGCGAAGCAGCATTTGGAAGAGAATGTTCGGTACCTGCTTGCGAAGCGTTTCAAGACGCTTCCAAGGATCTTCTTTCAGGAAGCGATACGCCACATCAAACGTCGCTCCTCCCCACATTTCCATTGAGAACAATTCTGGAAGAAGGCGGGCCGTTGCCGGTGCGATATGAGTCAGATCCGTTGTGCGGATACGTGTTGCAAGCAGTGACTGATGGGCATCGCGCATTGTCGTATCTGTTAATAGCACTTCTTTTTGTTCTTTTACCCAGTTTACAAGACCGTCTGCTCCCTGCTCGTCCAGGATCTGCTTCGTTCCGTGTGCCGGTTTTTCGGACAGTTTGACTTTCGGGATGCGCGGCGTGTCAAAGACAGGCTTTTTCTTCTGTTCCACACCTGGGAATCCATTCACTGTGACGGTGCCGATATAATTGAGCATTTTTGTTCCGCGGTCTTTTCGTTTCGGGAATACAAACAGCTCAGGTGATTTGTCAATAAAAGACGTATCATAGTTGCCTGAAATAAAATCCTCATGGCGCATAACGTTTTCCAAAAACGGAATATTTGTTTTAATTCCGCGGATCCGGAATTCCTGCAGGTTCCGCAGCATCTTAGATGCGGCCTGTTCAAAAGTCATCGCAAACGTCGATACTTTTACAAGCAGTGAATCATAGTATGGCGTGATTACCGCACCCTGGAAGCTGTTACCGGCATCCAGGCGGACACCGTAGCCGCCGCCGGAACGGTAAGCCATGATACGGCCCGTATCCGGCATAAAGCCGTTTTCAGGATCTTCTGTTGTAACACGTGACTGAATGGCATACCCCATAGTGCGAATGTCTTTCTGCTCAGGAATGCCGACCTTGTCGCTGTGCAGTCCGTGGCCTTCTGCTACGAGGATCTGCGTCTGCACGATATCGATTCCTGTAATCAGCTCCGTAATCGTATGTTCAACCTGAATGCGCGGGTTAACTTCGATAAAGTAAAAGTCTTCACCTGCGGTTAAGAACTCCACGGTTCCCGCGTTCAAGTAGTCCACCTTTTCCATCAGCTTCACAGCTGCTTCACAGATACGGTCACGCAGGTCTTCTGAAATCGAAACGGCTGGTGCTACCTCTACTACTTTTTGGTGACGGCGCTGAACCGAACAGTCACGCTCATACAAATGAACGACATTTCCTTCATGGTCGCCGATAATTTGCACTTCAATGTGCTTTGGATTTTGAACAAATTTTTCTACATACACTTCGTCATTACCAAAGGCTGCTTTGGCTTCAGACTTCGCACGGTCGTATGCTTCACGCACTTCTCCGAGGTTTTGAACAATCCGCATGCCGCGGCCGCCGCCGCCAAGAGCCGCTTTGATGATAATAGGGAAGCCGTAATTTTTCCCGAATTCAATGACTTCATCTAAGCTGCCAACCGGTCCATCAGTGCCTGGAATAACCGGAATTTCTGCGTTGATCGCCTGTGTGCGTGCTTTTACTTTATCGCCAAACATATCAAGGTGAGCGGATTTTGGTCCAATAAAGATAATACCTTCCTCTTCACAACGTTTCGCAAATTCGATATTTTCAGATAAAAATCCGTAGCCGGGATGAATGGCATCAACCTCTGCCTGCTTGGCAATTTCAATAATCCCCTCGATATCAAGATAAGCATCAATTGGTTTTTTTCCTTCTCCTACCAAGTATGCTTCGTCGGCCTTATAGCGATGATATGAACCTGAATCTTCCTTCGAGTAAACAGCTACTGTCCGGATATGTAGTTCTGTGCAGGCGCGGAATACGCGGATGGCAATTTCTCCCCTGTTTGCCACCAGCACTTTGCTGATTTTTTTCATCTTCATCTCTCCCCTGATCTGTTGATAAAATTATATATAAAAAGGTTCAAATCTTTGAACCTTTTTATTTTTAAGAATTATAGTTTTTTTCGTATTTTGACTGCATCGATATGTTAGCCAAAATACCAAGTGAAATTGAGAGCAGCAGTAAAGAAGATCCGCCATAACTGATAAATGGCAACGGAACTCCCGTAATAGGGATGACCCCTGACATGCCGCCGAGATTGATAAATGACTGTATCCCAATCATCGAAGACACGCCGACTGCAAGCATTGAACCAAACGAATCAGGACTTTTCACGGCAATACGAAGGCCGTGTAACACGATAAATAAAATACCGCCTATGGCAAAAATGACTCCCAAGATTCCCAGTTCTTCAGCGATAATCGCCATGATAAAATCTGTGTGCGGCTCCGGTAAGTAGCCAAGCTTTTGTACACTTTGGCCAAGTCCCCGACCGGTCAGTCCGCCCGAGCCAATCGCAAGATAGGAATTCACTAGATGATAGCCATCACCCTGCTCATATTTAAAAGGATCTAAATAACTTGTTAGACGCCCCATTCGCTCTTCAGACAAAATTTCATCTTTTTGCCAAAAGAACAGCGGCGACAAGAACAGGGAAAAAATACCAATCAACAGCATAAACTTAACAAGCTTTTTCATTTTTATACCGGATGTTAAGACGATTGTCAACCCGATTGCAAAAATGATCGCAGCCGTTCCGAAGTCAGGCTGAAGCGCTACAAGGAAACAAATGCTAAAAAGCATAATAACTGGCGGCGCAATACTGTTGTTAAGCGAGTTAATATTTTTTTGTTTTTTTGAAAATATGGCAGCCATATAAAGAATGACAACCAATTTAGCAAACTCTGACGGCTGAATCGAACGCGCTCCTATTTGAAACCAGCTCTGGGCATTATTTGATACATGTCCAAATGCAAACAGTAAAAGCAGCATTCCAAACATGCCTGCCAGCATCCATTGCTGAAACCGCTTCGCTCTTAAACGCTGGTACGGAAAAAAGGATACAACGCCAAAAGCGATAAAAGCCATAAGAATATGTATCTTTTGCTTATCATAAAAATAACCACTTTCAAGTCCCCACCGCTGAACGGCCATTACTGAACTTGCACTAAAAATCATCATCAGCCCAAATAAACATAAAATACAAAACACGGCCGCTAACGGATAATCATATGATTTTAAATTTCTTTTCCACATACAAACCTTCCATTCATGCGCTTACCGATAAGCGATACTCGTTAAGTTAAAAAAACTCAAACAGCTGTTTGAGTTTTCTGTCTGTTTACCGGTCAACGGATGCTTCATGCAATGCTGAAAGTTCTTGCTCAAGTGAGTCAATCAGCTGTTTGCCATCTGCTTCATCTACCAGTCCGAGACGTATAGCGAAGTCTATTTCACGGGATAAGCCGAACATTTGAGTGTCAAGCACTTCCTCGTATAAAGGACATTGCGGCATCGTTAAATTGTCCATTTGCACTTTGATGAGACGCAAAATTTTTTCCGCATCCGCCTGCAACAGAGAGTAGGCCTTTTCCCGATGGTCTATTTTCATTTCAGATGCCATAATTTCTCCCCCTGTTCCAAGAATGGAATCACTGTATATTAAAAGATTTTATCGTTAATACAGGGAATTTGCAAGGAATTTTAACAGGTAGACTGACAACACAAAATTTTCACGCTATACTTATGAGGAAACATAGTTCACTTACATAAAGGAGATATGATTCGATGGAGCAAATCATTCCCATCAAAGGAAACGTATCGTTTCCGCTCACTCTTGACCCTGGTGTGTGGATCTTCGACGACCGCCGCATTGATTTAGACGACTTTTTTTCCTCATCACCTCAGCCTGAACGGGACACAGAGCAAGAATACATAAAAAGCACATCAAAATTTTGGGAAAAAGAAATTCGGGAAGGTGCGGTTTTTCCGCCGACGATTAAATCCGAAAAAAAATATGAAAAAGAAAAAGTGCTCACCAGCACATTCGGCGTGCCGCTTTCACCCTTTTTAAAAAATGCGGTGCCGTCAGACAGCGCTTCCCAAATTGTGATCGAAACAAAGGACGGTTCTTTTTCATTTCCTCTTGCAGAAGCGGACTCGCTCATCATGCAGTTTTCCTTTAAAGGAAAACCGCTGCGGGAAGACGGCCCCGTTTATGTCTTACTGAAAGATGGATCAAACCGTGACTGTCCGATCAAAAATGTAACGGCTGTTTCTGTTCAGTAAAAATCCATCTGCCTTCGGGCAGATGGATTTTTTATGTACCAGACAATGTTGTATCCGTTTCTTTTATAAAAACGGTTGTTTCAACTGCTAGATTCACCTTATAAGGCACCTTTAAGTTGTGTCCGCCTTCTTCCAAAATAAGCAAAACAGGCCGGTCGCTGACATGCTCATTCTGCTCGCACACAATACCCTTCCGGCCGTCTGTAAGCCATACGGTTAAACCTGTTGGATACATCACGATCGCTTTGCGGAATTTTTCAATATACTCCGTTTCAAACTCGGTTCCCGACCCTGCATATAAAATTTCCATTCCTTCATGCGGCAGCATCGCTTTGCGATAAGTTCGATTTGAGGTTACCGCGTCGTATACATCGGCAATCCCAATCATTTTCCCAAAAATATGAATTTCATTTCCCTTTAAGCTGCGCGGATAGCCAGAACCGTTTAAGCGCTCATGGTGCTGAAGTGCACAATGGGCTGCAGTCAGCGGCAGCCCGTGTTCTTTCCGAAGCAGCTCAAAGCCTAATTCTGTATGAGATTTCATAATAGTAAATTCGTCACTTGTCAGCTTTGAAGGCTTTTTTAAAATGGTTAACGGAATCAGCATTTTTCCTACATCGTGCAGCATTGCCCCTAAGCCGATTTCTTCTGTTTGTTTTGGTGTTAAATTTTTCAGTTTCATACTGAGCGCCAGTGTGTAAATGGTCACGTTTAGTGAATGAGTAAAAATATAATCATCATGGGCATATAAGTGGGTCAATAAATCAATCGCTTCTTTTCGGCTTCTGATCTGCCTGGTAATATCACGGACAACAGAAACAAACTTTTTTTCCATTTTATGAAAGCCAAATTTCGGTGAATCTGCCGATAAGTCTTGTTTCACTTGATTAAACGCTTCCGACATAACACAGAGAGCTTCTCTTCTTGTCCCTTCTGTTAAAACCGGACGAATATAGATGTCATCCGTACGTGCATCTTCAATGTATACGTATGAAATACCAAGCGAGTACAGCCGCTTCACGATAGGCGGTGTGAGCTCAGCACCTGCCTTCAGCAGTATTTGTCCTTTGCTGTTTAAAACATTTTCAGCAAGAAAGACATTTTCTTGGATGGATGACACAGCGACTAATCTCAAAATGTTCGAACTCCTTATATAGCCAAAATAACGTTATTGAATCGTTTCCTGTTTTAAAGCTTCCATAATTTGCCCGTCCAGCTTTTCGGCTGCCTGTAAATCGTATGTTTTTTCGGAAACAGGTTCTACTGTAATTCTTGATCCATAAAACATAACATCCCGCACTTCTTTAATAGACACTTCGATAACGGATGTTTTTAACGGTACTCCCTCTAAATGAGAAGATAGGATTTTTGCACTACCACTGATTGTATAAGCCGATTCGGAGGCAAAAACAGCCAGGGAAACCAGTGCATTTTTATGAATATTATGGATGATTTTTGAACGGCTGTCTACCGCTATACGCAGCGTTGTATCATTTAAAGCATACACCCAGGAAATCGCATTCATAAAAGGGGCCCCTGTTTCCGCATCTACTGTCGAAAAAAATGAAAGGCGTTCCGATTGAAGTGCTTCGAACAATTCCGGTATTAAATATGGTTCGTTTCGATTTGCCAACGCCACCGCTCCTTCTGACTTTTCTCCTATTATACCGATATTCTATCTGCATTTCTATATGCTGCCCTCTCCCATGTTATACTACTTGTAAAACGGAGGTGCCTCTATGAGAGTAAAATGCATAATGTGTGACAAAATTGAATCAATTGACGATCAATTGCCTTCTGCTAAAAAGCTGCGCAACCGGCCCATTCATACCTATATGTGTGAAGCATGCCGGGCACGTATTGCGGAAAAAACCGAGCAGCGAATCCGTACAGGACAGTTTTTTGTTTATCGTTCTGGAAAAGAAAAAGAGTGGCTTTCATAAAAAGCCTTCTGTTGGCTGGCACTGCAGGAGGAATAGTGCTTGGCTTTTTTTTAAAGGCAGCCGAATGGCTTACAGGAAAGAAAGTGTATACCTTACTGCTGAACGTTGATTTCATTCCTCTTCTTAACCGAATTGTGTGGCCGGAATGGATGGAATTTCTCTTTCACTTACTTCTTTCTTTTTCGATTACAGCTGTTTTTTTGGGACTGCTTTCCAAAACGAAGCGGCCTTTTACAACTGCTTTTGTTCTTGTGCTGCCGACTGTTTTTCTGTACTACCCTTTATCTATACTTTCCCACAAGCCCGTTGCTGCTCCGTACGATGGACAGGCTTTTGGCTGGTGGGCAGCAGGACATGCTTCATATGCCCTTGTCCTTGGTCTGTACGGGCAAAAAATAAAGCGGGAGGCATAAGCCTCCCGCTTTATTCAGCGTGTGGTTTTTTCTTGTTTTTGATACTTTCTCAGCCTGAATTTATACGCCCCTAACACAAGGGCAGCTACAATCAGGCTTTCAACAACCGGCAGCTGGTAAGACAGGATTAAAAGCAGCAGGGAGCCGGCCGCAAGGGAAACATAAACGATGGCGTTTTGCCACATTTTTAGTTTTTTTGCAAACCCGAGATTATAAACGAGAATGGAGAGGGCAATTAAAACAGCCCAGTAAATATAGATCGCTGTTTGAACACCAAATGATTCAATAAGAGCCCGAAGAAGCGGGCCGACATGTTCCAATCCTTCCACACTCATTCCTCCCTATCCTTATGCTTAATGCTTAGTCCTGCTTATTCTTTTTCGCTGCGCGCTCACGTTCGTTTTTATCTAGGATTTTTTTGCGAAGACGGATCGATTCCGGCGTTAATTCGCAGTATTCATCATCATTCAAGTACTCAAGCGCTTCTTCAAGAGACATAATGCGCGGCTTTTTCATTGTAGCGGTTTGATCTTTGTTGGCAGAACGGACATTGGTTGCCTGTTTTGTTTTTGCGATATTTACCGTTAAATCATTGTCACGTGTATGTTCGCCCACGATCATACCGGCATAAATTTCTGTACCCGCTTCGACAAAAATCGTTCCACGGTCTTCCACACCCATGATGCCGTATGTTGATGCTTTTCCAGTTTCCTGCGATACAAGAACGCCCTGACGGCGGCCGCCGATGCGTCCTTTTTGCATTGGCTGATAGCTGTCAAACGTGTGGTTAATAATGCCGTAACCGCGTGTCATGGTTAAAAACTCTGTTGTGTATCCGATCAATCCACGTGCAGGCACCATGAAAATCAAGCGGACCTGGCCGTTTCCATTGTTGATCATGTCGAGCATTTCACCTTTACGCTCACCCATTGATTCGATGATAGAGCCGGTGTATTCTTCCGGCACGTCAATTTGAACGCGTTCAACCGGTTCACATTGAACTCCATCAATTTCGCGAACGATAACCTGCGGCTTCGATACTTGAAGCTCGAATCCTTCACGGCGAAGGTTTTCAATTAAAATGGATAAGTGAAGCTCGCCACGCCCTGATACGATCCACTCATCTGGAGAAGCGGTATTTTCAACACGAAGGCTGACATCCGTTTCAAGCTGTGCATGAAGACGTTCTTCGATTTTTCTTGATGTAACAAATTTCCCTTCGCGGCCAGCGAATGGGCTGTTGTTTACAAGGAAGTTCATTTGCAATGTTGGCTCATCAATGCGAAGTACCGGAAGTGCTTCTTGATGCTCCATTGGTGTAACTGTTTCACCAACGTTAATATCTTCCATGCCGGAAACGGCTACAAGATCGCCGGCTTTTGCCGTTTCAATTTCAACCCGTTTTAATCCAAGGAAGCCAAACATTTTTGTTACACGGAACTGTTTTACTTTACCGTCAAGCTTCATTAACGCTACAGACTGTCCAACAGACATTTCGCCGCGGAAAACACGGCCGATTCCAATACGGCCTAAATAGTCATTGTAATCAAGAAGAGCTACCTGGAATTGAAGCGGCTCGTCACTGTTATCAACCGGTGCCGGGATATGTTCGATAATCGCTTCGTATAGTGCTTCCATGTTTTCATCTTGTTTTTCGGGATCTGTACTTGCAGTTCCGTTAATACCAGACGCATAAATAACCGGGAATTCAAGCTGCTCATCGTTTGCATCAAGCTCAATGAAAAGCTCAAGTACTTCATCTACTACTTCTGCCGGACGGGCAAAATCACGGTCAATTTTGTTAACAACAACAATTGGACGCAAATTTTGCTCTAGTGCTTTTTTCAATACGAAGCGTGTCTGAGGCATGCAGCCTTCATACGCATCGACAACAAGTAAAACACCGTCAACCATTTTCATGATCCGCTCTACTTCGCCGCCGAAGTCAGCGTGTCCTGGTGTATCCAAAATGTTGATTTTTGTATCTTTATATTGAATCGCAGTATTTTTAGCGAGAATTGTAATACCGCGTTCGCGTTCAAGGTCGTTTGAATCCATCGCGCGCTCTTCTACATGCTCATTTGAACGAAAAATACCTGACTGCTTCAATAACTGATCGACCAGCGTTGTTTTTCCGTGGTCAACGTGGGCGATAATCGCGATGTTCCGTAAATCGTTTCTTGTTTTCAACCTATTTCCTCCTGCCTTTTCTAGAAACTTCGTTTTGTTCGGTTTCCATTAACTGAACTATTATACCACATCATAACCACGATGCCTATTTGGAAAAAGCAGCATTGCAAAAAAAGATCTCGTTGTACTACAATAGACAAAAAGGAGGTCTGCACTTTGCCTACTATTCAATGGCCGTTTTTAGGATTTGCTGTTTTAGCCGCTGCATGCATGATTGGCATCGGTATTGCCATCGGTGAAGGAAGTATTTTAGGCGGCGCGCTCTCTATTATCCTGCTTCTCGCTGTTATGGGATTTGGATTTTCGTACAAAGCGAAAATGCGCCGGGCAGGCAAATTATAAAAAGGTACAAGGTAACAATGCCTGGTGCCGGGCCGAGTAACGCCCTACATATAACGGACTGCTTACAATAAAAAGGAACAGCCGCATAAAGCGCTGTTCCTTTTTTCTTAGCTCAAATATTTCTTTAAAATGTCTTCATAAAGACCTGGCGCTGCCGCAAAAACCGGATTGATGGAAAGCATATCAATTTCTTCTCCGCTAATCGTGCTCACAATGCCGCCCGCTTCTTCGACAATCATTTTACCGCCGGCAAAATCCCACGGCGCATTCCGCATTGTAATATAGGCGCTTAAACGCCCCGAAGCTACATAAGCAAGTTCCAGCGCTGCTGATCCGTATGATCTTACTCCGCGCACATCTTTCGCCAGCTGGATGAGTTTGTTTTGATCAAAATGCCGATTGTTAATCAGCCATGTGGCACTAATCCCTAATATAGCCGTTTCAACCGGTACTTGTTCGAGTTTTTGAAGCGGTGTATCGTTCATCCAGGCCCCATGTCCTTTTCTGGCATGATAAAGCTCGTCATGAACAATGTCATATATGTATCCAAGCCGGCCGATACCGTCCTCATAAATACCGATAGAGATGGCGAAATTACGCTGCTGGTGAACAAAATTCATCGTACCGTCAATCGGGTCGATTATCCATATCACACCATCAAGCGATTTGATTTGATCTCCCTGGCCTTCTTCCCCTAAAATACGATGATCTGGAAAGTGGGAGCGGATATTCTCTATAAAAAACCGCTCTGTTTCCTGGTCTACATTTGTCACTAAATCATTCGGATTTGACTTTGCCTGAATGGTGAGCGAATCAGTAAAGGATGCTCGTATATTTGTGCCGGCTTCCTGAATCCACCGTTTTACCATTTGGTCTATTTTTGTCCAATTCGCCATGATACAGCCCCCGTCTCACTTCTATTCCGTTTTTTATCACCTTACACGAAATAAAAAGGCTTATCAAGTTTTTCCAACTTCTCACGATATGGTAACATAAGAATGAAAAATGATTTGCAGGAAAGGATTACACTCTCATGAATTTTACCGGTTTTACAGAAGAAGATTTTCAGACCTTCCAAATAAATGGTCTTATAGAAAGAATGACTGCCATACAGGAACGGATCCAGCCGAAATTCAATCAGCTCGGCAGCGCCCTGGCCGATGATTTGGCAGCACTGCTCGGACAGGAAATGTTTTTGCACATTGCACGCCACGCGCGACGTAAAGTGAATCCGCCAAACGATACATGGCTTGCTGTAGCAGATAACAAACGTGGATATAAGCAGCACCCCCATTTTCAAGTCGGCTTGTTTGACGATCATGTTTTCGTTTGGCTTGCTTTTATTTACGAGCTGCCGCGTAAAAAAGAAATTGCCCAAGCCTTCTTAACTCATCAGCAGATGCTCCAAAATACGATACCGGCTGACTATGTGGTGTCTCTCGATCATTTAAAAAAAGACGCTCAAACATGGGAAGAGCTGGACGTTGAACAGGCTCTCGAGCGGTTCCAGGATGTAAAAAAAGCGGAGCTTTTAATTGGCCGCCACATTCAAGCGGATGACCCAGTTCTGCAGGATGGAGAAGCACTTTATACCCTTATTAAAGAAACGTTTAAAACACTTCTTCCTATTTATCAGCTTGCTTATAAATAAACAGCAGCCCATTTCCTCTGCCGAAATGGGCTGCTGTATTTACATGCGTATTTTCGCTTGTTCAGGAGCCTGCTTCATTTTTTGAACAGCCCGGTAGGAAGAATAGCCGCTTACTTCTTCAAACTCATTGCAAATGCGCTTTTCTTCTGCTTTTCCTGGCACAATTTCTTTAAAGCGGCGATACCGCTCCATTAACGTTTCTTTGGCAATTCCTTTTTCATAAGCCTGTTCAATGGCTTCGAAAAAGGAAACAACATCAATCACTTCTTCCGTTGACCAGTCCGTTGAAAACGGGTACGAATATTCCATTTTTCTCACCTCCCTTTATTTATTCGCTTTTGTACAAGTCATCTCCTTGCTTGGGAAGAAAAATTTCTTTGCAAGGACCATGCAAAGTGCTATAATTCTTTTGCTTTAGCGAATGATTAGAAAAGAGGTGGAAATGGCGTTGTCACAACACGAAACACCATTATTTGACGGGCTTCTTCGCCACGCCGAACGGAACCCAGTTCAATTTCATATTCCAGGTCATAAAAAAGGAAACGGAATGGACCCCGTCTTCAAAGAATTTATCGGAGAAAATGCGCTTTCCATTGATTTAATTAATATTGCACCCCTTGATGACCTCCATCAACCGCACGGTATCATTAAAGAAGCCCAGCAGCTGGCTGCCGAGGCATTTGGTGCTGACCATACGTTTTTCTCTGTTCAAGGAACAAGTGGAGCTATTATGACAATGATTATGGCCGTTTGCGGACCTGGTGAAAAAATCATTGTACCGCGTAATGTTCATAAGTCCATTATGACCGCGATTGTATTTTCTGGTGCAGTTCCGATCTTTATTCATCCTGAAATTGACAAAGATTTAGGAATTTCACATGGTATTACAACCGAGTCTGTTACTCGGGCATTAACAGAGCATCCGGATGCAAAAGGCCTGCTCGTGATTAACCCGACGTACTTCGGCATTGCGGGCGACTTAAAACAAATCGTTGATATTGCCCATTCATTCAACGTTCCCGTTCTTGTCGACGAAGCACACGGTGTTCATATCCATTTTCATGAAGACCTCCCGATTTCGGCTATGCAGGCAGGAGCCGATATGGCGGCCACGAGTGTGCATAAGCTGGGCGGTTCTATGACCCAGAGCTCTATCTTAAATGTACGCGAAGGACTTGTATCCGTAAATCGTGTACAGACGATTTTGAGCATGCTGACAACGACATCTACGTCTTATATCCTGCTTGCTTCCCTTGACACCGCACGGAGACACCTTGCGATCAACGGGCATCAAATTATTGAGCAGACCCTGAAACACGCGCAGGAAACACGAAAAAAAATAAACGAAATTGATCACCTGTATTGTGTAGGTGAAGAAATTCTAGGCTCAAAAGCCACGTATGATTATGACCCGACCAAACTGATTGTTTCTGTTAAGAACCTTGGTATAAGCGGACATGATGCAGAAAAATGGCTCCGGGACCGTTATAACATCGAGGTAGAGCTCAGTGATTTATACAACATTCTCTGCATTATTACACCAGGGGATACGAAAGAAGATTGTGAACTGCTTGTGAAAGCTTTAACTGAAATGGCAGCTTCCTTTAAAGGCACTGTTCAGTCTAGATATGCGCATGTAATGCTGCCGGATATCCCGCTGTTAGCACTGTCTCCTCGCGAAGCTTTTTATGCCGAGACAGAAACCGTCCCACTTGATGAATCAGCAGGCCGGATTATGGCAGAATTTATGATGGTTTACCCGCCGGGTATCCCAATTTTTATTCCGGGTGAAATCATTACCGAAGAAAACCTGCGTTATGTAAAAGAAAACGTAGCAGCCGGACTTCCTGTTCAAGGCCCTGAAGATGAAGAATTAAAAACATTACGTGTAATCCGCGAACGCAAGCCGATTTATTAAAAAAAGAGCCGCTCCAGTTGGAGCGGCTCTTTATATATCCGTTCAGTCATCACTCTCTGTTTCATGATCACAGCCACAATGAGAGTATAAAACTGTCACCTTTTCTTCTTCGAAATGCTCAATTGTTGCTTTGCATAACTTGCAGATGATTGTTCCCATGTTTTATAACCCCCTGTTTTTGTTTTTGAAAGCGATTTATGTTTAATAAATTTATATCCACTTGGAGCGGCTCATTTTTGCTATCCGTTCAGTCGTCACTTTCAGTTTCATGATCACAGCCACAATGAGAGTATAAAACTGTCACCTTTTCTTCTTCGAAATGCTCAATTGTTGCTTTGCATGACTTGCAGATGATTGTTCCCATGTTTTATAACCTCCTGTTTTTGTTTTTGAAAGCGATTTATGTTTCTTGAGTTAATAATAATATAACACATTTTAAATTTCAAGCTCTAATTGTATAACATATTTAAAAACGGGACAAAAAACCCCCGGTTTCCTAAAATAAGGAAACCAGGGGTTTCAATGTAATCATTCGATTATTTTACGATGTGAATTGGTGTTCCAAGTGCTACTTCTGCTGCTTCCATTGTCATTTCAGCAAGCGTAGGGTGAGCATGGATTGTCATCGCTACATCTTCAAGTGTCATACCTGCTTCAATCGCAAGACCAAGCTCTGCAACCATATCTGAAGCACCTGAACCAGCGATTTGCGCGCCGATAATCAGTCCGTCTTCTTTGCGTGATACCACTTTTACGAAGCCGTCTGTGCTGTTAAGCGCAAGCGCACGGCCATTCGCTGCGAATGGGAATTTCGCAGATACGATTTCGATATTTTCTTCTTTTGCTTGTGCTTCACTGTATCCAACTGTTGCAAGTTCTGGCTCTGTAAAGCAAACCGCTGGAATCGCAAGGTAATCCACTTCAGATTTTTCCCCTGCAATCGCCTCAGCAGCAATCTTACCTTCGTAAGATGCTTTGTGGGCTAAAGGAGGTCCCGAAATGATATCGCCGATTGCGTAAATGTTTTCTACACTTGTACGGCACTGTTTGTCAACTTCTACCAAGCCGCGCTCTGCTACTTTCACGCCAACGCCTTCAAGACCCATTTCATCCGTGTTCGGACGACGGCCTACTGTAACAAGTACGTAATCCGCTTCAATTGTTTCTTCTTTTCCGCCTGCTTCGTATGTTACTTTTACGCCGTTTTCTGTTTCTACAGCAGATTTAGCCATCGCACTCGTTACGATTTCGATGCCTTTTTTCTTCATGTTACGTTTAACAATAGAAGACATTTGTTTTTCAAAGCCGCCAAGAATTTCAGGAGCGCCTTCAAGGATTGTTACTTCTGTTCCAAAATCCGCATATGCTGTTGAAAGCTCAGAGCCGATGTAGCCGCCGCCGACAACAACCATTTTTTTAGGGATTTCTTTTAGTGATAATGCGCCTGTTGAATCAATAACGCGGTTTGAAAATTTAAAGTTTGGAATTTCAATTGGGCGTGATCCAGTAGCAATGATCGCATTTTTAAATGTATACGTTTGTGCAGAATCTTCACCCATAACACGAAGAGTGTTCGCATCGTTGAAATAAGCTTCACCGCGAACGATTTCCACTTTGTTTCCTTTTAGAAGACCTTCAACGCCGCCTGTAAGCTTGTTCACGACGCTAGCTTTCCACTCTTGTACTTTGTCGAAGTTTACAGAAACAGCTTCAGCAATGATACCGATATCGTCAGAGTGTTTCGCCTGCTCGAAACGGTGAGCTGCTGTTAAAAGAGCTTTAGAAGGAATACAGCCTACGTTTAAGCAGACGCCTCCAAGATTTTCTTTTTCGACGATCGTTACTTTTTGTCCAAGCTGTGCTGCGCGGATTGCCGCTACATAACCGCCAGGGCCTGAACCAATTACTATAGTGTCTGTTTCAATTGGGAAATCTCCTACTACCATCTCTTACGCCTCCATTAGTAAAAGTTCTGGGTTGTTTAACAACCGTTTAATGTGATTCAACGCATTTTGTGCAGTCGCTCCGTCAATCATACGATGATCAAAGCTCAAAGATAATGCTAACACAGGTGCCGCTACAATTTCACCATTTTTTACAATTGGTTTTTCAGCAATGCGTCCAATACCCAAAATTGCTACTTCTGGATGGTTGATAACTGGTGTAAACCATTGTCCGCCGGCAGAACCGATATTGGTGATTGTGCAAGATGCGCCTTTCATTTCTGCAGGAGCCAATTTGCCGTCACGTGCTTTTACAGCAAGTTCATTGATTTCGTTAGAGATCGTAAACATTGATTTACGGTCTGCATTTTTCACAACTGGTACCATCAAGCCTTTTTCAGTATCAGCTGCGATACCAATGTTGTAATAGTGCTTATGAACAATTTCGCTTGTTGCATCATCGATGGATGTGTTAAGCGCAGGGAATTCACGAAGCGCACTCGTCAAAGCTTTTACAACGTATGGAAGGAACGTTAATTTTACGCCTTTTTCCGCCGCAATATCTTTGAACTTTTTGCGGTGTGCCCACAACTCGGTTACTTCTATTTCATCCATTAGAGTAACGTGTGGTGCTGTATGTTTTGAGTTGACCATCGCTTTGGCGATTGCTTTGCGGATGCCGCTCATTTTTTCGCGTGTTTCTGGGAACTCGCCTTCTGGAATCGCTGCTGCCGCTGCTGGTTTTGACTCTTCTTTCGCTGCTGGAGCTTCTTGTTGTACAGCTGCTTCAGCTTGTGCAGAAGTGTTCGCACCGCCGTTCACGAATGCATCAATATCTTCTTTCACAATACGGCCGTTTTTACCGCTGCCTGCTACTTGAGCAATGTTTACATTTTTCTCACGTGCGTATTTACGTACAGATGGCATTGCAATGATGCGGCGGTTCGGGTCTACTTCTTCCTGTGTTTGAGCCGGGCCTGTGTGAATAGGACCTGTAGACTCTTTCGGCGCTTCTTCAACAGGTGCTTTATCAATGTTTTGACCGCCTTCTAAAGAAGACTGAACTTGCGCTTCTGTTTTTGCTTCGCCTTCGTCGCCGTGATCGTCGCCTTTGAATTTCAAATCTTCGTATCCGGGAGCGTCAAATTTGATTAATGTATCGCCAACGATTGCTGTAGTGCCCTCTTCAACCAGTACTTCTTCTACTGTACCCGCAACTGGTGACGGGATCTCAACAACTGCTTTATCGTTTTGTACTTCGCAAAGTACGTCATCTTCCGCTACTTTGTCACCTGGCTTTACAAACCACTTGACGATTTCACCTTCGTGAATACCTTCACCGATGTCTGGTAATTTAAATTCAAATGCCAATGCATTCAGCCTCCTAATAATTGAATTTTGAAAAGGAGGCACTGCCTCCTTTTCATGAATTAAGTATGATTAAAATTGAAGAACTTTTTTCGCTGTTTCGATAACATCTTTATGGTTTGGAAGCCATACACCCTCGGCCTGTGAGAATGGGAACACAGTATCCGGTGCTGCTACACGGAGAACAGGAGCTTCCAGGCTTAAAATTGCACGATCGTTGATTTCTGCTACAACGTTCGCTGCAATACCGCCTTGTTTTTGCGCTTCTTGAACAACGATAGCGCGTCCTGTTTTCTCAACTGAAGCGATGATTGTTTCGATATCAAGCGGCTGGATCGTACGAAGATCGATTACTTCAACAGAATGTCCTTCTTTTTCAAGCGCTTCTGCTGCTTTAAGAGATTCATGAACCATTGCGCCGTACGTAATGATCGAAAGATCTGTACCTTCACGTTTTACTGCTGCTTTTCCAAGAGGAATTGTGTATTCTTCTTCTGGCACCTCTTCACGGAATGAACGGTACAATTTCATGTGCTCTAAGAAAATAACCGGATCGTTGTCACGAATAGCAGAGATCAAAAGTCCTTTTGCTTCGTAAGGAGTAGAAGGAATAACTACTTTTAAACCAGGCTGCTGTGCTACCAATCCTTCCAAGCTGTCCGCATGAAGTTCTGGTGTGTGAACGCCGCCGCCAAATGGAGAACGGAACGTTACAGGAGCAGAATAAGTTCCGCCTGAACGGTAACGCATACGTGCAAGTTGTCCGTTAATAGAATCCATTACTTCGTAAACAAATCCGAAAAACTGAAGCTCTGGTACTGGGCGGAACCCTTCTAAAGCAAGACCGACAGCTAAACCACCGATTCCAGATTCTGCAAGCGGCGTATCGAAAACGCGATCTTCCCCGAATTCTTTTTGAAGGCCTTCTGTTGCACGGAATACGCCGCCGTTAACGCCGACGTCTTCGCCGAAAACAAGGACGTTTTCGTCATTTTTAAGCTCTACGCGCAAGGCATCCGTAATCGCTTGAATCATTGTCATTTGTGCCATGGCTTACTTCGACTCCTTTTCAGTGTAGATTGCATATTGTTCTTTTAAGTTTGCTGGCATTTCTTCGTACATATTTTTCATAAGGTCTGTTACTTTTTGTTTTGGCGTTTCATCCGCTTTTTTGATCGCGTCTTTGATTTCTTCTTTCGCGCGTTCAATTACTTCTGTTTCTTTTTCTTCGTTCCATAGACCTTTTGCTTCTAAGTATTTGCGGAAACGAACAAGCGGATCTTTTTTCTCCCACTCTGTATCAAGGTCAGATGTACGGTAGCGAGTCGGGTCATCACCGGCCATTGTATGTGGACCGTAACGGTAGCAAAGTGTTTCGATCAATGTTGGACCTTCACCGTTGATTGCACGCTCACGCGCATCTTTAACAGCCGCATATACTGCAAGTGGATCCATACCATCAACAAGAACAGATGGAATACCTGCTGCAATCCCTTTTTGAGCGATGGTTTTCGCTGCTGTTTGTTTTTCACGCGGAGTTGAGATCGCGAATTGGTTGTTTTGAACGATAAAGATCGCTGGAGCATTGAATGCACCGGCAAAGTTGATTCCTTCGTAGAAATCACCTTGTGATGAGCCGCCGTCGCCTGTATATGTAACAGCTACTGCTTTTTTACCGCGTTTTTTAAGTCCTAGAGCCACGCCGGCGTTTTGCACGTATTGTGCACCAATAATGATTTGTGGAGACAAAACATTTACGCCCTCAGGTGCCTGGTTGCCTACATAGTGACCGCGCGAGAACAAAAATGCTTTCCATAATGGAAGGCCATGCCATACGATTTGTGGAACATCACGGTATCCTGGCAAAATCCAGTCTTCTTTTTCAAGAGCATACTGGGAAGCAATTTGTGATGCTTCTTGTCCAGCTGTTGGTGCATAGAAGCCAAGACGTCCTTGACGGTTTAATGAAATAGAACGCTGGTCAAGTACGCGTGTGTATACCATGCGTGTCATCAATTCTTGAAGTTCTTCATCTGAAAGCTTTGGTGCTGCACTTTCGTTTACAATTTTTCCTTCTTCATTCAAAACTTGAACCATTTCAAATTGCGTTTCAATCGACTCAAGCGTTTTTTGCGGATCGAACTGAGTTTTCTTTGGACTCATAGTTGTCACCTTCCCTTTCTTTATTTGTCATGTGGCTGTTTTCATTTATAATGACCTGTACCAGTTATTTTTTATAAATTACTAATACAATTAAAAGCTTCGGTTAATAGTGTATAATAACCATGTTCATACGTCAATTCAAAAAGAATTTTTATAATTATCCTTTAAACCACTGCTTTCATGCGCTCTGTACTAGTGTTTCTGTTTAATCTGTACTATAAAAAGAAAGCGCTTTTTTAAGCTGTTATACATTACATTTTTTACCCCTTTCCCCTATTCCCGGTTTCCAAAGCGTAAAACAAAAAATCGCTTCATTAACATTTTGCACAGTTTTTGATAAGATAAATACACTAAAAGCGAAAAAGGAAGGAAACCATATGATTAAAATGAATGACATCGTGCGGGAAGGCGATTCGGTTCTTCGGGAAAAAGCGAAAGAAGTGCCGCTTCCTGCTTCTGAAGAAGACAAAGCGGTTCTCGCTTCACTGATTGAATACGTAAAAAACAGCCAGGATCCCGAAATAGCTGAAAAATACGGGCTGCGCCCTGGTATTGGTTTGGCTGCACCGCAAATTGGTGTTTCAAAACGGATGATTGCTGTCCATGTAAATGATGAGAATGGAAACCAGCTCAGCTATGCGCTGTTTAACCCGAAAATTGTCAGCCATTCTGTTGAAAAAGCTTATTTAACAAGCGGTGAAGGGTGCTTATCCGTTGATCGTAACGTTCCGGGTTATGTACACCGCTATGCAAGAGTGACAGTAAAAGCGGTTACACTGGAAGGGGAAGAAGTAAAGCTGCGTTTAAAGGGGCTTCCTGCTATTTGTATACAGCATGAAATAGATCACTTAAACGGCGTTATGTTTTATGATTATATCAATGAAAAAGCGCCTTTTCAGATTGAAGAGAACGCACAGGCAATCGAACGCTGAGCAGTCTAATAGAATATGTCGATCTCTTTTCATTCCGACAGCCATATGATAAAATGGCAGTGAGGAGTGATCCACAATGTTGAAGAAGCTGAAAAAAAAGCTCGCAAAACAGTGGAAAGATCTGCTTAGAAGAAAATCAATTGCATAATTTAGAATGGTTAAGCCCTTCCGTTACGAAGGGCTGTCTTTATGTATGAAACAAAAAGATGTTCTTTCGTGTCAAAACATCGTTCTTTCTATATAATAAAAACCAAGATCACTTAATAAGACGCAGCATTAAAAACGAGAAGAACCGCTTTTATGGCGGTTTGTATATACTAAACCGGAATAAAGGAGAGAAAATCATGATTTTCAAAGTGTATTACCAGGAAGACCGTTCTGAAGTGCCCGTTCGGGAAAAAACAAAAACCTTATATGCGGAAGCGCAAACAGAACGTGAAGTACGCCACGCATTAAAAAGCCGCCCATATAATATTGAGTTTGTTCAAAAGGTAACTGACAACCACCTTGAGTATGAGAAGAAGTCTCCCGACTTTAAAGTGGAGCAGCTGTAAAGCATGAAATTTGTAAAAAATGATCAAACTGCAGTTTTCGCCCTCGGCGGTTTGGGCGAAATCGGCAAAAACACTTATGCCGTCCAATTTCAGGACGAGATTATTTTAATTGATGCAGGGATTAAGTTCCCTGAAGATGAGCTTCTTGGAATCGATTATGTGATTCCAGATTATTCTTATCTTCAAAAAAATGCGGATAAAATTAAAGGCTTGTTTGTTACACATGGTCACGAAGATCATATCGGCGGTATCCCTTACCTGCTCCGGGTTGTAAATGTACCGGTGTACGGCGGGAAGCTTGCACTTGGTCTTCTGCGCAATAAACTAGATGAACACGGCCTTCTGCGCCGCGCCCGCCTTCACGAAATCGGCGAGGATGACATTATCAAGTTCCGGAAAACATCCGTATCCTTTTTCCGGACAACCCATAGTATTCCAGACTCTTATGGTGTTGTAGTCAAAACACCGCAAGGCAATATCGTGCACACAGGCGACTTTAAATTTGACTTCACTCCTGTAGGAGAGCCGGCCAACTTAACGAAAATGGCGGAAATCGGCAAGGAAGGTGTTCTTTGTCTCCTGTCTGATAGTACTAACAGTGAAGTGCCCAATTTCACGATGTCTGAAAGGAAAGTTGGGGAAAGCATTCACAATGTGTTTCGAAAAGTACAGGGACGCATTATTTTCGCTACTTTTGCTTCGAACATCCACCGCCTCCAGCAGGTCGTTGATGCAGCTGTTGAAGACGGCCGGAAAGTCGGTGTGTTTGGGCGCAGCATGGAAAATGCGATTAATATCGGACAACAGCTCGGCTATATCCGCTGTCCGAAAGACACGTTTGTCGACACTCACCAGTTAAATAAATTACCGGCGAACAAAGTAACAATTTTGTGCACTGGCAGCCAGGGTGAACCTATGGCGGCACTGTCACGCATCGCCAACGGATCTCACCGTCAAATTCAAATCCAGCCGAATGATACGGTCGTTTTTTCATCCTCACCGATTCCCGGCAACAATGTAAGTGTCAATCGAATTATTGATGCTTTGTCCCGGGCAGGAGCAGACGTTATTCACGGCCCATTAAATGAAATCCATACATCCGGGCACGGAAGCCAGGAAGAGCAGAAATTGATGCTCCGCTTGATTAAGCCTAAATTTTTCATGCCGATTCACGGTGAGTACCGGATGCAGAAAATGCACTGCCAGCACGCGATCGACTGCGGTGTTCCGCCGGAAAACTGCTTTATTATGGACAACGGCGATGTATTGGCTCTTTCAAAAGACGAAGCGCACGTGGCTGGACGCATTCAATCCGGCTCCGTTTATATTGACGGAAGCGGCATTGGCGACATCGGCAACATCGTGCTTCGTGACCGCCGCATTCTTTCAGAAGAAGGCCTTGTGATTGTGGTCGTAAGCATCAACAAAGAAAAAAATAAAATAGAAGCGGGCCCTGATATTATTTCGCGCGGATTTGTGTATATGCGTGAATCGGGTGATCTTATTTACGAAGCACAGTCGATGCTGAATCGCCATGTAAAGCAGCTTCTCAATAACAGCACCACTCAATGGTCTGATATTAAAAATGAAATTACCGATACTCTTTCACCTTTCCTTTACGAGCGGACAAAACGCCGCCCGATGATCCTGCCGATCATTATGGAAGTGTAACAAAAGAAAACGCGCTCCTGCTTTTAGGAGCGCGTTTTTTCGGAGGTGTCTGCTATCATTCAAGTAAAGAGCCAATCCCAGTATGCAGAAAATATTAAAAAGAGCTATCGTTCATCCGCCTGCGGCCCCGTCACAATTTCGGTTATTTTAGATTACTGGGGATATTCGTGTACAGCAAACGATTTATATAAAAAACTTGGTACTACAAAAATCGGTTTATCCCGCTTTTTAATGGTTCGGAGATTAAAAAAACTGCTGGACAGCAACTGGCGTGTTAGCTCCTCGAACCAGATTGATGAAGTGATTCACGAGCTTGATCACGGCCGGCCCGTTGCCGCAAAATTTGACAAGTATTTCACCCTCCGCTTTTTTGCTAGGCCTTTGTTTGCGTATCATTGGGTCGTGCTTACAGGATATGAAATCCAGCAGGGGCGTATTTATTTGTTCCTGCATGATCACGGTGCTCCTGGACGAAAAAGTAGGATCCGCCGCATCTCATTTGAAGATCAGGCACACGTCCTCCGTTTTGTGCTTGTTTCGCCAAAAAACCCTCCACTTTGAGTGGAGGGTTTTTTTCAGTGATTCATTTTTCTCTGGAATCGGTCAATATCTCTATCCGCACCAATAATAATTAAAATATCGCCTAAATGAATAGGCTCATTCGCCTGTGGCGACACGATAATTTCCTTACCCCGTTTAATTGCTACGATATTAATCCCGTAAAGAGCCCGTATATCAAGGTCAATCAACGTATTGCCAGCAAGTGATTCATTGGCAATAATTTCGGCGATGGAATGCTCATCGGAAAGCTCTAAATAATCTAATACGTTGTTTGAGACGATATTATTGGCAATGCGCCGTCCCATATCACGTTCCGGGTGGACAACCTGGTCTGCGCCGATCTTGATCAGCACTTTTTCATGATAATCATTTTGTGCCTTGGCCGTAACTTTTTTAACGCCCACTTCTTTTAACATCAGCGTCGTTAAAATACTGGACTGAATATCATCTCCAATAGCGACAATCACGTGATCAAAATTTCGAATGCCCAGGCTTTTTAAAACCGATTCATCTGTCGTATCTGCAACAACAGCATGAGAAGCAATCGAAGTAAACTCATTTACACGGTCCTCGTCTTTATCGATCGCCATTACTTCCATTCCTTGTTCACTCAGCTCCCGGCAAATGCTGCTTCCGAATCGACCGAGTCCAATAACGACAAATTCCTTTTTCATGATTCTTCCCCCGCTGTCAACGTTAAATAAAAGGTTTTGCTCTGACAGTTTACCACGAAAGGCCTTTAATTGCTTTCTTTCTTATTTTCCTGCCCCCGCCATACCCTCACTCTTTCTTACGAAAAGAAACAAAGAAAAACCGGCTGGCGCCGGTCACCTGCTTTATTTTGTTTTGGACGTTTCACCGAGAACGCGATTTAAACGCTTCTCAAGCATTTTCAGCCCGCTTCCTCCTGCTTGAAAGTGACGCAGCCGGCCTTCTTTATCGAAAACATAATAAGCAGGAACATATTGATTGTTAAATGCTTCTGTAAGTGTATGTTCACTGTCAACAAAAATCGGGTGTGTGATTCCATGTTCTGCTGCTGCCGCTTTAATCTCTTCCAAGTTCAGATCATCCTCCGAAAGAGGCATGTGTACAGCCAGAACATTTAATGTATCCTTGTAATCACCACGGAATTTGTTGATGTTTGGCATGGCTTCTTTGCATAGGTGACAGCTTACCGACCAAAAATGAATGAGGGTTGGCTTTTCGCCAATTAACTCACTGGTAGACACTTTCCCGTTCAGCCACTTTGTTGCACCATTAAGCTCTGGCATTTGCTCTTTTAATTTCATCCGTCCACACCCCTTTTCTAATAGTATAGACACATCAGGGCCTAACGGTGTATCAAGCCCTGGTGAGCACTACAGATTAAAGGGGTTTTGTGGTTTCGTTTTCAGTTTGGAGGGCAAAGCCAGCTCGCTTAAATGGAGCGCTTTGTAAGATGGTTGGTCCTTTAAAACGCTCAGCGGCTGCCCAGCTGCTCAAAGTAACCGCTGATAAATGAAATTGCCGTTTGGATCGCAGTCTCATTCGGGTTTAATTTTGCGTGATGAAGGCCATACTCCGACCCGACACCAAGCCAAAACATAAGACCTGGAATTTCTTTCAGCATAAAGCCAAAGTCTTCCCCTGTCATGGCTTCTCGTGCCTGCACGAATTGGATATCTGGCTGCTGCATTGCAAATTGAATAAAGCGGCCCGTCACTTCCGGATCATTATACACTTGATAATAGCCGCTGCCGCAGTCGATTTCTGTTTCGCAGTCAAACGCCGTTTCTATCCCTTTTAAAAGAGACTGAACCCGTGCCTTTGCTTTTACCATTGCCTCTGGTGAAAGCGTGCGAATGGTGCCTTCCAGCCTTGCATGGTCGGCGATCACGTTTTGCACAGTGCCGGCCGTCATTTTCCCTACCGTCACCACAGCACTATCAAGCGGGTCAACGTTTCGGGAAACGATAGACTGGAGCTGTGTAACAAAGTAAGAGGCTGCTACAACCATATCCTTTGTTTCATGCGGATAAGCAGCATGGCCGCCTTTGCCGCGAATATCAATAAACAGCTCTGACGTATTCGCAAATAAAAGGCCCGGCTTCGTGGAAATTGTGCCCGCCGGGTGCTCCGGCGCAATATGAAGTGCATAAATTTCATCGGGCAGCCACGCGCGGAACTCTTCCGATGCCATCATCGGCTCGGCTCCTCCTGGTCCTTCTTCTGCCGGCTGAAAAATAAAAACTAAATCGTCATCAATCGGATGAGAAGCAAAATGAGTAACCACGCCAAGTGCAATGCTCATATGCAGATCATGGCCGCATGCGTGCATACGCCCTTCGTGTGTTGAAGCAAATGAAAGGCCGGTCTGCTCGGTAATAGGCAGGCCATCGATATCTGACCGCCATCCGATTGTTTTAGAAGGGTTAGACCCGTTTATTTTTACAAGAATGCCTGTCCGCCATGTTTGAATTTCCATCCGCTCCTGCGGAAGTGATTTTAAATACTCCAGCAAATAAGCCTGCGTTTTAAATTCTTGAAATCCGAGCTCTGGAATTTGGTGCAAATCACGTCGAATAGCTGTAAATTGGCTCATTTCTTTTCCTCCTTTTTAGAAAAAGAACGCGCGAGCAGCTGCCCACGCGTCCTTATGATTACCGCTTTTATAGTTTACGGAGTTCCTGCATGATTTCTGTTTTTGATTTTGTTTTATCATCGATCTGTTTAATCACGCGTGCTGGTGCTCCAACTGCAACAGAGTAAGGCGGAATATCTTCTGTAACGATCGCGCCTGCAGCCACCACAGAACCTTCGCCAATACGGCAGCCTTCAAGCACAACCGCATTTGCCCCGATTAAAACGTTGTCTTCTAAAATAACCGGTGAAGCAGAAGGCGGCTCAATCACACCCGCTAACACAGCGCCTGCACCAACATGGCAGTTTTTACCTGTTGTCGCACGCCCGCCAAGAACCGCATTCATGTCGATCATCGTTCCTTCGCCAACTACTGCTCCAATATTAATAGAAGCACCCATCATAATAACGGCATTGTCGCCGATTTCAACTTGATCGCGGATCACAACACCCGGCTCAATACGCGCTTTAATGTTTTTCATATCTAAAAGCGGAATCGCAGAGTTGCGGCGGTCATTTTCCACTACGTAATCAGTGATTTTATCTTTATTTTGCTCAAGTGCTTCAGACACTTCTGCCCATTCACCGAACACAACAACAGATTTGCCTTCGCCAAATACTTTTGCTGATTCGCCGAAGTTAATGCCTTCTACGTCTCCGTTTACGTACACTTTTACCGGTGTTGATTTTTTGCTGTTTCCGATAAAAGCAATAATTTCGTGTGCATCCATCATTTTCATAAGTATGTATTCCTCCTGGTCAATCTGTTTTTTCTGCTATTACTGTATCAAAGCAGCGCCACTTTCACAAGCGATTTTCTTTCGATTGTGCCATAAAAAGCTCCACTGTTTCGACAAATGCCTGCACTTGACGAAGTTCGAAAGCCGCATCATAGCCAAGAAGCCACGTATCGCGCTGAATCGGTGCTCCTTCACGGTCAAGAAGCGGGATTTGAAAAAGATCGTGTTCATGATTCGCTAATGTAATAGCTGGCAAAATCGCGTACCCAAGTCCATTAAACGCCATCTGCCGGCATGTTTCAATTTGGTCTACCACAATTGAGCGCTTTGGCGCCATTTGAAAACGACTGTGCCACCATTCTTGTATTTCCTGATAGTAGCTTGAGTCACTTTTGAATTGAATAAACGGTTTGTCGGTGGAAAGCACATCTTCTACATTTTGAATATCTTTATCGACTAAATAAAGCGGATCTTCAAACAAGTGAATTTTTCGCCCTTTCCATTCCGGCGTTCCACGTATAATGCCAACATGCACATCCCCTTCATAAAGCGCTTTGACGATTTCGCTGCTCCAGCCGGTAATCAGTTGAATTTTGGCGTGGGGATAGCGTTCTACGTACAGCTTTAGCACTTTTGGCAGCCAGTTTTGGCCGACGATGGTGGCGCAGGCGATTTTCAATGTTCCATGTACTTGCGGCTCAAGCAGCTGCAGCTCTTCGAGGAGACGCTCTCTTTTCTCCAGGGTTTCTTTTGCATATTCCACAATTCTCTCACCTGCCGGCGTTAAAGAAAGCCCTTTTGTAGAACGGTTAAAAATTTTAACCCCCCACTCTTTTTCGACTGTCTGCAGGCGCTGGGAAAGAGCCGGCTGAGAAACAAAAAGCCGCTCTGCTGCTTTTCGCATATTCATTTCCTCTGCAAGGACGGTCAACAGGCGAAATTCTGAAACAGACATCCCGTCACTCTCCTTTCTTTAAAAACAAAAGCAGAATAAATGAAAGGGCCGCAAATAGGAAAACGACAAAATAAACCGCGTGCAGGGAAGAAGTCAGCCCTTCACCTAAAATAGCGCGGGCGGAAGCTGGTATATCTCCTTCTCCGCCGAGGAGCTCATTCACAGAGTTAACACTCAGATTATCTGCTCCGCTTTTGCCTGCCAAATAAGCGGACAACTGACTGTTTAGTACACCGCCAAGCAGCGCTGCCCCTATAGCATTGCCGATATTTCTCATAAACATATTGGCTGCCGTCGCAGCTCCTCTTTCATGCCAGTCAACCGCGTTTTGTATCGAAATAATAAAAGCAGTCGAGGTCAAACCCATTCCCACTCCTGTGACGAAAGAAGAAGCGGCTGCCCACCAGGGGCCTAAATCCGGTGTCATGAACATAAACATTAAGCCGCCGGCTAACAGTGCTGCCCCGCCAATTAGAGTTGTAGCACGGTAGCCAATGGAATAAAGAAGGCGGCCGGATAAAGAGGAGGCAATCGGCCAGCCGATTGACATAGCGGTCAGTGTGAACCCGGCGATCGTAGCACTTTTCCCCATCACACCTTGTACATAAGTCGGCAAAAAAGATGAAATGCCGATGAGCACAATGCCGGTCGTTAACGATACAAGGTTGGCAATTAAGATTGGACGCACCTTCCATAAATGAAAAGGCACAATAGGAGACGGCGTACGCCGTTCATGCAAAGCAAAAAGACAAAACGAAACGGCTCCAAGCACCAGCAGCGGACCTGTATCAGCTGTATTGCCTGCTTCAACTAACCAGTACATAAACGTTGAAATTCCTACTAAAAAAAGCACCGTTCCGATATAGTCGATATCCGGCTTTTTCTTTTCTACCTTCTCATGCAGGAAAAGGCCAAGCATGACCATCGAAACAACGCCAAGAGGTATGTTAATCCAAAATACCCAGCGCCACGATACATATTCTACAAGCAGGCCGCCAAGTGCCGGCCCGGAAACGGCCGAAATGCCCCACACACTCGACAGATAGCCTTGAATATGCGCCCGCTCTTCCTTGGAATAAATATCGCCGACAATGGTTGTGGCAATGGGCATTACTGCACCGGCCCCCACTCCTTGAATAAAGCGAAAAAGAATCATCTGCTCCATTGAGCCGGCCAGTCCGCAAAGAATAGAGCCGGCCAAAAAAATCGTCATACCCGCAAATAAAACCGGCCGCCGGCCAAAGATATCTGATAGCTTTCCATAAATTAAAACAGTCGCTGCGTTCATAAGCAAATAAGCAGAGAACACCCAGCTATACAGCGAAAAACCACCAAGCTCCGCTACAATATCCGGCATAGCCGTTGAAACAATTGTTGCTTCGATCGCTCCCATAAACATGGCCAGCATCACAGCCGCCAAGACGAGAGGACGCTTTGTTTGTTTTGGTTTCAACCCTTTCACCCCAAATTCAATAAAAAAAATCCGCCGCCTGGCGGATCTTTAATTTAATCCATCAACATAATAATTGAGCTGCTTTAAAATGACCCGTCTCGTTAATATACCCTCAAAATGGCCTTCTTCATCAGTTACACATAAAAAAGGATGATTAATAAGCTGTCCAAGCGCTTTTCGGAAGTGGTCATGAACCGTTAATCTCGGTTTATCGATGGCCATCACATCCTCCACTTTCAGCTCATCAAGCCGCTCAAACTCAATGCGTTCAAGACCGAGAAGCGCTTCCGTAATCATAGGAATGCTAATCAGCCCTTCAAGACGATATTTGGTATCCAAAACCGGAATAGCCGTGTAACCACTTTTCGTCAGAATCAGCAATGCATGCTCCAGACTGTTTCCCCGCTGGACAAATGCCACTTTCTCTCCCGGAATAATGTAATCCATAATATTTGTCTGCAGAACGTCTTTGTTTCTGAAGGAGATCATTGGTGTTCTTCCTTTCTGTTTTGTAAGCGCTTTACTTACCTTCCATTATAGCAAAATGCCTGTAGCTTCTACCAGAGAAACGAGCCGTTCTTCTTCAAAAAGATCCGGCCCTGGCCGCCTGCTGTTACCCTTGTGCTTCCTGCTTCGCTTCTTGAAGAAGTTCAAAAATTTCGATTGCTGTCATATCAATATCATCAAAAGGATACTTACTTCCTTTTCCGTCCTTATCATATACTTCAAGTTCAAACGTGTCTTTATTTGGGAAATATTTTACCTGGCAGAGTGTTTTGCCGTTTAATTCAAACAAGCGCTGCTGTACTTCTCCCTGCTCTCCGCCTTCCTGCAGTGATTTAAGGCGCTGTACGATTCCAACTAATTGTGACATATATTGTCGACCCCTTTCTTTCGTTAACCATTTAGTAAGCACAAGAAATATACCATACATCCCTGCTTTAATCCAATATTTTTGCCCTCTTTTTTCACAATCTACAAATAAAAAAGACGCCAGAATCAGCGCCCCTGCAGCCATACAATTGCAATAATTCCAAGAAATATGACAAACATCGTGATAAATAGCCAAATGACCGGATTCAATCCATATGGATGCTGGCGAACCGGCTTAGAATTGGCTGTATCCCGAATGCCAAAAGCGCCGGACCGTTTCATTAATCTGGCAGTCCAAAGCAGGCCGCCAAGCAGAACAGCAGCTGATAATAGAATCCAAGCTTCCATAAGCATCCCCTTTTATGCCAGGATACTTCCATTGTGCCCGGATTCCTCCAGCTTCATACGTTAATAGAGCAGTCCATCCTGGTCGTATAAATAAGCATATGGAATATCAAAAAATAAATATTCGTGCTCATTCACCGGGCAGGAAAATGTTCGGATGGTTTCTCCTGTTTCAAGATCATTATACAAATCAGAGATTAAACCGCCGCCGTTTTTATTCATCCGGACAATGTTTTCAAGAAAATAAGGGCGCCAGCTCCAATTCTTGTTTAAATATTCCGGCTGAAAAATCCATTGGCCATCCCTTTTAAAGTAGTTTGGTGTTAATTCAAAACCGTTCTCATCACATATATATAACCGGAAACACATTTCATTAAACTCCCTGGCGATATCTTCGAGGAGTTTTTCTTTTGGGCCTGATTTCGATCTGGAAATGATAGCACTCAGTCCGCTTTCCAGCTGGTCCGCTAGCGCATATACGCTGCTGAGCGCCTGTTTTTCATACGTAATAAACCGGCTGCATTTTTCCCTTAGCATTTCTTTTTGCCCGTCAGGCTGGGCAAAATCGGGCATAGGCTCCGATAAGTAAAAGCCTTGATAATAACGCCCGCCATTTTTCCAGGCATACTGAAGCTGATACTCTGCTTCCACGGTTTCAAACAGGAGCGAGGCACCAATTTTACGGGCAAACATTGAAAGGGAATAAACGATATTTTTATAGGTCTGGTCGCTAGCGTCTTTTCGAAGGGCCTGCAGGCTTATTTTTAAAATATCAGGTGATGACCCGGCAAAACGGCGAATATCTCCGTCCGCGTCCACTTCCCCTATATGATCAACGGCAAGCCGAATCCCGAGTGTTTTATAGTAGCGAAGAACATTATCAAGCGATTTGCTATAATCTGCTTCCGAGATCTCCAGCACAATCTGCTCATACCTTAATCCTTTTTCGGTATATTCGTCTAAAATAGCCAGAAAAGATTCGCCGTAATCCTCAAGCAGTCCGGCTGCCCGCCGGTTTACAAACAGCATTTCGGTTCTGCCGGCTTTCAAAAAAGCATCGAGTGCTTTTCGTATAATGACATCTTCTACTTCACAACGGTAGTCATCCGGTGTATCTTCATCATGGAAAAAGTGTCCGAGACTATGGACCGTCTCTCCTTCTATGTAACGGCCTAACACTTCATACCCAATAATTTTATGTTCATCAGCGCTGAAGATCGGCTGGTAATATGGTACAACACGATCCAAATGACTCATAATTTCCAATGCATCCATGAAAACCCCCCATTCCGTCCAATCGTTTATTATTATACATGACTTTTGTTTATTATGCTGTTAATTCAAAGAAGCCCGGCACAGAAACGCGCCAGGCTACATCATATGCCGGCGGGCAAAATCGACGAATCGAAATTTATCCGGTCGGTGTCTTGACTCCGTATACTGAAAAAGGCTCGCATTATCTAAATAAACGTAGTTGCGCACCACAGCAATATGTGAACAGCCATTCATGTCAAGAAGGGCAGTGTCTTCTTCTGTGCAGGGCTCGACGGTTATTTCCTTTTTAGCAAAACTGATCGCTAAACCGAGTTCTTCTTCAATGTAAGCATAAATCGATTGTCCGCATATCTCTTCTGTCAGAGAGGGAACATGCTTTTTCAATAAAAAATCCTTGTCCAAAATAACACGTTCCCCATCAAAAACACGCGTCCGGGTCACTTTCCATATCTCTTCCTTTGGACTGCATTGAAGCTGATGCTGCAAATATGGCTCAGGACGAATTAATGCAAGCTCTTCTACATCTGTATGAATGGCTGCGTTAAGCCCTTCTGCCAGCTCTTTAAAGCTGACAAGCCCTGAAAACGGAAAGCTTGCACGGCTCGTGTCAAGAACGACGGAGCCTTTTCCGCGCAGCTTTTGAATAAAACCATTTTGCGAAAGAAGTGTCAGCGCTTTTCGAATCGTTTCCCTGGATGTTTCATAGCTGGCGGCCAGCTCATTCTCTGACGGAATAAGCTCACCCGGCTGAAAAACACCCGTTTTTATTTTCTCAACCAGCTCTTCATAAATATACTTGTATTTATTGATTTTCATCTTGGTTCACCTGCATACTGTCATTCCCTCCACTATAACATAAAATGGATCAGTTAAACAGACGGTACACGGTGCTTTCATAAGGCGTTAATGTCCGGTTTGAGAGATGCGCAGGAGCTTCTTTCTCATTTGACAGAACAAGCGATGAACGCTTGCCTTTCAATTCTTCAGGCACAACGAATGGCACGGGGCGGCCATAAAAATTATTGATGACGATCCAAGCTTCTCCCTCGTATTCTCTCATATATACAAACAGCTCAGGATGGTCGCTCATAAGCAGCCGGTAGCTTCCTTCACGCATCACCTTTTCCTTTTTCCGGAGCTCAATCAGTGTTTTGTAATGATAAAAAATAGAGTCTTGGTCTTGTTGTGCGGCTTCCACATTAATTTCTTTATAGTTTTCAGCCGTTTCAATCCATGGAGTGCCGATTGTGAAGCCAGCATTTTTTCCGCTGTTCCACTGAACAGGTGTCCGGCTGTTATCACGTGATTTTTGCTTTATAATCGTCATAATGTCTTCTTCTGCCATTCCCTGTGCGCGCATTTCATTGTACATATTCAAAGACTCCACATCACGATACTGCTCAATCCGTTCAAAATGAGGATTTGTCATTCCAATTTCTTCGCCTTGGTAAATATAAGGGGTTCCTTTCATAAAATGAATGGCGTTTGCCAGCATCTTCGCTGACTTCACCCGGTATTCTCCGTCATTTCCATACCGGCTTACAATACGCGGCTGGTCATGGTTACACCAGAACAAGGCATTCCAGCCTCCGCCTTTATCCATTTCCTGCTGCCAGTCTGACATAATCCCTTTCAGCCATAAAAAATCAAACGGAGCGGCTGTCCATTTTTCTCCTCCAGGATAATCCGCTTTTAAATGATGGAAATTAAAGGTCATCGCCAATTCATGCGAATCCGGATGAGAATAACGAATGCAGTGTTCAATGGTTGTAGAAGACATTTCACCTACCGTTAACAGATCATATTGAGAAAACACATTATCATTCATCTCACGTAAAAACTCGTGAACCCGCGGGCCATCTGTGTAAAAGCGCCGCCCGTCCCCTTCAAAGTCATCTGGGAAAGATTGATCTTTGGAAATAAGATTAATAACATCCAGACGGAAGCCGTCAATCCCTTTTTGAAGCCAAAAATGCATCATTTCATATAGATCACGGCGAACTTGTTCGTTTTCCCAATTTAAATCGGCCTGCGTACGATCAAATAAATGCAGATAATACTGGCCGCGCTTTTCATCATAAGCCCATGCTGATCCGCCAAACTTTGACTTCCAGTTGTTTGGCGGACCTCCGTTTACTCCGTCTTTCCAAATATAATAGTCCCGGAAGCGGCCGTCAGCTTCTCTCGACTGCTGAAACCAGTTATGCTCGGTAGAAGTGTGGTTAACAACGAGGTCCATAACAATTTTGATCTCCCGATTATGGGCTTGCTCGAGCAGCTCTTCCACGTCAGCCATTGTTCCGTATTCCGGGTTTACCGCATAATAATCGCTAATGTCATAGCCGTTGTCTTTTTGCGGGGACGCATAAATGGGCGTCAGCCACAGCACATCAACTCCGAGGCCTTTTAAATAATCCAGCTTTTCAATAATGCCCCGCAAGTCGCCGACTCCGCCGCCGTTCGTATCGTTAAAGCTTTTCGGATAAATTTGATATACAACACTCTGTTTCCACCATTGTTCATTCATATCGTAAGCCTCCTAATAGAAAAAAGGGCAAAAGCGCCCTTTATTTTTGTTTCTCAAATCGTGAAAAAATAAATGTGAGAATGATCGGCAGAACGATTACAATGAGCATGCCGATCAAAAAGGATGTCATTCCTTTACTGATAACGAGAAAGCCTGGAATGCCTCCGACGCCAATCGTACTAGCGAGAACACCATTTACCGAGATAAACATACCGGCAATGGCGGAGCTGATCATGGCAGCGATAAAAGCATACCGGAAGCGGAGATTAACCCCGAATATAGCCGGCTCTGTTACACCGAGAAACGCAGACAGTGCTGATGTGTAGGAAAGCCCTTTTAAACGTTCTTCTTTTGCTGAAAGCCCAATTGCTAAAGCAGCTGCGCCCTGTGCGATGTTAGAAAGAGCAAGCATCGGCCATAAAAACGTGCCGCCAAGCTGAGAGCCGACCAGCTGCAAATCAACAGCTAAGAAGGTGTGGTGCATTCCTGTGATAACAAGCACGCTGTACAGGCCGCCGTAAATTAAGCCGCCTAAAAGCGGTACGGTGTCAAAAATATAAATAACCGCATCTGTGATGGCATTTCCAACGATAAACATAACCGGGCCGATTAAAATAAAAGCGGCAAACCCGGTAATAAGAAGAGCAACCGGTGCTACAACGAGCAGCTGAATGCCTTCAGGAACTCTTTTTGTTAAGAAAACTTCAATTTTTGCCAGTAAATACGAGGCGAATAAAACAGGCAGAACCTGTCCCTGGTAACCGATTTTTTCAACCGTCATACCCAAAATATTCCAGGTGGGAACTTCTCCTGCTTTTTCTGCTTCACCGTATGCCCAGGCATTCAATAAATCGGGATGAACGAGAATTAATCCCAGCACAATCCCTAAAAGCGGACTGCCGCCAAACCGCTTCACGGCTGACCATCCGATCAAGGCAGGAAGGAAGGTAAACGCTGTATTCGCAATCAAGTTGATAACGTTTGCAATGTCCGCCCACTGAGGATAACGCTCGATTAACGATTCCTCAAAGAAAATGCCGGGACCGGTTAAAATATTATTCAGTCCAAGCAGCAAGCCGGCTGTTACAATGGCCGGTAAAATGGGTATAAAAATATCAGCCAATGTTTTAATCGCCCGCTGCAGCGGATTTAAATTGGATTCTGATACTTTTTTTACATCATCTTTGGAAGATTCTCCAATACCGGTTTGGTCAACTAAATCCTGATACACTTTGTTGACAGTACCCTGGCCAATAACAACCTGATACTGTCCGTTGGCTGCGAAAGATCCTTTGACTACATCAATTTGTTCGAGCTTTGCTGTATCGACTTTGCTGTCATCTTTTAACGCAAAACGCAGCCGTGTTACACAATGTGTAGCTGCACTAATATTATCACGTCCGCCGACTGCCTCTACAATCTGCTCCGCTTGTTTTGAATATGCACCCATTGTTACAGCCCTCCTAATCTTGTATATACATCTTAATAAGACTTTACCACCTGTATATACATGTTGTCAACAAACAAGGAAGCGATTCCAAAAAAAGCACCCCTATCGCCGCTTTTAAAAAGGAAAGCGATTTAACCACTGTCCGCCATCTATTGTAATACATTCACCATTTATATAAGCAGCGTCTTTTGAACACAAAAAAAGGGCAAGAGAAGCGACTTCCTCGGGCGTCCCAAGCCGGCCCAGCGGTACGCTGTTCAGCGTCCGCCGGGCTCCTTCTGATGACTCCCATAGTTTTTCAGCCCCTCCTGTCCGCTCAATTGGACCGGGAGCGATCGCATTAACACGTATTCCATACTGATAGCCCCATTCAACTGCAAGAGTACGTGTGAGAGACAGTACACCTGCCTTGGCAGCAGCCGAATGCGCAACTTTGACTCCTGCATTCCATGCATAAGCAGCAGCCATGTTAATGATTAAACCGCTGCTTTTTCGTTTAATCCAATAGTTTCCTGCAGCGTGTGAACAATAAAAGGTTCCGTTTAACACAATGTCTATAACAGCCTGCCATCCATTTGGCGTCAGCTTTTCTGTGGGACAAATAAAATTACCGGCAGCATTATTAATGAGCACATGGATCGAGCCAAACGCCCGATCCGCCTTTTCCATCAGCTGGACAGCTTCTTCAGGACAGCGTACATCCATAGCCACTGTTAAAAGCCGGTCGTTTTCTCCGCTTATTTCATTTTTAGCCGCCCTTAATTTTGCTTCGTTTCGTCCGCAAATGACCACATTGGCTCCTTCCTCAAAAAAACGCCGGGCCATATATTTTCCCATACCGCTTGATCCGCCCGTTATGACGACCGTCTGGTTTTTCATGTGTTCTCCTCCTTTATAAATGAATAGTCATTCATAAATATATAATAAAAAGGAAATCCGCCATACAAGTGGATTTCCTTTTTTGTTTTATTCTTCGTCTTCCCTTAGCTGATAAACAGCCTGTAAACATTCAAGCTGGCTGTCAACATATATCTCATCTTTGTCACTGGCTACGTAATGGTAGTTTCCTTCATTGTCCTGATAGCGTGCTTTTGCTGTATCCGACAGCTGCAAATGCAAAAAGTCCGTCAGCCTGTTTTTTAATGTATGGTCTAAGATTGGGAATAAAATTTCCACCCGCTTAATCATATTGCGTGTCATCATATCTGCTGAAGAAAGGTAAATATTCCGTTCACCGTTATGATGGAAATAGTAAATCCGGCTATGCTCTAAAAAGCGGCCCACAATGCTGATTACCCGTATGTTTTCACTTACGCCGGGAATCCCAGGGCGCATACAGCAAATTCCACGGATGATGCAGTCAATTTGCACCCCTGCGTTGGATGCTTCGTACAGCTTCATAATTAACCGTTTATCTGTTAAAGAATTCATCTTTGCAATAATCCGGCCATTTCCATACTTTTTGTGATTATCAATTTCTTCATCAATGAGTTTGATAAATGCGTCCTGAATATCAAATGGAGCGACCACTAAGTGATTATATTTTGGTTTGTCCATGTACCCGCTTAAATAATTGAAGAAATTCGTCGCATCTACGCCAAACTCTTTTTTAGATGTAATTAAGCCATGGTCCGTGTAAAGCTTTGCCGTTGCATCATTATAATTGCCTGTGCCGAGATGAACGAACCGTTCAATTTGGCCTGCTCGTTTCCGAACAACAAGCGTAATTTTACTATGCGTTTTCAAATTGTGCATGCCATAGATCACATGACAGCCCGCTTTTTCCAGCTCTTTGGCCCATTGAACATTGTTTTCTTCGTCGAATCGCGCTTTTAATTCAACAAGAACGGTAACTTGTTTTCCTTTTTCCGCTGCCCGTTTAAGCGACTCAATAATCGGTGAATCGCCGCTGACCCGGTAAAGCGTCATTTTAATCGCTAAAACGGTAGGATCATCTGCCGCCTGCGAGATAAAATCCACTACCGGTTCGAATGATTCGTACGGGTGATAAAAAAGAATATCCTGCTGCAATACTTTTTCAAAAATATTTTCCCGGGAAGACAAATCGATCGGCAGCTGCGGAATAAACGTTTCATATGTCAGCCCTTCACGAAGCGTGCTCAGCTTTTTCGTAAAAGGAAACAAGAAAGTTAAATCAATCGGGCCGTCTATTTCATAAACATCTTTAAAATGAATTTCAAGCTCTTCAAGCAGGTAGTCCAGTACATCCTGATCTAAATCCTGAGATTTAATTTCAAGCCGGACAGCGGCTCCCCATTTTCGCTTTTTTAATTCTTTTTCAATTTCAAGAAGCAAATCGCGGGCGCCTTCTTCGTGAATTTCCATATCCGCATTGCGTGTAATCCGGAAAGTATTCACATTCTTCACAACATAACCTTGAAAGACACGGTCAATAAAATATTCTAATACGTCTTCAAGCAAAACGAATGTGCCGCCTTCCTCCGATGGCACTTCGATTGTACGTTCCAGCACTCCCGGCACCTGCACAATGGCTACGCGGTCCATTTCCGCTTCCGGTTCATCATTTTGCAGCATCACAACTAAATTAAGTGATTTATTTAACAGCATTGGAAATGGGCGGTAAGCGTCAATGGCCATCGGTGTTAAAACAGGAAACACTTCGTTGTCGAAGTAATCAAGTAAAAAACGCTGTTGTTCATCCACCAGCTCAGCCGGCTTTTTCAACACAAATCCTTCTTCTTTAAGAGCGGGAAGAATTTCCTCTCTTAGTATCCTGTTTTGTGTTTCCACGAGCTCATGCGCTTTAATGCTGATCCGGTTCAGCTGCTGCTTGGGGGTCAGGCCCGCTTTGTTCTCAGGCTTATTAAAGCCTGCTTTTACTTGATCTTTTAAGCCAGCTACCCGTACCATAAAAAATTCATCTAAATTTGAACTGAAGATCGCCAAAAATTTCATGCGTTCCAGCAAAGGATTGTTTAAATCCGACGATTCTTCCAACACACGTTTGTTAAAGTTAAGCCAGCTTAATTCTCGATTGTTGTAGTATCTTGGATTCGCTAAATCAATGGCTGTCTGCCTGCTCATCGGACTCCCCCATTTCAGTTTTCTTTCATTTGTTTAAATTCTATCTGAATGTCTGTCTGCAAGGCTTTTTCTAAATGGCGTTTTTGTTTATCGCTTTGGTAGCGTTCAGCGAGCTCGCTTCCTTCGCAATAAACCGTAATAACAATATGCTCATGTTTTCTTTTCACGCCTAGATCGCTGACAATGCTTCGCTTTGAGCTGTTTAAGCTAAAACAAAGCTTAAGCAGGGCACCGTACTCCCGCATTTTTTGGATGTCCTCTTTGGTGAACCAGCCGTCGAACTGCTCTAAATATTGCTTGAGTGTCGAATTATTTGTAAAGGAAGCGACCAAAGAAATATATGCTTTCTCTCGATGGGTAAAGCCGTCAAACATGGAGTTAAGCAGAAGATAAAAGGTATGCCGGCTTTTTGCATTGGATGATATGTATTCACCGAGATAAAACAAAGCCGCCGCTTGTTCAATCATAAACCGCTCTTTGTTCGTGATCTTTAAAATCTGTTCCTGTTCAAAACCGCGAAGCATATTTTGAGTCAGCTTCATCATTTGGTAGTGATGATTTTCATCATGGCCATAAACAGTTAACAGCCTTTTCACGCCGTTTCGTTTTACATCTTCTGCTGTGTCCCAATTGCTGTTTTTCGCCCGCTCCAGCATGATTCCATCCCGAAGCCCCCGGGAGCTGACCAGCATTCTTTTCGCTTTTGTATGTATAGTCAGCTGATAAAAGACTTCAATAGCCGGCAAAATTAAATCAGCGCGCTCATTTGAAAGACCATCCACTTTCTCAAGCTCTGTGTATGAAAGCGGAGAGAGCTCGGTGCGCAGCTGTTCAAGAGCTTCTGCGGACAGCTCATAGCCGTGTACGCCAAGAGGCGGATAATTTTCTTTTAGCTGCTGGACATTCGCCAAGTTGCGCGCGCTGCCGCCCAGAGCCGTAATCATGCCGTCCGGTGCTTCACCAAGCCAATCGAATTTTTCAAGCTCCCCTTGAATAAATTCAGCCATTCGTTTCTGCTCTTTCGGCTTCATTCGGCCTTCTGGGATAAACTGTTCTTTAAGGGAGACCACGCCAAAAGGAAAGCTGAAAAAATGTTTCAATTTTCTGTTTCTATAAAGTGTAATTTCTGTACTGCCTCCGCCGATATCAATCGTCAGTCCATTATCAGCCGGCATTGTTTTCAAAACGGCTGACAGCCCGTAAGAAGCTTCTTCCTCTCCCGACAGCAGCCGGATATGAAATCCCGTTTCTTCCTTGACCCTTTCAATAATGGCATCCCGGTTTGATGCCTGTCTTATAGCAGCTGTTGCGGTACATTCTACCTCTGTTACCTCGTAGTAATGGAGAACTTCTTTGAAATTGAGCAGCGCTTCAAGCAGCAGCCGGACACCTTCATCGCTCATTTCACTTTTTTCATTTAAAAATTGCCGCAGCCTGAGAGGTGCTTTTACATTTCGAAATTCCTCAATCGCTGACCCTTGCTCTTTATATAAAACCAGACGGACTGTATTGGATCCAATGTCAATAATGCCTGTTTTGGTTTGCATCACAGTGATTCCCGCTTTCTTTTTTTATTCATTTTCCCCTTTAAATATACCACGCAAACCACTATGAATGCTTCCAAATCACGGTTAAACAGTATATAATGAGAGAAAATGAAGACGAAAGGAGTCACTACATTGAGCAAAAAATCTGAACCCTTCACCGAACCTTCATCCGATGAGACCCTCGCCAAAGCCATTTTCACGGTTAACCGCCATGCAAAAACGGCTATAAACCCAAAATATCTATATGCGCTGAAAAAATGCGCCCTCCTGAAGATGATCAAGGAAGGCAAAGCAGAAAAAAAAGGCCTTCACTTTTCCCGAAATCCTAAAAACAGCCGGCAGCAGTCGGATGTGCTTGTTTCATGCGGTGAATATACCTTTCATATGCCGCCTTGTAAAGAAGACTTTACTTTATTGCCGCACCTAGGGCGGTTAAGCGAGCAAATACGCAACCCCCGCTGTTCCATGGGGCTGTCTAAAGCAAAAATTATTCTTGAGGCGTATACGGGTATGAAAGAAAAAGAAACAAAGCCGAAGAATCCTGGTCAGAAAAAGTACACGAAGCCGGTGTTTAAACCGCTTGGCCAGTCATATTAAGAACGAAAAGGACGCCGCTGAACAAGCAAGCGTCCTTTCTTTTATAGGGCAAGTTCATCAATATACTGAACAAGACGGGCAATTTCCGGCTTGCTCACCTGCGCATCGGCACCTACTCCTGTACCCTTGTGGCGAAGCTCGTCGGTAATCAATGAAGAAAAAATAACGACTGGAAGTTTTTTCAAAATAGGGTGATCTTTGATCCGTCTCGTTAAATGGTGTCCGTCCATTTTTGGCATTTCAATATCTGTAACAATCAGCTGCACTTTTTCGAATGTATTTTCCTCTTCAAGTGTCGATTCCAAATAATCGAGGGCAATCTGACCGTTTTCAAAAAACTCAACCCGGTCATATCCCGCTTCCACAAGCGTATCGTGAAGCAGCTTGCGGAGCAGCGGTGAGTCCTCTGCCACAATAATTTTTTTTTCGGACCGCTCACGCTTGCCCAGGCTTCGAATTTGATCCACGTGAATGCCGGAATGCGGATTAATATCTACAACAATTTTTTCAAAGTCGATCAACAAAATCATCGTTTCATTGATTTTAATCACGCCGATAATTTGATTGTTGCCTCCCTGATACATTTCAGACGGCTTTTCAATATCATTCCAGGAAATACGGTGAATGCGCGTCACGTTTTGAACGTGAAAAACCACTTTCTGCTGGTTAAACTCTGTTACAATGTATTTATCCATCTGGCCATTTTGAGATGGCTGCAGGCCCAGCACTTTTGCCATATCAATCACTGGCAGCACCTCACCACGAAGCTGAATAATGCCTTCAATGTGGGAGTGGGCATGCGGGATAAAAGTAATAGGCATGGGCTGAATGATTTCTTTTACTTTCATCACATTAATTCCATATTTACTGCCCTGAACTTCAAATTCCACAATTTCAAGTTCATTTGTTCCAGATTCAAGTAAAATTCCATAATCATAAGTCATAAGTCATAAGTCCCCTTGCTTTTTTATTTTACTATATCACGAATGAAAAAATTGTCGATGCTTGAAAAGTTTATAATTCTTTAATATTTAATTCAAAAATTTACATTATAATAATATTAGATAAGAAAAAGGTGGTTTATAAATGGAACATCGATTGAACACACGTGTGAAAAGCATTGAAATTTCGGGTATCCGCAAGTTTTATAACCTGGTCGGTACTCAGGAAGGAATGATTTCTCTTACGATCGGCCAGCCGGATTTTAACACTCCTGATCATGTAAAAGAAGCCGGTATCCGTGCTATCGCGCAAAACGCGACCGTGTATACGCCAAACAGCGGGCTGCCTGAGCTAAAAGAAGCTGCTGTCCATTTTTATAAGGAAAAGTATGGAGTCTCTTATAGTGCGGACACTGAAGTGATTGTAACCGTTGGCGCAAGCCAGGCGATCGACATTGCACTGCGGGCTGCTCTGGAGCCGGGTGATGAAGTGATTCTTCCAGGTCCTGTTTACCCCGGTTATGAGCCCATTATTCACTTATGCGGTGCCAAGCCGGTGATGGTAAATGTAACCGATAATGATTTTCGCATGACTGCCGATAAAATTGAGCCATACATATCCAAAAAAACAAAAGTGATCGTTCTTCCTTATCCTTCAAATCCGACTGGCGTCAGCTTAACGGAACAGGAGCTTCAAGATATTGCGGCGCTAGCAAAAAGATATGAGCTTTTCGTTTTAGCAGATGAAATTTACAGCGAAATTGTGTATGAACGTCCTCACGTTTCCATTGCGTCCTTTTTGCCGGAACAAACGATTGTCGTAAACGGCTTGTCCAAGTCACATGCAATGACCGGCTGGCGGATTGGGCTCTTATTTGCGCCGCAGTCTATTACACAGCACATTTTAAAAGTCCATCAGTACAACGTCTCCTGCGCTTCTTCTGTTTCACAAAAAGCAGCGGTTGCCGCCCTGACCGACGGCATGGATGATGCGCTGCCAATGCGCAGCGAATACCAGAAGCGGCGTGATTTCACCTTTGAGAAACTGCAGGAGCTCGGACTAGAGACGGTCAAACCGGATGGTGCCTTTTACTTTTTTGTAAAGATACCTACAGCTTATATCGGCTCTTCTTTTGATTTTTGTTTAACTTTAGCTCAAAAATATAAAGTAGCAGTTGTGCCTGGCAGTGCTTTTTCTGATACAGGGGAAGGCTGGTTCCGTTTGTCTTATGCATGCAGTGTTGAGGAAATTGAAGAAGGGCTGCGTCGGATCGAGCAATTTTTAAGAACACTTTAATGAATAAAGCAGAAGCTGCGATGCAGCCTCTGCTTTTTTTCATAAAAAAAGGCCCGGACAGCGATCGCCCGGGCAAAAAGTGAGAGAAATGGAGAATGAAAAACTGGTTACGTTTATATCATTCCCGTTTTTTCTACTTTTACACCTTTTTTATGAATTTTTTTTGATGGATTGAACAAGTTCTACAACTTCTTCGGCTGTTGACATTTCAATTGCTTTTGCTGCCAGCTCTTCCATGTCTGCTTTTGACAAATGTTTCATTTGCGCACGTGCTTTTAGGATAGATGTGGCACTCATTGAGAATTCATCAAGGCCTAGACCTAAAAGTAATGGAATCGCTGTTTCATCTCCGGCCATTTCACCGCACATGCCGGCCCATTTGCCTTCTTTGTGCGCCGCTTCAATAACCATTTTAACAAGACGCAGGATAGACGGATTGTACGGCTGGTACAAGTAAGATACACGTTCGTTCATACGGTCTGCCGCCATTGTGTATTGAATCAAGTCGTTTGTGCCGATTGAGAAAAAGTCTACTTCTTTTGCAAACAAATCAGCAATAACAGCTGTTGATGGAATTTCCACCATGATGCCAAGCTCGATGTGTTCTGCAACGTTTACACCTTCTGCTTCAAGTTTTGCACGCTCTTCTAAAAGAACGGCTTTTGCCTGGCGGAATTCATTTACGGTCGCAATCATCGGGAACATGATTTTCAAGTTTCCGTAAATGCTCGCACGAAGCAGGGCACGAAGCTGCGTACGGAAAATATCCTGCTCTTCTAAGCAAAGACGAATCGCACGGAAACCAAGGAATGGGTTCATTTCATGCGGCAGGTTCAAGTATGGAAGCTCTTTATCACCGCCGATATCCAATGTGCGAACAACGACCGGTTTGCCTTCCATGCCTTCTAAAACAGCTTTGTAAGATTCAAATTGCTCTTCTTCTGTAGGCAGGTTATCGCGGCCCATGTATAAAAATTCTGTACGGTACAAGCCAACGCCTTCTCCGCCGTTTGCTTTTACCCCTTCAAGGTCTGCAGGCGTCCCAATGTTAGCAGCAAGCTCAACGTGGCGGCCGTCCGCTGTAACCGTTTGTTCGTTTACAAGCTTCGCCCATTCCGCTTTTTGCTGCGCGTATGCTTCTGCACGTTTTTTGTATTCTGCTGCTACTTCTTCTGTCGGGTTAATGTGTACTTCCCCTTGAAGACCGTCAATGATAATCATATCACCGTTTTGAATATCTGTTGTTGCATTTTTCGTTCCAACAACTGCTGGAATTTCCAATGAACGTGCCATGATCGCAGAGTGCGACGTACGGCCGCCGATATCTGTTGTAAATCCTTTAACGAATTCACGGTTCAGCTGAGCGGTCATAGAAGGTGTTAGATCTTCTGCAACGACAACGACTTCCTCTGCAATCAAAGCAGGTGCTGGAAGATCTACACCAAGAAGCGCTGCTAATACACGTTTTGTTACGTCTTTAATATCTGCTGCGCGCTCTTTCATGTATTCATTATCCATCGCTTCAAACATGCCGATAAACATGTTTGCTGTTTCTTGAAGCGCGTATTCTGCATTCACAGACTCTGATTTAATTTTGTCTTCAATCGGTCCAGTAAGTTCTGGATCGTTTAACACAAGCAGGTGAGCTTCAAAAATAGCGGCTTTATCGTCTCCTAGATCCTTGCGTGCTTTTTCTTTGATTACTTCAAGTTCCGCTTCTGATTTTTTCAACGCTGCGCGGAAACGTTCCGCTTCAGCTGGAGCATCTGCTACATCCTTTTTCTCAACTGTTAAGTCTGGTTCCATTAAGCGGTAAGCTTTTGCAAATGAAATTCCGTCTGATGCGCCAATTCCTTTTAATATCGCTGCCATTATTAGTTTGCCAGCCCTTCGTTTTGGAGTAGTGTTTCAATCGCTTGGAGTGCAGATTCTTCATCACTGCCTTCTGCTGAAATCGTAATTTCAGCACCTTTGCCGATTCCAAGTGACATTACACCCATGATGGATTTTAAGTTCACTGTTTTACCGTTAAATTCAAGATTTATATCGCTTGAGTGTTTGCTTGCTGTTTGAACAAGCAATGTTGCAGGACGTGCATGAATGCCTGTGTCTGCTGTTACTGTAAAAGTTTTTTTCGACATGGATCGTCTCTCCTTCATACATTTTTCTTCATAGAGAATAGCATTAAATTTCATTTCTCTCAACGATCGAGTTTTTTCAAGTTGCTGCTTCTCCCTTTATCTTTTAAAATAGACAAATATAGACAAGCGTAAGGAGTTTTTAGCATGTATTATAAAAGACAGGAAGCGTTTCGTTATGCTTTTTCCGAATCAATTCCAGCGGTTTGCGAGGTATTCGAGTCCACCGGTCCAGATGAAAGAAAAAAAGTTCAATCGTTTGATGCTTTTATCCTCGATATCAGCCCCAGTGGATTAAAAGCGGCTTCAAAAGAGGCTCTTGACCCAGCCGTCGATCCGATTCTCGTTTTTACTTTTCAGCTGGCTGGTACGCTTATTTCTTTTCCAGGAAAAATGATTCGGCAGCGACAAGCCGGCAGCGTATATCACTACGGTGTTCAAAGCGATGGAAACGAAGCATTAAAAAACCAGATTATTGACTCGCTTAAAAGGTACGCGAAAGAGCAATTGAAAAAGTCGAAACGTTAATGAACATAAATCATTTTGCGCGTCATTCCACCGTCAATAACCAAATTTTCTCCGGTTATAAAAGTATTTTCCGGGTCGGTAAGATATAAACAGGCTTTGGCTACATCCTCCGGCCTGCCGACCCGGCCTGCTGGATGCTGGGCATGATCTTCCGGCCGCAGCTTCGTGTAGTCACCCGTTTCAATCCAGCCGGGACTGATACTGTTTACCCGTATTCCCTTCTCACCTAATGTCACGGAAAGCGCATGAGTCAACGAATAAATGGCTCCTTTTGACGCTGCATACAATTCTGTATGAGGCTCTGACATACTTTGCCGAGTTGAGCACATATTTACGATGGCGCTGCCGCTTTTCATATAACGGGCGGCTTCGCGGGAACAAAACAGGACGCTGGCTGCATTGGTGGTCATTATTTTGTCCCAGTCTGTTTTCTTTATGTCCCAGATAGAGCCAAAAGAAGAAACTCCTGCATTGTTAATTAAGATGTCGATGCCGCCGTATTCCTGGTTAATCTGCGCAAACAACTCTGCCATTTTGTCTGTATTTCCTACATCCGCACAATAAAACGCCGCGTTATAACCGGATTGCTTCCATTCCTGAACAACTGTCCGGCCTTCCTCTTTCATATCTACAATAATTGTGTTGGCACCTTTTGCGGCGAAAGCATAGGCTGTTGCTCTGCCAATCCCATTCGCCCCGCCTGTTACGATGACGGCTTTGTTCTTGAACATGCTTCCACTCCTTTAGCTTCGAGGTGCTTCCATATATTCATATTCAGTGTGGCCACCGTGTTTGGCAATGCCTCGGAAATGTTTAAAGTCAGCCTGTTGAATAAGCACCTGCCGAAACGAAAGAAAATCATTTCGTTCAATGTGTACACGTGCAACAGTTCCATTGCGAAGGCTTTCAATATATCCCGCAGCTTCTTCTGCAGTCACGCTCCTCACCTCCTATTAAAATAGTCAAAAAATTAACACAACACCGTGTAAAATCCTTTACTATTTTCAAAAAATAAGGCAAAATTTATTTTAATACCTTTCGCTAACGTTTTCATTATAAAAGAAAACGAGAGAAAATGGTATCGTCAATTGTCGAAAAGGAGCGAAACAGATGACTAAAGCAGAAGTCGGCAACATTATTGAATTTAAAGACGGCCTACGCGGGATCGTCGAAAAAGTAAATGAAAACTCCGTCATTGTTGATTTGACAATAATGGAAGATTTCGACGAGCGCGAATTAGAAGAAAAAACAGTCGTTAACCATAAAAATTATATCATCGTCCATGCATGAAAAAAAGAGCGGATTCTAGAATCCGCTCTTTTGTTTATTTACACTGACTGAATCGTAATTTGATCGTTTTTAACTACTGCTTTTAAATGCGAAGCATCTGGATAATCGATCATAAAATCAGCGATTGCATCTTCAATATGCTCCTGAATTGCCCGGCGAAGCGGCCGTGCCCCGAATTGAGGATTGAAACCAATCTCAGCCAGCTTTTCTTTTACTGCTGCATTCACATCAATTTTCATTTGCTGCTCCGCAAGCATATCATTCAAGTCGCCGAGCATCAAATCAACAATCTGGATAAGCTCCTCTTTGCCAAGCGCTTCAAACTCGATAATCGCGTCGAAACGGTTTAGAAATTCCGGCTTGAAGAAATCAGACAATGAGTCAAGAACAGAATCATCGGATTTTTGAGCCTGCTTGTCAAAGCCGACTGTTATATTTTTTCTGCCGACACCAGCGTTGCTTGTCATAATAATAATGCACTCTTTGAAACTTACCGTCCGTCCCTGACTGTCTGTTAATCTGCCATCTTCCATTATTTGCAGGAACATATGCTGAACATCAGGGTGTGCTTTTTCAATTTCATCAAGCAAAATAATGCTGTATGGATTACGGCGCACTTTTTCTGTTAACTGACCTGCTTCTTCAAATCCCACATATCCCGGAGGAGAACCAATCAGTTTAGACACACTGTGTTTCTCCATAAACTCACTCATGTCCAGGCGAATAAGGGATTCTTTAGAGCCGAATAACTCTTCTGCCAATGTTTTTGTTAATTCTGTTTTACCAACCCCTGTCGGTCCGACAAACAGGAATGAACCAATTGGGCGGTTTTTCGCTTTTAAGCCCGCACGGCTGCGACGGATCGCTTTCGCCACTTTTTGAACGGCTCTTTTTTGCCCAATTACCTTACCGGCAAGATTTTCTTCAAGATGTTTGATTTGAAGCTGTTCATCTTGATGAAGCTTTCCAACCGGAATGCCTGTTTTGCTTGCAATTAATGATTGAATCACTTCTGCTGTGACGATTGGTGCCTCAGCCGCTGTACCGCCTTGAGCCAGTTTTTGTTCCAGCGCAGCTTCTTCGTCACGCCATTTTGCTGCTTCTTCATATGCTTCCTTCTGCAAGGCTTCTTCTTTACGCTTTGCTGCCTCGGAAAGCTGTTCTTGTATAGAAGCTGTATCAGACGGGTCAATGGTCAAGTTTAACTTAGAACCTGCTTCGTCAAGAAGGTCAATTGCTTTGTCCGGCAGGAACCGGTCCTGGATATAACGGTGTGACAGAGCGGCACACGCTTGAATCGCTTCTTCAGTGTAAGTAACCTGGTGGAAGTCTTCATAATGCTTCTGCAGACCTTTTAAAATATGAATCGTTTCCTCTACGTTTGGTTCCGCAACTTGCACCGGCTGAAAGCGTCGTTCAAGCGCTGCATCTTTTTCGATTTGACGGTATTCTTTTAATGTTGTTGCACCAATCAATTGCATTTCACCGCGGGCAAGAGCCGGTTTTAAAATATTGCCGGCATCCATAGAGCCTTCTGCTGACCCCGCTCCAACCAGCTGATGAATTTCATCAATAAAAAGAAGAATATTTTTTCGCGTTTTTACTTCTTCAATGACTTGTTTCATACGCTCTTCAAATTGCCCGCGCACACCTGTACCGGCAACAAGGGAAGCAACATCCAGCACATATACTTCTTTGCCTGTCAGTTTCGCCGGCACTCGTCCTTCTGCAATGTAAAGAGCAAGTCCTTCTGCAATCGCCGTTTTACCAACACCAGGCTCCCCAATCAGAACAGGGTTGTTTTTATTTCTTCTGTTTAAAATTTCAATCACACGCGCAACTTCTTTGTCGCGGCCGATCACCGGGTCAATTAATCCGGTTTTGGCAAGTGAGGACAGATTGCGTCCGAATTGATCGAGAATCCCTCCGCGTCCCGCTCCAGCTGGCGGTACTTGCTGCTTCATTGCCTGCTGCGGATTTTGTGATTGCATTCCTTTCATAAACTCATCAAATGGAAAACCGAATGATCCAAAATTCATGTTCATTCCTCCCATAGTTTGTTTTTCTTTTTGAAAGCATGCATCGCATAAATGATACTGTGCTGATTGACCATTGACACGGACATTCATTTGCACATTCGCGCGATGCTGCTGGCATTTTTGACATTTCATCCACGTCATCCCCTTTGTTTTGACTTTGACTATATTTGACTATATCTTTATTATAATTTGACCTTTTTTGACTTTCAACTTTTCTGCTCACCCTAAATGGAAATGGCTGCAACAAAAGAAAAGTTCAACTTACATAGAAGAAATGGATTCTTGTATTGCTTTTGCCCTACATTGCAAGTTCGTTTGAAAGTTTCGTTGTTCTTAATTTTGACCATCTTTGACTATAACTCTATTATAAACTTACCTTTTTGACTTTCAACTTTTCTGCTCAATATGATGTGCCTCAGCAAAACAGCACGAGCAGGCATAAGGAGAACAAAAGCAAGTTCAGCTTCCCCAAGAGAAAACTGCTTTCTCTGGTTTTTGACTGTCCTGCAAATTGATCTAAAAAGTTTCGCGAGTAATTATTATGTTTAACTTTGACCATCTCTGACCATGTACTTATTATACTTTGACCTTTTTTGACTTTCAAGCACTTTTTCAAAAAAAATAAAGCGCCAAAAAGGCACTTTATGCAAGCGGCAAAAAAACAACAAAAAGCAAATCAAAGATTAAGTGAGAAATAATCAGCATTGGTATGCTTTTGCGCCATATATATAAGCTTCCCCAAAACAAGCCGCCACAAAGAGCTGCCACCATCCAAAGCCATTCACCGGAAAAAACAAAAACAGAAGCGTAAAACAGTGCCGCTGTCACCATAGCTGCCCACTTGTTCATATAGCGGCCGAGGCGTTTTTGGATAAATCCCCGGAAAAACAATTCTTCTCCAGGAATGATAATCAGCACAAGAACGATATAATGCCAAACAAATACGGGGCTGAATAAAGCATAGATAGAAGAAACATGCTCCTCTGCCGATACAGGCATCAGCTTCAGCAGTGCATATCCAGCCGCAAAGAGTGCGTATAAAACAACCCCAGACAAGATACCGTATAGCATAAACCGGTTTGTATTCTGCTGGTCATCTATGGGCTCGCTTATAATTGAAATACTAATAAAAAACAAAGTAGCTGCTGTGTAAATATACCAAAAAATATCTTTATCCAAGAAAGTTACATATAAGAGAATGTATGCCGCTGCCACTCCAAGAATAAAGCGCCAGTCTTTCCATAGTGCCATTCATAAAGCTCCTTTCCTTAATCCGAGTTATTTTACCATATAAAACTCAGATTCGGCAAAAGCGTTACGACAAGTTTTTAATAGACAGCCCTAGTTTTCTTAAAATAGCCGTTGCCTGTTCGACTTCTTCTTCCGACAACACACTTACCAGATCATGAATGTTTTGCTCATGCACTGGAAAAATGTGCTCAATCAGTTCTGTTCCTGCTTCCGTGACAGCGGCATGGGTAATGCGCCGGTCGTGTGGGCAGGCTACCCGTTTTAGCAGCTGCTTTTTCTCAAGCTTATCTACAACGTATGTAATACTGCCGCTTGCAAGCAGGATTTTCCCGCCGATCTGCTGAAGCGGCTGAGGCCCTTTATGATACAACAGTTCCAGTACGGCAAATTCTGTCGGATTAAGACCGGACTTTTGAATAAACCCATTAACCTGCTCGTTTACCACTTTATATGCGCGCGATAGCACAATAAATAATTTTAACGATTTTTCACTTTCTTTCATTATTATTCCCCTGCCTGTCTATTCATTTCTTCATTTATACGTTACACATTTTTGCTTCCTTTTGGAAGCAGGAAGCTGCGATTTTCCGTAATTTCCACAGCGGTTTTTGTCGATTTCCTTTCTCGGTCGTGTATAATAACGTCATGTGTTTACTCTATTAAACAGGTGATCTTATTGAAAAAACGTGATAATTATTTTGACAACGTTCGGTTTTTTCTTATTTTTTTGGTGGTATTTGGCCATCTTCTTCGTCCATATATTCACACCAGTCCGTTTCTTTATACTCTTTATATGGTAATCTATTCTTTTCATATGCCAGCTTTTATTTTGATTTCCGGCTTTTTCGCCAAAAACATAAAGCGGCCGGGCTATATTAAAAAAGCGGCCGAAAAGCTGCTGATTCCATTTCTTATTTTTCAATGTGTGTATTCGGTTTTTTATTTTTGGATCGACCATGAAGAAGCCCTTTCTGTAAGATTGCTGATCCCTGAATGGTCGCTTTGGTTTTTAATGAGCTTGTTCCTTTGGCATGTATTGCTTTTAGGCACTGTTAAATGGCTGAAAAACCCGTTCATTGCGCTTATCCTTTCGGTAGCAGCCGGTGTTGGAATCGGCTTGGTTAATGAATCACTAACTGTTTTAAGCATCGGCCGGACTTTTGTGTTTTTCCCATTCTTTTTAGCGGGCTATTATGCAAAAAAAGAATGGTTCCAGCCGTTGTTCCGCATGCGGTCCCGCATTCCGCTGTTTCTTTTTGCGGCCGGGCTGTTTGCATACTGCTATACGCATACAGCGATGCAGATTGAGTGGCTGTTTGGCTCCCAATCGTACGCGGCGCTTGGCGCTGACGGAACAGATGGTTTGCTTTTACGATTGTTTGTTTATGCTATTAATATCGTCATGATTGCTTTTTTTCTTTCCGTTGTGCCGCATAAAGTCTTTTTCTTTACCACATGGGGACGCAATACATTATACGTATACTTGCTGCATGGTTTTTTTGTTCAGTCGTCACGGCGTGTAGAAACACTGGAACTGCCGCCGTCTCTGCTTGTTTTGCTTGGAACTGCCGCTGTTTTAACATTTGCCCTGGCGTCTCCATGGACAGCCGTCCTGTTCCGCCCATTTTTGGAGCTGAAACGCCCCAGCTTTTTCATTAAAAAGGAGAATAAATCGTGAATATTACTGTTTGCACATTAAATGCAAAATATATCCATACTAATTTAGCGATCCGTTACTTGAAATCTTACTGTGAGGATGCCTATAATATCCGGCTGGCCGAGTATACGATCAAAGATCCTGCCATGAATATTGTATCCGACTTGTACAGCCACAAACCAGATGTGATCGGCTTCAGCTGCTATATCTGGAATATTGAAGAAACGATCCGCGTAGCCGGCATGATTAAAAAAGTACTGCCCGAGTGTACAATTGTCTTTGGCGGCCCAGAAGTTACTTATGATGTTTCATACTGGCTGGACCGGCTTACAGATGTGGACTTCATCGCGATCGGTGAAGGAGAAAAAACGTTCCGCATGCTGCTCGATCAGCTGTCGGGAGAGCGCGACTTTTCCAAAGTGCCCGGCCTTGCCTACAAAGAAAACGGTAAACAGCGTATTCAGCCTCAAACGAATAAAATCGACCTGCGCGAGCTGCCTTCCCCGTTTCGCTTTGAAGAAGACCTGGATTCACTGTCTAAGCGGATTACCTACATTGAAACGAGCCGCGGCTGTCCATTCCGCTGCCAATTCTGTTTATCGTCTATTGAGACCGGCGTGCGCTATTTTGACCGCGAGAAAATAAAAGACGATATTCGTTTTCTGATGAAAAACGGAGCTAAAACCATTAAATTTGTTGACCGGACATTTAATATCAGCCGAAGCTATGCAATGGAAATGTTTCAGTTTCTCATTGATGAGCATGTGCCCGGCACTGTATTTCAATTCGAGATTACAGGTGACATTATGCGCCCGGAAGTGATTCAATTTTTAAACGAGAACGCCCCGGCCGGTTTGTTTCGTTTTGAAATCGGGGTGCAGTCGACCAATGACGGCGTAAACGAGCTCGTTCAGCGAAAACAAAACTGGGAAAAATTAGTACGTACCGTGACGATGGTAAAGGAAGGCGGTAAAATTGAGCAGCACCTTGATTTGATCGCCGGCCTGCCAGAAGAAAATTACGATTCATTCCGCAATACCTTTAACGACGTCTTTGCCCTTCGGCCGGAAGAGCTGCAGCTTGGCTTCTTAAAGCTGCTTCGCGGCACAGGTCTGCGTCTGAGCGCTCCTCAATACGGCTATCAGTACATGGATCAAGCGCCGTATGAAATGCTGTCAAACCGGGTGCTTCCATTCGATGAAGTCATTCGTATTAAACAAACGGAAGACGTGCTTGAAAAGTACTGGAACGATCATCGGACAGACGAGACGATTGATTATATTACACGCCATCTCGCCAAAACACCGTTTGACTTCTTTCAGGATTTCGGTGCCTTCTGGGAAGCGAACGGCTGGAGCCGTATCGGCCACCAGCTGGAGGATTTATTTAAACGGCTAGATTCGTTTGTGCGGACGGCTTATCCGAATGACGCGGCTCATGTGGAGAGTATTATGAAGTATGATTATTTAGCCAATCAGCGCTTTAAGCCGCGTAAGCCTTGGTGGAATACAGACGAGTCTGCCCAGCGGAAAGCGATCTATCAGCAGCTTGCCGCCCACCCGCTTCTTGCCGGTGAGTCGTTCGCATCTCTTGGACTTCGCGAAAAAGAACTGCATAAGCATACGATCCTAGAGCCCGTTACAATGCAAAAACGAAATGGCGCCTGGGCACAAGAAGACGGCTGGCTGCTTGTTTACTTCCAGCCAAACGGTGCCGGCTCTTCGTCTTACTTTTTTCCATCCCGTTTAACGGCAGCAATTTAAACCAAAAGCGGCAGGCCTTCCCGGCCTGCCGCTTTTTACTTTGGTTCATAAACCCGCTCTTTTGAATAAAATGAAAAAGCCCCATCTCTTTTTCCCATTAAAAACCGGACGATCAGACGGGACAGAAACAAGCTGTACACCACTCCGTTGCCGCCATAGCCAAGCAGGAACAAGCTGTTGGGCACATGACTGTACTGGCCGATGATGGGCTGCCCGTCTTGCGTATGGGTAAACGACCCGCTCTAGCTGTACTCCGCGTGTATCTTTCCTTTTAAAGACGGGAACCATGCCTCAGCTTCTCCAACAAGCTTCTCCATCTTTGCCGGCATTTTTCGGTCACGCTCCCTTCCCTCTGAAGCCGGTTCATCAAGTCCGCCGATTACAATGCGCCGGCCTGCTGTTGTCCAGGCGTAGTAGTAAGGGCAGTTGGATTCCCAAATCATAACGCCATCCTTCCAAAACGATAAATCTCTACTGGATTCGTTATAATCGCATAGCTGCTTTCGACGACTGCGTTTCGGTCCTTTACCGTTTCTTGCGTTTCATACCCTTGGGCAAAAACGGATTTTTTTGCTTTGAGTAAATGGCCGGCCTCTGTTCGCAGAACGACACCGGCTTCATCCGCTTTTTTTAAACTTACTTCTGTTGGCTCAAACACACGGACTCCTTCTTCTGCAGCCGGCCGGCTGAAAGGAACCCATTTTTTCATTTCCTCTCTTTCCACATAGTCAACATCAAAACCGGCTTCTTTTAAAGCAGTGTATTCTGTTTGTATTTTGCGGATATCTTCTTCACCGCTCGCGAAAAATAAACTGCTGCGCATGGCCAGGTCCGGATCAATCGGCAGCGACGGGGCGATATCGTTCTCAAGATAGCGGATTGCATTAAAACAGCGCCGATAATGATCAACTGCTGTCTTTTTGCCAAATGAACGGATCGCTTCATGCAGAAGCTGATCGTTGGCAAACTACAGTAAGCCTGTATTCGCGCTCGAGCTTCCCGCGGCCACTGTCCGTTTTTCAACGAGCACGACGTCAAAGCCGCTGTTTCTTAATTCATAAGCGGTACAGGCGCCGGATACACCTACACCGATAATCACGACATCGCACTTTATATCCTCTTTTACAGATGGATAAGCCGGCGCTTCTTTCAATGTCTCCTGCCAGTACACACTTCCTGATTTTAAATCCATAGCTGTATCTCCTTTTTCTTATCCGTCTCTATCTATACGCTTAAAGCATAGTTTTCACATAAAAAAACACATCGAATTGTGATATTCGATGTGTTTTAAAGTTTTTTTCTTTAAGCGCTGGCGTTTTCACTGCTTTGTTCAGGCCCTTTCGCGCGGGCAACTAAATAACCGCCGGCAACAATCGCAAGGAGAATACCCCAGAAAACGAACTTCCACGGTTTTGATTCAGGAAAATGCTCATCCAGCACTGCCAGGGATGGGTGAGACAATGTAAAGACTGCCAGTTTCACGCCAACCCAGCCGACAATTAAAAATGCGGCTGTTTCGAGTGTTGGATATTTTTGAAGAAGACGGACAAACCAGGTAGCCGCAAAACGCATAATGATCACACCGATAAATCCACCAAGGAACATCACCAAAAACTGCCCGGAATCAATGCCGCCAATCTGGCCCCAGCCTGTTTCCGGAAGTGTAACGGCTAATGCTACCGCCGCGAGCATCGAATCAATGGCAAATGCAATATCCGCCACTTCTACTTTTAACACCGTCATCCAAAAAGAAGAGCCGCGCAAATCCTTTTCGAGTCCATGCCCTTCGATCTTTTTGTCTTCTTTCCACTTTTTGTACAAATGACTGACGCAGATAAAGAACAAGTAAAGAGCGCCAATCGCCTGTACCTGCCATACTTTGACGAGGAACGAAATAAGGAACAGTGCCGCAATGCGAAAAACAAGAGCCCCCATCAATCCGTAAAACAGCGCTTTTTTCTGTTGCTCCTTCGGCAGGTGCTTAACCATAACGGCCATGACGACTGCATTATCCGCTGCCAAGATCCCTTCCAAAATAATGAGGACACCGAGCACCCATGCGTATTCTAGTAACAAAGCTGCATCCATTTTACCCATCTCCTTCCAATAATGGTTTAAAACAGGCATGAAGAAAACAAAAAAAGCGAGACCTTTGTCTGTAATAGATTACAGACAAAGGTCTCGCTAAGCATGTGTGGTCTTCCTTCATGCCAGCAGCGCCGATGGATATAGATCAAATCCATGAAGTGACGACACTGCTTTAGGTTTGCACCTAACGCTACTCCCCTTCGACTATTCGTCAAAGAAATTTATTTTTCACAATATTAGTATATTCAATTCTTTTTAGTTTGTAAACTTTTTTCTCTTTTTGTCCCCCGATCAAAAAAACTAAACACAACCGGAATAACAAAAAGCGTTAAAAACGTACTGGAAACCAAACCACCGATCACAACGATCCCCATCGGCTGGTTGATTTCCGTCCCGTCACCAATTCCTGATGCAAGCGGAATGAGCCCGAGAATGGTTGTCAGAGCTGTCATTAATATTGGGCGAGCCCTGTCTTTAACAGACTGGACAATGGCTTCTGTGCCAGAATATCCTTCTTCTTTTCGCTGTAAAATATAATCAACAATTACAATGGCATTGTTGACGACGATACCGACCAAAATTAAAATACCAATTACAGCAGGGATACTAAGTGGCAATTTTGCCATAATAAGCGACAACGCTACTCCAATAATCATTAATGGTACTGTAAACATGATCACAAACGGATATTTAAATGATTCATACTGGGCAGCCATAACAATGTAAATAAGTACGATGGCCAGCACCATTGCCATAATCATATCATCCTTAGAATTATCCAAAAGCTCTTGGTCTCCGCTGTATGAAACAACGGTTTGATCCGATAAGTGCAGGCCGGCAATTTTCTCATCTACAGCCGAAGAAATGTCTCCCAGATTTTGAGATGCTGCGTAAGTAACCGTAAATTGAACGGCATCCTGTCCATCAATATGTCGAATATTAACAGGTCCTTTTGTTACTTCAATATCTGCTAATGCTTCAAGAGCCAAAAAGTTGCCGGCTGGTGTTTTAACAAGCATTTTCTTTAATTTTTCCAAATTTGCTGTTACATCTTTATCGTACCGGACGTAAACCGCTTTTACTTCCGAGGATTCTTCTTCGATAATCTGTGTGGCAAACACGCCGCGTGTTGCGTCATTAACGAGCTGCGCTACTTGAGCAGGCGCAAACCCAGCTGCTTGGGCTTTTTCACGGTTGACCGTTATTTGTATTTCGCGAACCGTTTCATCCAGATCTGTTCGTACATCTGTTACACCGTCAATTGCTGCTACTTCCGACTGAAGCTTTTCAACTACACGATCAAGACGGGTTTTATCACTGTCCCGTACGCTAAAAGACAACGTTTGCGGAGTAGTTCCAGATGCAGATTGAAGATTAAACCTTACATCCGCTGTTTTATTTACTTCTTTTGCAGCTCTCTCTGCAGCTGGCTTCACATGATCTACAAAGTCAAAAATAGACCGGTTCCGATCTTCTTTCATTTTCACATACAGTTCGGCTTCATTTGCACTGTCTCCTCCACGAAATGATCCTTCCTGCGTCGATCCAATTAAACTCACGTATACCTGTGTATCCTGCTCACCGGCCAGCACTTTTTCAACAGCTCTAACCACGCGGTTTGTTTCCTCAAGGGAAGTTCCATTTTCCGTCTCTACCCGAACCGTTACAAACCCTTCATCGGTTGGAGGTAAAAACTGAGTTCCCACTTTCGTTAACCCGAACACACCTCCAGCAAGCAATGTCAGTGCTGTACCAAGGACAATCAGCCGATGTGCGAGTGACCATCTCACAGCTCTCTCAAATAACATCAGCCGGCGTGACTGTTGGCGCTTCATTTCCAAATCGGCGGGTACTGTTTTTAAAAAGCGGCTGGCCAGCATCGGTATCACGGTTAAAGCAACGAAAAGTGAAGCCAGCAAGCTGAAGGAAATGGTTAAAGCGAATTCTTTGAAAATCTGACCGAGAATCCCTGAGATAAACACAACAGGCAGAAAAACAGCAACGGTCGTTAAAGTAGAAGCTGTAATCGCCGCACCGACTTCTTTAGCGCCGTCATAAGCAGCTGTTTTTGAATCCTTCCCCATTGACAGGTGCCGGTAAATGTTTTCAATGACTACGATGGCATTATCAACGAGCATTCCGATCCCGAGGGCAAGAGCGCCCAGAGTCATAATATTCAAATTGAACCCAGCCAAAAACATGAGTACAAACGTAATAATAACGGAATAAGGAATGGCTACTCCAATAATAAGCGGGCTTCTGATGTTTTGTAAAAAGAAGAAAAGAACCGCCATGGCCAGCACCCCGCCAACAACAAGAGAATTGGCGATGTTTCCGATTGCCAGCCGGATATAATCTCCCTGGTCTGTTAAAATATCGGCTTGAACGGATTTGTATTCGCCTTTTTCCAGAAGCTCATCCAGCTTTTCCTGGAACCTCTTTGATACTTCTGCTGTATTTGCATTTGATTCCTGAAGAACACTTAATAAAACAGCCGGCTGCTTGTTCGCTCGTGTAATGGAATTTTCATTCAATGGTTTTTTTTGAACAACGGCCACATCGGCTATACTTATTTCTTCTCCAGTAAGCGGGTTAATCGAAATGATTAAATTTTCAATGTCTGCCAGTGATGTTAACTGACTGATAACACGCGTAGTCAGCGTCTTCCCTTCTGTTTCCACTGTGCTGCCCGGAAGTGATACGTTATTGGCACCGATTACTTGAACAACGTCAGATTGTCCCAGCCCATACTCCTCTAATTTTTCTTCATCAAGCTCTACAATAACTTCGTCGGCTGTTGTTCCTGTAACCGATACATTCGCCACGCCTTCTACGGAAGACAAATTCGTTTGCAGCGCTTCTGCCAAACGTTCAAGGTCTTCTTCTGCTCCTGCCTGAAGGGACAGCTGAATAATAGGAAACTGTGATGGATCAAATTTTAACAACTGGGGTTCCCCTGCACCGTCCGGCATAGGTGTCTGCCCAATCCGCTGCAGTATATCGTTCTGAACATCATCGATACTTGTGCTCCAGGAAAATTCAAGCAAAATAAAGTTGGATCCTTCCTGGGAGGTCGATGAGATATTTTCTATGCCTGGAAGAGTGGCCAGATTTGTTTCAAGCGGCTTGGTTACTTTTTCCGACACTTCCTTCGGACCAGCCCCTTCATAATTAGTCACCACCACCGCAATCGGCGGATTTAAATCCGGAATTAATTTTAACGGAATCCGGGTTAAGGAAACGATTCCGAGAATAATGACTAAAAACATAATGACCGTCGTAAACACGGGCCGGTCAATCGAAAATCGGCTTAACTTCAACCTGCTTCCTCCTTCTTTCTTGACTGATTCTTCTTTAACTATACCGAATGATCGGCCCGCTGACCAAATTGAACACTTTTATGGCCAAAAGAAAAGAAGCCTTGTAACAAGGCTTCTTTAAAAAGAGATTATCCAATTAAGTTATATAAGCGGATATTTGGATGCTTATCCTGGAACCAGCGGAGCGCAAAGTCATTTTCAAACAGGAAAACAAGCTTGCCATGACGATCGCGCACAAGCGTGCTGCGCGAAGACGACATTGCATCGGTAATATCCTCTTCGTTTTCAATCCAGCGGGCAATTTTTTGGCCAATTGGCTCCATACGCACTTCTGAATTGTATTCACCGCTCATCCGGTGCTCAAATACTTCAAATTGAAGCTGCCCGACAGCCCCGAGAATATACTCTTCTGTCCGGACCGTTTTATACATTTGAATAGCGCCTTCCTGTACAAGCTGCTCGATTCCTTTGTGGAAGCTTTTTTGCTTCATCACGTTTTTCGCTGCCACTTTTACAAACAGCTCCGGAGTAAACTGAGGCAGCTTTTCAAATTGGAAAATAGGCTTGCCGCCTGTAAGGGTATCGCCAATTTGGTACGTTCCTGTATCGTATAGTCCGATAATGTCCCCACTAACCGCTTCATTGACCGTACTACGGTCGTCCGCTAAAAATTGTGTGGATTGGGACACCTTTGTTGTTTTTCCTGTCCGGGCGAGTGTAAGCGCCATACCGCGCTCAAACTTGCCGGAGCAAATACGCAGAAAAGCAATCCGGTCACGGTGAGCGGGGTTCATATTTGCCTGGATTTTAAAAATAAAGCCGGAAAACTGTTCGTTCAGCGGATCAACTTCTCCTGCGTCAGCATTGCGCGGCTGTGGCGGCGGCGCAAACTGCAGGTACGTTTCTAAAAATGTCTGTACGCCGAAGTTTGTCAGTGCGCTGCCGAAGAAGACAGGTGATAATTCACCTGAATTAATTTTTTCCCGAGAAAACTCATTGCCTGCTTCTTCTAGCAGTAAAATATCATCCATCGCTTCTGTGTAAAGAGAAGATTCTTTAATAGGGTGGTCAACCGCAATATGCCCCTCTTTATCAAGCGGCAAAAAACGGTCCGCTTCTTCTGTACGGAATTGTTCAACCCGCTTGTTATAACGGTCGTAAATGCCAAAAAACTCTTTCCCCATGCCAATCGGCCAGTTCATCGGATATGACTGAATGCCGAGCACCTCTTCAAGCTCTTCCAGCAGTTCAAGCGGCATTTTCCCCTGGCGGTCCAGTTTATTAATGAACGTAAAAATCGGAATGCCGCGCATGCGGCATACTTTAAATAATTTGAGTGTCTGGGCTTCAATCCCTTTTGCCGCATCGACAATCATCACGGCACTATCAACCGCCATCAGCGTCCGGTACGTGTCTTCCGAGAAATCCTGGTGACCCGGTGTATCCAAAATGTTTACATTGTACCCTTCATAAGCAAACTGCATAACAGAAGAGGTTACGGAAATCCCCCGCTGCTTTTCGATTTCCATCCAGTCAGATGTAGCAAATTTTCCTGTTTTCTTTCCTTTTACCGTTCCGGCGTCACGGATTGCACCGCCGAATAGAAGCAATTTCTCTGTCATCGTCGTTTTCCCGGCATCCGGGTGAGAGATAATTGCAAAGGTTCGTCTCGATAATACATCTTCTTTAAATGATGCCATTTCTGTTCTTCCTTTCTTTCCTTACACGTTTATATTCTGTTAAATCAGATAAGCTATATAAGTAAGTATTATTTTAATGTTGCGTCTTTTTCTAAACAGTTGAATAGCCAACGCTGTTAATTATAAACTAGTCAGATGTGGATGTGTAAAGAAAATTAAAGGAGTGTTTAAAATGTCGTTCCTCTGGGGACTATTTGGGGTTGTAATCGTATTAGGGATTGGATTTCTTTTCTCGACTAATCGAAAGCGCATCAACTGGCGGACTGTACTTGGCGGCCTTGCTTTCCAGCTTGTTTTTGCATTTGTTGTTTTAAAATGGAGCTTCGGGCAAAAAATGATGCTGAAGCTAACAGAAGTCGTCAACGCAATTACTGGCTATGCTAATGAAGGGATTAATTTCTTATTTGGCGGCTTATATACAGAACAATCTGGGATTACATATGTATTCGCCTTAAATGTTCTTCCTGTTGTTATCTTTTTCTCGGCCTTGATTTCTGTTTTGTACTATTTAAACATTATGCAGTTTTTTATTAAAATAATTGGCGGTACCTTGTCCGCTATACTCGGTACACGAAAAGCGGAGTCGATGTCGGCTGCTGCCAACATTTTTGTCGGGCAGACGGAAGCCCCGCTTGTGATTAAGCCTTATATTAACAAATTGACAGAATCAGAATTATTTGCCGTTATGACAGGCGGACTTGCATCCGTTGCGGGCTCTGTTTTGATTGGCTACTCCCTTCTTGGCGTGCCTCTTGAGTATCTACTTGCTGCAAGTTTTATGGCTGCACCGGCTGGACTTGTCATGGCTAAATTATTTGTTCCAGAAACATCTGCGGAACCTGAGCCAAAAGAATTTAAAATGGAATCAGATGAAGATGCTGTCAACGTAATTGATGCAGCTGCTAAAGGAGCGAGCGTCGGTCTTCAGCTTGCCCTGAATATTGGCGCCATGTTACTAGCTTTTACGGCTATTATCGCTCTTGTCAACGGCCTGCTTGGCTTAATCGGCGGATGGTTCGGATTAGACAGCCTCTCTCTTGAGATGATTCTTGGCTACCTTTTCGCGCCAATTGCCTTTGCCATCGGTGTTCCTTGGCATGAAGCTGTTACAGCCGGCAGCTTTATCGGACAAAAGCTCGTTGTAAATGAATTTGTTGCTTATTCTAATTTCGCCCCGCAAATCGACAGCCTGACTCCGAAAACAGTCGCTGTTATCAGCTTTGCGCTTTGTGGGTTTGCGAATATTTCTTCATTAGCAATTCTAATTGGCGGACTTGGAAACCTAGCTCCCTCCCGCCGTGCTGACATTGCCCGCCTCGGCTTAAAGTCAGTTATAGCAGGTGCTCTTGCTTCCCTGCTCAGCGCTGCGATTGCCGGTATGCTTCTTTAATTGTTTGGCCGCTTCTTTTCACAGGGAAATGATAGAAGAAACTCAATCTGACCCGAAAAGGAGCGATTCTTAATGGAACCGGTCTATAGTGTGACCGTTAATGCAAAGGGCGGACGGGAAGGAAGCGTCTGGACAGAAGAGGGACCGCTGAACCTTGAGCTGACCACTCCATCCATATTAGGCGGCCAAGGACAACTGCGGACAAACTATCTTGAGTTATTTAGTGCTTCAATTGCTGCCTGCTAACAAAACGCCGTGCAGCAGGCTGCCGCCATTGATGATTATGCAGATGAAACGTTTGTTGATGTTGCTGCACAGGTTGATGTATTGAAAGACCCTGAGAGGGGCGGCCACCGTCTCAGCATTATGCCTTATGTGAAATTTTACGGAGGCCGATTTAATGAACTGCTTGATCAGCGTGTAATGGATAAAGCCAGCGGGTTCGGTCCGCTGATTAAAGCGCTCGAAGGTGAATGTGATTTTGCCATTCGGAAATACTAAAGAAAGAGCGATCGCTCTTTCTTTTTCTTTTGTCTTGACTGTGAAAATATTGTCAATTAATTTTTATTCATTTTTTTGGTTTGATCTATTTGATATCGGGAATACATAAACCATCAAAGCATTACAAATAACTTTACCAGGAGGAAAACATCATGGGCTTTATTATCTTCTTAATTGTCGGTGGAATCATCGGCTGGTTAGCAGGACTTATTCTAGGTAAGGATATTCCAGGCGGAATCATCGGCAACATTATTGCAGGTATTATTGGCGCATGGATTGGCGGCGCAATCTTTGGCGATTGGGGACCAACCATCGGTGGAATGGCCATTATTCCAGCTTTAATCGGCGCTATCATCCTTGTTGCCATTGTAAGCTTTATCCTTAAAAAAATGCGTCACGCTTAATAAAAAACGTCATCCTTTTAAAAAGGATGACGTTTTTTTGCATTAATCTTGAAAAGCCTGTTCAAAATCCCGGATTAAATCATCTGGAGATTCCAGCCCAACGGACAGGCGCAGCAATCCGTCTCGAATGCCACGCTTGTCCCGTTCCGCATCCGGCATAGCCGCGTGGGACATTTTTGGCGGGTATGACAAAATAGATTCAACCGCACCAAGACTGACAGCAAATACTGGAATTTTTGCGCGGGCAGTAAAACGGCGTACCGCATCTGCATCTTCTAATTCAAATGACAGCACAGCACCGCCGCCTGCTGCTTGGCGGAAGTGAGTGGCATGGCCTGGGTGCTCAGCAAGTCCCGGATAATACACATGCTTTACTTTTGGGTGAGAAGCCAGGTAATGAGCAATTTCAGCTGCCCCTTTTTGTGACTGCTCCATCCGGACTGATAATGTCTTTAATCCTCTCAGCACAAGCCAGCAGTCCTGAACGCCAAGCACCGCTCCAAACGAGTTTTGCAGCGCATAAAATTGAGCAGCTAATTCTTCATCTTTTGCTACAGCGAGACCGGCCAGCACATCGCTGTGCCCGGATAAAAATTTTGTTGCACTATGAAGAACAAGATCTACACCAAGCTCAATGGGCCGCTGCAAATAAGGTGTCAAAAAAGTGTTATCTAAGAATGTCAGGCATCCGTTCGCTTTAGCGAGTTTCACAACGCCCTCAATATCGGTTACTTTTAGCAGCGGATTAGACGGCGTTTCCATATAAAGCACTTTTGTATTCGGCTGAATAGCTTTAGCAACAGCATCCAGATCTGTCATATCGACAAATGTATGTTCAATGCCAAAGCGTGTGAGCACGGATGTAACCATCCGGAACGTGCCGCCGTATACATCATCTGTCACCACTACATGGTCGCCTTTTGATAAAAGCATAAACGCTGTAGAGATAGCCGCCATACCGGAAGCGAGCGCAAAGCCACGCACGCCGCCTTCCAATTCAGCAATTGCTGCTTCTAGCGTTTCACGAGTCGGATTGCCGGACCGGCTGTAATCATACTGGCCAAACGAATCAAAGTCAGGCTGATGAAACGTAGATGCATGCTGAATTGGCACACTGACCGCGCCAGTATTTGGATCAAATTTATGATTGTTATGGAGTAATTTGGTTTGAAATGTATAGTCGCTCAACTCGTTGTTCATCCCTTCATTTTTTGAAATGCCTGCTCGAGATCTGCAATTAAATCCTCCGCATGTTCGATCCCGATTGAAAAACGTAAAAGCCGGTTACAGACGCCGTTTGCAACACGGATTTCTTCCGGTATATCCATGTGGGTTTGCGTGGCTGGATATGTCATAAGACTCTCTACGCCGCCCAGGCTTTCCGCAAAGGAAATAATCTGCAAGTTTTGCAGGAATGCATTTACCCACTCTTCTGACCGTAAGCGGAATGACAGCATACCGCCCTGTCCCGGATATAGAACGTCTGTAATATCATCATGCTCTTTTAAAAATGACGCAATTTTTTGACCGTTCTCTGTATGCTGCTTCATACGCAGGCTGAGCGTTTTCATACCGCGGACAAGCAGCCAGGAATCAAATGGCGCGAGCACGGCACCGATTGCATTTTGAAAGTCAAAAACACGAGCCGCCAGTTCTTCACCTTTTACAGCAATTAAGCCGGCCAGCAGGTCATTGTGCCCGCCAAGATATTTCGTGGCGCTGTGAAGAACAATATCGGCACCCTGCTCAATAGGGCGCTGCAGCACTGGAGTATAAAATGTATTATCCACAATCAGCAGCAGACCGTGTTCTTTTGCAAAATCAGAAACGGCTTTGATGCTGATTTCGTTCATAAGCGGGTTGGTCGGCGTTTCCAAAAAGATCGCTTTTGTTTTCTCGGTTACCAATTTTTTTGTTTCACTCAATGACTCAAAGCTGTCATATGTAAAGTCGAGGCCAAACTTTTTCCAGGCTTTTTCAAATAAGCGGTACGTGCCGCCGTACAAGTCAGCTGATACTAAGAAATGATCGCCCGGCTCAAACAAAGACATTAAAGTATGGATAGCGGCCATGCCGGAAGAAAAAGCAAATCCTGCATCTGCTCCTTCAAGATCAGCGATCGCTTTTTCGACGACTTCGCGGGTTGGGTTTCCTGTCCGCACGTAATCATAGCCTGTTGACATGCCAATTCCCTCGTGGCGATAAGCTGTTGAAAAATAAACAGGCGGATTAACTGTTCCAGTTGGATTGTTTGTACGGTTACCGAGTTGGGCAAGCTTTGTTTCAATATTTGTCATTTCTATCGCTCCTTTTAATATAAAAAAAACAAGCCTCCATGGAAGAAGGCTTGTTTTTACACTTCTTCTCATCTCCCGGACGGTGTCAGTCCGCTGGATTTAGCACCTTTGCCGATACGGCCGGTTGCTGAAGCATCGTCGGGCCAGTCCCTCCGCTTCTCTTGATAAGGTTTGTTTAATTGATCTTATTTTCTAAATGTACAGTAAAAAAGAAAAGAACACAACCCTTTTATTTATCGGGACATTTTTTGCCCGATTCTATTTACAACCCTTCTGAAAAGCGATACAATACAAAAATAAATTTTCAGAAAATTCGAATCAGTTTCCGGTTTGCGTTGCTATGAAAATTAGAAAACTGAACAGAAAAGGGGAATCGCATTGAAAGATTTACGTCAGGATGCACTTGATCTTCATCGTCACTATCAAGGAAAGCTGGAAACAGCAGCGAAAATGGGGGTTACAGACTTAAACGATTTAAGCCTTGTTTATTCGCCTGGCGTGGCTGAACCCTGCCTTGAGATTCACGAAAACCCAGAAAATCTGTATGAGTATACGATGAAAGCCAACACAGTGGCAGTTGTATCAGACGGTTCAGCTGTTCTCGGATTGGGAGATATCGGCGCACATGCTTCCCTTCCCGTAATGGAGGGAAAAGCTATTTTATTTAAAAATTTTGGCGGTGTGGATGCTTTTCCGCTTTGCATTAATAGCAGTGACCCAGAAGACATTATCCGAACTGTAAAACTTACTGCTTCATCCTTTGGAGGCATTAATTTAGAAGATATCAAAGCGCCCAACTGCTTTTTGATTGAGGAGCATCTCAGAAAGGAAATGGATATTCCTGTTTTTCATGACGACCAGCACGGTACAGCGATCGTTACAGCTGCCGGTTTAATTAATGCGTTAAAGATGGTGGACAAGTCCTTTTCTAATATCAAAATTGTCATTAATGGTGCTGGTTCAGCTGGTATAGCCATCGCTAAACTGCTTCAGGCATTTAACGTAAAAAATATTATTATGTGTGATACGAAAGGAGCGATTTACGAGGGACGGACCGCTGGGATGAATCCGATTAAAGAAGAAATTGCTTCGTTTACCAACCCGGATAAAGTGAGCGGACCGCTTGAGGAAGCTGTAAAGAATAGCGATGTGTTTATCGGCGTCTCTGCTGCCGGAGCGCTGACACCAGCTATGATCCAGACGATGAAGCAGGATGCGATTGTTTTTGCAATGGCCAACCCAACACCGGAAATTCTGCCGGCAGATGCCAAAGCAGCCGGTGTACGCGTAATCGGCACAGGCCGCTCCGACTTTCCAAATCAAGTCAACAATGTTTTAGCTTTTCCGGGCATTTTCCGAGGGGCGCTTGATACACGGGCTTCAGATATTAATGAGGAAATGAAAATGGCTGCTGCTTTTGCCATTGCCTCTCTTGTAGGCGATCAAGAACGCTCTGAGGAATATATTATTCCATCTGCATTTGATCCGCGTGTAGCACCGGAAGTCGCTGCTGCTGTCGCGCAGGCAGCGATGGACACTGGCGTTGCGCGAAAACATGTTTCCGTTGAAGCAATCCGCCATAAGACGTACCAGCTTTCTTCCCTTCAAGTAAAGCCGGCAGCGATCTCTCTTTCTTAAATCGTTATACAAAAAAACCCTTCTATTTAGGTTTTTTTCAGGCCGCTGACAAATTATATGAACGATCCGTGCACATGAATGGGGTGGATCGGCGGCAAGATTGTACAGAGCTCATAAGGTCGTATCTTTCTGTTTAAATAAAGAGAGAATTTTTATTCAGTTCCGGCTTATGGATCATCAACACCACTTAGTGAAGCCTGTTGGACGAAGACTCCTGCGGGAAGTACAGTGAATCGGGAGACTCCGCAGGCGCAGCCGAGGAGTCTCCCGCACTGCCTTAGGATTCGCGAGGTCCGGCAGGCTTCACTTATCGGCTCTTTTTTAAAAGTGAAAGACTTTATCTACACACTGAAAAAAAACCATCTGTTTAGGTTTTTTTTTTCATATAAGGCTGTTTATGGCATATAAATTAAGGTAATGTAAATAAATATCATTTAATTATTAATTTATTGTAAATTTTATGTTAAGATATAAATAGAAGTATTGACAAACGGAATGGAGGAAGGAGTGGAATGAGCTATGACAGTAGCTGAATTTTACGGAGGAGTTGAGTATTCTGTTACGCAATTTGCGATACAGCTTACAAACGAAATAAAGGAGAAAATCGTTAAGCGCGATTTATTTTATAAAGAGCAAATTACCCACTATATCGAATGCCACGCATTACGCTTTATTCAATCATTAACCCTCTCACCGGCCGTTTCAGCTGTGATGAAAAAGGAAATCATCCATCATGTGCTTTTCAAGCTGAAACCGGTTATGAACCGTCATGTTGTTTTCCAAGTAATCAAATAAAAAAGCACCCGCGACGGGTGCTTTTTTCGTTACCATTGATGTTTACGCCGATTGATTTCACGCCGATTGTAAATTTGTTTTTTTTGTTCTGATTTTCGCAGTCCGTCTTCAATTTTTGCAGAGACAATGCCAAGGAGAATGCCTAGCAGGGCACCTGCCCCTACTTCGACCGGCTGGTGGCCGAGCAATTCCTTTAATTCTTTTTCGCGCTGCACGTATTGAAAACTCGGAAATTCACCGGAAAATTTAGCGAGATTGTCTTCAAGATCATTGACCAGCTGGGCAATTTCCCCCGTATGACGGCGGATGCCTTGAGCATCATACATTACAATGACACCAAAAACAGTCGCTAATGCTGTTTCCGTATGGCGCCATCCTTTATTTGCAGCCACATAAGAAGCCAGTGCCGACACGCCGGCCGAGTGAGAGCTTGGCATACCGCCTGTTGTAAAAGCCTGCTTTACATCCCAATTGCCACTCACTTTTTTATGAGTGAAGATTTTCAGCCCTTGCGCAATACCGATCGCTGACAGTGCTGTTAAAATACCGCGGTTCATTTTTTCCATTCCTACGCCTCCACTTCGCTTGTGCACATATCTTCTCCTTTTTTCATACCCAAAACCTGGCTCTAATATGCAAACAAGTTTCATTTTGTTACGTAGTGATAATGAGATAAAGGGCTTTCTCTTGAATAGAAATGGCAGCAGGCGTTGCGCCAATTACTTCACCATCAACCATTATCGGCACCGGCCGGCTCGTTTGAACCATGATGCTTTTGCCTTTTTTATAGGTAACCCCTGGACGTAGTACCGGGTCCCCTTTCATAAGAAGCGGAAACAGCCGAAAAAGCAGCCGTCTTCTCGACACAGTATGTACAAGTGTAACGTCGGCTACTCCATCAATAGGATGGGCATACGGGCAAATGACAAGCCCTCCCCCATACAAAGACGTATTGCCGCTTGCGATCATCCAGGTGCGGTCTGATATGTATTGATCCTGATCAATCGTAACAATGCTTTTAAATGGCTTGTAGCGAATAATGGATGAAAGGGCGCTCAGCTTATAAGATAGGCCGCCTGCCCCAAGTTTATGAAGCGTTTTTTTATAAAAAGCCCGGGATGCCTGTCCGGCAATATGAGCATCCAGGCCAATACCGGAAACCGTCAGCCCAAAGCTGTTGTTGACTTTCAATACATCGATCCGCTGCGGAGTTTTTGACAGCATGCCTTCTACAAAGGCATGCGGATTTTTCGTCAGGCCAAACATACGGGCGAGATCATTCCCCGACCCGGCCGGGAGAAAAGCGGCCGCTGTATCCGTGTAAACAAGGTCTTGTATAACCGCGTGAAAGGTTCCGTCGCCGCCGATCACCGACACAGCTTTTATCTTTTTTTCTTTCATCCGCTTCCAAATAAACTCACGGGCTGCTACGTCCGAACCTCCCACAAGCGCTTCATAAGGAATCTGTTTCTTTTTTACAATACCCTCAACTTTTTTCCACAAAAAAACCGCCTGTCCGTTTCCGGAAGACGGGTTGATAATAAATAGGTACATTGCTTCACCCGGCCTCGTTCTAAATACGTTTTTCTTATCATAGCACGAAAAAAGGCCTGCTGCTTTTCTTTTTTATAAGGAGTTGTTTTTTAAAAGTGCTGCAGCGGAAGCAGGATTTTCAGCCAGGCTGATAGCCGTAATCACAGATACTCCGTCGGCTCCGGCCCTGATGACCTCTTCCGCATTTTCAAGCGTAATGCCGCCAATACCGACTACTGGAAACTGGGGATAACGCTCTTTCATACGGCGGATTAAGCCCGTGCCTGCCACCGGGCGGGTATCCTTTTTCGTTGCGGTGGCATATACTGGACCAGTCCCGACATAATCAGCTCCATCTTTTATCGCTTGTTCAAATTCTTCCATCGTATGAACGGATACTCCGACAATACCGCCTTTTAACTTCTCACGTACGATGGATGCCGCTTCATCTTCCTGGCCAATATGAACACCGTCTGCACCAATGTCGATAGCAAGCTCAATATCATCATTGACAATAAACGGGATGCCTGCTTCCCGGCAGATCGTCTGAAGGCGCTGAGCGGTTTGTTTTTTGGCAGCTCCCGTGAGCGCATTCTTTCCTTTTTCCCGGAACTGAAACATCGTAATGCCGCCGGCAATGGCTTCCTGCAGGATGGTTTCAATCGGCCGCGGACAGTTCGGCGTACCGGCAATAAAATATACAGCCAGCTGTTCGTTTCTCATAGCTGTCCTCCCCGCTGGCGATGTGCCCAATGATTAGTCGGCCCATGGCCTTCTCCGATATGAAGGCCGTCTTCAATCGCCGCCTGAATAAAAGATTTAGCCGTTTGAGCCGCTGAGTGGACAGATGAACCCTTTGCGATTTCCGCCGTCATAGCCGCTGAAAAAGTACAGCCGGTCCCGTGAGTGTCTTTTGTATCAATCCGCCGGCCGGTAAACGTGTGGAACGCCTCCCCGTCATATAAAAGGTCGGATGTTTGATCTCCTTCCTCATGACCGCCTTTAACCAAGACGTTTTTCACCCCGTAAGAAGCAATCCGCTTCGCCGCTTCTTTTTTATCGGCTTCTGAACGAATGGTCATTCCTGTCAGCACTTCTGCTTCAGGAATATTAGGGGTCACAACAAGCGCAAGCGGAAGCAAAACCTTTTTCAATGCTTCAGATGCTTCCTTCTGCAGCAATGAAGCACCGCCTTTGGCAATCATCACAGGGTCAATAACAAGATTTTGACATTCGTATTTCCGGAGTGTCCAGGCAGCGGCTTCAATAATGCCAGCTGAAAACAGCATCCCTGTTTTCACGGCATTTACTCCGATGTCTGACAGTACCGCTTCAATTTGTTTTTCTACGGCTTCAGCTTCGATCGGGTACACACCGTGTACACCGAGTGTGTTTTGTGCTGTAACGGCCGTTAAAGCGGACGTGCCGTACACACCCAATTCTTGAAATGTTTTTAAATCCGCTTGAATGCCAGCGCCGCCTCCGCTGTCAGATCCTGCAATTGTTAATGCTTTGGCTACTGTCATATTAAAGCACCTCTACTTTTCCATTTTCAATTATGTCCTGGCTGCTTGTTTGATAAAGTTGATTGATAAACCCGGCAGCGAATGTACCCGGTCCGTCTGCACCCGCCGCAGCGGCAGCACGTTCCGCAGCCACGCCATAAAAGGACAGCGCTGCTGCGGCTGCTTTTGCGTAGTTTTTTTCAACCGCGCAGAAAGAAGCAATTACAGCCCCAAGAAGACAGCCTGTCCCTGTAACGCGCGTTAAAATAGGATGGCCGTTTTGAATGGCATATGCTTCTTCCCCAAACACATTGTCTTCCTTTCCGGTAATTACACAAGTAAGGTTGAGCAGCTCGGCTGCCTCCATTGCCAGTCTGCGCACATCTTCATTTCCGCCGCCGTCTACTCCTTTTACTTCAATGGACCGTCCGCACAGCACGGCAACTTCTCCTGCATTCCCACGCAGTACATCCACTTTTACCTCTGATAAAATGCGCTTGGCGCTTTCTGTGCGAAATGGAGTGGCTCCTGCCCCAACGGGATCAAACAAAACAGGAATCCCTTTTTCATTCGCTGCTTTCCCTGCTGAAACCATGGCTTCTACCTTAGAAGCTGAAAGTGTACCGATATTAAGAACAACCGCAGATGCAATCCGGGCCATATCTGCTGCTTCTTCCACGGCATCAGCCATAACCGGGGAAGCACCCAGTGCAAGCAGGCCGTTTGCCGTAAAGTTTGTCACAACAGTGTTGGTTAAATTGTGAATAAGCGGCTTTTCCGCTCTTACTCTTTGGAGCAGCTGAGCTGCATCGTGATTATTCATTAGAATTGATCCTTTCGTTGAAACATTCTTGTTTTTTTCAAGCGGACGGCTAGGAGAAGGCCAAGCACGGCCCCTGTCACGCTGCTGATAAGAAATGCCGGCATAAAGGCAAATGCGGCTGCTTTCATACCGAGAAATAAGTTGGCGATCGGTACAGATACAAGCGAAGCGACCACACCGGTTCCTGCTATTTCTCCCACTGCGGCAAGAGAAGGCTTCTTCCATTTTTGATAAGCATACCCGGCCAAAGCGGCACCAATCATACTGCCTGGAAAAGCGAGAATCGTTCCAAGCCCTAATAGGTTGCGTACAGCTGCAATCAAAAAAGCGATGATGACTGCCGGGCCGGGACCGAGCAAAATGGCCGCCAGCACATTGATGGCATGCTGGACGGGAAAGGCTTTCGCCGCTCCTGCGGGAAACCAGATAAAAGTGGCGCCGAGTACGCCAATTGCGGCCAGGAGAGACATTACTGCCATTTTTTTAGGGGTAAACAACTGATTTTTCCTCCTTCATACAAAAAACGGCTCAGCAATACGCTGAACCGTTTTTTCGTCAGTGATTGCTACTTCCCTACGCCGGCATGATCCGGATCAGGTTATTGGGGTTAAGGACATTCCTCTCTCAGCCTGAAGGCACCCCCAGTAGGCTTTTATGTATGATGTGTTTTATTTTTACACAGTTGTATGAACCTCGTCAACTGCACATCCGAAATACTTGTTTTTCCCATAAAAAAACCGGCAAAAGCCGGCTTTAGTGTATCATTACACGTCGAATACTTCTACTTTCTCCATTACATCGCCATTTTTCATAGACTTTACAGCTTCGATGCCCGATGTTACCTGGCCAAAAACAGTATGAACGCCATTCAAATGAGGCTGTGGCTCATGAACGATAAAGAACTGGCTGCCGCCTGTGTCTCTTCCTGCATGTGCCATAGACAGAGATCCTTCCTGATGTGTATGCGGGTTTCCTTCTGTTTCGCATTTGATTGTGTAACCCGGACCGCCCATTCCTGTTCCAGTCGGATCGCCGCCTTGGCTTACAAATCCCGGAATAACACGGTGGAATACAACACCGTTATAAAATCCTTCATTCGCTAGTTTCTCGAAGTTTTCTACTGTACCTGGTGCTGCTTCCGGAAACAAGTCGAATTCGATTTTTTCTCCGTCTTTCATCTGAATATAGCCTTTTTTCGCCAAAGTAATCGCTCCTTTAAATTTAATCTTTCTTATCATACCACGCACCATTCGATTTTAAAACAAGAGTGTTTTGGAGCAGAAATGTTTTCCGCTTTCATCGATTCTCGTTTTCTCTTATAATAGAGAGAGACTAAAAAGGGAGTGTGATGTCAATGTTAACACGTCCCGGACTGTGGTGGAAAGCAGCGATTGCTTTTTCGCTGCTCATAGCAGCCGTTGTATTTCTATATGTACGGGATACGAATCAAGCGACTGTCGTTCCGTTTTCATCGGTTGAATCTATTATTCAAAAAGAAAACGGAAAAATAGTTGAGCTAGAGGAGCATCCTGACGGCAAGCTGCATATTTCCACACAAAACGGCGAGTTTACTTCTTATATTTCTCCGGGAAGCGATGCGGTTGACCAATTAAATAAAACATACAATATTCGCTATGAATATGTAAAAGCCAATCCATATGAAAGCTGGATTATTGTACTTGTTTTGTTAACAGCATCAGCCATTGGGTTTTACATTTACCGAAAAAAAGGCGGCGGCATGGGTGTGGCTCACTCGATGAAAAACAGCCTTTCACAGGCCCGTCCCCTTCCGGATATTACGCTTGATGATGTCGGCGGTCTTGCGGATGAGATGAAGGAAGATATTCTGCAGACGCTGTCGATTTTAAAAGAAAGAGATTTATCTACCCGCCTGGGTCTTGAACCGCCGCGCGGTATTCTGCTATACGGCCCGCCGGGAACAGGAAAAACGCTGCTCGCTCAGGCTATTGCCCGTGAAATTGGCGCTTCTTTCTTTTCATCAAGCGGTTCCGCTTTTACAGAGCTGTTCGTCGGTGTTGGTGCATCGCGTGTGCGCAGCTTGTTTACAGAAGCACGCAAACAAAAACCAGCTGTTATTTTTATTGATGAAGTTGACGCATTAGCCGGGCGCCGGAAAGCACACGGCGGCGAGGAAGGCGAAAAAACATTGACCGAGCTGCTTGTTCAGCTTGACGGCGGCCTTGACAATGATGGCATTCTGTTTATCGCTGCGACAAACCGGCGCGACATGCTTGATGAAGCTTTCCTCCGCCCCGGCCGTATTGATTTCTCGTTCCATGTGACTTTGCCGGATGCAAAAGGACGGAAAGAAATTATTGATATTCACGCCAAAGGAAGAAAATTAACCGACAACGCCGCCGCCATGCTTCAGGATTTGGCAGAGTCTACCGTCGGATTTTCCGGAGCTGAGTTGTCGGCGCTGTTTGAAACGGCAAGCCGCAATGCCATTCGAAGCGGGCGTGATACGATTGGAAAAGAAGATTTTGACTATGCGCTCGACCGAACCATTCTGGGCACAACAACACGGCCGCTCGCAGACCCTGCTACAAAGCGGCGTGTCGCGATTCATGAAGCCGGCCATGCCCTGGTAGCTGCTCTCACGAAGCCCGGCTCTGTCCGCAAGGCTACGATTATTCCGCGTGGACAAGCGCTTGGTTATGTTGCTCCTGTGCCGAAAGAGCTTCATTTATCAACGGCCAGCGAATTGATTGACCAGGTGGCTATGATTCTTTCAGGCGGGGTAGCAGAGCGCCTTTACCTTGGCGAGCATTCAATTGGCGTAAGCGGTGATGTTCAGCAGGCAAAACAGATCTTAGAACGCATGGTAGATACCGGTATTTTCCAGGATCGTTTTTCCCTGACATTCCGACAAGCAGACAAGGAAACAAAAATGAATGAGCTGTTTGAAGTCGCACTCGAACGGTCCCAAACATTAATTGAGGAAAACCGAGAGGCGTTCGAACGGCTCGTAGAAGATTTAATGACCAAAGAAACGCTTGAAGGCACAGAAATCGAAATGCTTATTTACCAGCACTAAAAAAAGCCTCCTTTTAAAAGGAGGCTTTTTTGTTATAGTACCTTGCTTAAAAAGGCTTTCGTCCGTTCGTGCTGAGGAGCATCAAATAGTGCTTTCGGTTCGTTTTGTTCCACTACATAGCCATTATCCATAAAAATAACCCGGTCGCCCACTTCGCGGGCAAAGCCCATTTCATGCGTTACGACAATCATGGTCATCCCATCCTTAGCCAGCTGCTTCATGACTTCCAGCACTTCCCCGACCATTTCAGGGTCAAGAGCTGATGTTGGTTCATCAAACAGCATGACCTTCGGCTCCATCGCAAGTGCACGCGCAATCGCCACACGCTGCTTTTGTCCCCCGGAAAGTGAATCCGGATAAGCAGAGGCTTTTTCGGCAAGACCTACTTTGGCCAGCAGCACCCGCGCTTTTTCTTCTGCTTCTGCTTTTTTTACACCCCGCACATTGATAGGGGCGAGTGTAACATTTTCAAGAATCGTTTTGTGAGGGAATAAGTTAAAGTGCTGAAACACCATTCCTACGTCTGTTCGAACCTCGTTAATATTTGTTTTCTTATCGGTTAAATCTTTTCCATCAATGATTACGTGCCCGCCATCAGTTGTTTCCAGCATGTTTAAGCAGCGGATAAACGTTGATTTTCCTGATCCGGATGGACCAATAACCACTACCACTTCCTGCGGTGATACATCAAGGGAAATGTCTTTCAGCACTTCATTGTCGCCAAAAGATTTTTTTAAGTTTTTAACGCTTATCATCAGTGCTTAATCTCCTTTCAACATAATTCATCAAGTAGGTAAGTGACAGTGTCAGTACAAGATAAATAAGTGCAACGGTCAGGTACGGCTCCCATACACGAATATACTGGCCTGCCGCAGCACGGCCCCAATACATCAGTTCAGGCGCAGCCAGCACTGAACCAAGTGAAGATTCTTTTAGCAACACGATAAATTCATTGCCGAGCGGCGGAATTACACGCTTGAACGCCTGCGGCAAAATAACGAGTTTCATCGCCTGTACACGCGTCATCCCAAGAGAGCGCGCAGCTTCCATCTGCCCTTTATCAATAGATTGAATACCTGCCCGGAAAATTTCCGCAATATATGCTGCCGCATTCAGAGACAATCCAATCACAAGAGATACAACGGGGTTAGAAGGCGACATAAACAACGGTACTATCCCAAAATGAATAATTAATAGCTGAACAAGGAGCGGTGTTCCCCGGAAAATATTAATATAAATATTAAAGGGAAGACGAATCCATCTATTAGTTGACATTTTTCCGAGTGCGATAAAAAGCCCGAGTACAAGCCCGGCCAGCACACCGGCAAGGGAAACACCGAGCGTGACTTTTAAGCCCTGCAGAAAAAACGGCATATAATCTGTGATAATATCAAAACGAAAATCCATTTTTTTCTCTCCTTTCATAGAAAATGGCTGCCCGTTAAGAAATGGACAGCCATTTTTTTATTGCGCTGCTTTTTTTAAGGTTTCCATATCCGGCGCTTCATCAAACCATTTTTCGTAAATTTCAGCGTATTTACCGTTTTCGTAAAGCGTATTTAATGCTTTGTCAAAATCGTCCTTATACTCGCTTCCTTTCGGGAAAGCAATACCGTAGTATTCAGCTGCAAACTGATCATCTGTGACTGTTTTAACACCGGCATTCGGATTTGATTTTTCATATTCAAGTGCTACTGCAATATCTGTTACTACAGCTTCAACGTCTCCACTTTGAAGAGCTTGGAACATCAGAGCGGCTGTTTCATATTTTGAAATAGCATTGTTGTTTACACCCACGATGCTTTCAGCTGCAAATTGTCCAGTTGTTCCATTTTGAACACCAATTTTCTTGCCTTTTAAATCTTCCGCTGCTTTAATATCTGTTCCTTCTTTGTAGACGATCATCGTTACGGATTCAAAATATGGAACCGAGAAATCATATGTTTCTTTACGTTCATCGGTAATAGTAATGCCCGACATGCCGATATCAAGCTGTCCGCTTTGAAGACCGGCAAGCATGGAATCCCATCCTGTATTTTGAATGTTGACGTCATAGCCAGCTTCGTCTGCTGCGGCATTTAAAAGATCTACGTCAAAGCCGGATACTTCACCTTTATCCATAAATTCAAACGGAGCGAATGTAGCTTCCGTTCCAACATTAAGTACCTTTTTCTCTTCAGAAGGACTGCCGCCCTTTTCTTCTTCTCCGCCGCCGCACGCTGCTAACAGCAAAGCAGTGCTGGCCATGATAGCGGCTGCTGCTTTTTTAAATGAATAGGTCATCTAAAAATCCCCTTTGATTTTTTTATATAGTACGATAATACTCTTTTCACTTTAAAAACTCAATCACTTTTTATGCATTTATTTATTTTTATACATGAATATTCATCGAAAATGCGCTTTTTTTGCATTTTATTACAGAATACTGAATAGATTTTGCATAAAGAACGAATTTTCTGAATAGTATTAAGTAAAGCGGAATGCTCTTTTATTCTGTACAAAAATACGCAGTTCATGCTTCCTTAACTTCTTATTGACAATGATTATCATTCCCTTTAAGATGAAAGAAGAACGACGATGGAAAGAGGGAGACTGCATGAATGGAATGCTTCACGGACTCAAAGACATCCATATGGTTATCGCCAATAGCCGAAAGCTAGGTGGTGCTGCGGAAGCCGAGTCGATTACACTTTCATCCGGTGAAACATATACCAATCCGGTTTTTACAAATGTTGATTTGTCTCAGGGAAAATACATTTCGTTCAGCTTTGTGGCAGATAGCGGCGAAAACGTTACAGCACACGTTGATCAAATCGGCGTCATGCGGGGACTTCGCCATAAATTGATCTGCCAGCTTCAAAATGCAGCCGTTCGAGAACTAATGACAGAAGAAACCCTTCGCTACTTGCGTAAGCTGTGTGAAGTAAATGAAGGATTTGTCACTCATTCCTTTAAAAAGGAAGCATTAAAGCTTGTACGGGACGTCAGTATAGACGAACTAGAAAAGCGGCATGTTCATTTGCCATTTGCAATTGAATCGAATGTAGTTGCCATCAATACGAAAAAATTTGCTTAATATATAACAGGCCTTGTTAAAAGGCTTTTTTTTTGTGAAAAACAGGGTGCCAAATCGGCTTCCCTGTTTTTTACGCCTCTCTCATTACCGCCTGGCAGGCCAGCCTGCGTAAAGAAGCACCGAGCTTTTTTTGTTCGGCTTCATTTTTAGGTGAGAGAAAAGCTTCTCCTGAAAGAATGTCCACAGCACACCGGCCGCATGTTCCTTTACAGCATTTGTAATCTATACTGCACCCTTGGTCAAGCGTCGCATCGAGCAGTGTAACACCCGGCTTGACTGATACAGTGCAGGAGGCTTCTTTTTGCTTCCAATGAACAGCTGCTGCCAGCTTATCGAGAGATGGCTGTTTTTCTTCCGCCAGGCGGGCCGGCGGCTCCAGCGGTACACGCCGTGTTTCCCTGCCTGGAATGAGCGAACCGACCGTCCACTCCCTATTCATCATCTCTTGGGTCGGCGAATGTACAAATTGCAGATGGACGTTTGATCCGGAGCACTGCCGTTTCGTATACACGGAATGGGTGGTTCATTCCTTCTTCGCCGAGATAAGCGGTTTCGAAATCTTCCGATACCGCCAAATCAAGATTATTACGACCTGTATTCACAAGCACACCTGTTTTTCCTTTTAAAACAGGCGATTGAAAAACGCCGCCTGTTACAAGCTCACGCACATGCTCAATTTCGAGCACGTTTGTATCACGGTGTACCCGGTGCAGCAGTGCATACAGCTCTGGCGACAGAACAAGCGCATACGGACCGTTATGGTTCATCTCCATCAGCTTTCCGCGTGCTTCCACTACGTCCTGGAATGCGGTTCCGGATTCGTACCAATTGCTGATTAAGTGTGTCTGGCGTCCTTTGACATTCATTAAACCAGGTATGTCAAACTGGGCCGCGCCATGAAAAATCATTTCGTCCTCGAGCAATGCCACATCACGTGCTGCATTGGCTGCTGCGGAAAAGTCGATCGGAATATCAAGTGCTTTTGCCTGCTCAATGTCACGCCAGTATAAAACAAAATCCTTATATAACATAGGAATGGTATAATTGACGCGCTTGGATGATTCCACTTCCGTGTCAAACAATCCCTGCAAATCCATATGAGCTGCGCTTTTTTCAGAAAAAATGTCTGCGTGAATGCTCTGTACGCCGCGTCCAAGCGGGCCGTATAACTCAATGAACCGCCGGCCTGTTAACTGCCCTCTGGCCGCTTCAATCATAATTTGCTCCAGCTGATTAAAGTCAGCCTCTGATAATGGTGCGTCTGGATATAAGTGTAATTTGCTCATTAACTCTTCCTCCTACTTTGAAATAAGGGACCCTACTGTAAATGTCCGCTTTGGTCCTGCCGGTTTTTCCGGAAGCGCCGCCGATGTATGCACATGGGAATGATGATCGCTGTGTGCATGATGGTTTAAATGATCGCCATGCTCGTCATGATGCGCATGCGGGTCTGCATACCCTGTGTCAAAGCGTTTGTTAATGCCGGCAAGCTTTTCTTTTACAAACTGATAACTTTTATAATTGGATTCACGCATTTGGGACAGCTTGGCCTGGCGCTCTGCATCTTTAAATTGAAAAAGAGCAAGATCAAGATGCTCCACAAAGTTATGCAGGCCGAACTTTTCAAGATTCAATTCCTGCAGCAGCCGGTTGAACGTATTGTTGGACGGTGTGAAATCGCCTCCCCGCCCGGCCTGAAAGGTTTCAATCAGCGGGATCAACTCGGCAAGCCTGGAAAGCCGCTGTTCCTCTTCTTCAAAAATATGGTGATAATACAGCCGCTCGTGGTCATCTTTTGCATTGTTAATAACCGGATCGAGCATTGCCATAAAACTTTCAATATCTTTTTTAGTGCCGATAAAGATATCGTAAAATTCACTCAATTCTTCCTTCACGAGACGCACCTCCTAGTGTACCTTCTTCCATTATAATCGCTGCTTTTTACAGGGGCAAAGATTACATGAAAAAAAGCGCCGATTTTGGCGCTTTTTCGGACCGTTACAGCTGCTCCTGCGGCTGCGCTTTAACGGCTTCAATATTTTTCATTTTATTATCCCAACAGGTCTGGCTTAAATCGACCGGATATTCTTCCGGATTAAGCGCCCGCTTGTATTCGCTCCATAATAGCGACAGATTATCCGCCGTCCGGCTCCGAATCGTATGGATATCGGGCAGTTCATATACACGCGTGCCGTTGATGAAAATCGGTTCATGCAGTTCGCGCGCTTCAAAATTGGTCACAAATTTGCTGACAAAGGTGTGTACGGGATGAAACATTTTCAGCCGCTCGGCATGCTGTGGATCTTCATGTTCCATCGCAATATAATCCCCTTCCGCTTTGCCATTCAGCTTATTGATAATGCGGTACACGCGTTTTAATCCAGGTGTTGTCACTTTTTCTGGATTGGCTGACAGCTTGATCGTATCCGTCATCCTTCCGTTGTCATCTTCAATTGACACCAATTTATAAACGGCGCCAAGAGCAGCTTGGTCATACGCGGTAATCACCTTTGTACCGATACCCCATACATCAATTTTGGCACCTTCTGCTTTTAAGTTCATAATCGTGTATTCATCCAGGTCATTGGACGCCACAATATGCGCTTTTGGAAATCCTGCTTCATCAAGCATTTTACGTGCTTCCTTGGAAAGATAAGCCATATCACCGCTGTCGAGGCGGACACCAACAAAGCGACTCTGGTCTCCCAGCTCTTTTGCGGCCCGGATCGCTGCCGGCATACCAGACTTGAGCGTGTCATAGGTATCTACGAGAAACACACAGTCACGATGCCGCTCTGCATATTTGCGAAAAGCTGTGTATTCATCTTTGTACGTTTGCACAAGTGCATGGGCGTGCGTACCGGAAACAGGAATGCCAAACAGCTTGCCTGCCCGGACATTGCTTGTTGCGTCAAAACCCCCAATATAAGCAGCACGCGTCCCCCATACTGCTGCATCCATCTCGTGCGCGCGGCGCGAGCCAAATTCCATTGCCGTTTCGTCGCCAAGCACCTGTTTAATCCGAGATGCTTTCGTGGCGATCAATGTTTGATAGTTCACAATATTAAGCAGGGCGGTTTCGACAATCTGAGCTTCCGCCAGCGGCGCTTCAATACGCAGAATCGGTTCGTTTGCAAAGACAAGCTCACCTTCCTGCATGCTTTTTAACGTGCCTGTAAACCTCATATTTTTTAAATAAGCTAAAAAATCTTCCTTATAGCCGATATCACGTAAATAGTCGATATCGCTCTCTGAAAAATGAAAATTCTCCAAGTAATCAATAATCTTTTCTAATCCGGCAAAAACACCGTATCCGTTTCCGAATGGAAGCTTGCGAAAATATAATTCAAATACGGCTTTTTTTGTATGGATGCCATCATGCCAGTACGTTTCGGCCATATTAATCTGATAAAGGTCGGTATGCAAGGCAAGGCTGTCGTCTTCATATCGTGACATTGTTTTTACTCCCTTTGCTTTTCCATCGTATTTCATTCCTATTATCCTACACCTTTTTGAGCGTTCCGGCAACTTGTCCCGGACTATTTCTTGTGACAACCACGAAAAAAAGCGCCCGTTATGTGCGCTTTTTCGCTTCAATATATAAAATATGATGATCTTCCATTTCGATAATCGTAAATACCCAGTCCTCTTCTTCGAGCATGTCATAAAGGGATGTATCAATTTTTTCTGTTAAAAACCAGCCGCCAAGCGTATCGACATCTTCATCATTTAACTCGGTGCCAAGCAGGGCATTTACTTCACTTATTAATACTTTTGCGCTGAATAGATAATGGCTATCATTCACTTTTCGTACTTCGGGAATTTCATCTGTATCATATTCGTCACGAATTTCCCCGACAATTTCTTCTAAAATGTCTTCTACCGTTACAAGACCTGATGTACCGCCATATTCATCAATTAAGATTGCCATATGGGTCTGCTCTTTCTGCATTTTCACAAGCAGGTCATGAATTAGCATGTTTTCAAACACGCGAATCACAGGTTTTACAAATTGACGCAGCGGCTGCACTTTAGGAAGCGGCTTGCCTTTTACGGCGACGCTTAAAATTTCTTTGAAGTTCACCATGCCGATTACATTGTCTTTGTCTCCGTCAATAACGGGATACCGCGTATATTTTTCTTCTCTGATAATAGCCAGAACATCATCGAGTGTATCATCAATCGATAAGCTGACCATTTCTGTACGCGGCACCATAATTTCTTTTGCAAGGCGCTCATCAAATTCAAAAATATTATTCACATATTTCAGTTCAGTTTGATTTATTTCGCCGCTTTTGTAACTTTCAGACAGCAGCATCCGCCATTCTTCCTCTGTATGAACCTCATCATGTTCAGATGCCATTTTCAGCCCGAACAAGCCGGTCACAAACCGTGCAGAGCCGTTGAGCGTCCATATAAACGGATACATAATACGGTAAAACCATATAAGCGGGACAGCAAGCGCCAGCGTGACTTCCTCCGCTTTTTGGATAGCGACTGTTTTAGGCGCCAGCTCGCCCACAACAACATGAAGAAACGTGACAATGGTAAAAGCAAGGATAAATGACAAAACTGCAGCGAGAGAAGAAGCAAGCTCAAAACGCTCAAACAGCGGATGAAGAAGCTTTTCCACCGTCGGTTCGCCAATCCAGCCAAGCCCGAGTGCCGTAATGGTAATGCCGAGCTGGCAGGCAGATAAATACTCATCTAAATGGGTTGTAACGCGTTTGGCTGCCATAGCACCCGGTTTTCCTTCCGCTACAAGCTGATCGACGCGTGAAGCTCTCATTTTTACAATAGCAAATTCCGCAGCCACGAAAAAAGCAGTAAGGGCGATTAATAAAGCAATGCCCAATAAATTCACAATCTCCAATGACAGGCTCCGATAGCTCGGAGCATCCACCTCCTGTTTTTCAAAAAATAACCGTCTTTTTTCTTATCATATCACGTTCCGCTTTATGAACACAAAATCCGGCTCAGCTTTCGCCGAGCCGGATCTCTTTACAATTCACTGACTGTGACAAGTTCATAGCCCTCCTTTTGCAGAAAAGACACGATCTTATCAAGCGATTGGGCAGTAGTTTGATGAATATCATGCATTAACACGATTGAACCGTCCTTTGCTTCTTTTTCGACAATCCCGCAGATGGCTTTTGGATTGTGCGATTTCCAGTCCATGGTGTCAATGGTCCAAAGCAGCGGTTTTGCTCCAATCACTTCATTTACACTGTCATTTGTCGCTCCATAAGGAGGCCGGACCGTAAATGGCGAAACACCGGCAGCCGTTTCTACTGCTGAAGCTGTCCGCCGAATTTCTTCTTCTATACCCTGCTTATCGAGTGTAGTCAGGTTCCGGTGGCTAAAAGAATGATTGCCGATTTCATGGCCTTCTTGTACTACTTGATCGGCGAGCTCCGGGTATTGCTCCACACGACTGCCGAGCATAAAAAAGGTGGCTCTTGCATGATGTTTTTTAAGCGTAGCCAAAATCGCTTTTGTACTCTGCGGATTTGGCCCGTCATCAAACGTAAGCGCAATTTTTCTAGATGCTTTTCCGGCTGGCTCTGCCTGAGGCTGAGTCTCTGTCGCTAACTTGTCCCGCCATTCCTTTTTTAAAAACGGCGCTGCCTTGCGAAGCGGCACACTTCCTTTATGCTTTTTACGATCACTAATAAAAACCATTTCGCCATTTTTCACATACAAACCGGCTTCGTTTATCGAAACAGGTGTATGAAGAGCCGTAGAAGCTTTTTGCGGATTGATAAATAAGTCCGGCGCTTTTGCAAGGAGGCCCGCTGCTGTATCCACGATAAACGTTTCATTTAAGATGCGGGTTTTTTCAGCCGTGATATACGTTTTTTCATTGAAAAGAATCGAGTAAATACCGCTGCTGTCTGGAACAAGCTCAAACGTTAACCGCAAGGAAGCAGGCTGTTCATTTCGCATTTTTCTATCGGTTTTCCCAGCTTCTTTTAAAAAACCTGACTCTTTTTGTTTTACATACTGTTCGATTTTTTTATTTAAGGAAGCCTGTTGAAAAACAGGATACTGTATCGCGATATCGTACCTCTTTTCATGGGCTTCTTTCGTTTTAATGTTAATATTTTCATAAGACGATTTTACTGTGCTTGTTGCCCATACCGTTTTGTTATGGTGGGTGGCTGTTACAATCAAATTGACCAGTACCATGGCGAGCATCAAAAATAAACTTGACAGCAAAGCAATGATGGTCGTTTTTTTGTTCATACGTATCCCCTAATCAAACATAATATTGGATGCACCTTCCATTTATGATTGTAAACAAAGAGATACTATAATACAATAGTTTCGTAAAAATATGGCTATGTTTTTGTCATCATTTGACGAAAAACGTACAAGTTATTTAGACTGTCGCTTTTTTCCGCTGGTAAGTCCGGGCCGCTTTCACGAATGCTTCCGGGATTCCAGTATTTGATGGAAAATAAAGATGGGCATAGCCTGCAACAGCATTATGCACTACACAGCCGTCCGGCTTCTGCCCAAATCGGCTGCCGGATTGAAAAGCCGGAGCTGGTTTTTCCTGTCCTTCAAATACAGAATAATGAAACTCATGTCCTTTTAGCTTCTCACCTTCTGGGATCCACGCACCCGGAAAAGCGGTTAATTCCCGGTAGCCTAGGGCTGCTCGGGTTGATTTCATGACCGTTTTCCCCTGAATAATGCCGCACATCGGATAAGAGTGTCCATCAACGGTGATCAGTTCTTCCGTTAAATACATAAAACCGCCGCATTCAGCCAATGTCGGCATACCGGACTCAACAGCCCGCCGGACGGACTTCCGTGCTTCGCACTGGGCAGCGAGAACGGGTGCGAATTCTTCCGGAAATCCGCCGCCAATATAAAGAGCATCTGCTGCTTCGGGTACGGTCTCGCCGGCAAGAGGCGAGAAAAAGTGAAGGTCTGCCCCATGCGTACGAAGCATCTCCAAATTTTCCTCGTAATAAAAGTGAAAGGCGGCATCCTTTGCAACCGCAATCGTCACATGGCTGTCTTGTTTTCTTCTAAATAAACGGTTTTCAGACTGCGTCAGGTCCGGCACTTCTGCAAGGCGGAGCAGTTCATCAAGGTCAATCGTCTTTCGGGCCGCCTCTGCAAGCGTATGGAAAAAGCCGGCCAGGTCTCCTCTTTCAACGGCCGGGACAAGGCCCAGATGGCGCTCTGGCACACTGGCGCCAGGCATTTTCAGCAAATGACCGATAACCGGGATTCCGCATTCCTGCTTTACTGCCTGCTCAATCAAGCGAAAGTGTCCTTCACTGCCGGTTTTGTTCGCAATAACGGCTTTGATCTGCCCAGGTGCCATCATTTGAAATCCTTTCACAATGGCTGCCGCGCTTCGTGCCGTGCCAGATGCATCAATGACCAGCAGTACGGGCGCGCCTGTAAGACGGCTGATCTCGGCTGTACTGCCGTCATCTTTGAGAGGGTCTTTTCCATCAAACATTCCCATGACGCCTTCAATCACTGAAATATCGGCATCCCGTGACGCTTCAGAAAATATCTCACGGATCGTGCTGGCATTTCCCATCCAGCTGTCCAGGTTGCGCGAAAGGCGCCCGCATATAGCCGTATGGTACGTTGGGTCAATATAATCCGGTCCGCATTTAAACGGCTGTACAGAAAGGCCTTGCTGCTTCAGGGCGCCAAGCAGCGCCAGCGTAACCGTTGTTTTTCCGGAGCCGCTGCCCGTTCCGGCAATAACGATTCGTTTTCCCATCTTATTCTTCTCTCCTTTACTTCTTGCCAAATTCGATCAGCGCAACCGAAATGGTTACGTTGCCGTTTTTTTTCTTTGGCAGAATAACTTCTCCCCCTTTTGACGCTAAATAAGCAGCCGGTTCACTGACTCCATACGCACCGGTATACTTAAACACCGTTTCTGAACGCTCTTTCATCGGCGCTTCGTTTAACTGCTCAGGCGGGAAGGTGAAAAACGGCCAGTCGTTTTTTTCGGCAACCGCCAAAATACCCTCTTCATCTTTTTTCAGGTCAATGGATGCAATGGACTGAACGCTTGTTTTGGAAAAGGCAAGATCGCGAAGGGCCTCATCGATGACCTGCTCAATTTCCTCCGCTTCTGTTCCACGATTGCAGCCAATGCCAAGGACGATTGATTTTGGGCGGTATACAACAGGATAGTGAAGCCCATCGAGTTCTTCTGCATCGAGTAGTCTGTGGGTGACGACGAGAGCGGCATTGTGCGGCGTTTCAAATGCTTCTTTTACCGAAGCCGCTGTCTTGATATGAACCGGCATCGGCCGGTCATGCTTCCACCAGTTCGGCTCTCCTGATTCCTGCACGACAAGTACCGGCTCTTCGTTCACTACGGCAGCTGCCGCCTGTGTTAAAAAGCGGTCATATTCAAACTTCCAGCCGAATTCACGGCCAAACATATCAACTGGAATCGTTTTTTGCACATCGGATGCAGTTGTAATTACCGGCCGGGCACCTGTCAGTTCGGCCACCCGGTGTGTAAGCTCGTTGGCGCCCCCGATATGGCCCGAAAGAACGCTGATTGCATGCTCAGCTCGGTCATCGAGAACGACCACTGCCGGATCGGTTTTTTTATCGCCTAAAATCGGGGCAATCATCCGGACAACAGCACCGAGTGAAATAATCAGCACAATGCCGTCGTATTCTTTAAATAATTTTGGCAGCTGAAGGCGGACAGAACCATCAAACAGCGTAATGCCCCTCTCTTCTTCATCACCGCGGCAAAATTTCCGCATGTAGTACAAATCCGCCTGCATCTCCTCGGCAAGCTTACGTGCTGTTTCGGTTCCATGTTTTGTAATGGAAGCAATCGCAACCTTCATGGCTTGATTCCCTTCCGGAAACCATGGGTAAAGGTTTTATCATATAGTTTCGAACGATGCCCCGATTTTCCAATGTCCGGATCAAGCGCTTTGCCGGCTAAAATCATCGCCTGCTTGCGAATGCCGTTTTCACGCATCGCCGCATCGAGTCCGGCGATCGTTGAGCGGACAATTTTTTCGTCCGGCCACGTGGCACGGTATACAACAGCTACCGGTGTGTCTTCCGGCCAGCCTGCTTCAACCAGCTCACGCGTTACCTTTTTGGTCAGTGTTGCGCTTAAGAAAAAAGCAATTGTACATTCATGCTTGGCTAAATCCTTCAGCTGCTCTTTCTCGGGTACCGGCGTTCTTCCCTCGGCCCGCGTTAAAATAACGGTTTGTGTAACATCCGGAATGGTCAATTCCGCACCAGCTGCCGCAGCTGCTGCAAAAACAGAGCTGACCCCAGGTACGATTTCTGTTTCAATACCCGCTTCTTTCAAGAGAGCGATTTGTTCGATGATCGCTCCATAAATAGCCGGGTCGCCTGTGTGAAGGCGGACGACTTTCTTTCCTTCCTTCACGTAATTAACCATGGTCTCTACCATCTCTTCTAAATGCATGCCGGCCGTTTTCAGTACAACAGCACCTTCCTTGCAGCCCGTCATTAATTCCTCGTTAACGAGTGAATCGGCATACAAAATCACATCTGCTTCCTTTACAAGCTTCATCCCGCGGACCGTAATTAAATCAGGGGCGCCGGGTCCTGCTCCCACAATGAACAGCTTCATTTTTTCTTCACCACCATCAGCGTCAAATAGTTCGGTTCTGCCCGCTCAAATTCATCCAGTGTCCAGACAACTTCATCACTGGATGTAACTTTTGTGACCGCATGGGCGTGCTCCTCAAGTCCAAGCTCCCGGATCACACTTGAAATAAGGGCTGCCACCTTCGCGACTTTCAGAAAAATAACGCAGTCATGCGTCTCAATTGCCTGTTTCAGCGCGTCGCGGTCATTTGTTGCTGGAATGATCGCGACATGCTCATCTCCGTCGGCAAGCGGAATGTTCAGCCTTGCCGCGGTTCCATTTACTGATGATATGCCGGGCACTACTTCTGTTTTTACGTTCGGCATTCTTTTTTGCAATACATTTTTCATGTGAATAAATGTGCTGTACAGCATTGGGTCGCCCTCTGTCACAAACGCGACGTTTTCGCCGGATTCCAGTTTTTCCGCTACGGCTTCTGCTGCTTTGTTCCATTCACGCTCTAAAATGACCGGATCCTTCGTCATCGGAAAAACAAGACCAAGCATGTCTTTTTCCTGCGGATCAATATAAGCATCAATAATCTGACGCGCGTAGCTTTTTTCACCAGACCGCTTTTTCGGAAACGCAATAACCCTGCTTTCGGACAAAATGCGAAACGCTTTTACCGTTAACAGTTCCGGATCACCCGGTCCTGCACCAATTCCATATAAAATACCTGTCATCACTGTTCCTCTTTTCTTTTAGCACATATAATGTAAACCGGATTTTGCGCCTCAAAGCGCGTCATGTTTAAAATAGGCTTGGACAAGGATACTTGAGCAAGAGCCATATCTACCTCAAAGCCGGATTCCCGGAATAACTGATGGGCTTTTGACATGTTTTCAATCGTTACGGCATTCAATACGATTGTCCCGCCCGGCTTCAGCCGCTTCGCACACGTGTCAATAAGCTTGTCCATATTACCGGCCGTGCCGCCCATAAACACGCAATCTGGATTAGGGAAAGCCTCTAATCCATCTGGCGCTTTTCCATGAACGAGCGTGACGTCCGTGCGAAATTTTTGAAAATTCGCTTCAGCATTGGCGAGGTCCGCTTCATTTTTCTCGATGGCAAAAACAGCACCGTTTCGGGCTATTTTAGCTGCTTCAATCGCGATGGAACCGGTACACGTTCCGATATCCCAAACGGTACTGTCCGGACGGATGTTCATTCGGCCAATGGTAAGAATGCGGATATCACGCTTTGTAATCAAGCCTTTGTCCGGCTTGCGCTGGCTGAATTCTTCATCTGGAATACCAGTAGTCCATGTTTTCGATGGCCGGTTTTTCTTTAAAATCACCACGTTCAACGGAGCAAACGACGCTTCACTCATTTCTTCAAGCGTTAAATGACGGCAGCGTTCGTCCGGCGCACCCATATTTTCAGCCACGAATGCATCGTACTCGGTCATGTTAAACCGAAGCAGGTAGCGGGCAATCACATCCGGTGAATGCGTTTCATCTGTCAGCAGCGCCACTTTATCTTCACCGTCAATTTTCTGGGCAAGCCCGGTGATTGGACGGCCGTGCACACTGATCGTTTTTGCATTCTGCCACGATTCATTCATCCGGGCAAATGCAAGCTGTACACTTGACGGCTGCGGCTCAATAACAGCTTCTGTACTCCCTGACAGATACGCTCCGATTCCGTAAAAAAGCGGATCGCCCGAAGCCAGCACCACGACTGGACCTTCTTCGTCCTGAACCCTTGTTTTTACTTCTTTTAAATTCCCGCCAATCACGAGCCTCTCCCCTGTGAAACCAGGAAAAAACGACAGCTGCCGTTCTCCGCCGACAAGCAGCCGGCTTTCTTCAATACGCTTCAGCTGGCGAGGGTGCAGCCCTTCCGCTCCGTCTGCACCGATGCCAATAATATGTACGTTACTCACTGTATTCCGCCTTTCCTAAAAGCTGTCCTTTCATCGCAAACAGCAGCGTTTCAACTTCCATGCCGCCGCGCACTTCCTGAACGGCATTTCTTGAGCAATTGCGGCAGAAAAGCGCAAAAAATGCCGGATAGTCCGCCATTAATTCTGCTGCATGCGTCGCTGTGTTAGCTGCCCGCACTTCTTCAATTTCATTCTCGGAGGCGCCTGCTTCTTCCGCCATCTGCGCCAAAAAATTCATATCGACCGGTGCGCTTTTGGAGTGCACCATCATGACACCTTGAGCGACTTTTGAAAATTTGCCCGGCATCCCGGCAAGTGTAACTTTTTGAATACCGAGCCGTTTACAATGCTTGAGTGTAAAGCCGACAAAATCGCCCATTTCAATAAATGCTTCTTCCGGCAGGTGCGGCAAATGATTCATGGCATATTTTTCACTGCGTCCGCCTGTCGTAGCGGCCACCTGCTTACAGCCGGCTGCAACGGCCACTTCAATAGCCTTTACAATACTGGCTCGAAAAGCCGCGGTTGAAAACGGGCGGACAATGCCGCTCGTCCCTAGAATAGACAAGCCGCCTAAAATGCCAAGTCTTGCATTTAAGGTTTTCTCAGCCAGCTTCTCGCCGCCTGGAATGGAAATGATCACGCGGACGCCTTTTCCGGCCCCCGCTTCTAAAAGCAACTCTTGAACCGCTTCAGTAATCATACGGCGCGGCACCGGATTGATCGCGGCTTCTCCCGGTGCTACGTCGAGTCCCGGCTTTGTCGCCCGGCCGACGCCTTCCCCGCCATCAAGCTCAATGCCTGGTTCGCTTGTCCAGCTTACTTCTGCACAAATAACAGCTCCGTGTGTAATATCAGGATCGTCTCCCGCATCTTTTTTAATGCCGACTTTCACAGAGCCCTCTCCTACTTCGATAAATTCCGGTGTAAAGTGAGCCCATTGCTTCGCCGGCAGATAAATAGAAACTGATTCGGGCGGCTGGCCTGTAAGAAGCGTCTGCAGCGCAATTTTTGCCGCAGCAGTCGCACAGGAACCCGTTGTGTATCCTGTGCGAAGCGGCTTATCAGGGACCGGCTTCATTTTACGGCAAGCAGCGACAGGGCATTCAGCGCTGCCACGGTGACCGTACTGCCGCCTTTACGGCCAATATTCGTAATAAACGGAATATCCAGTTTTGCCAGTTCTTCTTTGGATTCCGCTGCCGACACAAAGCCGACCGGCATGCCGATAATTAAATCAGGCTTGGCAAGGCCTTCTTTGGCGAGGCGGATAATTTCCAAAAGAGCGGTCGGGGCATTGCCGATCGCGTAAATACCGCCTTCTCCAATCGCAGCCGCTTTACGCATAGAGATAATCGCCCGTGTCAGCCCAAGTTCTTTGGCTTCTTTCATCACATCATCATCCGAGATATGTACATGCACAGAACCGCCAAACTGCTCAATACGCGGCTTTGATACACCTGATTGAATCATTTGTACATCACAAATTACACGCGTACCCTGCCGGATCGCGCGAATGCCGGACTCAATGGCCTTTGGATGAAACAGTACGCTTTTCCCGAGTTCAAAATCGGCTGAAGCATGAATCACCCGCTGTACAACAGCGAACTCTTCCGGTGATAAATCATGGGGGCCAAACTCGTCTTCAATAATCGAGAAACTAAGTGATTCAATTTCCATTGGTTTCACTGTTTCCGGTACAAAAGTTGTTTTAAAGTCCATGTTTCGTTTCCTCCAGGCGGTTTAATGTGTGGATCACTTGCTCAAATTGCTCGCATTGATTTGGGTACTGCACTGGCGGCCGGGAAATGACGATCGTTTCGATACCAAGCGACACGGCCGCTTCGATCTTTTCCGCTACCGCGCCGATCGCGCCGCTTTCTTTCATGACGGTCGTCGTCACGCCGTAATGGCGGTACAGTGCAAGGTCAAACTCTTTCGTAAAAGGACCCTGCATAGCCACAATATTTTTCTGAGACAGTCCAAGCGCAACGCATTTTTCCATATTGTCCGTACGCGGCAGCATCCGTGCAATCAGTCGGATATCCGTGTGGGGCAGCAGCTTTTCCGTGAAAACCTGCAGCGTCTTGCTGCCGGTCGTCAGGAGCACGACACCTCCCCGCTCTAGTGCCGCTTCCGCTGCTTCTTCATACGTATCCACGCGTGTGACAAGCGGATGCTCAATAACCTGCGTGCCGGCCCGCTCAAAGCGGATATAAGGAATACCGGCACGTTCAGCAGCTTCGATAGCATTTCGGGATGCTTCTTCAGCAAACGGATGGCTGGCGTCGACGACTGCCGTATAACCCTTTTCGAGCACAGACGTCATTTCATCTCCCGCCAGCCGGCCCACACGCGTTGAAATGCCCGCTGCTTCAAGTTCAATTGACGCATTCTGGGTGACCACAGATGCTGTAACCGGGTGCCCCGTTTCCTGCAGTTTCACAGCGAGCTCCCGGGCATCACTTGTCCCCGCTAGAAAGAAAATCATCGAATCGCCTCTTTTTCATGATCATGGTCATGACCGTGTTCGTGATCATGATCATGGTCATGGTGATGGTGATGGTGAATACCCGCTTCAAACCGGTACTGGCATGTATCACAATTCATGAGTGATTTACCGCCCAGCGCTTCATCAATCCGGTCTGCCACAATGACTTTAAGCTTCGGATGAAACCCGAAATAATCCGCAAGCGTGAAAGACAATTCTGGATATTGCTCACGAAACAGGGCCAAATCCTGTTCGATTCGTTTGATCAGCACACCCGTAAACAAAAAGTACGGCAGAATAATGACCTTTTTCGCGCCAAGCTTTTTAACTCTTTCCACCGCTTGGGGAAGTGATGGCTTCGTCACACCGTAAAATGCCGGTTCAACGGTTTCAAAGGATGTTTTTTCCCATAAAATACGGGCAATTTTGCATAGATCACTGTTGGCATCTGCATCGCTTCCGCCGCGCCCAAGCAGAATCACCGCATCCTGTTCGCCCGCTTCACCCGGATCAATGCCGGCATCCTGCAGGCGTTCTTTTAAAATCGCAGAAGTTTCATAATGGATACCAATTGGCTTTCCATAGGTAAATGTCACGCCCGGATACTTTTCTTTTGCTGCGTCAATCGCTGCTGGAATATGAATTTTCGAGTGCCCCGCCGGCAGCAGCATAAGTGGTATGAGGGCAACTTCAGTTGCTCCTCGGGCTATACACCGCTCAATCCCTTCCGCGATATCGGGACGCGCAAACTCTAGGAAACATGTTTCATATAAAACGAGCGGATTTAAATCCGGCAGAAATCCTTCCACAAATTGACGAATTTGGTCATTGCCTTCCGGGTCACGGCTTCCGTGCCCAACAAAAAGTACAGCTTTCATTCTTTTTCCCCCTTATTCTCCGCACGGCATCGGTTCAACGTCCGGCACCGGCATATCTCGATGGGCAAATCCTTCTATTTCCCCAACCCGTTTAAAATATTTGAAAAAGCGTTCATTTGGATGACCGGATTCACGGTATTCTTCTACAATTCCTGTGAGCATCGGAACAACTCGTTCCGGCGGAATGCCTTCTGCCACATACACACCTGGGTGCGCAGTCCGGCTGACCACTTTAGCGCCTAAAAACAGGTCAAACGCTCCTTTACGGTATACAATGCCAATATCCTCGTTCACTGCACCGTAGCACGCCATGCCGCAGCCATTCACGCCAATACGAAGCTCTTTCGGCACGTCGAGACCGCCAAGCTCCCGTCCAAGCTGCTCAGTATATGGAATCGCGTCGCCTTTATCACCGTTGCAGAAGTCACATGCTTTTACCGTGACAACATCACCGGTTGGCGCAAGGCTTAGTCCCGCTTCTTTCAACTTTTCAATAATCGGCTGCGGGTTACTCGTTTCGGTTTTTAACAGCACATAATGATGTGGTGTATATTCGATCGTACCCCTTTCGCCCGCCGCTTCAGATATAGCGATCAGCTGCTGCGGTGTAAAATGCTTGTTTACCAGCCCTGGACTGACCGCTGCTTCAAAGATTTTTTTCACAGCTGGCGGCGCCGTCTTCTGTCGCTTCAGTGCGGCGAGCGCCTGCAGGCCAAGCTCTTTAAGCTCGGGCTTTTTTTCACTTTGGCCTCCATGCAATGCCCACGGTTCGTTTTCAGGGCGAAGCCGCTCATGCGGCCGCAACGGCTGCTTTTCTTCTGTTAATGTATATTTGCGTGTGTATCCACGCGGTGTAATCATCAGTCCATCATAGAAAAAAGTCGTTGAATTGCCGATCACGACTGTTGTCAGCATCCCAATTTCGTGGTCCAGCATTTCCGCAAGTGTCGTCATCACGACTTCTTCTCGGTCACGGTATGCGCTTTTTACAAGCCCAACCGGCGTGTCCGGTTTTCGGTAATTGAGCAAAATCCGCTGTGCCTCTTCAATTTGTTTCGTGCGCCGCCCGCTTTTCGGGTTATACAGCGCAATCACAAAATCAGCAGCACCTGCAGCATCTATCCGTTTCGCTATAAGCTCCCACGGCGTTAAATGGTCACTTAAGCTGATCGTACAGGCATCATGCATAATAGGGGCGCCGAGCAAAGATGCGCATGAATTGATCGCCGATATTCCCGGAATGATTTCTACACGAATGCCGGTATCCCGCTTCCATCCCTGTTCCGCCAATACTTCATATACAAGACCCGCCATGCCGTATACACCGGCATCACCGCTTGAAATGACAGAAACGGTTTTTCCGCGCTCCGCCTGCTTAACCGCTGCTTGTGCCCGGCTTACTTCCTCACTCATTCCGGTTGAAATAACGTCTTTCCCTTCAATCAAAGGGGCTACAAGCTCCATGTAGGTTTTGTACCCAATGACGTAATCACTTTCTTTCAGCGCTTGTTTCGCCCGATCGGTAATATGATCTTCATGGCCGGGTCCGAAGCCGACAACATACAATGTGCCCGTCATTTTTTCTCCCCTTTTTCTGTTCCCTTAAAGCGGCCGTTCAGCAGCTGCATGCCTTCTCCTGACCGCTCATAGGCAATCCATTCTTTTATTGGCTGGTTGTTTTCAAGATGCGAGGCGACCATCTCTTTGGCACGATGCTCGTCCATTTCAAAATACCAGTCTGCTTCCGGGTAAACGACAACCACACACCCGTCTTTGCAGCGTCCATTGCATCTTGTTCTTGTTGTATGTACATATGCATCCAAATCCCGCTCGGTAATTTCATTCCGGATTGCCTGTGTCACTTCTTCGCCGCCTTTTCGCATACAGGTAGACCCGTTGCAAATCAGCACATGCTTGCTCATACTCGTTAAGTTCCATGTTGCCACTTTATCCGCTCCTTTTTTAAAGCATGCAAAAAGCCCCCGCTTCTACGGCAGAAGCAGGGGCAGAAAATCGCATTAAAGAAATGACTTATCCAAAAAAAGCCATGCGTATTCATCCCGTTCTTCCCACCGAAGAATGATGTTTCAGCATTAAAAGCAGGTCTCCTGGCTTGCGGTCACTTTACTTCTGCCTCCCTTCCCGGATAGAATCCAGTGGGTTTCAGACAGGTTCATCACGCATACAGTAGCGGGGGCTGCACCGGACTTTCACCGGTTTCCCTATTATCCCGGACGTAGAAACTCCGGGCACTTTTAATGATTGCTTTATTTAGTTTTGTTGTCTTTAACATTAGCAGGGAAGAGCTTCTTTTAGCAAGGGAAAAATGAAAAAGACCCGGATTAATTATCCAAATCTTCTTCCTCGATTACGACTTCACCTGTTGTTCCATTTACCCATACATCCGTTTCTGTTTTGCCGTCCCTGATTTCTAATTCATAGTGTCCATCATCCAGCTCTATTTTTTCAATTGTGCCTTTTACTTGTTTTTGAGCGGCGGCTTTCGCTTCTGCTTCCGTTATCGTCACACTTGTATTCTCACGATCATCATAATCATCGCCGCTATCATCATCCGTATCCCGTTGTTTTTTTAACACCTTGCCAGAGTCTCCATCCATTTTTATATCATACTCCTGCGTATCGATTTCATAAACAGGGCCAGACAGATTTTTCTCCAATTCAATGCTCTCAACTACAGACTGCGTTTCTTTTTCAGCTATTGCTTTTGCTTCTTCCATCGTCAGCTTCGCGTCAAAGCCGGGAACTTCCGCCTGGATTTTGTCGTTCTGTACGCCCCAGAGAACCCCTCCGCCTAAAAGACCTAACGTTAAGAAGCTGCCTGCGATGGTTGTTTTCTTCATTTTTGTTTCCTCCTCTTTTTTCTTTTCTGCTTTTATCATAGCCATGCAAAATGAGAAAAAAGAGAGGGAAAAATGAGAGTTTGATGAGAACCGTTAGTCATCCCAGGAAATCGACAGCACTTCTCCTGAAATCTCATTGATTCGCACCGTCGCTTCTTCGCCATTTTGAGCGTCTATATCAACGAGGTAAGAGCCGGCTTCTTCTCCGTCGCCTTGTTCGATATCATCCACTGTTCCCGGTACTTTTTTAAGCGCAATCTCTCCTGCTTCTTCCGGTGTCAGCTGTCGAGCACCTTTTTCAGTTTTTTCTTCTTGGGCAGCCGAATCATTTTCTACTGTTTCAAGGCGTGTCATAGCCATTAATTCGCCCGTCTCACTGTCAACCGCCATGCTGTATTGGCCTTCACCGGGTACTTCTATTGTATAGTGAAATTCTCCATCTTCCTGCTCCGCCTCCTTCACCGTGCCGCCGTACTGCTCAGCCAGCTTTTCTCCTGCTTTGTTCATCGTGACATCCGGCGGCTGCAGGGACTGGTATAAAAAAAACGCGGCTGCGGCGGCTGCGATGGCGATGGTGGCCGTTATGACTTTTTTCATTCCTCTTTCCCCCGTTCGTCTTTTCGTTCAGCAGACGAGCATTCGCTAAAAGTAAGAATCACGATTGTTCCTCTTCCTTCTTCACTTTCAATCCGGAGAATGATCCCAAGGGCCTCCGCCAGCTCTTTTGCGAGAGACAAACCGAGGCCAAACCCGCCCGTTTTACGTGCTCTTGCTTTGTCCACCCGGTAAAATCGGTCAAATACTTTTGGCAGGTCCGATGCTGGTATGCCCATTCCCTGATCTATCACACGAATTTCCTGTTTCTCGACTTCTAGACAGATTTCCTTCTCAGAATATTTGCGTGCATTATCCAAAAAAATAAATAACAGCTGCCGCAGTTTAGCCCGGTCCGTCTTCACGCTGCATGTTTCCTTTATTCGAACGTCAACACGCCGCTTATATGCCCGCTGAAAGGAGTCGGCTGTTTCCCGTACAAAAGCAGCCATATCGATCGTTTCCATTTTCACATTCCATGTTTCATCGCGCCGTGCGAGCGCAAGCAGCTGCTGGGTCAGTTCTTTCATGCGGAGCGCTTCTTCGTAAATGGCTTCCACCGATTCATCGAACAAATCCGGGTAGTCCTTTCCGCGGCGTTTCAACAAACGGGCGTATGATTCTACAACGGTAAGGGGTGTTTTTAATTCATGCGAAGCGTTTTGTACAAACGCTTCCTGCTTTCGGTAATTTTCTTCAAGCAAATTCATCATATCGTTGAAGGTAAGTGCCATATCCTGCAGTTCATCATGCCGGCCGCCGCTTGTTTCAATCCGTTCATGTGTACCGCTTTTACGGATCCGGCGCATCGTTTCCGTCATCTGTTCAACCGGGTTAGAGATAATAGCGCCCAGTACGCGGGCTGATATCACAGCAGGAATAACCGCTATCAGCAAAGCAGCAGAAAGCACGCCGCGCAAAATCGTTAAAATTCGCTCTGTTGCCTGCAAATCCTCCCATAATTCAAGCGAAGCCACTTCGCCGCCGCGCCAAATAACCGGAAGTGCGACTCGGGCATAGGCAGAACCCTTATCATCCCTTATGATCTCCCGTTTCTCTCCTTTTGTAAAAGCAGCCGCCCGCTCTCTGAGCCTGGAGGCATCCGGTGAAGCTGCCACGCCATCAACCGTTCCATCCGGCAATATCACACGAACCATTCCATTCGGCGGCGCATAAGCCCGGAGCAAATCACTGCTTGTTATAGACTCGGCTGGACTCGACACGTCTCCGGCTATTTGTGCTGCATCCGCTGCCGCTCTTTCAACATCTGCTTCCCTCAGCATAAAAGAAGCGGCAAAATAAACGGCCGTATTCATCAAAATGACAATCACAACAAGCAGGACGCTCGTGCCGAGGTGAATTTTATTTTTCAGCTTCATGATTCTTTCAACACGTATCCAACGCCGCGTACCGTGTGAATAAGGGGCAGGTCAAACGGTTTATCAACTTTGTTTCGCACATAGCGGATATATACATCCACCACGTTTGTGTCACCGTAATAATCATATCCCCAGACGCCATCAAGCAGCTGCTCTCTGGACAATACGTGACGCTTGTTTTTCAACAGGTAAACGAGCAGGTCATACTCACGCGGTGTAAGATCGATAGGCTGGCCCGCTCGTGTAACTTCACGAGATTCTTCTTTTACGATTAAATCCGCTGCAGACAGCGAGCTGTTCGAAACCGTTTTACGAAGTGCCGCCCGGATTCTGGCTAAAAGCTCATCCATATCAAACGGCTTTGTGACATAATCACTGGCCCCAAGATCAAGTCCGGTTACTTTGTCGGCCACTTCATCCTTGGCTGTCAGCATAATAACAGGTACATCGCTTCCCTGGCGGATTCGCCGCAGAACAGCCATTCCATCCATTCCCGGCAGCATCACATCTAGCAGGACAAGGTCAAATGTCTCTGTTCGAAACAAAGCAAGAGCATCCAGCCCGTCCAGCACTTTTTTCGTTTTATATCCTTCATGCTCAAGCTCCAACTCAAGCACCCGGGCAATCCGCTCTTCGTCTTCTACAATTAAAATACGCTGTTTATCCATCCCTTTCGCTCCTCTCGCTCTCTTTATTATCATAGCCCCGCTGGTCTTTGTCCAAAAAAAAGACGGCCCTGTCTGGACCGCCTGGCGTTTATGAAAAAAATTCCTGTATACGCAGCATAAGGGTTTCATTGTTTGGAATGGTGCCGGCCACTGTTTCCATCACAAGACGGCGAGGTGCTTCTTCCCTCATTTCATCCTGTAAAAACACCAGCAGCTCTTGGGAACGTTCATCCGCCTCCCTCTGCATCGCACCGATTTCCTGCAGCACACTGCTTTTTTTCCGCTCCCTTGCCCGCTCTTCTTCGGGCTGCCATTTTTCGAGCACATGCGGGTCAAGCAGTGCATCGTTTGTGTGGATAATTTCCTCTATAGCCGCATCTACCCGGCGCATTGCATACCCAATGACTTGATCTACATCAACACCTGCCTCGATTGCCATCACAAAGTGAACCGTATGATGGATCATGCCATGCATCATCACAGCCAGGTCAAGTGAATAAGGATAAACCTGCATTCCATACACTTCTATAACCCTTCTTTGCATCCAGCGCAGCTCGCTTATATGATGTTGCTTAATAAACTTTTTTAATTCTTCATCTTCCGATACAAATACACCTTGAAATAGAGCAAACAAATTGTTTTCCTTGCTGACTTCCATCTTGACTTTCACTTGCTGGATGAACGCTTCTTTATCGTGAACAGGCCGTCCGGCAATGACATGCGCCCGGCGCTGGTCCGTTTCAAGATTAATTTTTTCAAAGATACTCATCAGCAGCTCGTTTTTAGATGGAAAGTAATTATAAAACGTTCCTTTCGAAATGCCGCTTTGATCGAGGATATCTTGAATCGAAGTAGCCGCATACCCTTTTTCTACAAATAAAGCATGCGCTGCTTCCATTACATTTCTTTTTCGTTCGTTCAATGAATGCACTTCCTTTTTTGAACTGTCGGTCTATTCAGAGACTAGCGCAATAACCTTGTTATTTCAAGCTTTCATATATAAATTTAATTTATTTGTTGATTTTTCTGAACGATCGGTATAAGATAAATACCTGTTAGAACAACAGTATAAAAATTGAACGGTGAGTATGTATAAGGAGGATATAAATTGAATACACAGGGAGTACCGGGAAAACCGCCTTACGCAATGATTGCCATTTTGTTTGTCGGCGCTTTTGTTTCCCTTTTAAACGAAACGCTTCTCAACGTAGCGCTTCCGTCTATTATGAAAGAATTTGATGTATCGGCTTCTGCTGTTCAGTGGCTGTCGACTGGATATATGCTGGTAAACGGCGTTTTAATTCCAGCAAGTGCTTTTTTCATTCAGAGGTTTACAAACCGGAGTTTATTTCTTACAGCAATGACGTTATTTACGGCGGGATCTGTTCTCGCAACACTTTCACCGTCGTTCGGCGTGCTGCTCGCCGCTCGAATGATTCAGGCATCCGGTTCTGCGATTATGATGCCGCTTTTAATGAATGTTATGCTCGCAAGCTTTCCGGTGGAACGCCGCGGTGCGGCCATGGGGATTTTCGGGCTTGTGATGATTACGGCACCAGCGATCGGGCCTACCCTTTCCGGCTGGCTCATTGAGCATTACACATGGCGCACCCTGTTTGACGTCGTCATTCCAATCGCTGCTCTCACGCTTCTTTTCGCCATCTTTAAATTAAAAAATATTACGCCGCAGCGCCCTATTTCGCTGGATCTTTTGTCTCTCGCGCTGTCGAGCATCGGCTTCGGCGGCATCCTGTACGGATTCAGCTCTGCCGGTGAAAAAGGCTGGGATTCTGTTTACGTTTACGGCGCAATTGCGGCAGGTGTCATCGGCTTAGTTTGGTTTGTTTTACGCCAAATGAAGCTGGATGAACCGCTGCTTGAGTTCCGGATTTATAAGTATCCAATGTTTGCCCTGTCTTCAGCTATTTCGGTTGTGATTGCAATGGCTATGTTTTCTGGTATGCTTCTTATGCCGATTTATGTACAGACAATCCGCGGCATTTCTCCGCTTGATTCCGGGCTGTTAATGCTGCCGGGTGCAATCGTTATGGGGATCATGTCTCCGATTACCGGAATACTGTTTGATAAATTCGGCGCACGGGTTTTAGCTGTTATCGGCTTATCTATAACAATTTTAACGACCTTTATGTTCAGCAATTTAACGCTGGATACTTCGTACGGCTATATTATGTTTGTATATACACTGCGTATGTTTGGGATGTCTATGGTTATGATGCCGGTTATGACAAACGGGCTGAACCAGCTTCCGCCGGCTATGAATCCGCACGGAACGGCCATGAACAATACCTTGCAGCAAGTATCCGGCGCTGTCGGGTCTGCCCTGCTCGTTACACTGATGCAAAACCGGACCGAGTCGGAAGCTGAACAGCTTGCCGAGTCCGCTGCGGGTGATCCGGCTGCGATGGCCAATATTGCCAATGAAGCGATGCTGCACGGCATTAATTTCTCTTTTACCATTTCTGTCTTTATTGCCGCTGTTGCCCTTGTCCTGGCTTTCTTTATGAAACGGGTAACGCCTGCCAGTCAGCTGTCTAAGCAAAAGTCTGCTGGTTAAGCTGCCCACAAAAAAACGCCCTTTGCCGCATCCGGCAAGGGCGTTTTTTTATACGATTTTCGTTAAGCTGTTTATAACCCCGGTATGCATGCCTTCGTGGAACGTGACAAACTGCAAAAGAGCTTCTACGGTTGTCATTTCAAGCGGACCGATTGTAACGGGCTTGGCTGCTTTTTCACCGAGCTTGGCAGAAAAATGACGCTCTACACGATTCAATTGTTCCTGCAGGGCGTTCGTAATTTCTTCTGCTGATGGAACCTCTGCCGGCCAGTCAGCCGGACGTGTTCCTGTAGCAAACAGGGCATTCCAGTCAGGATGCACAATCTCATAGGCTTCATCTGCTAAATGAAGCAGCCCCTCCGCCGATACGAAAATATGCCCGGCATTCCAGCGGATATTGTTTGAAAATCCTGCAGGGATTTCATCCCACTTGTTTTCCGGTGTCTTAGCAATAGTGCCAAGCGCTGCGTTTCTTGCAAAAACAAATTGCTTAATCGATTCCATACCGTTTCCTCCTCTATGTATGACCGCTTCTATTCTATCATAATCCGTACTCCCGGCACTTGTCATAAAGCTTCGTTTTTCCGATGCCGAGCAGCCGGGCTGCTTTAGTTTTATTAGCAGACTGACAAAGGGCATGCTGGATCGCTTCTTTTTCTGCTTTTTGAAGAATATATTTTACCGGCATAACAGCTACAGGCGTTTTTACGGAACGGATTCCGGCTTCTTGAGAGGGTTCCTCCTGTAAATAAAGCGGCAAATGATCAAGCCGAATCACAGATCCATCCATCACGTTCACCGCTCTTTCCAGCACATTTTCTAACTCCCGTACATTTCCGGGCCAGGTATGAAGCAAAAGATGGTTTTCCGCTTCTTTGGATAAAGTGTTCACAGGCCGGTCAAAGTTCTTCTCAAGCTTTCGAAGCAAGACAGCCGCAATAGCCGGAATATCTTGTTTTCGTTCCATTAAGGAAGGAATATCGATTTTCATTACGTTCAGCCGATAATATAAATCCTCCCGGACCTTTCCCTGTTTGACCATTTCCTCAAGATTGCGGTGTGTGGCAGCAATCACCCGTACATCAACAGGGGCTGTGCCTTGTCCGCCAACCCGCCCGATTTCTTTTTCTACAGCTTTTGTTTCCTCTTCTTCTTCTAAAATGTCGTTGTTTAACCCGTAGTAGCCTTCACCGGCTTTGGAGGCTTTCTTCCGGCGCATCTCCAAATACAACAGGCCTGCGCCAAGCACAAATACCGCTCCGATGATTCCTAGAACCGGCGCTGCGTAAATATCTGTTTTAAAAAAGGTTGTCGGAATGAAATTTGGAATTTGCGGAGTTCCCGGCGAGAGAAACGCTTCAATTTTTCCGGAATTATGCAATTTTCCGATTCTTCGAAATTTTTCTTATTTTCATCTGCTGCCCGAACCATAAGCATTCTTTCGAATAACATCTAAAGTTCTCACCGTCCACTATTCAACATACAATGAACGTGCAAAAAAGCGGAAAATGGTCTCCATTTTCCGCGCGTTTTTATTTTCCGGTAAACATTTGTGTCCAGTGGCCATCTACATACCCAACACCGATGTGAGTGAATTCAGGGTTTAAAATGTTTTTCCGGTGGCCGTCACTGTTCATCCACGCTTCCATTACTTCTGCTGGCGTTTTTTGGCCTTTGGCAATGTTTTCGCCTGCTGTTTTATACTTAATACCGAATTTTTTCATCATATCAAATGGTGATCCATATGTTGGTGACTGGTGAGAAAAGTAGCCTTTATCTTTCATATCCTGTGATTTCGCACGAGCGACTTTGCTAAGCTCAGTGTCTAACGTTAAAGCCTTTAATCCCGCTTTAGCGCGCTCCTGGTTTACAAGCTTCGCTACTTCCTGTTCAAAAGCATTTACTGATTGAGAAGCTGCCGGCTGTGCCGCCTGCTCTTGCTTTGGTGCTTCTTGTGAAGGCGCTGTCTGCTGAGGCTTTGCTTCAGCAGCAGGTGCTGTTGGCTGTGTTACTTCTTTAGATGGAGCAGCAGCTGCTGGCTGTGCCTGCCATTTTACTTGATAATATTTTTGGTAGGTTTTTACCTGAACAGTCTTTGGCGTATCACAAGTCAGGGAGGCTGCTTCCACCTGTCCTGCTGTGAAAAGCCCAATTGACACAAGACCAGCGATTGCGGCAATGCGTACATTTATTTTCAAGGTCAAAATCCTCCTGCGTTTTTTATGTGTTGCCCGGGCTGCGTGATTACTATAGCCCGAAACACGAAAAAACGGCAATAGATTTTGAGATGGAAAATGATAGCCTCATTTCATAATGATAGTTTCCTGCTTTGCCCACAGTGCTCAGTCCCTATCCCGTCAGCGCTGTGCTATTTTCACTTGCAAGCAGAAACAGGCAGCGACATATAAGCGTAATTCTTTTACAAAACTGTTACAAGGATGTGTTTTCATCAATATGGAAAAAGTAGTAACGAATGCCGGCCGTGTGTGCCGGTGACGTCGTATAGCTCCAATGACGGTGATAGCTGTCAGCCGTGTGCGCATTCACAAGCGGTACACCGTTTTGGCGGCTTACGACAAAAGCAGCATGATCCATACGGCCATCACCGTTAAAATCATAAATGATGACGTCTCCAGGAAGCAGATCTGCTGCTGATGCTTTCCGCACAGCCTTTAACCCCTTCTTCGATCCTTCTAAATACCACCTGAGCGAATGGGTCACACTCCAGCTGAAACTCCACGTACCGCCTCCAACCCACCAGCCAATTTTGCGGTCGGCGTAGCCGCCTCTCATAGGGGCTCCTCCGGCCAGCAGGCATTGTGAAACATAATTGGTGCAGTCTACAGCAAACGCCGGAAAAGTCGGATTGCGTTTGTTCCACCACTTTTCCGCATAACGGACTGCGGATTCACGATCATACATCGCCATCTCCTCCTTTCCTACAGCGTATGCCGGAAGAGAATAGAAAAACCGGCCTGAACGGATCAGGCCGGTTTTTTTTATATTTATTGGGTAACTCACAACGTTCCAAGGATAAATCTTTTTCTTTATCCTTTGTTAAACCGCCGCGGTATATTAATTCCACATTATCGTTTTTGATGTCCCTAAACGACCTAAGCCCTTCCTGCTCTTAAGTCCTTGCAGCTCCGAAGCTGCTCCAGTGTGAATAAGTAAAGTCAACACTAGCAGAATGCCAGAATGTTATATGAACGTTCTAAGTTACGATCTCAATCAGAAGTTAATCATAACACTCATCAAATAAAAAGTCAAGAAATTATTTCCTGTTCCATCCAAGACGCTCTGAAATGTCGCTTCCCGCTTTTATCATGCGCCCTCTTAACGCTTTTAAGCGCTCATCCGTCATGCGGAGAGTGGGGCCGGAAATTGATACAGCCGCTGCAATGGCTCCATGATGATCAAATACCGGTGCTGCAATACAGCGGATTCCAGGCTCGTTTTCTTCAAGATCGAGCGCATATCCTGCTTCTCTTACACGCGCGAGCTCCGCCAGATACGCTTCTTTCGTTGTAATGGTCTGGTCTGTATGGACTGGCAGCCCTCTTCGTTCCAATATATCGTTTACTTCTGATTGGGGCAGATGGGCTAAAATCGCTTTTCCGACAGACGTGCAGTGAACCGGCGCACGCCTGCCGACTTTTGAATGCATACGCAGCGCTTCATGTCCGTCCAGCTTTTCAATATACACCACTTCTCCACGGTCATACACGACAAGGTGAACCACTTCATTTGTTTCCGCCTCCAACTGGCGCAGAACATCCTGTGCTTCTGATCGGACATCGAGTGATTCCAGCAGCCTTGAGCTTACCTCTAAAAAAGCGTAGCCGATTCGATAGCGGCCTGTTTCCTTATGCTGTTCAATATAGCCGTATTGCTCAAGTGTCGCTAGTGTCCGAAACACCGAGCTTTTATTAATATCCATTCTATTCGCAATTTCCGTTACACCAAGCCCCCTCGGGGATGCACTGACAAGTGCAATAATATCAAGCGCACGCGCGACCGATTTAACGACGTTTTCTCTTTCCAACCGAATCCCTTCCTCACTATGCAGGAAAAGCCGGCCGGGGCCCGCTTTCCTTTATGATGTAATACGATATTTTTCTTTTGCCTGGAGCCGTTTTTCGTGCAGGATCGGTTCTGTGTAGCCATTCGGCTGCTTATATCCTTTAAAGATCAACTCACAAGCAGCCGCAAAGGCAACCGAATCATGATAATTCGGCCCCATTGGCCGGTAGCCGGGATCTTCCGCATTTTGCTCATCAACTACTTGTGCCATTCGCTCCAGCGTGTCCATAACCTGCTTCTTTGTGCAAATTCCATGATGCAGCCAGTTGGCCATGTGCTGGCTTGAAATTCGGAGAGTCGCCCGGTCTTCCATCAAGCCGGTATTATGAATATCCGGCACTTTGGAACAGCCAATCCCCTGTTCAACCCACCGGACAACATATCCTAAAATTCCCTGGGCATTGTTATCGAGCTCCTGCTGAATATCTTCTGCACGCCAATTTGCTTTGGACGCAATTGGAATTTGCAGCATCATATCCTGAAAAGTGGAAGCTTGATCGGCGATTTCTTTCTGGCGGTCAAATACGTTCACTTCATGGTAATGAATGGCGTGCAAAACAGCTGCTGTCGGGGACGGAACCCAGGCTGTATTGGCGCCAGCCTGCACATGGCTGATTTTCTGCTCCATCATATCAGCCATCAAGTCCGGCATTGCCCACATTCCCTTACCGATTTGCGCCCGGTGTCCGAAGCCCGCTGCCAACCCGCTCGCTACGTTCGATTTTTCATAGCCCTCCAGCCAGGCTGTTTTTTTCATTTCGCTTTTTTGAATCATCGGACCCGCTTCCATTGAAGTGTGCATCTCATCGCCAGTCCGGTCTAAAAAGCCGGTGTTAATAAAGACAATCCGGTTTCGAACAGCTGCGATACAATTTTTTAAATTAAGAGACGTTCGGCGCTCTTCATCCATCACTCCAATTTTCAGTGTGTATCGCGGCATATTTAATAAATCCTCAATTCGGTTAAATAAATCGTCTGCAAAAGCCACTTCCTCGGATCCATGCATTTTCGGCTTCACAATATAAATGGAGCGCTTGCGTGAATTTATCCGGTTCGGCTGTCCGAGTACTGACGGCTTGGCAATGGCGCTTGTGATCACACCATCCAAAATACCTTCAAAAATTTCATCACCATGCTCGTCCAGTATGGCATTGTTGGTCATTAAATGGCCAACATTTCGAACAAACATGAGAGAGCGGCCGGGAAGTTCAAACGGTGCACCATCCGGCGATATATAAGACCGGTCTGCATTCAGTGTACGGTGGATCTGTCTTCCGTTTTTTGTAAAAGAAGCGGATAAGTCTCCCCGCATCAAGCCCAGCCAGTTTTCGTACACAAGGAGCTTGTCTTCGGCATCGACAGCCGCTACAGAGTCTTCACAATCCATAATGGTCGTTATGGCTGCTTCCAGTAAAATATCTTTGACCCCCGCTGGATCTTTTGAGCCAATTGGGTGCTCCGGATCCACTTGTATTTCAATATGCAGGCCATGATGCACGAGTAAAATCCCTTCTTCACTCGTTCCTTTCAATTGTTCTGGGTTCTTCAGTGATGTCTCGCCATTTTGTAAAGAAACGATCAGGCGGCCATTTTCTACACGATAGCTGGTTGATTCTGTATGTGAACCTGCTTCAAGCGGTGCTGCTGTATCTAAGAACCGGCGTGCAAAAGCAACAACTCTTTCGCCGCGGATCGGATTAAAGCCGGCTGACTTTTCCGCACCGTCCGTTTCCGGAATGGCATCTGTACCATATAACGCATCATACAAGCTCCCCCATCTTGCATTAGCTGCGTTAACGGCATAGCGCGCATTATTTACCGGTACAACAAGCTGCGGACCGGCTTGAAGCGCAATTTCATCATCTATGTTTTCCGTTTGGATCGTGAAGTCGTCCCCTTCAGGCTCAAGATAACCGATTTCCTCCAAAAAGGTTTTATACGCTGCCGGCTCAAAAGAATGCTTTCGATGCCAATCGTTGATTTGAGCCTGCAAGTCATTTCTTCGCTCTAAAAGCTTCTTGTTCCTTGGTGTAACATCCGCTACAAGCCGGCTGAAACCCGTCCAGAACGATGCCTCATCCACCCCTGCCTGAGGAAGCACACGGCTGTTTACAAATTGATACAACCGATCATCTACTTGCAGCGACCCCGCTTTCACATAATTCCCCACGTACAACATCCCCTTCGTTTGTTATTACGCAACATCGTTTCAAAAAAACCTTAAAAAAAGAGTAGCACGGCTTTCAGAAAATTTCAACTTATTTCTGAAAGCCCTTTCTCATTTTTTCCATAATTTCTGCAAAATCGGATAAAGCTTCACCATGGCCAAAATGACTACTGCCCAGACTATAATTTGTAAAATAAGATCATTCATCGCTATCTTCTCCTTTACATCCCAGTATATCAAAAATAAAGGGATATTTAACGGATCATCGCACGCCCGATTCGAAATAAGAACTGCTTAAAAACAAAAATAAACAGCAAAATGTATCAGAACGAGGCAAAGTGTGAGATAATAGACAGGATTGACCAATAATCCCGGGGGTGACGTTTAAAATGTCTTATTACAGCAAAAATCGTACGGAACCATTGCCAAACGTTGATATCGAGACATGGGAATGCCCGTCGGAGGGCTGCAAAGGCTGGATGAGAAAGAACTTTTCAGATGATGATTCACCAACGTGCCCATTTTGCGGGAGCGAGATGGAAAACGGAACCCGGCACACGAATTCGCTGCAAAACAATACGTTTCGTAAACCGGCAGAGGCCGAACAAAAAAAAGCGTGATCCCTCTTGGGAATCCGCTTTTTTCTTTCGCCTGCTTTTATTGATTTCCCGGTTCGTCAAAAGCATTTGTTTTTTTCGATGCTTTAATCCTATACCGCTTATTACTTTCTGTTTTTGGAAAAAATTCAATTTCTTCCTCTATTACAGAAGGTTTCTCTTCCTTTTCTTCCATTACTTCTTCAAGAAGATGACCTTCCGCCTCTGTCATCCGGGCATCATACTTATCCATCAATTGCTGCAGATCTTCCAGTGTTTCCGCCCGTCCATCACGCTGCACTTCTTTTAACAAGCGATTGGATTCTTCTTCTGTTAATTCCATATATCCAACTCGTATCCGTTCAGCTGCCATTGCTCAATCCTCCTGTATGCTCCTTCATGGTATGCTCTATACCCTTACAGAGGAAGCATCCAAACATGGAGCCGCTACAGGATTGCTTCTGCCAAAAACCAGCCGATCATAATAAGCTGGATTACCACTTTGGCCAGCGTTCCGCTTAAGAAAGCAATAAGCGTTGCGTACGCAACAAAAAAAGCCTGTTTTACATTTTTTAAAACAATGAGTTCAACGGCAAAAACCGCCACAAACGGCACAATCAAAATCCCAAAGGGCGGGATGATAAACGAACCCGCAATAAGAGCAATCACCGCGGTCCACTCGCCCCATTTGGAACCGCCGTATTTTTTCACAAAGTAGCTGTTTGCCAAAAAATCAGCTAAAAACATAAGCGCTGTTAAAACAAACATGCCAATCCAAAAAAGAATGGATAATTCCTCGCGGCTAATGCCAACATAATAAAGACCAAATCCTGCCCACAAAACGAGAACCGATGGAACAATTGGAAAAATGAAGCCGGCAAAGCTTGCGATAAACAGTAAAATAATAACTGTCCAAACAAAAATAGACACACATATCCCTCTCTTCTCTGTTATGATAGCATTGTACCATTATGCAAAGGAATAGGAAGTGATTCACATTGATTAACATTGAACTGCCTCAGGCTGACTACATTTTAACAAGAAAACGGAATCCGGAGGACACAAGTGAAGCGCCAATCGCACGCGAGTACGGATTTACCGATTATCATAAAATTCCGCGTGATAAAGCAGGCGTTTTTCTTTTTTATGATGCACAGGACCGTCTTCTGTTCGTGGGTAAAGCCCGTAAACTCCGCATGCGTATCCGCAAACATTTTGAAGATAATGTATCCGACATTAAAAACCACCGTGATGACGTTCACAAAATTGTTGTTCTTGTAGTGGATAACCCGATGGAACGGGATATTTATGAAACCTACATTATTAATACGTTCGAAGCGAAATACAATACGGACAAAGCATTTTTCCGTTCTTAATCCTGCAGCCGGTTTTTTTTGAAGCCGGCTTTTCTTCTCTTTCTCTGCTGCTCTTTTTTCGAAAATTTCTCCTTTCTATCAAACAACCCGCTCCATCTGTAACGTTTTGATACGTTTTGTCGAATCTGTTTTAAATAATATGATCTTTTCGTATACTAGATGCTGTTCTCTTATAAAAAAAGTATGGAAAGTACTCACGGAGGTTTCAAAATGAATACGTTGGTAAATCGTGATGAGTTAATGAAAAAAATTAAAAAAGTCCGCCGGGACATGATTACATCCGGCACAACAAAAGGATTAAGCCATGCAGAGACTGTTCAGTTCAGCCAAGAACTGGACGAGCTGATGAATCAATTTCAGCCCTATAGAAAGTTTTAAACATTTTTTCTCCTTATTGTTTTTCAGGCACAAAAAAACCAGCTCCCAAACGGGGCTGGTTTTTTCGTGCCGCTTTTGCCGTATTATCAAAAATAAGAAAGTTTTAAACCACCACTCCTCAAAGTGGGTGTTTGCAAAAACGTTCATGTCTGTCCTCCCTGCCGAACCGGCAGAGGCTTGTCAATCCCGCTTTAATGTTAAACTCCCTATTACAGCTTAAAGGTTAAAACTTAATTAAAAAAACACGTACAATGCAGCTGTATTCGTATCTTACTTCTTTTTCGCCTGAAATGCAAGCCGTTTTATTTTGCCACGCGAAATATTCCTGCTACACTAAACAGACGAGAAATGAGTACCTTTACTTACCTTATATGAAAGAAGTGTTTATAGATGTCTATCTCTTATTCTGTTCTTGACCTTGCTCCTATTACAGCGGGAAGCACCGCTTCAGAATCTTTTCAGCGTTCCGCTGACCTCGCCCGTCATGCAGAAAAATGGGGTTATAACCGGTACTGGCTTGCTGAGCATCATAATATGCCCGGCATTGCAAGCTCTGCCACATCCGTGGTGATCGGCCATATTGCTGCCGCCACCAAAACAATCCGGGTTGGCTCCGGAGGCATTATGCTGCCTAATCATGCGCCGCTTGTTATCGCAGAACAATTTGGCACCCTTGAGTCCCTGTTTCCTGGACGCATCGATCTGGGGCTTGGCCGCGCTCCTGGAACGGACCAGGTGACGATGCGGGCACTGCGCCGCCAAAATATGAGCGACGGACACGATTTTCCAGAGCAGCTGGCTGAGCTGCGCGGATACTTTAACGGTACAAATCACGTTCATGCCGTTCCAGGTGAAGGCTTGTCCATTCCGATCTGGCTGCTTGGCTCAAGCGGGTTCAGCGCTCGCCTCGCTGGTGATTTAGGCCTGCCATTTTCTTTTGCAAGCCACTTTTCTCCAGATCATACGCTGCCGGCGCTCGCCCTTTATCGGCGTCATTTTACCCCATCGGACGTTCTCGAAAAGCCGCATGCTATGCTTGGCGTAAACGTTATTGCCGCTGATACGGACCAAAAAGCAGAGCGGCTTGCTACATCCATGCAGCAGCAATTTTTAAACCTGATCCGCAACAAAGCGGTGCCTCTTCAGCCGCCAGTGGACAGCATGGACGGCATTTGGACTGAATTTGAAAAAGCAGCACTGCAGCAGCAGCTCGGTTCCTCTATCATCGGCGGTTCGGAAACCATTAAGAAAAAATTAGCCGCTTTCATCGAAGAAACCGGCGCGGACGAACTAATGATTAACGCGCAAATCTATGACCATGAAGCAAGGCTGCGTTCCTTGAAACTCACAGCAGATGTTTTGCGTTCACTCGAATAAAAATCAAAAATCCCCCTTCACTATGGTGAAGGGGGTTGTTTTAGTATGGATCCGCCTCGTGGCCTTCTTGTTTTGCAGTATCTGCCGCTTTTTTCGCTGCCGCTGAACCGGTATCTCCAGCTGTTTGGTCCATCTTCTGTTTTGCTTTTTCAAGCCCTTCCGCTACACGGCGGCCATATTCCTCGTCTGCTTTTGTAAAGTGGCCGATCATGGCTTTTTGAATATCCGGGTGTGATACGCTGAGCGCATCAACCAAATTGCTGATCAGCTCATCGCGTTCCCAGTCTTCAAAACTCCGGTATGTATCACCGGCCTGCCCGTAATCGTTTTTGCGGTCAATCGGCTGCTTTATTAATTTAGCGTTGTAAGCAGGCTGATGGTCTGCACCGGCTCTTTCTGCTTCTTTTAAGCCATCCAGCATAGACGGCTCGTAATTTACATGCGGATTCCGTCCATCGTCTACATAGTGGGCATGCTGGCCATCGCGCTGATTGGTCGCAACCCGCTTTTTCGGTTTATTGATCGGAATTTGCAGGTAGTTTGCTCCAACACGGTAACGCTGGGTATCTGAGTAAGAGAACGTGCGTCCCTGGAGCATTTTATCATCAGAAAAATCAAGGCCGTCCACAAGCACTCCTGTCCCAAAAGCCGCCTGCTCAACTTCTGCAAAATAATTTTCTGGATTTTTATTAAGTACCATTTTCCCAACCGGCAGGAACGGGAATTGATCCTGTGGCCATAGCTTTGTATCATCAAGCGGATCAAAATCAAGCTCTGGGTGCTCATCATCACTCATAATTTGTACGCAAAGCTCCCATTCCGGGTAGTCACCTTTTTCAATCGCTTCATAAAGATCCTGTGTGGCATGGCTTGTGTTCATTCCTTGAATTTCATTGGCTTCTTTTTGCGTTAAGTTCCGAATGCCCTGCTTTAACGGCTCCCAATGATATTTCACCAGCACCGCTTCACCCGCTTCGTTTACCCACTTATACGTGTTAACACCCGAGCCTTGCATTTGGCGATAGTTTGCCGGAATGCCCCAAGGGGAAAACAAGAAAGTAATCATATGAGTCGCTTCCGGTGTCTTGGAAACAAAATCAAACATGCGCTCCGGATTTTGAATGTTTGTCACCGGGTCTGGCTTAAACGCATGAATCATATCTGGGAATTTCAGTGGATCACGAATAAAGAAAATTTTCAGGTTGTTGCCGACAAGATCCCAGTTGCCATCTTCTGTATAAAATTTAACCGCAAATCCACGCGGATCACGGGCTGTTTCTGGAGATTCCTTCGCTCCGGCAACTGTTGAAAACCGGACAAATACCGGTGTCCGCTTGCCTGCTCCTTTAAATACCTTTGCCCGTGTATATTTAGCAACATCTTCGTCGCCGACTTTCCCATACGTTTCAAAATAGCCATGTGCCCCGGCACCACGCGCATGCACAACCCGCTCCGGAATACGTTCACGGTCAAAATGGGAAATTTTTTCGATAAAATGATAGTTTTCGAGCGTTGCCGGACCACGGTTTCCAACAGTTCGAATGTTTTGATTGTCTACAACTGGATGTCCCTGACGGTTTGTTAACGTTTCTTCCGTTTCACCTGTCCCCGTTTTTTTCTTGTCTTCGTGTTCCACATTTATTCCTCCCCGCCAAATTGAATTCACATTTCCATTATTTATATCCTTTTTCCAAAAATTTAAACAAAAAAAAGCGCTCGAAAGGGAGCGCCAAAAACGAAAAAACAACTTGATTACTCAGACAGATAAGAGCAGCAATAATCCACAATTGTATGTACTTTTAATTCAAATGTTTCATTGGCTGGCACGAAGAAAACACCCGCTCCGTCAATCGTTTCCCAGTCACTGCCTTGAAGCTTGTATTCGAGCTTTCCAGCTGAAATATCCATTTCTTCTTTTAACTCCGTTGAAAATGTATATTCCCCGGGCATCATAATACCGAGCGTTTTTTTAGTTCCATCCTGCAGGAAAATGGTTCTGCTCGTCACCTTCCCTTCGAAATAAATGTTTGCTTCCTTTGTAATATCTACATTTTTTAATTGAGTCATATTCTCCATCCTTTCACTTTCTCCCAATAACTTATCATAAAAGTCCGGCTCATTAAACAGAATTTTCCCACTACTTTTCGCTTTTTCTTCTACATGTTAGAAATTCTATCTTTTCTTTCAAATCTTCTGTTTGCATTTTATTGTTTTTTACACTTCAATTTTGTAAAAAAATCTCACATATTTATGTAATATTTTTTTACAAAATTGAAGGTATTTACCATTAGTTGTTGTATTCTTACAATAAATACTTTTAAGGAGCGTCCTGACAATGTTTAAACCATACAATAGTGATCCTTATTTCGACGAAATGATTGACCAAAACGGAAACCCTAGGGAACATTACCAACGTTTTTATATCTCTCTTCTACAATTGAATCCTGAAGAATTAAAAGAAAAACAGGATACAGCAAATTTAAATTTTTTACGTCAGGGTATAACGTTTACCGTCTATGGAAATGAGGGTGGGACCGAACGGACGCTGCCTTTCGATTTTATTCCTATTATTATCCCATCTGACAAGTGGAAGCAAATCGAAAAAGGAATGGTGCAGCGTGTCAAAGCATTAAATTTATTTTTAGATGACATTTATCATGATCAAAATATTTTGAATGATGGGATTATTCCGCCTTACTTTTACTACCAGCAAGCAGGCGGGGTAGACATCCCGCTTCGAAACCATATTTTTTTGGCAGGCATTGATTTAATCAAAGATGAAAAAGGTGTTTATAGGGTACTTGAAGACAACTTGCGAAACCCTTCCGGCATGTCATATGTATATCAAAACCGGTATGTGATGCGCCAGGTTTGCCCGGAATTCTTCTCAAAGCATTTCCTTAACATGCTGGAAGAACAAATCGGCCACCTGCACGCTGCTTTAATGTCCCATCTGCCTAAAAATGCAAGAACAACCGCCGATCCACGAGCTGTTTTGTTAACACCGGGCATGTATAACTCCGCTTACTATGACCACGTTTTTTAGCACAGCGGATGAATATTTCTCTTGTTGAAGGGCGGGATCTGATTGTTAAGGACAAAATCGTCTACATGAAAACAATCAGGGGACTAAAACGGGTTGATATTATTTATCGGCGTATTGATGACGATTTTCTTGATCCACAGGCATTTCGAAAAGATTCCCGTTTAGGCGTTCCCGGCCTGCTCGATGCTTACCGGGCAGGAAATGTTTCGATCGTAAACGGCATCGGCAACGGGGCTGCAGATGATAAAGCGATCTATGCGTATGTACCTGATATGATCAAATACTATTTAGATGAAGAACCAATTATCCCAAATGTTGAAACCTATATGCTGCGAAATCCTGAACAGCGCAAATGGGTGCTTAAGCATATTGACCAGCTTGTTGTTAAAAACGTAGGAGCTTCCGGAGGCTACAATATGTTGATTGGCCCGCAAGCGTCTGAAGAAGAAATCGCTATTTTCAAAGAGAAAATTATGGAAAACCCAACTCAATATATTGCGCAGCCGACCATCAAGCTGTCACGAGCACCGGTTTATCAGGATGGCCGCTTTTATCCTTGCCATGTAGACCTTCGTGTATTTGTGATGAAAGGGGAAAACATTAATGTTTTTCCAGGCGGTCTGTCACGTGTTGCGTTAAAAGAAGGCTCACTCGTTGTGAACTCTTCACAAGGCGGAGGAGCAAAAGATACCTGGGTATTAAAGGAGGAAGCACAGCATGCTAAGCAGAGTCGCTGATTCATTATATTGGATGTCTAGAAATGGTGAAAGAACAGAGCAAAACGCGCACATCCTCAGTATGCAGCTGATCAAAATGCTCGAATCATCCGAGCAGGAAACGGCTGCACAAGATGACTGGGAAACCGTTCTTGATATTTGCTCGTCAAAAGAGGAATTTTCTTTTTTGTGTAATAGTATACAATTAGATAACATAGTAAATTACTTAACATTTTCAAAAGAAAATATAAATTCGACCGTAAATACCGTGTCAATCGTTCGCGAAAATGCCCGCATTACCCGCAATCATATCCCGAATGAGCTGTGGGAGGTCTGGAATGAATTTTATTTGTCTCTTCCGAAGATACCTCAGACAGTAAACTGCTCTCTTCCGGATATCCATTTCTTTTTAAATCAAATTAAAAAAACATCGTTTACCGCAACAGGTGTGGTAGACGCTTCTATGGCACGTGATCTTCCTTATCACTTTATGAAGATCGGCAGATGGCTTGAACGGGCAGAGAAAACAGCGCGTATTTTGCACGTTTTTTACCAAAAATCAAAACAGGCTGGCGACACTGCGACCGATGATGTTGCCTGGCGTTCTGCGTTGCAGTTTGTAAACGGAGCTGACACATACTTTAACCGTTTTTCTCCTATTATCAATCCGGATTGTGTGATTAAGTTTCTCGTGACAGACGTCTCTTTCCCACGCTCGATCCGCTACTGTATAGACCATATTTGGGAAGCCATCAAAAAATTAGAAAATGAAAAAGTGTCCCATTATTCTTGGCGGATGTATGCGCTGCTCGATACAATGATGACAGAGTTTCATGAAGATTACCTGAACAGCCTGGCAGAAGAAGAAATGGAAGATTTCCTGCTTCAATCGTTAGATCGCTGCATAGAATTTGGCAAAATATTCTCTGAGACGTATTATTTAATGGAGCGTGAATCTATTATGTGAACGAATAAACCAACGCACTTGGAGAGTGATGGCTTTATGAAGTATGAAATTACCCATACTAATATTTTCGAATACGAAAACGATGTGGACCAAAGCATGAACCATATTCGTTTAAAACCAAGTACGGACGAATGCCAGCACCTACTTTCTTATCAGATTGATATTACTCCTCCTTCTATGACAAAAGAAAGTATAGATTTGTGGGGAAATACCGTGGAGAGCTTTCTTATCCCGCAAAAACACCGCTCATTAGAAGTAAAAACGACTTCTGTTGTCAGCATTCAGCGGGCGCCGTTTATTGAACGAATTGAATACTCTTCTGAAATGAAGTCCATTTTTCATTCAAGGCGGTTCAAAGAGCACTATCTTCCTTTTTTAAAGGAAAATACATATACCTTTCTTAGTCCGGAACAAGTAGAAGAAATGACGCAGTCTGTCGGTAATATTGAAAATCCTGTTCAATTTCCACTGGAATTAATGCAGTATTTGCATAAGACATTTACGTATGATACTGAAGCCACGAATGTCCATACAACGGCCCAGGAAGCTTTCGCTTTGAAAAAAGGCGTCTGTCAGGATTATACGCATGTTATGCTCGGCATGCTTAGAAAAAAAGGGATCCCAGCCAGATATGTCAGCGGCTATTTATACACAGGAGACAATGCGGAATTTATTGGCGACTCAGCTTCCCATGCCTGGGTAGAAGTGATGGTGCCTGGAATTGGCTGGATTGGGCTTGATCCAACCAATAATGTAGAAGCACTAGAAAATCATATTCGAATTGGCATTGGCCGGGACTATACAGATGTCAGCCCTCTTCAAGGGATTTACAGAGGCGGGAGCCAGACACTTGAGGTAAAAAGTAAGTGTGAAAAAACTGGAGTCTCTTTAACACATAAAAAGGGGGTACCCCAAAAGTCCACTCCCATGACTTTGGAATAACCCCTTTTTTATGATAAAAACATGTAAAGCAGGTTTATTCGCTGTGAATATCAAATGTAATATCCTGATTGCGATGGTCTATATAAGCAACGCTGAAAAAGCGGTCTCCTGCTTTATAGCCATCGGGTGTTTCAAATTTATAAAATGTTTTTTGGCGGTCTTTTCGATCTGTTATATAACGGTCTGAAACCATTTCGTAAAACTTTGATGTTTCGCCGCACTTGATATGAAAGTGAGTGCCTTCGCCGAGCTTGAGTTCTTCTTCGAACGACTCGCCTTGTTTCCACTCACCTTGCCCGTTTCTATATACACATGTCATTTTATTTGTTTTCATTTTCAGCACTCCTTTCGTATTTGATTACTATATTCCCCGATTTCCTGCTCAAAAACATTTTATTTGTCATAAAACCTAACAGAATATTCTTCAAACCATTCGTGCATTTGAATAAAATAAGCAACAAGCTGCGGTCCAGTCATCAACTGGCCAAACCACGGATATTGAAAAGACGCCCCGCCGGTCTGTGCGAGTTTCTCAAGTCCTTCTTTTGAGAAAAAGTGCAAGAGTGGTGTATCCTTCTTTAAAATATCCTGCAGCATGCTTGACACGGCTGCTGTATACGCTGGATGATGCGTCTTTGGATACGGGCTTTTCTTCCGATACAGCACATCTCCCGGCAGAACACCATTCAGTGCTCTTCGAAGAATGCCTTTTTCACGCCCGTCTGCCATTTTCATCTCCCACGGTATGTTCCAGACGTATTCAACAAGCCGGTGATCCGCAAACGGTACACGCACTTCCAGTCCTGCCCCCATGCTCATCCGGTCTTTTCGTTCCAAAAGTGCGGTCATAAATGATACCATATTTAAATAAAACAGCTCTCTGCGCTGACGCTCCACATCTGATTCCCCATCAAGCTTTGGTGTCTCGTCCCGCAGTTTGCCGCTTTGCTCCCGTCCGTATTCTTTTAATGGAAGAACCTGCCGCCATTTATCGTTTAACAGCTGGGATTTTTCTTGCATGGAGGTAATCCACGGAAATCCTTCTTCTGATCCGTTCCGGTGAAACCACGGATACCCGCCGAACACTTCATCTGCACACTCTCCTGACAAGCCGACAGTAAAGTCCTGCTTGATTTCATGGCAGAACCAAAGCAGGGACGAATCCACATCGGCCATGCCCGGGAGGTCACGCGCGCACATGGCTTCTTTTAATGCATGAGCCAATGTCTCCTGATCAATCACTTTTGTGTGATGAACGGAGCCAATGTGCTGCTGCATTTTTTCGATCCATGGCCGGTCTTCCCCCGGCTGAAAAACGTTTTGCTTGAAAAAGCGGCTGTTGTCTTCGTACTCAATCGAATACGTATGAAGCGGTGTGTCGAAAAACTGAGCTGCAAATGCACTGATTGCACTGGAATCTACCCCTCCAGACAGAAAGGTACACACCGGTACATCTGCCGTCAGCTGACGCATTACGGCATCCTGCAGCAGCTCCCGGACACGCAGGGCTGTCTCAGGAAGGGAATCAGCATGCGGGGCGCTCTGTACATTCCAGTATCTCCATACTTTCACCCCGGTCTTTTTTACAGATAGCGCGTGCGCCGGCCGAAGCTCTTTTATCCCTTTAAACACTCCCTGTCCCGGTGTACGGCCCGGTCCGATCGCGATCAGCTCCATAAAGCCTAATCGGTCAAGTTCCGGTTTCACATCTGGATGGGCAAGCAGCGCCTTGATTTCTGAGCCGAAAATAAACGCGCCATTTTTTTCTGTATAAAATAACGGCTTCACACCGAGCCGGTCACGTGCCATAAATAACTCCCCACGTGTTTGGTCCCACACACCAAACGCAAAAATGCCGTTTAGCCGCTCCAGGCACTTTTCACGCCACTCGATAAATGAGTAAAGCAGCACTTCCGTGTCCGAATGTCCTTGAAATGAGTGGCCGCACTTTTTGAGCTCAGCCCGGATTTCTTCCGTATTGTACAGCTCACCGTTGTATACAATGGTGTACGTTCCGCGCGTCATCGGCTGGATCCCGCCTGTCGGATCTACGACGACAAGCCGCGTATGACCGAATGCTACATGTTCCGCTGTCCAAATGTTAAAATCGTCCGGCCCCCGTTTTTCAAGTGTCTGCGCCATCTGGCGGACTGTTTCTTTTTTACTGGCAAGCTCTTGATTAAAATGTACAAAGCCTGTTATGCCACACATGCGCATCACCCTTTCCCGTAATACGATATGCGCGACCTGTCCGAAACATGACAACAAAAAAATTCCGCCGATGCACTACGCATCAGCGGAATTTGTTCTTTTTTTGAGTTTTTGATGCAAATCATTAAGCCTGGTCATCAATTCTTTGTATTCGTCCACGTTAATTTGACAAAGTTCGATTTCCTCTGCGACACGCTTCGTAATAGCCCTCTGCTGCTGGTGCGCTTTTTCTTCTAAATAGATAAATACTTTTCGTTCATCTTCTTTGGAGCGCTCTTTACGCACCCATCCATTTTCCTGCATACGTGAAATCATCGGTGTCAGTGTTCCAGTACCAAGGTCGAGCTTTGCACCAAGCTCTTTCATCGTTACTTCATCTTTTTCCCATAAAGCTAAAAGCACCAAATACTGCGGATACGTAAGTCCAAACAGCTGCAATACGCTTGTATACAGCTTGTTAAACTCGCCAGCTGTTTCATAAACAGCAAAACAAAGCTGGCTGTTCAGTGAGCGGAAATCATTCATGATAGGATTTTTTTTACATCCTCTTCTATTTTTTCAGGGCTTGTCTGTGGTGCATACCGCTCGACAACCTGCCCGTTTCGGTCGACGAGAAATTTTGTGAAATTCCATTTGATTTTTTTGGACAGCATTCCTTTTTTCTCGGTTGTTAAGTGAACAAACAGCGGGTGTGCATCCTCACCATTTACATCAACCTTGGCAAAGATGGGAAACGTAACACCATAGTTTACCCGGCAAAATTCGGTCGTTTGATTGATATCGTCATATTCCTGGTTGTTAAACTGATCACACGGAAACCCGAGAACAACAAAACCGTCGTCTTTGTACTTTTCATATAAAGACTGCAGGCCGCCAAACTGCGGCGTAAATCCGCATTTGCTTGCCGTATTGACAATCAAGAGCGGTTTGCCCCCGTACTCTTTTAACGGCATTTCATTGCCGTTCGGTTTTTTAACGCTAAAATCGTAAACAGTTGTCACAGAACTCCCTCCTCCTTATTGCTTTACAGACAATTCAACATCAACGTTACCGCTGATCGCTTTTGAATATGGGCAGAAGTGGTGCGCTTTGTTCACATATTCCTCTGCTGTTGCTTGGTCTACTCCTTCAATGGACACTTCAAGCTTAACACCTTTATCGGTTGTGTCCGGGTAAAGAGCAATGGTTGCTATAACCTGGCTGCTGTGGAATTCAACACCTCCCTGTTCAAGCATCAATTCAAGTGCACTGTTAAGGCATGCACTGTAGCCCGCTGCAAATAACTGCTCTGGATTTGTAGCGGTTGTCGCATTGCCGCCAAGTGCCTGTGGTTTTTCAACGTCTAAATTAAAAATGTTGTCCGGTGAATGAACTTCTCCATCGCGTCCGCCTGTGTTAATAATTGTTGTTTCAAAAATAGGTTTCATTCGAAAACTCCTTTAATCTTTTTTAAATCTTCTACGATTAAATCGTGCACGATTTAAATAAAAAACACAACTAAAAAAGCTGTTTTATTTAAAACAGCTTCTCAATATGCAGCGGGGAGATTTTATTCATTCCTTTTTTCTTATTGAAAAACCCTTCTGGCAAGGATGTGAGGCCGTACGCACGACAAATAGACTGAAAATCGCCGGATACACCACTTCCGGTCAAAACGATTCTCCAGCCTCTTTCTGCCCGTCGGACATCACCAATCACGACGCCAGCTGCGTCCGAAAAGTCTTCTCCTAATTCATACCGGACAATTTCTTCTTTTATTTCATCATTGATCATCCGGACAAATGCAGCGTTCACATCGCAGAATGTCCGCCCGCCCGATTCGTGAAGGGCAATGGCAAGAACAATTTTATCCACTGTATCAGGAAGCATCGACAGCTGTACGTAAAGCTCTTCATCATCACCGCTGCCGGCTCCTGTTTGATTATCGCTCGATAAAAGAAGCGCTCCGTCGAAAGCAGTGAGCTGATTGTAAAAAACAATATGTTCACTTGAGCGCACACGGTTCCTCCTATCTACAAGCAGCGCCATCATATCCAGGTCAAAAAGCGAAGCGCTTCCATCCCATCCTAACGCAATTTTCATAGATCCTTTCAGCCGGTTCGGTTTCATGCAAATCCCCCTTTTGTTTCATCCTAACAGGTGCGGGCTTTCTTTCCAAGCAAAAGCCCGCTCGTTTTTACCGTACTTCCTGCTGAAGCTGAAACAGCATTTGATCCGCAATAGCATGGTAGCCAAACTCGTTTGGATGAATCCCATCATCTGACACATTCTGCGGTGTTTCACTATTGATTACTTCAGTTGTATCAACGACAACCGCATAATCGTGCTTGGCTGCCAGCTCGTAAAATTGAAGGTTCCATCTTGGCAGGAGCCGGTCTGCCATTGAATACAATTCAAATTCTTTATCAAGCGGATTGTACAATTCTAAAAGCAAAACCGTGGCTTCCGGATTTAACGTATGCACCCGCTCCATGATGTCGGTCATATTGGTATTAAATGTTTTTTGAAGCGAATCCACGGATTGAACAGCCTCATAAAACCCTTTTTGGAAGCCAAGCTGCAAAATATCATTGCCGCCAATATTAATCGTCACAATATCCGCTTTCTTGATCTGGTCATCAAACTCGCCGCCTTGCACGAGACGGTTTAATTCAGTACTTGTAATTTCATTAATGCCTTCGTTTTGGAATTCAACCTCTTTTTGGATGGATGACTCAAGGCTCTCCGAAAAAGACTTCACGAGATTTTCTTTCGGCGGTGCACCAAAACCGGTAATAATAGAATCTCCAATTGCCAGGTGGCGAAGTACCTGCTTGTCACTTTCGCGGAAATAATCGATATATGTCTCTTTCTGCTCACTTGCAAGCGTCTGCGGTCCTTCTTTTAATTGTTCTATCTGATATTGCGGGTAATAAATCCAAATCGCGAAACCTGCCACACACACTGCTACAACACTTAAAATGGTGGCGATGACTTTCATGCCTCTTTCTTTGTTCCTCCTTTTATTCGGAAATACTGTTCATTGTTGCCGTATTAATTGTTCATTATACGTACGATTTCGCTGTTTTCACAACTAATCTGTTTGAAGAAAAAGGGCTGCAAAACAACGTCCCCAAAAGCCGTTTTCTCCCATCTTCTTTTATCCATACCCACTTTTTTTAGAAACAAGACCCATGCTGTCGAGAAGAAAAAGAAACTCTGCCCCAAGGACAGAGTTCTTTCTTTTATTCAAATGAATTGTAAATATCATAATCTTTCTTTTTTTCTTCCAGCCAGGTTGTATATTCACTCGACATTTTTTCCTGCTTGAGCGTTTCTTTAATTTCCTCTTTGCTGTCTTCCAAGTTAGCGGCTTTCGCTTCTTTCTTTCCTGTTACTTTAATAATATGATAGCCGTAATCGGTTTTAACCGGTTCGCTGATTTCACCAATCTCCATCGCAAAAGCGGCTTTCTCGAATTCCTCGGTCATTTCCCCTGTACCGAAGTATCCCAGCTCACCACCATTTTCCGCACTTGTTGTATCGGTAGAATATTCTTTTGCCAGCGATTCAAAGTCCCCCCCGTCTGCAAGCTTCGCTGTAACTTCTTTTGCTGTCGCTTCGTCATCTACTAAAATGTGGCTGGCTTCTACCTGTTCAGATGTGGTAAACGTATCTTTATTTTCATCAAAATAGGTCTCGATTTCTTCATCTGTGATTTCGATGCGCGGCTCAAGCAGTTTCACCGTCTCAAGATATACTTTAATTTCTTCCTTCATATCTGCTTCGGTCATACCGCTTGATTCAAGCGCTGACTTGTACGCTTCTTCTCCTCCGTACGACTCAATGGTTGCGTCCAGTTCTTCTTGAATCTCCTTATCCGTTACCTGCACCTTTTCCTTAGTGGCTTCTTTTTCCACAATCTTGTCCGCAATTAACGATTCCGCTGCGTCTGCCCCGTACATTTTTACGAGTGAATCATACAACTCGTCTTTCGTAATTTTGGTTCCGCCTACCTCCGCAATCGTTTCTGCACTGCTGCCGGCTGTGGCAAAAAAGAATCCAGCCGACGCTATTGCTGCGATAATCGCAGCCCATACATACGTTTTTCCTTTTTTTAAAGCGTTCATTTTTTCTCTCCCTGCTATTTATTTTCCGAGTTCAGTATAAGAAACAAAAGTGAAAAAACGGTGAAAGTCAAATGAATGTTCCGCCGTTTTTAACAAAATCCATTTCCTGCTTGATCGCTTCCATTTTTTGATCGAGCGCGGTCATCGTGTCCGCTGCACTTTTCAGTTCTTTTTGCAGGCGGGGCGGAATGATACCATCAAATTTATAAAACAGCTTATGCTCCAGTCCCGCCCAGAAATCCATCGCAGCCGTACGGATTTGCACTTCAACTATCGTTTTTTCGGTTGAAGCCGCCATAAAAACAGGGATTTCAATGATCGCATGTAAACTTTGATAACCGTTTGGTTTCGGCTGTTTGATGTAATCTTTTACATGTACAAGTTGAATATCCCGCTGTTGCTTGAGCATTTGCAGCACATGGTAGATGTCGGATGCAAACGAACATGTAATGCGAATGCCGGCAATATCGTGCACATGGCGCCGTGCATTTTCCGGGGTTAACGCGTAACCTTTTCGGTTTAACTTTTGAATGATGCCATGCTGATCTTTCAATCGCGATTTAATATGTTCAATCGGGTTATACTGGTGGATATGCTGAAACTCTTCATTTAAAATATTCAGCTTCGTATTTACTTCATCCAGCGCAAATTTGTGAATCAGCATCAGTTTTTTCCATTCATCCATTTCCTGCTCCATCTATCGCACTTCCTTTGTAACGTGATCTCCCTTTTATCGTAGCGGAAGAAAGTGAAAATAAAATGAAAAAAGCACCCTTAAAGGATGCTTACTTTTCGTCATGTCCGCCTATTAACATAAAGTCTCCAAATTGGTTTACATCAACATTGATCCTGTCACATGCATTCAAGTATCTTAAAATGATAATAAACCGGTCTTGAGAAATCCCCTTTTTCTCCATCTGTGCCCGCATTTCTTCAATGGGGGGAAGCTCGTCTGTTTCCGTCTTTGTCTCCATAAAAGGAGAAAAATATCGGTACACCGTCTCCACTTCTTCTTTCCGGACAACGGAGAGCTCCCCGAATTCTTTCGTCAGCGCTTCTTCAAATCCATTTTTAAGTCCGTAAATATGGCCTTTATCGGCTTTGTCAATGCCCTGCCGGCTTTGAAGATCGTATAGTTCTCCCATTATTTTTCCGAGGATCAATGTCAGGTTTGTATCCACTTTATCCCTCCTTTTTTTCTTTAGTCTTAGGCAGATGAGCGCTATTTATACAGCTTGGAGCCTGTTAATCGGAACGAATCTTACGTGCTGCCAGCCACTGGCGGAGAGAAGTTCTTGAAAAATACGTTTTTCCATTTACATCAATAGACGGAATATCCCGATATTTTTGAAGCAGTTCTTTCGTATCCTGCTTCGGTGCGCCAAAAAAACGATGCAAAGTATCCTCCTGAATAAGCTCAGACTGACCTCTTCGCTTGAAATGATCGATAAACGTTTTTTCAGATGGATTTTTCCAATTTTTAAGCCCGTCTCCGATAAAATAGCCAGCCAGTGCAATACCAGCGCCTAAAAATAAACTCATAGCTTGTCCTCCTTTTTCTTCTGTACTTTTTTATCTTATGAGCGAATGGCCTCCCTCATCTCTTTTTCTTCCATAAAAAAAGCGTGCTTCTGCACGCTATCCTTTATTTAAACCAGCCTTTTTCTTTAGATTGAGAAATGGCTTCTATTCGATTTTTCACTTCCAGCTTATCGAAAATCGTAGAGATGTAATTGCGGACGGTCCCGTTTTTTAAATTCAGCTGCTTCGCAATCTCTCCTGTGCTTTTTCCTTCTGAAACAAGAGCCAGCACATCTTTTTCACGTTCCGTCAGCGGATTTTCCTCACTGTATAAGTCATCCATCAATTCCGGGGCATACACTTTTCGGCCATTCATAATACTACGGATGGAGCTCGCCAGTTCATCGCTTGGACTGTCCTTTAGTAAATACCCGCTTACTTTTGCTTTTAGCGCCCGCTGGAAGTAGCCTGTACGGGCAAATGTCGTTAAAATAATCACCTTGCATGCATCATTTTTTAATTCTTCAGCCGCTTCAAGCCCTGTTTTCAGCGGCATTTCAATATCCATTATACAAATGTCCGGCTGCAGCTCCCGCACAAGTGCAACAGCTTCTTCTCCATTTGCAGCTTGTCCAACCACTTCTATATCATCTTCCAAGCTGAGCAGCGACCCAAGTGCCCCAAGGAGCATGCGCTGGTCCTCAGCAATGACAATGCGAATCATTTCATTCCCTCCCTGTCATGCTGTGTGACATTGTTCGGTACCGTCATAACTAAAACTGTGCCATTTTCACTTCGGATCTCTAAACTTCCATTTACGAACTCAAGCCGCTCCCGCATACCAGGCAGTCCGCTTCCTTTTCCAATATCCTGGCGGCTGAGCCCTACACCATCATCTTTTACGGTCATTCGAACGGAATCCTGAAGCTGCTCAATCGATATATGACAGGAAAAGGCCTGGCTGTGTTTTACGATATTCGTTACCGCTTCTTTCATGCACATACTGAGCACATTTTCCACAAACAGCGATACATTTACAAGCTGAAAAGAATCAGCGCCTGTATACTCAATTTGTGCAGCCCGCAGCATTTGCTGAACAAGCACAATTTCATCATTCACTCGGATGCCCCGCATGGACGAAACAAGGTTTCTCACTTCATTCAGTGCGGTTCGTGCCGTTTGCTGCACATCTAGCAGCTCTCCCTTTGCCCGTTCCGGGTCTTTTCCGATCAGCTTTCGCGCCAAATCGCTTTTTAATCCAATGAGGGAAAGCTTCTGGCCAAGCGTATCATGCAGATCACGAGCGATCCGCTGGCGTTCCTCCTGTTTCACAAGATCAGCAATCCGATTGTTGGCAAGTTGCAGCTCAGCTTCAAGCTTATCCTGTTTTTTTCGGTTGTACAATGAAAAGGGCAGCAGCACAATGCCAATAAATACGATGACAATAATGGGAATCTGCTGAATAAACAGCGGGTCCTGAACCACAAGGTTATAGTTAATAGAACCAATGGTGCTGACCAGGTGGATCACGTAAGCCGTTATAAAAGCCGCACGCTTACGGATATTTCCATTGTAATAGGCAATGTAGAATGAAAAATAAATAAACTGATACATAACCGTCATGGCTACAGAAATACCGACAAGAAGGCAGACCCAGAGATAAACCGGCCACCTGGATGATAAAAAAGCAAACCTGAAGCTGATAAAAAACAAAATCGTCAATGTAATGCCGATGACAATTTCATTCGTCGACGACGACTGAAAAATAAAATAAAACGGCAGCAGACTTAAAATAATCCATATATAAGGAGACAAGCCGGAGCTTTTCCCAAACGATGCGAATCTTTTTTTCATACGACACCTTTTTTATTTTTATTTTACCATAAAAAAGCTGTCCTCACTTGAGTGGGGACAGCTTTTCAAACTACTGAATGGCACTTCGTTTACCAAGTGAGCCATATGTTTTTTTAGCTTGTTTAAATGTAACGAATTTATCCTGTTCCTCATCCCAAAGGCGAAACTTTACAGACTGGATACTGGTCCAGAGTGTGATAGTCGGAACACTTTGAAGCGGTTCGGAATTTGAGTGCGCTGCTTCAAGCTGATAATTTGGCACGCGCGGGCTTAAATGATGCACATGGTGAAAGCCAATATTACCGGTAATCCATTGAAGCGGCTTTGGCAGTTTGTAAAACGAGCTTCCTTCTACTGCTGCTTTTACATAACTCCAATGTTCATCTTCTTCAAAGTACGAATCCTCAAAGGTATGCTGCACATAAAACAGCCATACACCCATCGCACCGGCGATCCAGAACATCGGGCCATGTACAAGAAGAAACGCCTGCCAGCCGACGAGCCAGCACATAAGAGCGACGCCAAGAAGAAGAAGCACATTCGTTAAGTATGTGTTCATGCGTTCTTTTTTGCGGGCGCCTTTCACGTTAAAACGGTTGGTGATCAAGAACACCCATATTGGACCAATAACGAACATGACAAATGGATTGCGATATAACCGGTAGGCAATACGTGTTTTCAATGGCGCTTCATAATATTCATTAACCGTCAGCATCCACATGTCTCCTGTACCGCGCTTGTCAAGATTTGAGCTTGTTGCGTGGTGGACATTATGGCTGTGCTGCCACTGGTCATACGGGAAAAACGTTAAAACACCTGTGATCGTGCCTACTACCCGGTTCAGCTTGCGGTTTTTGAAAAAGGAGTGGTGGCAGCAATCGTGAAAAATAATAAAGATGCGTGTAATAAACCCGGCACCGATTACCGATAACCCGAGTGTCAGCCAGTAGGAAATTTGCAGGCTTTGGTATGCAAGAAACCAGACCAGCAAAAACGGGCCAATTGTATTGATTAATTGAAGGATGCTTTTATGCGTATCAGATTTTTCATAGGGGGCTACTTGTTTTCGTAAAATTTTTGTATGTTCTTTGCTCATGTTTACGTTCCCTCCGCTCAGTAATAACTTTACTATAGCGGAAAGAAAACGTGTTGTGCAGTAGCACCCGTCATACAATAAATATGACAAGTGTCATATTTATTTTTGGCCGAGCAAATAAAGCACTTTTGCCGCCTCGGCCCGTGTTGCCGTGTCGCCCGGCTTAAATGTTTTGCCTGTTCCCTCCATCAAGCCGAGCTGATACGCTTTCTGGATGGATTGTTGAATAGATGTGCGGTATTGGCCTACATCGTTAAACGGCATAGAGCCCGTTACTTTGACTGCTCCGTGTTCTTTTTCATAAGCGCGCACGAGCATGGCTGCCATCTCGGCACGGCTGATCGATTTAGCCGGTTCAAACGTTTTAGCTGTTGTGCCCTTCACAACACCTGCTTCGAATGCAGCCGTAATATCCTGCTTCAGCCGGCCCTTTACATCGACAAACGGTGTTTCTTTTTGGGCCGTCCATTTCATGGTACGGACAAGCATGCTCGCAAACTGGCCGCGTGTCACATCGCCTTCAGGATCAAATGTTGTATCTGTTTTGCCTTTAATAATGCCTGCTTCAGCGAGTGCCGCGATATACTCAGCTGCCCAGTGATCCGCTGGCACGTCTGCAAAGGACGGCGCACCTGCTGTGCCTTTGTTTAAGTCAAGCTCAAAAATGCCAAATCCTTTTTCATCGATTTTGCCCGTATACGTAATGTTATCCGTTTCTCCGGCAAGCGCTTCTGCTTTTGGATTAGAGGTGAACGTTGCTTTCGCTTTTGTTTTGGCAAACGTCCAGTTGTTGTCTACTGCTGCGTCAATTTCTTTGAATTCTTTTACATAATTCATTACCGCCTGGCGGTTGGAATCCGGTGCTTTTAATACCGTGTTTACGCCGCCTGGGTTCATCAGCTTGCTGCCTGCTGCCCGATAATCATTGGTGGCTACGATAAACTCCATCCCATCTGTTACCGGTTGGCCATTAAATTTCAAATTTTTAATTCGGTTTGCCGATGCATTGATCACATTTTGTCCTTTGTCATATTTCGGCAGAGATGTCACATCGATCTCATAGGTAACGCCGTCGATCACGTCAAAGTTGTAGGTCGGGAAGTCCGGGTTAATCAGTGCTTGTCCATTTCCTTTTGCCGGATCGATCGTGTTAAACTGTCCTGCTGACCATTCAAGCCACTCTTTCAAAGTGGCACCGTTTACTTTAATGGCATTGACGACATTGTTGTCGTATAGGTACAGATCCGCAATGTTTTTCAGCACGAGCGTACCTGCTTGGACATCCGTATAATCTTCTACGCCGCCGCGTCCTGCTTTAAATGGTGCCGCTGCTGAAAGAACAGGAAGGTTCTCATACTGCGTACCTTTCAGTGCATCTTCTACATACCACGTTTGTGCCCGGTTTAAAATTTCCATTGCCGCATTATCCCGCACAAGACCAAAGTACGTATTCAAATTTCCTTTGAGCTCCCCTACTGGTGTCTCCATATATTTAATCGTCGCTTCGTGCTCGGCTTGAACAGATGCTGCAACAGCAGAATCCGCTTCTACAGTCACATCACCGGATGTAATCGGCTTAAGCGAACCCGTTCCGCTTGTTACATCCCATTTTCCGTTCACTTTTTGAATCTGGAGATCAATCAGCCCAACGTTATTGCCCCATGAGCCAGGCATAACTGTCGGAACACCATTAATGGTCCCATTTGTGTTATCGATACCGCTTCCATCCGGAAAAGACGGCTTGGCCGCATTCGGAAAGCTCAAATGCTGGTGGCCTGTTAAAACAGCATCCACATCTGGAATTTTCGTTAAATAATAAGAAGCGTTTTCAAGGCCTTCTGTATACTCTTTCATGGCGCCGTTCTGATCATACTCGGCAATGCCGGAATGCGAAAGAATCACAATCACATCCGCTCCCGCTTCCTTCATTTGCGGCACCACCTTTTGAGCAGACTTTACAATGTCCTCCACCACAAGTTTTCCTTCTAGGTGCTTGGCATCCCATTTCATAATATCCTGCGGTACAAAACCGGTAACGCCGACTTTAATTGTATGTACTTCTCCGTCTATATCTTTTACTTCTTTTTCAATGATTTTAAACGGCGTAAAATAAGGATTTCCTTCCGAGTCATAAACGTTCGCATTTACGTATGGGAATGCTGCTCCGCTAAGCGCTGTAGCCATATACTCAAGCCCGTAGTTGAATTCATGGTTGCCGATTGTTGCTGCATCATAGCCAAGATGATTCATCGCTTTGTATACCGGGTGAATATAGCCTTCCTTCATTAATCCGTTGTTATATACGTAATCACCGAGCGGACTTCCTTGAATTAAATCGCCGTTGTCAAAAAGCATGCTGTTGTCTGCTTCCACGCGCACCTGTTTGATTAAGGCAGCCGCTTTAGCAAGCCCGTAGGCGTTTGTCGCCGAATCCTTATAATAATCATAGTTCATTACATTAGAATGAAGATCGGATGTTTCTACAATACGCAGCTTTACAGTATCCTCGGCTGCCTGTGCCATCTGCGGCACAAATAATCCTGCTGCAATAACGGTTCCTACTGTCCAGGCTTTTTTCATTCAACTGCCCCCTAAACTATTTTTTTAATATAGGAATTATAGCATGATCGGCGGAAATAAATGAGAATATTTACAATTATCTAAATAAAACTTTACATTATGTCAAATAAAAAAAGACATTTCAACTGAAATGTCTTAGTGTGTAAACAAAGTCTTTCGCTTTTAGAAAAGAGCCGATAAGTGAAGCCTGCCGGACTTCGCGTTCCACGGACGGCGCAGACTCCTATGGGACTAGCCGCAGCGGAGACCGGTTGAGCTGCCAGGCGAAGTCGGGCTCAGCGCCTGCCCCATGGAAAGTGCAGCCGATCCATCCTACTCATATGTACGGTCGTCCATATAATTTGTCTGCAGTCTGATACACTTGAAGGGAAGGGCCTTCTTATGAACAGGAAAGAATGCGTCTGGAAAAAGTACTTTTTCTTGCAATGCAACGGTCTTGAATAGCAAAACCTGCTTTCTCAACCATTTCTTCAATCGGATCAATAGACACGACAACGAGCCTGTCGGCAATGCGCCGTGCATGCGTTAAAATGGACTGCAGCTCATCAGGCGTTGCATGTGTATACAGATTATATGGCATATCAACAATCGCTACATCATAATGCTCTTCTACTTCTTCAATTGGTCCGAGTGTGACACAGCCTTCGAGGCCAAAGTAAGCCAGGTTTTCACGCGAGCCTCCGACAACAAGCGGATTGATATCGCGCCCCTCAATGTCCATCCCCATTGATAAAGCTTCCACTAAAACAGTCCCGATCCCGCAGCATGGATCGATAGCCCGAATGCCTTCGGGCTCCGGTACAGCAATATTCGCCATGACCCGTGCATCCCGGGCACTGAGCGCTGTTGAATATTCACGCGGCTTTTGAATATGTTTCATCCATACACGCTTGTTTTTCTCATAACGCCCCAGATACCAGCGTCCGCCGCAAGCCACAAGGCCAAAAAGGTGATCCGGATTTTTCAAGTCCGCTTCCCCAATAATTTCCCAGCCAATGGCCCGTTCAATTTCCAGCCGTTCCTGGTATTCCACCTTTTTTTCAGGCGGAAGGTCGTTCGTTTTTACAAAAATCGCTTTAAATGTTTCACTTCCTATATCGATGCTGCCAGCTTTTTGAACGATGTCAGCCACCGAATCCGCCTCAAGAAGCACTTCTATTTTTTCTCGTATAAACGGGCTTCGATTTACATCCAGATCGACACTGCTTTTCACTACCGGCCCGGAGGCAGACGAACCGAAAAAAGCGCGCAGCTCCATTTCAGCCAGTTCTTCGTCTTCCTCACTATAATTCACTGTATAAATAAATTCGTTCACATTGATCCTTCTTTCTATTATCCTCTGCTTCATTTATTTTGACATACTTTTCTCCATCCAGCTCCTTTTTTTCATGGAAAATAAAAAACCCTGACGATTATTCGAAATCGTCAGGGTTTTTATCTTCAGGGCGCTTTTCCTTTTTATCCTGTGCGCGCTGCGGTTCGATATCTTCACCGCGCTCTTTCTTTCGTTGCTGCTCTATTGAGTCATTGGACTGTTTGTTTTCTTCTGTCATGTGAATGTGCCTCCTTTGATCTGTCTCTTTTACGTTATTTCCACATTTTCTTGAAAATAAACAAAGATTATAATCTGGCACCATGTAAAAGCAAAAGAACTACTTCTTTTTTAAGATGCCCACCGTTCGCACCATTGATCCAATAAACATAACGAGTGCGCCTGCAACGAGCAGGATGAGAAACGCATTTCTTGGAATGACGCCCATCGGATAAAGAAGCCCGCTCAAAATAGCGATGAGTCCAATAACTGTTAATGCCCAGCCGAATTTAATCATCATCTTACCTGCCTTACCTGCTTTTTCTGCTAGTGTACCATACGCCCGATTGTATTTCATACCTAAAACCAGTACACTTATTCTACTATAACTATGATTAACGTAAAGGATGATCCAGACGTGAAAAATTTCACTGCACTTGATTTCGAGACGGCGAACGCCAGCCGAAGCAGTGTTTGTTCGATTGGGCTGGCAAAAGTAGTCGATGGAGAAATCAAAAAAACTTACTATTCGCTTGTTAATCCGAAAGAGCGGTTTGACAGCCGGAATATCGCCGTGCACGGCATCCGGCCGGAAAATGTAGCGGATGCGCCCTCGTTTAGCGATATTTTCGATGAAGTAATAGCTTTTATTGGAGAGGATCCAATTGTGGCTCACTTTGCCCAATTCGACATTAGCGTTCTGCGCAGCACAGCTCAAAAACATGGGCTGTCCCTGCCGAATAATCCGTATTTCTGTTCCTGTATGCTGGCAAAATCTATGTTGAAGCTGCCTTCCAACAAATTGAATGTAGTAGCCGGCCACTTTAACTTTACATTCAATCATCATAATGCGCTGGAAGATGCCGTTGCCTGTGCAGTCGTGGTAAACGGTATGATGGAACGCCACGCTTCGCTTGCTGCCTTTCTCCAGGAAGCGCAGTATGGATTCGGCTATATTCACGGCGAGTCTTTTCGCAAAAAGAAGCCGGACAAGCCGGCTCCAGTTCAAAAGCCAAAAGCAGATGCGGGCGTACATCCTTTTGCGCAAAAAGCCATTTCATTTACCGGCACGCTTACGTGTATGAAACGGCAGGAAGCCATCCATATTGTCGAAAGCCTTGGTGCCAGTATTCATCCTACCGTTAAAAAGAACACTGATTATTTAATCGTCGGTGAATCTGATGCGAAAAAATACCGAGACGGACAGCTTTCCGCCCAAATTCAACGGGCAAGAAACTGGCAGTCAAAAGGCGGAGCCATCAAGCTCGTTTCTGAGCAAAAATTTTTCAAAGCAATCCGTTTATAAAAAGAACGCACTTCTTATTTGAGTCCGTTCTTTCAGTATGTAGCCAAAGTCTTTCGCTTTTAAAAAGAGCCGATAAGTGAAGCCTGCCATACTTCGAGCAGTGCGGGAGCCTCCTCGGCTGGGCCTGCGGGGTCTCCCGACTTACTGTACTTCCCGCAGGAATCTTCGTCCGCCAGGCTTCACTAAGAAGTGGTCTAGAAGATCCATAAGCAAGAAATGAATAGAAAACTTACCTTTTTTGCCCAGAAAAATACGACCTTATTCTCTCTATACCATCTTGTCGCAAGCCCCTTGGCGGCGAGAGGGGGGCGCAGACTCTTATGGGACTAGCTTGGAAGCTGAGACCGGTGAAGCCGTCAGGCGGAGCCGGGCTCAGCGCCTGCCCCACGGAAAGCAGAGCTGCCTGGACGCCCCCGGTCCATCCCATTCATGTGCACGATCATCCCTATCACTTGTCTCCAGCCTGAAAGCACGCACTTCTTATTTGAGGACGTTCTTTTTGCTCTGTTTTGGCCAAATGAAATAGCTGGCTGTTATTAGAAGATCGATCCCTAATACAAGCGTCCAAATGCGCAAAATCTGCCAGAGGGCTTCTGTTCGTTCTCCCCCTCCAATCAGCAGGATGATGCCATACAGCAGCCCAGCTCCAATTCCGTAAGCGAAAACATGGCGTATAGTATTTTTCAAATCCTGCTTAGCAAAAGCAAAGCCTGTTTTCGACACCGGCTTGCTGCCCTCTTTCAGCACATAGTGGCGGAATGTCTCATCGGCCCATCTGATCATGCTTTTCCCATAAGCAACGGAAACACCGATATAAACGGCCGCAATGCCATGAGCCATGCTGGCCGATGCCCCTCTTTGAAGATCTGTTACTGTAGATACCAGCAGCAGCAAGTCTATTATAGGGGTAAGCGCTAAAAAAAGCAGACCCGCTTTTTCTTTTTGGAATACATATCTTAACGTTAAACCCACTCCGATAACCACCCAAAACGCTGCTTCACACACAACAATAAGCCAGGCAATGGTATCCATCTTTTCCCCCTCTTTTAAATAATACAGTTGTATTATTTAAAAGATAACGCATTTTCTTATTAAATACAATCGTATTAAAAAAATGGTTTCTTGCCCTCTTTTTTGTTACAATCGGTATATGCCAAAAATCGTCGATCACGAAAAGCGAAAAAAACAAATTGCCGAAGCAACCTGGACTATTATTGTAAAAAAGGGAGTAGAAGGGGCGACCGTTCGTGCCATTGCTGCTGAAGCCGGCGTTTCTCTCGGCTCGCTCCGTCATTATTTTTCCTCCCAGGAGGAACTGCTCCTGTACGCGATGGATCTCGTTAAAGAGCGGGTATCTATCCGGATTAACCGCCTTTTACAATCAGAGGATTCTCCAGAACAAATTAGTATTCGCATCTTGCTTGAGCTTATTCCATACGATGCTGAAAGCCAGACAGAGATGTCTGTCTGGTTTCACTTTGTCATGAACAGTCTGCCGCATGCCCAAGAAGAGGAGGATGGTATACGTGAAGGGATCGAGCGGATTATGACAGGACTGTTCGAGGGCGGATTGCTGAAAAAAGAAGCGGATGTAAACCTGGAAATCGAACGGCTTTATGCTCTAGTCGACGGTCTTGCTCTTCATGTGATGCTCCACCCTAAGCGGCTGTCAAAGGAGAAAATAAAAAAGGTGATTATTCATCATATGAACACACTATTTCACCAGCCCGTCGAAGAAGCAAACATATAAAAAGGAGCAGGGTTACAAACGGTTGATTGTAACCCTGCTCCTTTTTCTTTATGAAACCGGCAGAGTCATACAAAATGTCGTGCCGGCTTTTGAGGTGGACATTAATTCGATGGTTCCACCATGGCTTTCCACCATTCGCTGGACAAGCGGCAGTCCAAGCCCTGTCCCGTCTTCTTTAGAGGTTGAAAAAGGATCAAAAAGCGTTTTTCGCATCCTGTCGTCTATTCCTGTACCCGTATCCTGCAAGTAAATGCGGTACCAGCCTTTTTCAGTCGTTGAATGAATGGAAATATGGCCTTTTTCCTCTATCGCTTCTATACTATTGCGAATCAAATTATGAAAAATCTGCTTCATTTGATTAGGATCCACCTGTAGAAGATGCGGATCCAGTGAAAAAGTAAACTCAATATCTTTTTGCAGTGACTGTGTGATAAGCGGGAGGATATCCTGGATTAAATCTTCTATTTTGACTTCTTTTAATCTCGGGGCTTCCGGCTTCGACATCAACAGCATATCTTCAATAATCGTATTAATCCGGTCCAGCTCTTTTAAAAGAAGAGGCAGATAATACTGCTCTTTTTCTTCTCTGGAGAAAGAGTGATCCATTAAAGAAAGAAAGCCTTGAATAACAGCGAGTGGATTTCGTATTTCATGGGCAGCACCAGCTGCCATTTCACCTACTACTGCCAGTTTTTCCGACTGCTGCATCCGCCGTTCAAGCTCGCTCATTTTTGTAAAATCGATAAAATAAAAAATGCGGCCAATTCTCTCTTCCCGTTTATTTACTAATTCGGCTTGAGACACAAGCAGCTGATAAGATTGTTTACCAGTCATAAAAGGAATTTTTTCATTTTGGCAAATGCACTTATCTTTTAATATTCCCCAGAACTTCTTGTTTTGGTGATCTGTTTGGGCTAAATGCTGTACGGTGTCTTCTCCTGCCTCTAATAAGTGCTTGGCAAACGTATTTAAAGAAAAGGCGTCCGTTTTATCGTCACTCGTTATAATTCCAACAGGCAATGAATTTAAAATTTGTTCCTGATAAATTTTGCCCTCTGTAATGGTATGAAACGATTCTTTTAAACTGGCAGACATTTTATTAATAGAGTCGGCAATCAGTTTCAGCTCTTCCTGCTCTACTTCTGTCACTGTCAAGCCGTAGCGGCCGCCTGCAATTTGATCTACACTTTCAACCATTTTTTCAATTGGTTTTGTCAGCCCCTTGCTGATCCGGTGTGACCCATAAATCGACATGATCAATGCAGCCGTTGTCAGAAATAATAAAATTACGAGAGCCGCTTCAATAATTCTTGAAAACCGGTCTGCCTGCCCGCTTAGCGAAGAGAGTGTCTCCGTTTCTTTTTCTCTAAGGCTCAATTTTAAACGATCCAGCTCCGGCAGGTATTGCTCTGTCACATACGCTGCTGTCTCATCTGTATTGCCATTAAGTAAAAGCCCCTGGACATTATTTTCGATTAAAAAGTCTAAACGGTCGATATCCCGGCTAAACGTCTCAAGTGCCGGCGGAATCACGACCTTCTCGTTCCCGGGAAACTGGGCAGCTTTTTTGTCCTGCTCCTTGTATACTTCTACAAGCGTATCATTGAGACCGCCGGATAGATAACTTTCGACGATATACTTTTTAACATTAAGATCTTCCTGCCAGTAAGAAATCCAAACCATTTCAGGGATATCGTTTTTATTCATCTGTTGACCAACGCTTTGAACGTCTTCAATAGATCGTACAAAAACAAGTGAAAACCCGCTTAATAAGAGGGTATTGACTAACAGTACGGTTAAGATTTTGTGACGGAAAGACATATGAAGAAATTGTTTTTTCATAACCTGCTTCCTTTTGCATCAGTTCAACTTATCCGTTTCCTCTTGAATCTGCTGCTTTTCTTTTTCTGTATACATGGGGCCAAGCGGCGCAAGGGAATACACACCGTCCTCATTGGTTAACATGGCAATCCCGCCGGGCATCCCTTCCCGGCTGAAATAATCATCCATGATGGCCTTGTAAACTTGTGGTATATCGTTCACTACACTGGTTAAGACAACCTCTCTTCCCATGTAAGACTGATCATCCATATAGCCGATTACGTAAACTCCCCGCTTCAATGCATAATCAATGACCGCCCGGTTAAACTCATTCCCTCTAGAGTAAAGAACGTCCACTCCATCGTCAATCATTTCTTTGGCTATTTGAACGGCTTTTGTCCCATCTTCCCAATCACCCACGACCTTATAGTAAAACTCCGCCTGTGGAGCCGCTTTTTTAAGCCCTTTTTCAAATCCAGGATGAAACAGCCGGTCTTCTATAGGATCGATAAGGCCTATTTTATTCGTTTTTGTTTTCATAGCAGCAGCCAGAGCGGCGATTCGCTCAATATCAACCGAATTCTGCTTGTACATATAAGCAGTATGGTTCTTTTCTTTTGACTCACCATTTAAATTTGCAAACTGCACGTCCGGATAATCGGCGGCAGCTTTATCAAAAGGCAAGCTGTACTCACGTCCGTGGCCAATAATGACTTTTGCCCCACTTCGAACGGCCTGGTCAATGATTTTCCTCATTTCCACCTCGGAGCGTATCTCACTCACCAGCTTCGCCTCAACTGGAAACTCATCTTCTATTTGAAGCATTCCTTTATAAGCAAGGCTGCTCCAGCTTTGGTCTTCTATGGCATCAGCTGTTAAAATATAAACTTTTACCTTTTTTTCTGTTTGAACAGCTGTTTCCTTCTGTACAATCTCTTCTGCTTTTAAACTAACCATAACCAGGATCGCGACAGCTGCAGTCAAAGCTGCCGCTAAAATGAGCCTTCCCCGTTTGACCATAAGTACTAAACACCTTCTAACCGGTTTATTTATCGAAAAGTATTATTTCTACTTTGATAGTAAATCATGAAACTGTAAAAATCGACATTTTTTCTTTGTGGAACCGCTTTATCGATTATTTTTTTAAGCTTTATCGTGATTAATTTTCAATGAAAGGATAGAACGAACCTGACAAAATAAAAAAACGCCGTAATGGCGCTTTCAGGCTGTTGACAAACGCCTGCTTTCTTACGTTGTCTACACTTTCAAACGCCATGCGGCGCCCTTTTGTTAGTGGTGATGGTGCCCGCCTTTTGATGAGTTCGTTACAACAAATCCTTCCTGCGGCACATAGAAGTACTGAACGAAAATTCCATCAAGAAACTCTTCACGGCCGTCGAGGATAATATCAATATCTTTATCAGTGTGAACGACTACATCATGCTCTTTTGGCGTATCGAGCGTAATCGCATAATGCGCATGATTGCCATGATGTTCCGTGACTGCAACACGAATCATTTTTCCTTCCGCTTCAGGTGTATCAAGCATTTTTTTCAGTGCTTTTGCGGCTTTTTGGTTGACCTTGCATCTCATTTTCTTTTTCCCCTTCCACTGTAAGGACTTCTTTCAGTGTAACGCTTCACAGCCGAGAATGCTAAAGTTCTGCTTTCTTCTTATTTTCTTTTTTTTACTAGTCAGCTTCTCTTCCGCTCACAAGGAAACCGGGTGCTGAATAAACTAAATCAACAACTCTTTGTACCCTTTTGCAAAGAATAAGCATACATTTTTCGTAATGCGGCAGCTTTCATGAAAACACCCCAGCTAAATGGCCAAAGGAGGATTCACATGAAGAAAGCGCCTATTATCGGCATCACCAGTTCATATGTCCGCCAAACGTTAAATTCAGAAGGAGTTTACGTTCATCATGATTACCATCGTGCTGTACTGAAAGCCGGAGGTATCCCCGTTATTCTGCCGTCTGTCCCCCCAAATACTATTCCTTACTATCTTGATCTGTGTGATGGTTTTATTTTAAGCGGCGGGGAGGATGTGGACCCGATGTACTACGGCCAGGCTCCTCATGCAAAAATGGGGTCAGTGTTTGCAGAGCGCGATGAGTTTGAGCTCGAGCTGACAGCTTTGCTTTTAAAGAAAAAAAAGCCGATTTTGGCCATTTGCCGTGGTCTGCAGGTATTAAATGTCGCACTCGGCGGCACACTCTGGCAGGATGTTCCGAGCCAGGTGAGCAGTCACATTCAACATGCACAAACTTATCACCGCTCTCTTTCCATTCACGAGGTTACTCTCGTTCCCCATTCACAGTTAGCCAAAATGATGGAAGCAGATAAAGTAAACGTTAATAGTCTTCATCATCAGGCTATCGATGCTTTAGGAAAAGGACTCTCAGTTGTCGGCCACAGTCCGGATCACTTAATTGAAGCGGTAGAGATGGACGGAGATGTTTTTGTGATCGGGGTACAGTGGCACCCTGAATCGATGGTGCCAGGGAGCACGGAGATGAACCGTCTTTTTTCTTCTTTTATTTGTGCTGCCGCCCATGGCAATAAAGATAATGAACGAGGGGCATAATAGCCTTTTAAACGCTTTGTATCCTGCAGCAAGCACTACAGGCTTGATTTAAAAAACGCTCGGATTTTTTCATCCGGGCGCTTTTCTTGTTTTAACTGTATCCTTTATCTGATCCTTGAAATTTTTTTGATTAAAGCCGGTTTGTTCTTTCACCGGCCATCTCTCAAACGGCTGCCTTCACCTTATTTCCCTTTTTTCACTTCGTGAAGTAAGCCTGGAAAATTAGTGAAGATTCCAGTTACACCCCAGTCAATCAATGTTTTCATTGTTTCTTTATCATTCACTGTATACGGGTGAATTTCGAGTCCGCTCGCCGTTACCTTTTGCACATATTGTTTGTCAATAAACGTATAGTTCGGACCAACGCCGACGGCATAGTCTTTGATCTCTTCAATTTCTTCATCCGTAATCACAGCGTCGGCTGTATACCAGAGCAATTGAACAAGCTTCACGGAAGGGTCAAGCTCATGCATTTTCTCAAGACTTTCCGTGCTAAAGGATTGGACAAGAAGCTTATCTTTGTCAATTCCGTATTTTTCTACAAGGCGAAGCAATTCTTCTTCCATGCCTGGATACACTTCCGGAGATTTCGTTTCAATGTAATAGAATTTGTTTTTTCCAAACTTTTGAAAAACCTCTTCAAGCGTTGGCACCGTTAATCCTTCATACGATGCTTTTGCATACTGCGGGTAGGTTTCATTAAACCAGCTTCCTGCATCGAGTTCTTTAATTTGGTCCAGTGTAAAGTCTTTTACAAGCCCTGTTCCATTTGTCGTACGGTCGAGCGTTTCATCATGCATCGCAATGAGCTGGCCGTCTTTTGTCATTTGCAGGTCAATTTCAATATAATCGCCTTTTAATTTTTCTCCCATTTCATAGGATACAAGAGTGTGTTCAGGTGCGAACCCGGAAGCACCTCGGTGCGCTACGTTGACAATGTCTTTTTGTTTTTCTTTTGCCATAGCCCCGCCCGCTCCCGAAACAACGCTTGCTCCTACCAGAAGTGTCAAAGCTGCAGCCATCCATTTTTTCTTCATTTTTTCATCTCCTATCTGCTTTTCTATCCCTTTAACACTCTATCAGCATATTGTTAATTTTCTTTTAATTTAAAATGAAGTTTATTAGGAGATAAGATTAATTTTTAATGTTGGAAACACATTTACTCGAAAGAGGTAAAATAATACAGTTGTTGAACTATAGAAGCAGAAGCGAAAAAATATCCTTTTGCGGATCAAGAGTTCTCCTACGCGCTGGAGTTACTTCCTGAACAAATGAAATATTAAGCGATTTCAAATATAAAATGCGCACGCCGTGATTAAGATTCACTCTAACGGGCAAGCTAAACTGTTCTTTCATATCTATTCATTTGTTTTCGCCGTGCCGGCTTCTCTGTATATGGCGTAAACGTTTTACTTACAGTATTTCCTCAATTGCCTGACTCATACGAGCCATCATTTTCATTCAAAATGGCCTGATAATTTTTGTCCAACTCCCCATACTATATCAGCGGACACGCAAAGTTCATTCACTTGGGAGGGATGGAAATGAGAAATAAAGCAAAAGATTTTCCAATAACAACTATGAAAGGTGAAGCCGAAAAAGCACGGGCTAAAGCGGTTTACGCCTCTAAACGGGCTGACGGCTCCATTAATACCCATCCACAGGAAAGAATGAATGCTTCCTCGCATCGATCAGAATAGCGGAAGGAGATTACACCAATGGGAAGAGACGAGCATAAAACAGGCAGCCACGGTGACCGGGGTCTTTCACAAACACCAAAAAATTTAAAAATACCGGCTGACAGTGTGAATGAGGAATATGCCCGCGAGCTGGCGGAAATCACCCGCTTACGAAACAAACGGCTCGGCAAAGCCGGCCATTCCGAAAAATCATAAAACGGGAGGTGGCAGCATGGAACTACAGCGCGCTAAACAAATCGTTTCCAATTCATCCGTTGATATTGATGTTGAATTTAACGGTGTGTCTGTTTGGATTGACGAAGTACACGAAGACACAAATACAGCGACCGTTCACCTGCGTGGTCCTGGCGAAGAACGGACACAAGTTGGGATTGATGACTTAAAGGAAGTCACACACTAATGAGAGAGGGCTGTTTCCTTTTAAAAGGAAACAGCCCTCTTTTGAAGCTTTTATTCACATTTTTCAACACAGGCTGATGAAATTTTTTAAGCCGGGCTAGGCTGAGCACTTCCGCTCTTTTCCTTGTCATAACCTTTTCCTGCTGTAAGAATAAATTGGTTTTCACTTCAAAGGAACGAACAAAGCCCCCTGTTTTCAAAAAAACTGGGGGCTTCTTCCGTATATATCTATCCAATTTACATCGTCTGCTTTAATGCTTCAAGACGCTCTTCTACTTCTTCTTCTGTTAGTCCGTGCTCAGCGATGTACCGGTTGCGCGGATGTGTCCGGCATTCGTCTGAACAGCTACGCAGGAAGCGGTGTTCGGACTCTTCGGATGCCAAAATCTTTTTGTTGCATTCCGGATTGGCACAGCTGACATACCGTTCGCACGGTTCACCGGTAAAGTAATCTTTGCCGACTACATTCGGGTTTACGCGGTTGATCGGCACACTGAGGCGGTCGTCAAACACAAAGCACTGGCCTTCCCAATTCTCGCCGCGTACTTCCGGATCCTTTCCGTAAGACACAATACCGCCGTGCAGCTGGACAACATCTTCAAAGCCCTCTTTTTTGAGGAAACCAGAAAATTTCTCGCAGCGGATGCCGCCCGTGCAGTACGTAAGAATTTTCTTTCCTTCAAGTTCTTCCCGGTGATCCCGAATCCATTGCGGCAGTTCACGGAATGTTTCTACATCCGGACGGATGGCGCCTTTGAAATGGCCAAGTTCGTGTTCATACGTATTACGCGCATCAAGAATTACCGCATTTTCTTCTTTCATCGCCGCCAAAAATTCTTTTGGCTCTGCATATTTACCAGTCAGCTCAAGCGGATTTACGTCATCTTCAAGGCGAAGCGTCACCAATTCAGGACGCGGACGCACTTTTAATTTTGCAAAAGCATGTTCTTCTGCTTCATCGATTTTAAAGACCATGTCTTTAAAACGCGGATCCGCATGCATCGCCTCCATATATCGCTCCGTTTGTTCGACTGTTCCGGATACAGTGCCGTTAATGCCTTCTTTGGCAACCAAAATACGCCCTTTCAGCTCAAGCCCCTCGCAAAACTGCTTATGTTCCTTCGCAAACGTTTCTGGATCATCTATTGGTACATATTGATAATAAAGCAATACTCTGTACATCTTTTTTCCTCCACCTGTTTACTTCTTTTTTCTTTTGGTATCATATCATGTTTATCCGCATTATGGGGATTTGATGCACTGGGTGCTGGAGAGGAGTTTTATCCACTTTTTCATTCTTTGACCTCCACTGCCTCAAGCTGTTTATCAGCTCAATGGCCCTTTTGCTTCTTTCTATTCATTTCATAAAACTTTTTCTTTTTCATAGGAATAAGAGATCAAATAGATGAATAGAATATTCGCAGCTTAAAAAAATAGATAAAAATTTTAAAAGAAAATACTTACATAAATACAGCAAAATGTATAAGAATTAACAGCTCTTCTTATCAATCTTTAAGAAAAATATGGTGGTATAGCCAAGCGGTAAGGCAAAGGCCTGCAAAACCTTCACACTCGGTTCAATTCCGAGTCCCACCTTTCAAAAGAAAAGGCCGGGTCCACAGTTAGTATGTGGATCCGGCCTTTTCTTATGCAACTGTGGACATCCTTTGCAAAAAGGAAAAGAACCTTTTGCCTCTGTTTTCTTTTCCTGCCGGCTAACCTTTCACTGCCTGTTTCCGTGCTGACAGCTACATGCATTTATGTGACAGAAAGCCGGTATGCTTTGACAATAATTCCGTCGTTAGCTGGTTCAAAATCAAACTGAGGCATGCGCTCAAAGCCCAAACGCTCATAAAGGCACACAGCTGCTTCCATAAAATCAGCTGTATGAAGGCCAATATAAGGAAGACCGTTTTCTTTTGTCCGCCGGATACATTCATTGATCAGCGCTTTGGCTGCCCCTTTATTTCGGGCCTGCGGATCAACCGCCAGCATTCGGATCTCTGGGTAATCCAGCATATCAACAAGCCCCGTATATGCGTCTGACTTCGCCGGAAACAGAGCTACACTGCCGATCACTTGCCCTTTTTCAACCGCTACAATCAGTTCAACGCCTTCTTGCTCATCTGCGTTAGATGAGACAGCGCTTTTTAATGCCTCCCAATGCCCGGGAGGGATTTGTTTTGCATGCTCTTCATACGATTTTATTCTTTGCTTACGAATAGATGCTTTTTCACTTGGTAATGCCTGCCGAATCGTAATCATCTGATCCACCTTTTTCACATTCCTTTTTTGATTATTTCATCTATGAGCCGACCAGCTGGCAGCAACACTTTTTTGTTCAATCTGTTTGTGGGCTGACAAACTAAACAGATTCTCACATAATGTCGGGAAATTCTGAAGCCGCTCTCTTTATACTTACGACTAAACACAACTGCCGCTGATTTTATAAACATGTTACCATTGGATTAAGAGGGGTGGAATCTTTTTTGTTGAACACAGGGACTTTAGGTGCGAAATAAAAAACAGCCGAAATCACTCCAGCTGTTTTTTCTATTCTTTATTTGGACAAAGGAGACGCTTCATAGCTGTTTACATCCAAAGGCGCTGTTAAAAATTCGGACGCTTTACCAACGAAAGCTGTAAAGTGGCTGCTCGTATTATGGAAGGCCACTGCATCTGCATCCTTCCATACTTCTACCATTGTGTACGCATGCGCCTGCTCGGTGTCTTTCATTAAATCATAAGCAATGTTTCCATCTTCCGCTCTTGATCCTTCAATAAGCGGACGAATTTCCTCCAAAAATGCCTGTTCTTTTGCTGGATTCACTTGAAAGCGTGCATGAATAATAATCATTTTTATATCCCCCTTTTTTCTTATCGCCACTCTGTAATTTGGTCAACAGGCAGCTGAACCGACTGATAGCCTTGATTTGCCGCTTTGCCAATAGAAATAAGCATAACCGGATAATAGCGGTCCTTGTCCAGGCCAAATGCCTGGGCAATCTCAGCTTTCTCAAATCCGCCAATTGGATTTGTATCATACCCATGTGCCCGGGCTGCAAGCATAAGCTGCATGGACACAAGCCCGGCATCGATCAAGTTCATTTCCTTTAACTGATCCGTTGTCATAACTTCAAAAAAACCTTTGATTGATTTGACCTGCTGATTTTTTACATCTTCTGGCATAAACCCTTTTTTAACGGCAGTTCCATAAATTTCGTCCAAATAGTCACTGCTGTTCATATCAGCAAACACGGCGATTACAGCAGCAGACGTTTCGACCTGGGACTGGTTGAACCCGGCAAGCGGCGCAAGCGTCTCTTTTCCTTCCGGTGTCTCGATCACAAGAAAACGCCATGGCTGCAGGTTCACCGAAGAAGGTGCAAGCGATGCCGTTTCTAATATTTCCTTTATTTCCTTACGGCTGATTTTAACCGACGGATCATAATACCGAATCGAACGACGGCCGGTTACAATTTCCTGAAAATCATTTGTTTTGATGTGGTTCATCGATGTTTTTCCTATATGTTCACTCAATGTTTTCGACGTTTTGCTGTATACGGGCAAGCAGGTCAGCAAGATGAGTACGATCAGCTTCCGGCACATTCTGCAGAACCTGCTGAATAAACCGCTTTTTTTCGCTGCAGTAGCCTTCCATCCGGCTGCGCCCTTCTTCGGTCAAACGAACGAAGGTAACGCGGTTGTCAGCCGGGTTTTTGCGCCGCACAACAGTACAGCGCTCCTCCAGCTGCTTGAGATGCCGCGTTACAGCCGCATGATCAATATTTATCCTTTTCTGTAAAGCCGTCTGGCTGATCTCTTCTACTTTAAACAACACGTGCAGCAGCTCTAAGCGAGACTGGCTTACACCTGTACATCGTTCAAACTTTGGCATAATCCCCTTGTTGATTTCGTGCAAGTGGTAAATGATTTGCTCATCTTCCTCATATAAATTGGTCAAAAACACCTTCTCCTATCCGTCTCCTCAATTCATTGACGGGTCAACCTTTGATCTATCAACTAATATACAGGGTGTGTATATGTGCGTCAAATTATTTGCCCTGACAGCGGATACGGCATTAAACAACGGCTATATTAAAAATGAGCAGGCCCCGAATGTTTTCAACCGGCACTCTTTGGATAAAAAATGAACACGACGTTTATAGGAAAAAGTGTCCCAAAAGGAGTGTTTTTTATGTGGATAGATATCATGGTACCGATTGACCGCCCTGGTTTTTTACCGGGCTTCCAGGCTGTTGCACCCGAACCATATATGTTTGACCAGCAGGACCGGTTTACAAGCTATCGACACGATGATTTTCCTTATACACTTATGAAAGATGACCATCATCAATGGTATCTTGCCGTACGCTGGAAATGTGAATCGCTGACCGAGGTGAAATATGCACGTCAGGTTCACCGCCCTTCCTATATGGACGAGCAAACAACATTAAAGTTAGTCGATTATATGAATGAAACAGGCTTCAGCGCCAGGATGGCTGACTTCGACAAAGCGTTTGTTCATACAACGGTTTTTGCCGACAGGCTGGAGAAAGTGCCGGCAGACCGGCAGCTGCGAATAGCCAATGCGGATGGAGAAGATGATCCCGCAGTTATCCGGAACCTGCACTTTATCGATAACCTATATAAGAGCAGGCGGACACGCTTTCTGTCTGGATTTGAAACATACTCGATCGCTACCATTACCGAAAACCGCTTCTACCTCGAGCAGGTGCACCTGCCCGCATCGGCTTCTCTTTATTTGCAGTATTTTGTTTATTACCATCGATATGGACATGTTCCTTCTAAACAAATGATGGCCAGGCTGCTCGAAAATTTATGGGCCTCTACTCAGGCGATGAACACAGGATGGAATCCAGCACTTTTCACAGCAGAAACTATCCCGGAAAATTGAACCATCTGACGGACGGCTACAGGGTGCCTGCTTTCTCACGCTGGTGAGTAAAGTCAATACGGCACCCGCCTTTTGTTTGATTGCCCCCAACGATAAGTGAATGCAGCCGATGTTCGGCGGTAAACACAATAGTGCCTTCTTCGTCTTTTGTAAACGTCCGGCTCCAGATTGGAGATGTTCGATCCTGCCACCCGAGGTGCAGTTCTCCTTCTTCGACCTTCACTTCATAGGCAAGCGTGACTGTACTCCCTTTGCTGAAGTAGAAGGAATATTCATCAACACCATGGAACCTTTTATAAGAAATCCGCAAGTGTTCAAAGCTCTGCTTATACACATAGCGGATTTTCGTTACAGTCCTTACTCTCAGCCTGCCTGTTTTCCAAAGAAAAAAGCCAATGAGCCCGATGACTACGAACGGTGCGGCCTCAATGATATAAGTGATAAAATGATTTGGCATATACGTATTTCTCCTTCGGGGATCCTATGTATTTTTTACTATTATGCTAAATGCAGTTTAAAATTTGATACAATAAAAAGGAGCGGCAAGCGCTCCTTTTTACTCTACCTGGCTTTCAAGAAACGGCTTAATGTCATCATCCAAAATCGCTGTATCCCATGGATGCCAGTAGTAGGTCATTCCATCATATTGCACGCTGTATTGATACGCAACCGCCTCGCCGGTATACAGTACGATATGATACGAGACACCTTCTTCTTGCGTATTTGGTGTAAAAGAATCAACCGGTTCGCTCGTCGTTAACAGTTTTAATAAATGCTTTAAATCTGAACCGGAGGTACTTCTTCCCTGTTTTTGTCCATCCGGGAAAACTTCGGCCCGGATTACCTTTTCAATTGGCACATTATCAAAATGCCACCTATAGCCGCTCTCTTTTGTTGAGTAATAGAGCTTGTATCCATTCTTCGCTTGTTTATCCCTTACAGCCAGCAGACCCGGATGTTCTTTAACGGCATAAAGCCCTGTTCCTTTTCCATAAAAAGCGGCATCGCCATCCTTTGGTTTATAGGATGGCTCGGTAATATGGCCCGCTACCGTAAAGGTGACCTGTCCAACTTTTTCGCCAACTGCATTTTTGTCTGCCAAAATTCCGGTATGAATGCCGTGATACTCCACTCCATTCCATTTAACAAAATCAACCCAATCAATGGCATCTGCCTGGCCTTCTTCCGGATCACCGGAACGACAGCCTGCAAGCAAAACAGCTAACAGAATCAAAAAAGCGTAGTGTCTCAACAAATCCCTCCTGCCTTGTGAATGGCTTTGCCTCGCTGCTCTTTTATAGTATTCGATGCAGGCTGGAAGATCCCTCCGTGCAGAAAGAACGATTGGAAAAATGGGGTATTATTGTTTTAAATATCCTTTGGAAGGGCATGCTGATTTTTATTTGTCATAAAAAGAAAGGAGCAAAAAAATGAATGAAGCAATCCGCTTGGTTCTGTCCATGGAATGGCTCACTGAACAAAATATTGTGCGTGTGGTCTCTTATAGCTTTTTCTTTGTAACGATCGCTGTGTTTCTCTGGCAGCTGTTCCGCTCCATTGCAGCAATTAAAACGGCAAGAGCGCAAAAAAAAATTGGATTTCGAACCATCGTACAGTGCCTGGGCGCGTTTTATTTGCTTGTTGTAACCCTCCTTGCCGCCGGGATTAATGGGCTTTCGGGTATTTTCTGGGTACATTCATTTATTGGATTTTCCCTTACCTGCATTTTTTTTATGGACAGGGCTTCCAAAAAAGACGTGCAGCCGGCGAAACTAAAACGGCGTTCCATGAAAAAAGCCAATTCTCATTAAAAATGAGAATTGGCTTTTTGGTTTATATAAAAAGATTATCTTGATTTTACTTTAATGATTGCTTCTCCATATTGGTCCATAGACTGGCGGAAGCTGTTTACTGCTGCAGCGATTGCCTGTACATATTTTCCAAAACCTGCTTTTTCTTTTAATACCATTGCTGTATCGATCATATATTTAGTCATTTTATTATCTCCCCTCATCGCTCGTGTCTTGCCTTTATTATCCTATACGCCCTCAAAATTGAAAAACCCAAAGAAAACGGAAACATTGGCTATGTAAGCGTGCATCATCGCCTTTTTTCTAACTCTTGCTTTCTTTTTCTTTGTTTTTCTTCTTTTTTAAAAATAAAAAAGCGCCGGTATTATTCCGGCACTTTGTTCATTCGTTTATAAACAATTACATAATTGACAGCCATAATAATCAGCACATACACGCCGTACAGCCCAAACGAAAACCATTTGTTTTCCGCAAAGCTTGCACCAGCAAATGACAGCAGAAGAATATTAGGCAGCTTTCCAATCGCTGAAGCGAGTAAAAACACAAATCCGTTAACACGGCTTAGTCCGCAGACAATGTTTACAACAGGAGATGGAACAACCGGCACTATGCGCACAAGCAGAATCGCCAGAAATGCATTTTTATGCAACTTGTCTTCATAGTCCTTCACCTGTGGATATCGGTCAAGTTTTGCCTGTGCCCATTCTTTAAAACCGTACCGGGCAATGTAGAAAAACAGCATCGTTCCAATCATTGAACCGCTGAGTGTAACAAGTACGCCTTCTGCCGTGCCGAAAATACCACCAATGAGTCCGGCCAGCACCGGAAACGGCACGATCGGAACAAACACACAGATCGCCACGAGCAGCATGCTGACTAAAACAGCATATGTGCCTCCTTCATTTACAGTAGCAAGCAGCCCTTCTTTTTGTGTAATGCCAAGCAGCAGAATGCCGGCCAGAACGGCAATGCTGACGATTCTTTTGATCATACTGCACCTCTTCTTTCCTCACGTTGCTGTGTTTAGTTTACCATAGACAGCCTGTGCAAGGCTCGTCTAAGAAGATAAAATAGATTGAAGAGCTTTGTCTAATGACGGAAATAAAAAAGTATAGCCCGCACGCTCCAGCCGCTCTGGAAGCACCCATCGGCTTTTAAGCACGAGCTCGGTTTCTGTCCGGATTACTTTAGCGCCAAGCTCGAGCAGCCATTCGGGCGCAGGGAGGCCAAACTGCACATTTGACGCTCTGCGCAGGGCTGCCATTAACTCACTGTTTTGAACGGGGTTGGGTGCCGCACAGTTAAACACTCCATTTAATTCAGTCCGCTCATTTAAAAACATAATAATCCCAAACAAATCTTCGAGATGAATCCAGCTGAACCGCTGCCGGCCGCTTCCTTGAGGGCCTCCGAGACCATATTTAACCAAGTTCCGGTAAGGTGTCATAACGCCTCCCCCCGGTCCAAGCACAATGGCGATGCGCAGGGCAGCTTGCCGCGTTTTCGGCAGGTCGAATGAAAAAAACGCTTCTTCCCAGCTCCTAGCAACATCAACTGAAAAACCTGATCCCATCTCTCCTGCTTCTTCCGTCATTGGCCTGTCTTCTGCATGCCGGTAAATGGTAGCTGTGCTTGAATTGATCCACACCTTTGGCGGATGTTCACATGCCTGCACAGCTTCACCAAGCCGGTTCGTGGTACTTGTCCGAGAAAGCATAATAGCTCGCTTGTTCACTTCATTATACCGGCAGTTGACTGATTTTCCCGCTAAATTTACAAGCAGCTCCGCCCTGTCCAGTGCTTTGATCATACAGGCCTTGTTTTCCCAAGAAATATGAGGCTCCTGCCGGGAAATGATGTGTACTGTATAGCCAAGTTCTTTACATCGTTCCTCCATGTACCGGCCGATAAATCCCGTTCCGCCTGCTAACACAACTTTTTTCATGTTAAAACCCCGCTCTTTGAAAGATTGGTTTTTCTGAAACGTGCTTCGCTGATTCTTCTTTACTTTAGCATATAAAGGGAATATGTCCCTGAAAAACATCTCAACACTGCTGGAGCAGGCGGGCCCGCAAAGAATAAAAGCTGCTCTTTGTCATTCTTCTTACATCATAAGAAAAATAACGGCAAGCAGCAGAACTAAAAGAATGCTCCCGGTCATTAGCAGTACTTTCCGCTGATCATCCATATAAGGCTTGACATCATAATCAATGCCGTAATACGCAAAAACCTCTCCGTTCTCATCCAAATATGGTTTAACGACTGTAAGCCAGGTTCCATAATTATCTGAATAAGGCTTGGATATGATAGTGGTTTTCTTTTTTTTCATTTCTTCTATTACATTTGCAATATTGGCCGGCTGTGTGTAAAAATCCCCTGTTTCTAAGCCGTTTTTCTCGGTTGCATCGGCTAAGTCCGTTGATGCTGCTACGAAGCGGGTATCAGTACCGTTTTTCAATTCTGCGCCAAATATATATCCGTGTGCCAGCTGCGGCTCATACCGAGACAGCCGGTTAAAATGCTCTTCAAGCTTCCGGGCTGCTTTACTGTCCCTGCTTTTACTTTGAATAACCTTCTTTATTTCTTCTTTTGTGATCTCTTTTGACCATGCCTCCGCCGTCCTTCTCGTATCCAGGGCAATACGGCTGATTACTTCCTTTGTGTCCGCATACCTGACTGCCCCAACAGCAGTAACCACTGCAATGGCCGTTATGAGACAAACAAACAAGATCCATTTTGTTTTTGCAGATAAGGCTCCCACCAATGACCACGCTCTCTTTTAATTCTTTATAAATCGTGCTCTAAAAAAATCCGGCTTCAAGCTGTACGCTGCTTTAACAATCAATCCCACACGTAAAAAAGTTTACTTTCTATACATAGATCTATAGGTTAATGGTCACAGCTTTACTTTTCTCTATCATAGTACGAACCTACATAGATAGCAAACTCAAGAATTTCTCAGCAGCTAAAAGTAAAAAAGCGCCCCTGCGGCGGGACGCTTTTTTATTTGTTTTGAAGTACAGTATCTTCAAAACATTCTTTCAATTGGAAAAAAGCTGGCTTTTCTGAACAAATAGTCAGTACCATGTCTTTGTCAAAACATTCTGTGTGAAAGTTCCATCGGCTTCTTGGCGCTGCTGCCTCCTGAAACAAAAGGGCAGGGTCTTCTTTAAATCCACAACCGATCATCTTAGCGTATGCTTCTGTCCGTGTCCATAATACGGTGAATGGAAATGAATGCAGCAGAGACTGGCCAGCCGCTGCGAGCATTCGTCTGCCTGCTTTTTCCTCGACATTTTTCTCCAAGTCGATGCCGATTCTCCAGGGTGACACAACAGCCGCTGTGATACCACTGCTATGTGTGATCGATATCTCCTTTTCACTCCCCTTCATAACCGGCTTTCCTTTCACATCATGAACCAGATTTACGCAAGCTCCGGACAGCTGCCTGGCCAACAGAAGGCCAAGCAGGGAATCATAGCGGCTTTCAAACGACCGGTATGCCTGAAGGTACATCCTTTCTTTCTCGCTTATTTCTTTATATAACGAGTCGTAAATGGATAATCGGTAGCTTGCACGCACAAAGCCGACGGTCACAGCTTCCTGGAACAAATTCATGATTATCTGTTACCGTTCATTCGGCTCTGGAAGGTATCCAATACGAACGGCGTATTCCAGCATCCGATGAATAAATGCTTCGTCCGGTGCCGGACAGTAGATTCCTTTCGGGCGAAGAGCTTTCTCTATTTCCGTGCAGTCGTACGTAATAGGCGAGTTTTTGGCCCCGTCTCCTTCTAGCCCTGCCATGGCCAGCTCGAGTCCTTCTTTATCCTTGGGCTCTTCTGAATAAAGCCAGTCTTCAAACTCCGTCAGCGTCTGCAGCTCGATCGTATAACCATAGGAAACAAGGCTTTTAATCAGTGATTCGAAACGGATGCTTTCCGGATTACACAAGTGAAACACGCCGCCGATGGATGTATCATCCATGATGATGCCGGTGACAGCGCGGCTTGCGTAATCCACCATTGTGAAATCCATATTGGCTTCCACTTTTGGCGCTCTTTTCAGTAAAACAAAGCTCTTAATCATCCGGTATACTGCATTGGCGTCAATATTTTTTTGGAAAATACCTGTTTTGTGCTGACTGCTGATATTTCCCGGGCGGATAATCGTCACTGGCAGGCCGTCTTGCCAGGCGGCTTCTACACGCTTTTCGGATTCAAGTTTGCTGTTTGTGTATAAACTGCTGACAGGAGGTGCCTCAGAAAGACGGCCGGATGACAAAAACGTTTCCCAGTGTCCTTCCATCGCCAAGTCTTCTGGAATACCAATGGTTGAAATATAGTGAAAGCGACAGCCGCCTAGTTCAGCAGCCAGAGCCAGTATGTTTTCCGTGCCTCTTACATTCGAAGCCTCGAACGACTCTTTATCACCGAAATGTCTGACGTCTGCTCCACAATGAATGATCGAATTGATATTTGCTCGAACCAGCTTCATATCTTCATTAGACATTGCAAGCTGCTCTTTGCTGAAATCTCCAACAATGATCTTAACCCGCTCTGAGACATTATATGCTTCAAAAAAGCCGGCTGGCGCATACAAGCTCACCGCTTCCTTCAGCTTATCTGCTGCTTCTGCCTGATCTTTTCCTCTAACCAGTACATACAAGCGTGCGGCAGTTTCTCTGAGAAGATCAATCAGCATATGAGAACCAAGGTATCCTGTTGCACCTGTTAGCAAAATATCCGTCTGGCCAGCCAGGACGGGGACATGAACCGATTGCAGTCTTACCGGGTGCTCCACCAATTTTATTTCTTTTTTTGGTGTGAAATTTCTTTGGCATTCTGAATCTGCGTGATCCGCTTTTCGGGCAAGCTCCTCAATCGTCGGATATGTAAAAAAGTCGTTAATTTTCAAATGCGGAAAATCTTTTTTTAGCAATGATAAAGCACCTAATACTTTGAGAGAATGGCCGCCTAATTCAAAAAAGTTTTCGTCCACTCCAATCGTGCGAATGCCCAGGCTTTCCTGCCAAGCTTCTGCAATTCTTTTTTCCGTGTCTGTAGCAGGCGGTTTCTTGTCCACCTGCTCTTGTTCAGCCAAAGGCAGTGAAGCTAGAAACTTCCGGTCTACTTTTCCAGTTGGCGACAGCGGAATATCCGGCAGTTCTACGAAATAAGATGGAATCATATAAGAAGGGAGCTTTTCGGAAAGATGACTGATCAGCGTTTTAGCCTGAATCTTTACACCATCTTTTGTCGAATAATAAACAGCAAGAGACAGGTCCCCATTCACTTTTTTCGGAACAACTGCTGTATTAGCAATTAAAACAGACTGCGCCAGTGCATCCTCAATTTCACTCAGCTCCACTCGGTAGCCGCGCACTTTAACCTGCAAGTCTTTCCGTCCGACAAATTCGATTTCCCCCTGCGGCAGCATTTTTGCTAAATCACCGGAACGGTATACAAGGTTTTCGGTAAAAGGTGCTTGCACAAATACCTCTGCTGTTTTTTCAATAAGATTGAGGTAACCGGTGGAAAGTCCTTCCGTTTCGATTATGAGCTCCCCTTCTACACCAACGGGGCATATATTCATATTTTCGTTTACAACGTACATTTTATAGTTGTGAACCGGCTTCCCAATAGGAATATTAATCATGCCTTCTTCTACCCGGCTGCTTACTTTATAGGTAGAAGCAATAACAGTCGCTTCCGTTGGCCCGTACAAATTCACAAGTTCAATCAATCCAAACTTGTTTTGGAACAAACGGACAACTTCTCCTGTTAGTGCTTCCCCGCCAACGCCCCATGCCTTTAAGCTCGAAAAGCAGGCTGCTTCTTCTTCACTTGCGTACATTGAAAATTGTTTTAACACACTGACCGGTACAGCAGGGATGTAGGTAATGCCTTCTCTTATCATCATCTGGGAAAAAGAAGTAATATCCACTCGTTCTGTCTGTGTAAGAAGGTGAAGGCGTGCACCTGTAAACAACATAGGACAAACCTCTAAAAATGAGGCATCAAACGTTAAAGTAAAAAATTGCGTCAGCACATCTTTAGACGTAGTAGGAAAAATATCTGTTAACGCATATCCAAGTCCTACAATACTTTTGTGCGCGATCTTAACTCCTTTAGGGTTTCCTGTGGATCCAGATGTATAAATAATGTAGGCAAGCTGTGTTTCTTCTATATCCAGCTCAAGAGGCGATTCGTCCGCTTCAATATTGCTGACTGGTACAATGGACGTCTGTTCTCCCGAAAGCATGGCTTTAAGCTCCGATGTGTAGGTTTCCTGTGTAAGCACCGCTTTTGAGGCGGAGTCCTGGATAATATACTGCGTTCTTGGCTTGGGGTTGTCCGGGCTTAACGGCACATATACGGCTCCTGCTTTCATAATACCGAGCATAGCGGTAATCATCTCTATACTCCGTTCCATATAAACCGATACGTAATCTCCTTTTTGGATTCCGCTTTCCCATAAATACCGGGCAATTTGGTTTGAACGGCTGTCCAGCTCTGCAAATGTAATGGCACCGATTTCTGATGAAATAGCAGTTTGATCCGGGTACAGACGGGCTGTTGCTGAAAAGACAGCAGGTAATGTTTTGCCGCAAGGGTATTCTTTTTCTGTGCTGTTAAATTCAATCCAAAGGGCTGTATCCTCAGGGGTCAGTATTTCTAGATCTAAAATATTTTTGTCGGGACAAGCAATCATGTTTTGGGATAATCGTTTAAAGCTGTGTAAATAACGCTCTTCACAAGATGGATTGAGGATCGATTCCAAGCCGGACAAATAAAACTCCGTCCCTCTTTTTGTAAACTGGAGGCAGGCTGTCTCACTCAGCACACCGCTGTCTGAAAAAGCGAGTGTACACGCAGCAGTCTTTGTTCCCGTTCCTGTTAACGCCTGTTCTACTTTCTGTATAACCTCGTTCGCTGTTAAACCATTTGTGAATACAAATTCCGCCGAATAATACATTTCGTTTTGATAAAGGTCCATCTGCAGCGTTTCTTCTCCGGTCATCCGGTGCACCCAGATAATAAAAGCGGCTGCCAGCGTCTCATATTGCCCATAAGGAAGAGATTCCTGCCTGCTTAAAAACAGCGTGTCCTTCCCTCTATAGTGATTGTCTGACGGAAACGGAAGAGTTCCTTTAACAGGCTGTACAGCAGATATGTGTTGTCCTTTAGATAATGTATTCATGATCGTTTCTCCTTGTGAAAGGGTCCCTTTTAAAGAGGACCCTCGTTGTTTATGCGTTTAATTTCGATACAACGTTTTCCAAATCACTCACGACATCGGTCATTTCCTGGGCTGTGCCGATAATATGTTCAAACGACCGGTGCTGTTGTTCAATATTGCTGGCAATCGCTGTCGTTGTCTGGTTGTTTTGCTGGGCCAAATCGGACAATTGCTTGAATGTCGTAATGATGTCGCTGTTTTCCGCCGCCATTTCTTCTGCGGCGGATGATACTTCCTGAATGCTGGCGGTTACTTCCTGGGCAGCGGCTAAAATATCTGCGAAAATAGCCTCCGTTTCTCCAACCGCTTTAACACCTTCATTCACATATGCTGCATTGTTATTAATGGAGTTAAAAGCATCATCCGTTTCTTTTTGAATGTAGGTAATGAGATCATTAATCTGCTTGGCCGACTGTTTGGACTGCTCCGCGAGCTTTCTTACTTCATCCGCTACAACCGCGAAGCCTTTCCCCTGCTCGCCAGCACGCGCCGCTTCAATCGCTGCGTTCAGCGACAAAAGATTCGTTTGGTCTGCAATACTTGTAATCAGCTCAACGATTCCACTGATTTCTTCTGAACGCTTCTTCAGCATAGAAATGCTGTTTTCTGAATTCCTCGTCGATTCATTGATAAGTGCCATCCGCTCCTGAACAGATGTAACGGAATGAGTCCCGTTCGTCGCTCTCGTTTCCATATCCGCTGCCAGCTCACTTACCGCTGATGTATTTTTCGCTACAGTTTCAACGACTTGTGACCATTCTTCGAGTGAATGCAGCACGTCTTTTGTTGAATTCGTCTGTGCTTTAAGACGATTGGACATATCTGCTACTTCTTCTGTTACCTCGGTAATCCGGTCACCGGCAGAATAAATGGAACTGAACAAGCCTTCCGAGCGAGCATTGGTTTCATAAGATGCCGCTTTGATCGACTGCAGAAGCCCGCCAATATTTTTCGTCATTTTATTAAACTTTCCAACAACTGCACCAAGTTCATCATTTGATTCCTTTAGTTCTACGTCAAAGTTTCCTTCCGTGGCTTCTTCAATTCCACGTACAAGTTCTTGAATCGGCTTAAAGGTTTTCGTTACTGACTTGTACTGCAAAAAGCTGAATAAAAGCAACAGCACCAATAAAATGGAGCCGACGATCCAAAGCATTTTTCTTTGGTTATCTACATATGGTTTCGCATTAAAATCGACTCCATAATAAGCAAAAACCTCTCCCTCTTCATTCAAGTATGGTTTAACAACCGTTACCCATGTGCCCAAATCGTCTGTGTACAGATCGGATACAGCCATCGCTTTCTTTGCTTTCATTTCTTCGATAACCTTTACAATATTGTCGGGCTGTGTGTAAAAGTCTCCCGTTTTTATATCCGATTCTATCAATGCATCTACTAAAGCAGTCGGTGCTGATACAAAGACCGTATCCGTCCCGTTTTTTAATTCCGCTCCAAAAATGTATCCTTGAGCAACCTGCGGCTGATATTGCGACAATTGATTAAAATGAGCTTCCAGCTTACGGCCAGTCTTACTGTTCCTATTCGCCTCCTGCATCATGTCAGCTACCTCTTCTGTGGTGATATCTTCTGACCAGGCTTTAACTGTTTTTTCCGAATCGGATGCAAGCTGATTAATCGCCAGCTTCATATTCATGTAATTACTGATTCCCGTGATAATGACTCCTACTACAATTGTGATAAAACAAGCGAAAAGAATAGTTTTCGCTTTTACTGACAACGTTCTCACCACTAATCACTCCCGTTCCCCTTTATTTGTTGGCTGTTTTCTTTACTTAAAACCCATCAGAAAAATAAAAAAAGCCCAGCCAAAAGGTGGACTTTATTTAAACCAATGGTTAAATAAACGTATATCCATCTTTACGGCGGCCCGGCTGTCATAGCAAACTGCTTTAGACCCGTGGCTTTGCGTCCTTATCTTTCAATAAGTTTGCCTTTTCAAAAGAAAACTAATTTTCCAAGTTTTTATTCTTCTGAACTAGTTACTTTTAACTAACTAAAACAAAAATCCGACAAATTTCTTCTTTTTAAAAGAAACAAAAATAGGTTTTTAGTCACTATTTCTAACTTTATATATCATAATACGAACTCAAACAGTTAGCAATTATAAATTATATTATATTTTTTAGTTCTCTAGAATTATACTTCTTCACACAATGAAAAATAGGTGATATAGTAGAAAAACAATTGAAAAGACGTTCACTTTAAAGAAGCTTCACTTTCATGAACTATTTGAACAATAATTGTCGCAAATTGTCTCCTGTATGTTTTTTTTATTTGAAGACACCTATGCATAATCATTCATACAAAACAGCGGCCATTACTCTGGCTGCCGCAAAATTATTTTCCCACTAAAACATTTTAATAACTATACTATCTTTTCTTCGGTATCTTTTTTTATATCAACTCTCTTTTCGCTTTTTCCTTTAAAAGGGAATAAATACCTCAAAAAAAGCCTGTTCGCTTGTATAAGCAAATCAGGCTGTTAGCAGACGTTTATTTAATTGATTCATTTAAACCAACCCGCCCAGCACCGTTTAGGCGGATGCCATGCATGACTCTTTCTCCTTCCAGCGGTGAACAATAATTGTTTCTCCACCAATCATCTGCCGATTATGCACACTAATAGCTGTGCCGCTCCTTCAGTAAGTTCAGTTTTTTAGTATAAACCTTCATCAATCATTTTACTATTTACGGACGGCTTAAATTGTCCTTTTGTCCAAATAAATTTCTTAAGAAAATACGATCTTTTCTTCCACTTCTTTTAATAAATGAATCGTCGCTTCCACATTCACAGTTCCATCTTCATTCGTTTGCAAATAATCGTTTTTCACCATAATCGTCATCGTTTTTCCATTTTGGGGACGGCCTGGTTTTTCAAAGGAGAGATCTTTTACTGCTGGTTGCTCCAGCAGACGCGCAAAAGTCTTCATACGTGCCTCCCGCTGGCGGAGCGGATCTGGCTCTGCTAGTTTGATACATAAACGGCTTTGTTCAAGCTGGAAATAACACGCATGATTTCTGTTTTTTGCCCACCAGAACCCTTCAAATCCACCGGCCATATTGGCCATATAACCCCAATTTCCATTTTGAAGCTTACGTTGAAGCAGCCGGTAAAATCCCTGCCATGAGAAGGAGGTCCAAGCTGAAACTGGAAGCCACCGGTATGATTGATACCCTGCTTCGATTTCCTCCAGCCGTTTTAAATAATCGAGGAAAATTTGATTTGTAATACCTGCTCTCTTGCCTTCGTTCAGTACATCAATCATGTCTTCCCGTAAAAATGGCGCATAACCCTCTTTGTCGCACGACCGATAATGACTCTGGCTTGCTGGCTTATAGTAAATCGGCAGCAGTTTTCGGTGAGGATACGCTTTTTGAACCGCTTCCAAACAACGGGCCAGCTGATCGGAATGATCGCTTGTATTCGTTTTGTCTTCAATTAAAACAGCGGCATGATCATTTACTAGCAGTAACACATCCAGCCCTTGAAACTGCTGGATTATCCCAATGGACTTCACTTCTGGAAGTACTTCTCCATGCTTTTTAAACATCCGCTCCAAAAACAACAGCGCACATTTATGTAAAACCTCATCTGCTGTTTTCCCATATGGTGCCGCCCATTGCGCAAACCAGCACAAAAACGCATCTTGTGACAGCTCACTTCTCGCAAATTGGAATAAGCTTTTTGGCTCATCCGATTTTTCCGCATAAGCATTGATCCAGGCGGCCACATTTTCTCCCCTGTACTCGTTCCAATAGCCGGACTTTAAAATAGCCTCGTAATGCATCGCGGCATACAGTTTATTTTCATTTTTTATGTATACGCGGCCTTGATCATGTGAGTAGAGAAGCAGCAGGGCATCTCCCCGGTCTGCGATGACTTGCGGATAAGCTGTTCTATCCGCTGTCTGTTCTGCATCTCCGAGGTCTAAGTATGTTCTTTTTTCCATTTCTCTCCTCCTTTTTCATTCTATTGTATCATGAATATGATCATAAAAAATATTTATAAAAGCTCCTGATAACCACCGTACTGTACAATTCATCTTTGTTTAGATATACATTTCCTATAAAAGCAGGCGCCTTAATCGATGGTTTCTACATAGAAAAAAAGAGAACAGGCGTGATGTTCTCCTTCTCTAATAGATTCCTTGTCTCCTGGAAGTTGCTTTCACTTAAAGTGCCTGCTTAAACACCTGCACACGATTTCGGCCATTTCGTTTAGCCGTACAAAGCGCTTGATCCGCTTCACGCATCAGTTCCTGTACCGGAGAATCGGGACTGCCTGCTTGGATCCGCGTATGGGACAGGCCAAAACTCGATGTTACACTGAGCGTCTCTTCTCCCAGCTGGATGATCGTTTCTGCGATAGCTGTACGGATGGCTTCTGCCCGCTCGCATGCTTCAGATAAAGAAGCGTGGGGAAGGAAAATAATAAATTCTTCTCCGCCATAACGGCCGAATAAATCGTTTGCCTGCATGTTCTTCCCGACCCGGCGTGCAATTTGTGAGCACACGGTCTCCTGCTTCATGGCCGAATGTATCATTCACCCGCTTAAAATGGTCAATATCAAACATAATTATCGAAACGACGCCTTCTTCTTTTTGAAGCTTCCTGCAGGCTGCTTCTGCCTGCCCTAAAAAGAAAGTCCGGTTTAATATACCAGTCAAGCCGGCCAGACGAGCCAGTTTTTGCAATTATTTTTCCATTTGCACCCGCTCGGTTACGTTGATAAACATGACGATTTTGCCAACCATCTCCCCCTTTTCATCTTTTAAAGGGGGAAAACGGACTTGGAAATGAAGCGTTTCTTCGGGCTGATCGAGCTTATAATCACATTCCTCCCCCTGGCACAGAATGGAGGCCAGCTGATCGTTTGCCGAAATCACTTCTCTCAGCGGCCGGCCAACCGTGTGAACGGTCAAAGCAGGCAGAACGGTTTTCATTGCCTGGTTGTAATCTACGACAATATCATTTTCATTTAAAACGACTACTCCTTCTTCCAGTCCTTCAAAAACGGTTGCACGGGCGATAGAAACTACATCAAACATTTGAAAGCGCAAAAACGCTGCTCCTTGAAACAAAAAAGCAAGACACATAGACACCGGACCGAGATCGATTCCCCTGCTCCAGCCGCTTATATAAAAAAATACTTGAAACTGGCGGGACCAAAAGGCCCGCTACCATCAATAAAATTTGCATTCGAAAACGAAAAGTTACTTTTCTCAGCTGCCAGAGCAGAATGCATACACTTGCTGCCATGCAGAATAAGCGTGGCAGCCGGAATGCCAAGCAGGGGAATATACATCCATCTTTTGACGTTTCGCCCGGTATAATCAAGGCACATAAGCAAAATCACCGCTGGCAGAAAAGAAATCGCCACATATTCAACGGTGACCCAAAGCAAAATATCCTTCAATGATTGAGACATCAGCTCAAACGCATAAGTTACCGCAAAAAAAGCAGCCAGAAAGGCAGCCCTGCAAAAGTACTTTCCACTCTATTCCTACTGTAGTATATTGTGTAGTAGTGATTTAAAATCAGCACCTGTTAAAAGCATACTGGCATCCAGCACTGATTATTGCAAGGTACTGATATTTATTTTCCCTATTTTATCCATATTCTTCGTTTTAGACGTTTTATAAAAAGAGCTTGAGGATCACTTCCTCAAGCCTTTTTATCCACGATCATTCCATTAGCTAAACAAAAAGAAACATCTACCCTAACGGTTAACAACAAAATGGGTTGCGAAACCTGATTTGACACCGATGACATAAAAGAGAATGATGAACATCGTGAAGAAATCTTTTTCTTGTACAGCTATGACTACATCCTTTGAGACCATGATCGCTGGACACGATAAAGAAATCATCATGAATCCATTTTACACATTCATCGTGCAGATCTAAACATCCACATCGTCTGAAATGTTTTTCACAGTCATGAACATGTCTATCAAAACAGCCACAATGACTGACCTGTTCATGAAAGCAACCGCAGCGATTCTTCCGCTTCTTGCAACTGGAGCACATCTCTTTTCCTCCTTTCAATGAATCTATTAACAAGATATGCAGGCGTCTGCAAAGCTGAAGCGGCTGTTATCAAGCAGCATCATTCGTTTTTACCAACTAAAGTAAAAGAGCATCTATTTGTTATATAAAAAAGCCCGCAGAATGGCTCTGCGGGCTTTTATTACAACCTTATTCCTCGGCTGTTTCTTTTCCGTACTGGTATTGAGTTGGGTCAACCGGCTCCATGCCTTCTATATCATGGAAGCGCAGTAAATCACCATACAATACTTGATCAGAGAAAGATAGCTGATCAGCTACTTTCTTTTTAGCCGCCTGCATATCGGCGGTCGGCTCTAATGTTGCACCTGTTTTTGAATCATAGTACGTTCCATCAATCGATGTGTACTTTGGCGATACAAAGTCGCCGTTTCGGAATGCTACTACTTCATCGTGCTCCGGTGAAAGAAGGTCCGTACCGAACTGAATAAATTCTTTATTGTCAATGCCTAAAAGGTGAAGCATCGTCGGCAGGACGTCAATCTCGCCGCCATACTGGTGTTTCACTCCGCCTTTAACGCCTGGCACGTGGATAAACAGCGGTACGCGCTGCAGCTGTGCGTTTTTAAAGTCCGTAATCTCTTCGCCCATAATTTGCGCCATCGCTTTGTTATGGTTTTCGGAGATGCCATAGTGATCACCGTAAATGAGAATCATGGAGTTATCGTATAAACCAGCTTTTTTCAAGTCTACAAAAAATGACTGGAGTGCTTCATCCATGTAACGTGCCGTCTGGAAGTACCGGTCTACAGTACCGTCTCCCGTTGTCGCTGGCTCAATCGTTGCATCTCCTTCATCCATAACAAATGGGAAATGGTTAGTCAGCGTCATTAAATGCGCGTAAAACGGCTGCTCCATTGATTGAAGCATTGGAATAGACTCTTCAAAAAACGGCTTGTCTTTCAAACCGTAGTTGATTTTCCGGTCACCTTCCATGTTGTAATAGCTGGCATCGAAAAACGTGTCTACGCCCATTTGCTTGTAAATTTCATTTCGGTTCCAGAATGTTTTATAGTCACCGTGCAGAACAGCACTTGTATAGCCTGCTTTTTGGTTCAAAATTGCCGGTGCAGCCTGATAGGTGTTGCGGCCTTTGAGAACAAACGCAGATCCCTGCGGCAGGCCGAACAGCGAAGTATCCATCATCAATTCAGCATCAGCGGTTTTCCCCTGTCCGGTTTGATGAAAGAAGTTATCAAAATACATATACTCGTTATTGTGCGCCAGTGAGTTTAAGAACGGTGTGACTTCCTGGCCGTTTAACTTGTAATCAATCAAAAATGTTTGAAACGACTCAAGATGAATTTTAATCACATTCATCCCTTTTGCTTTCCCGAAATACTCTTCATTTGGCGCTGCATAATGAGACTTTGTGTAGTTTTCCACATTTGTTAAGTCGTCACTGCTCGCAAAAGCGCTTTGCTTCTCGTTTTTCACCGTTTGAATTGCATCATATACCGTGTAATTGTATGCGCCTAAATATTTGATTAAATAGTTGCGGTCAAACGCTCTAGACAGAAGCTGCGGACGGTCTGCTTCCGCAAGACCCAGATTTACCGCAAAAATTACTGCACCGGCTGCCAAAATCGCCAGTACTTTTCTTTTCGGTGTAACCTGAAGCTTCCATTCTTTTCTTTTCATCCAAAGAACCACTGCAAGAATCACTAAATCTGCGAAATAAATGACATCATGCCATTCTGTTAAATCGGCAATGCTTCCGCCCAAATGCCCGGCGTTGCTCGTTTGAAACAGTGTCGGCAGCGTAACAAAGTCATTGAAGAAACGGTAGTATAGGATGTTGCTGTATAAAATCAGCGTCATAATAGTACTGAATACAAGAATCCATCTGCCGCTTCGTTTTGAAAACAGGGCGAGCCCTAAAAAGAGAACCGCTGAGCTGAGCGGATTTAAAAATAGAAGAAATGTCTGCATCGCATTGTTGATCCCCAGCTGAAATTCTGTGAGGTAGGCAATGTACGATTTCAGCCAAACCAAAATAACCGCTAAAGCAAAAAAGTGTAACGGCTTTAAAAACAATCGATTCATTTTAATTCCCTTCTTCCAACCTATTCATAATCATCCAAAGTCTTTTTTATAAAATTATCTTTTAATGAGAAGCGCATTTATAAAATATACAACATTTTGCTGTTACCGTCGAGTATCTTCTCTATCACGCAAGGATGGAAGAATATAAAACGCTTTGAAAGCAGCCGGTTTTGTTCTTGGTCAAATAACCTGACAGACTCGTTGTCTTTAGGGTGATTCCCAGGCACAATAAGCGGTAAGGAAGGAGCTGTTTTTAATGGACGGACTGTTTGTTTTGCATAATCTGCTCGCTGTGCTGTGGATTCTTTTATTCGTGAAAACAAAGCGGGAACACCGTCTGCAGATCACCCATGTCCTGTTTTTAGCGATAGCAGTCGGCATTTTAGTTCATTCATGCTGGACCGTTTTTTATTCAACAGGAATTCGGGATTTCTGAGTACGAATCACCTTGATCAAAATCTTCTGAAGGATAATGTTCAAATTCGGGGCTCTTTTGAACAGTCCCCATTCTCTTTCTCCTATATCTGCATCTCCAAAAAATCTTCTTTGTTCCCTAGTTTCACTACCCCGATTGCCGCGGCGTCTCCGCAAATAATCCGCAATGGTCATCCTCTAAAAAATAAAACAGAGAAGTACCGATTCTTTTGAACCAACTTCGATATTAATAGATTACGTTATATTCCTTTCCACAAAAGACAACCACTTTTTACAATGCTTCCCTCCATCCTCTTTTATCTCAGCAGGCATTTCTTATAGAGTCTGGTTCCCTTGCTCTTTTTGAACTATTTTCCAATTAAAGGTGGTAACAAGTGTAAAATAATGTTATTGTAAAAAAGTGACAAATAAATTATTTTTTTACAAAAGGAGAGGAATCATGAAGAAGGTGTGTGCTGTTTTACTTGCTGCAGGCTTGTTGTTTACCCAGTCCATATCCACATCAGCTGCGTTCAAAGACGTCAGCAAGTCGTACTGGGCGAACGAAGAAATTGTTTATTTAACGAACAAAAAAATCATTAGCGGCTTTAAGGATCAATCGTTTCAGCCAAATGCGCCTGTTACTAAAATTCAAGCCATGATTATGACAGCAAGAGCGCTGAATCTGGATTTAACAAACCGCCCGGCTCCCGGATTTAACGACCTGCCGAAATCAAGCAGCGGCTATGCCGAAGCAGCCGCGGTTGTGGACGAAGGATTATTTCCCAAAAGCACAACTTTAAAACCGGCAGAACCGATCACACGCGCCCAGATGGCACGGATGCTGACTGCCGCATTCAAATGGAAAGCATCTGATGCTGTTTCATTTAAAGATGTACCGAGGAGCTTCTGGGGGCATCCTTATATTACTGCGCTTGCCAGCCAAAATATTACGCTCGGTTATCCCGATGGAACCTTTAAGCCGAATCAGGCTCTGACACGCTCGCAATTTTCGGTCTTTCTAGCGCGTGCCCTAAATGACGACTATAAAACATATACCTACACGAATACAGCACTTAAATATAAACTGGAACTGCCTAACTATATGAAAACGCAGGTAACGACAGAAAATAAAAAAGATAAAATCGGTTCATATGGAACGTATTTTTATTACAACAACGCGGCCTACCTGGGCCACAAGCCGATACTTGCTATTATTTGGGCCGTACCGGAGTCGAAGCTGCCTCGCTATGAAGGCGCACCTTTCGAACTGCTGAAGAAGCAGGGGTCAACGTATTATTTCTATCAAGGACCGAGCGAGCACCCGTATTTGTTTATGGATAATCAAAATCGTGTTGTTGATAAAAGAAACACAAATGAAGCAAAAGCTTATGAGCGGATTCAGTATAAGCTTGCCCATATGATAAAAGGCATCACGCCAACAAACTAACGAAACGTAAAGACGGCTTCCTTTAAGAGCCGTCTTTACGTTTATCTGGACCGCTTTCGTTCATTTGACTTGCGTACACGGACAAGCGTTTCAGCCGGCTGCTTGCGGATCCATTTTATATACTTGCTGATTTTTTCATCCTGGCGCAGCCGCTCAATCGAATGGAGACGAACAGCCAGTTCTTTATTAGTGTAAAGTGCATGAATCTGCTTGTGGCACGGCAAGCACAAGTCAGCCGTCGGCCCATGCGATCCTCCTTCTTCCCTCGGCGTTAAATGGTGAACGGTCGTTTCAACCGGCGAGCGGCCGCACAGCTCGCAAACAGATGATTTCATCCAATATGTCGCCTCCATTTTTCTTCTATTGTAACAAATCCGGTTTTACAGCCGGAGTATAGAAAATCTGGCTATTTAGCTGCCAAACCTGCCCTTTATAAATGTTCCCATTACTGTATCATTTTGTATTTTCTTGTTCTTTGCTACAATGAACAAGGCCATATGGGGAGCCTTCGGGCTGAAAACAGTGTTCATCTGGTTCCATGGAGCATGTCGGATTATGCCGGCGAAAGGATTGGTACCTCTTCTTCCTTCTTCGCGTACGGCAAAGAAAGGAGGAAAAACATTGAATCGAAAACTGCCGCTTCAAGCCTTAATTGAAGCAGCGATCATAGCTGCTCTTGCCTATATTATTGATGTTCTGCCTGCTATTGAGCCTTTTCCATGGGTAAAGATTTCAATTGCCATGATTCCCGTTCTGCTTTTGTCACTGCGCTGGGGATGGAAAGCAGGAATGGCTTCCGGCTTTGTTTGGGGGCTTTTACAGATTGTACTGGGCACTGCTTACTTTTTAACACCACTTCAAGCATTTATTGAATACTTTATTGCGTTTTCATTTATTGGTCTTGCCGGGCTGTTCACCGGCCGTAATATTACGGCAAAATCCATTGTCATGGCTGTGTTCGTCGGCTGCCTGGCCCGTTACTTTTGGCATTTCCTTGCCGGATGGGTGTATTTTGGAGAGGCTGCACCGGAAGACATGCCGGCCGCCCTTTACTCTCTGGCTATCAATGGCAGCGCCGCCCTTCTCACCTTTCTAGTATGCACCATTGTTCTTGTCTTTCTTTTAAAAACCGCACCGCGGCTTTTTAAAGTATAATTTTGCGGCCGGTTTTTTATAAAAAAAACCGGCTCCTTTAAAAAGATGGTTTTTAAAAAAGGACGGCTTTCCGCAGAAGCACTGCCGTTCGGCATTTTTGGCATAAAAAAAAGCTGCTCAATCGCAGCCGTCTTCTTTACAATCCTTCCAATAGTCCAGCAGCGGCCCTTTTTCGCCAAAAACGGGATCCGTTTCGGCTGCTGGCACTTGTTCAATTTCGCTAAGAGACTGTGCCCGGGAACCTGTATCACGCTTTTTTAAATTAGGGCTTTGCCCATTCGGGTACGCACCGACTACAGAAAAATCCAGACTGTGGCTGAGCCGCTTATGGCCCGTCCCAGCGGGAAGTACGATCACGTCGCCCGTTTGAATCTCAAGCCGTTCTCCCTGCTCCCCGCCGATCTGTACAACCGCGTCTCCAGACTTTACTCCAAGCACTTCATGTGTATTGGTATGGTAATGATGATAATCGAAAATACCATTCACCCAGCTGTTCGTCCAGCCATGCCGGTTAAATGTCAGCTCTATCTCGCTTGGTGTATCCGTAAATACCTGCTTATAAACGATGACCGGGAACCTCCCATTATTCGGGATTTCACCATCATCTTTACATTGAAAGGTCTGTATATCCGGTTTCATATACATCCGCTCCTTTTCGCATAACGGTTCTTTCGTTATACCCTTCTTTGGAACGTCTACTCACGATTTAAGAAAAAGACGGCTGCACAACACGAATAGGATCTTGTCCAATGCATTTTTTTCCTTCACCAAAGCAAAGCTTCGTTTGAAAATAATAACGGCTTTCACTTAATTGCTCTGGCAGCTGAAACGAAAATGGAATACGCTTGGACGCATTCGGCGGAATATGCTCTGACATAAAAATCATAATCGCATCTCCAGCGGGCGCCTCATCGCTTCCTGTCAGTAAATCACACTCAAGCCGGCTTAATTTCTGTTCAAACAAACCGCCTTTTATGACAAATGAACCCGTCACTTTTTCGCCGGGCATAAATTCATTTTTATCCAGCAACAAGTCGATATGCGGTGAACCGATGCGGCCTTTTACCTGGTTCATTAACTTAGTCAACATACCTCGCTGTTCCCTCCATTGCTCGTAAATAAAGATTGGCGCATACGCCTGATAAACACGTACTATACGCCGGTTTTGCCCATTTGTAAAGGGGTATGGAAAAATTTATATTGTTAAAAAACTGTAAACGTTTTATTAAGGAATAAAAACACAAAAATACTTCATAAACCAGTATTTTCCCACATAAAAAAGAACGGCCAGCTCCAAGCTAAACGTAAATAGAGAAAGGAGTGGACAGGATGGAAAAACCGCAAAATACAGGTCAGCGCATTCAGGAAACAACAGATGCTTTAATGAAGCAAGGAGTTCCGCCGCGTGCTGCTGCTTTCGCTGCTTCCATGGGATTTTTACGTGAACTGCAAAGATCAAAAAGCGGCAAATGAGAACAAGCTGGCAAATATAGTCTTCACCGGCAGTACCGTTTATTCCTGCAGGAGAGCTAAAACAAATGCTTCTTAGGCAAGATTCACCATCCAATGTTATATTGCTGCTCCGCCGGAATGTGCTCCCTGCATAAAAAACGGGCGGAAGCCTTCCGGCGGTGTCTTGATCTACTTCCCACATATAGTATTGCCTATTGGCACCGCTTCTAAAACCGGTACGCCCGCCATGCTCCTATGCTTTACCCTCATAGTAAAAAAGCCGAGAGAAGCCTCCTAAATGTTTCTTACTCACCTGTTTGAGCAAAGCGGCTGGTACGTTCACCAATTTCGTCACATACCCGCCGAAAAAAGCCCACATTTCTTCTTCGGTTCCTTCTGCCCTGGCTGGATCGTTAAATCCCCAATGAACACGTTTACTGGGAGGGAGGTGTTACCGGGCAGCAATCCGCCTCTCTTGTCTGCTGCAGCTGCCTTCATCTGATTTTACAAATAAAAACGCACTATTAATCTCGCAATCATCCCAAAAAGACCGCTCGTTATTCTACATTAAAGCTAAAAACAGCTTTAACACCATTGGCCTGCTGCAAACGGTGTTAGATACTGATTATAAATAAACACATGCCAGCCCGCCCAGTTGAATATGAGCTGGCGCGGCACTTTTTTCCCATTTTTAAAGCTTGTTCCTGCAAGCTTTGCAGAAACTGGTTTATTTTCTCTCATAATAGGATAAAACATGACTATTCATAAGCATATAACGGTAGGGAATTCAATGCTTTCACGCCTGGAGACTTTGACAAAGTCTTTCATTATGCATGTTTCCGGAAGATTCTTGCTTCTGCGTATACAGCGCATTTCGAGCAGACACTTCGCTTTCGATTGTGCTGATTCACTTGAAACAGTGGCTCTCCTTTTGTTTTACATAAAGCACATTTTGACTTCCCCAGCCGGTTTACCACATGAGACGTAATCGATTGTAAGTATGTAAGGTTGCTCGTTTTCACAATAATCATCCTCCTTTATTTAATTATTTCGCTAGAATACAAGATTTACCTGTAAAAATCGTTCATCAAATGCCGACAAAAAGCGCATTCTGAAAAGGCCGCGCTCCTTTTTCTGTCTTTTTTTGTCTTCTTGCAGCGCATTCAAAACAAGCGGCAGCTGCCATTACTGCCCGCCGCAAGAAACATACTTAAACGTGCAGGATCCTTCTTAAAAAATATGCAAAGCCGTTTCTATAATAACTTGCGATAATGGGCATACTATATTTAAGAAGCCTTTAAAAAGCGGTCCAATCGAGAGCGTGCCGGCCTATTTGGATGTACGCTGCTGCCATAAGCGGCTTAAATCATAGGCTAAAGATTTCAATTATTTTTTCCACCTGCATTGCCTCACTCAAACAGATGTGAATCAAATGCCGTTTTATCTGTTTTGCCAAGCATGATCTTACCACCATTTGGTAAAAGATTACTTTCTTTATAAAGAGCTATATAATAAATTTAATTCTTAATAAAGAACAGAAGGGGGTTTGTCGGCAATGAGACAATGTGTAGACGATACATTTTTTGTGCATGATTTAAAAAACGAATTAAAACCTATTTTATCCAGCCGCCGGGAGATCGTTTTTGTGTGCATAGGCACGGACCGGTCGGCCGGTGACAGCTATGGTCCTTTCGTTGGTTTTAAATTAAAACAAACCTTTTTCCTCCGTAAATACACGCATGTTTCTGTGTATGGGTGCCTGGATCACCCAGTTCATGCTAAAAATTTAGCCGAAACGGTTGAACAGATCCGGCAGCAGCATGCAAACCCGCTTATTATCGCGATTGACGCCTGCCTGGGTGCCGCTGCTAACATCGGCACCGTCAGTTTAGAACAGGGTGCCTTAAAACCTGGTGCCGGCGTTCAAAAAGACCTGCCGCCAATCGGCGATTATCATATTTCCGGAATTGTTAATGTCGGCGGGTTTCTTCCGATTCAGGTACTTCAAGGTACACGCCTTTCACTTGTTTATAAAATGGCCAATAAAACGGCCGATTTTATTACGCGGGCACTTGTAGAACTAGAGTATGAGAAGAAACGGACAACTGTTGCTGCCCATGAAAAAAGGTGCGTATAACACGCACCTTTTTACCTGAAACGCTGAATTTCATCCGGGTCATCCTCTTTTCGGTCTGTTAAAATCCCCATCTGCTCAATATGCTGTTTTGCTGCTTGGTTTCCCAACAAATAAATCAGAGAATAAAGCACCCTTTGTGAAGCGTCGTAACGGTCGTTTTGCGGATCATGATGATACTCTAAATAAGGAATATGCGCACGAACAAATGCCTCCACATCGGCTCCGTGTTTATCATCCATTACCGCTTTTAACACATCGGCTTCTTTTGGGGTCGCATGAATAACAAAGCTTGGGCTGTCTATTGGCTCGGGCAGGATACTTTCACTGTTTAAATCCACATAGTATATCTGCTTTTCCTGTTCCATCTTGATCATCTCCCGCTTTTTTTATCCTGTACCCCCTGCTCCTCAAACACAAACGAAAAAAGGACAGCGTTTGCATATAAGCCGCCGCTCATTTACATGATTTTATTGTCCCAGTTCTCCTCCAGCAGCTTTTTTAGCCAGATTACGTTTTCATGTCCAATCTTTTCGGCAATCTCTTCTTCTACTTGCTGCTTCACCTCAATGATCTCCCTGCAAAAAGCGCTGCCTTTGTCCGTGAGTACCAGCACTTTGTCACGCTCATTTTTTTGTATCGTTTTGTCGTCAATATATTTTTTTTCAATAAGCCCTTTAGCACATCGATGAACGGCCTGGCGTGAAATATTCATTTTTCTTGCAGCACCGGCGATGGTTTCCGGCTGCTGCTCAAGTAGACTGAGCAAGTGCGACTCTGCCAGTGTCACATCTTCCCTGCCTGACTGTTGCCAAAGCATTCGAACCTTTTGGCGGAGCAGCAAGTGTTTGTCACTTAGCAAATCCGGTAAATAGCTCTTTTTTTGCATAATCAACCTTCCTTTTCTAATAGTCTTTTCTTAACAATAAAGAGGCTTTCACTTTATGTCAACGCCGTTGACAATAAGAAAGCGAGCCGATATAATAAATCGTCAACGATGTTGACAATATAAAAAAGGAGTTTGAATAATGGGACAAACAAAAAAGGAAAAATTCATGTTTACCATGTTGATGTGTGCAGGCATGGTCATTTTTATGAGTATGTATAACCTTCTGCTGCTCGAAGGCTTTTCTTCACACTTTTTTGGGCACTTGATTACCGGATTGATTCCCGGATTTGCCGTTGCTCTTTTGCTGGATGTATTCGTAGCGGGTCCTGCTGCACGGCTTCTTTTGAACAAGATCACAACCGAGCAAACAAAACCAATCCAGAAAATTTTATGCATGTCCTGCTTCATGATTTTCTTTATGGTTTTATTTATGTCTCTGTATGGTGTTGTGGTGAATGTAGGCATTACACCTGCTTTTCCCCAGCTCTATGCAGATACACTTTGGAAAAACGCTCTGTTTGCTCTTCCTCTGCAGCTGCTTGTAGTCGGCCCTATTGTTAGAGCCATTTTTTTGAAACTGTATGCCGAAAAAAGGGCGTTAGCTTAATCTGCTGTGTTTTTTTCTGTTCTATTTTAATGTTTTACTGCCTGTAAAGAGGGAACGTCAAAAGAAACACGTTCTTTTAACAGGAGGCATACATATGAAAAAAACCATATTCATCACGGGCGCAGGAACAGGGCTCGGACGAGGAGCTGCGATCGGCTTGGCCCAAGCAGGCCATCGCGTAATTGCGGCCACTGAAATTACCGCCCAAAAAACAGACCTGCTTCAGGAAGTTCAGGAGCAGGACCTTGATATCGATGTAATTAAGCTTGATATTACCAATCCGCGTGATACTGCCCAGATTGCGGACTATGATTTTGACATTTTCGTTGCCAATGCGGCGATTAACGAAGGCGGTCCGCTTGCCGAAGTACCAATGGACCGCTTTCGGGCCCTGTTTGAAGTAAATGTTTTTGCGACGCTCGAAACCGTTCAGATCGCAGCCCGACAGCTGGTCCAGCGCGGCAAGGGCAAAATTGTGTTTATGAGCTCCATGGCCGGTATTTCAGCCACACCCTATGTAGGTCCTTACACCGCGACCAAGCATGCGATTGAAGGGGTTGCCCAAACGCTGCAGGCGGAATTGAAGGAATTCGGCGTGCAGGTGGCGACGATCAACCCTGGAGCGTACGCAACCGGCTTTAACGACCGAAGTGCTGAAGAAAAATGGAAATGGTTCAATGAAGAAACGCATTTTACCCGGAAAGAAGATATGAAACGGCAGGAAGAAGCCCTGAAGAACCAATTCGACCCGGCGGACATGATTGCCAAGATGGTAGAAATTATACCGGCGGATCATCATAAATTCCGCACTGTTCACCCGAAGGAAACAGAAGACCAGCTAAAGAAAACCGAACAAGAACGCTGGGAAATGGACATTTAATGAGTCAAAAAAAGCGGATGCTTTTCCGCTTCTTTTTTGTGAAATTTTTTCTTAAAGGGAAAGGGTTGTTTTTTCCTCGTCTGGACGGGTAACATAAACATATCCATTATGGAAACAAAGGAGTGCGTAACAATGGTCATTAAACAAAGCCAAGGTATTCAGCTGCACGATTTTAATAACCTGACAAAATCGCTCAGCTTTAATATGTACGATATTTGCTGGACAAAAACAAAAGAAGAACGAAAAGCGTACATTGAATATATCGATGAACAATACAACGCAGACCGGCTGACAGAAATTTTAAAAAAGGTAACCGATATTATCGGTGCTCACGTGTTAAACATTGCCAAGCAGGATTATATCCCGCAGGGTGCAAGCGTAACGATGCTCATTTCAGAAGGGCCTGTTCACCCAGACTCGCGCGGGGAATCACAGGAAGAGTCACCAGGTCCCCTGCCTGACACGGTCGTGATGGCGCTTGATAAAAGCCATATTACCGTTCATACGTATCCGGAGTATCACCCAAACGAAGGAATCTCCACATTCCGGGCTGATATCGATGTATCCACCTGCGGCGAAATCTCTCCGCTAAAAGCACTCAACTACCTTATTCATTCATTTGATACAGACATTATGACGATGGATTACCGCGTGCGCGGTTTTACGCGTGATATTAACGGCAATAAGCTGTTTATTGATCACGATATTAATTCCATTCAAAACTACATTCCGAAGGATGTAAAAAATCTGTATCATATGATTGATGTGAACATTTATCAGGAAAATATTTTCCATACAAAATGTAAACTGCGCGAATTTGACCTGGATAACTATTTGTTCGGTCATACGAAAAACGATTTAGACAAAGAAGAAATTAAAAATATTACCGAAAAGCTCCATCATGAAATGGATGAAATTTTTTACGGAAAAAATATCGTCCGCGATGCAGATATTGAATCTGAATAAAATAGCCTGGGCCCTCCTTGATGAAGGAGGGCTTTTTTTCCTGATCCCCATCTTTCTTTTCCATATTGCCAAACTCAAAAAAGGTTACCCGTTTAATGCCGACAATGCCAAACAGGGCCCTTTTCATCAATACTTGGTGCGCATTATTGAGCCAGAACCGTGGATAATGTGCCGGTCCTTTCATCGTTGATACACAAACCGCCGATTTCCCTGCCAGAAGCCCTTCTGGGAAAAGTCCAGGCCTGTCACGATACGCAAAGTTTGCTGCAAACATTCGGTCAATAAAGCCAAGCAGCATGGCCGGCGGCCTTCCCCACCAGATAGGGTAAACAAACACAAGCTTATCCGCCTAGGTGATCAGCTCTCTGTAGGAAGCCAGGTCCGGATCCTTATGCATATCCCGGCGCCGCTTCGTTTCATTAAATAGTAAAGCTGGATGAAAGTTTTCTTTGTACAAGTCTATCACTTTCGCTTCATGCACCTGATCATTTTCACTGCAGCCGTCGATCACCTTTTGCAAAAAAGCGCCATTTAAGCTTTTATGGTGAGGATACGTATAAATCACCAATACATTCAAAGCACCGCCCCCTTACTTATCATTTGATAACTAAATCATATAAGGAGATTAAAAAGTTGTCAATTGATAATTGTTTTTCGATAATCAATTTGATATCGTACCGATATGAGGTGAAAACAATGACCAGCGATACATTATTCGAGCACTTTGTTTCTTTTATTGCCTCAGTCCACCGCGTTCAGCACGACCTGACAAAAGATGCAAGGCCTGAAGGGCTGACAGCTCTTCAGTACAGCATCCTCGAGCACATTGCCGTCAGCCGTCAGCCTCTTACACCGAGTGATATCAGCTCATGTTTTCATATCTCCATGCCGAATACGAGCCGTGAGCTCAAAAAGCTCACTGAGCAAGGGCTGGTTGAACGAAAAGAAAGTGAGGAAGACCGCAGAAAGCAGTTCATTCACTTGTCAGCGGACGGACGAGCCATGATGGATGAAGTGTTTAAGCAAATTCATGCACGATTTTTGGAACGAATTGGAGACACAACCAACGAAAAAATGGATACGATCGCGCATGCGCTTGATGTTCTTCAGAAACATGTCTTTTATGAATAAAAAACGTTTTTGCTAGACCCCCTTCTGTAAAAGGGCTGCATCATTTACCAGCACATTGAGATGTGTTTTTATGTTTGATTTCTCTCCAAATGGGGCAACCAAATAAGGAATACCGAAAGGAGAGAGATGTTACATGGCAGACTTAAATCGAAATGAAATTCCAGAAACGCAAGGTCAAGTAGAAGAAAAAGTACAGTCAATGGGTCAAGATAAAAAAGAAGACATTCTGGCAAGTTTTGACACCTTTAAAAATTACCTTAGCGAGAAAGTGGAAAAAGGTGAAAAGCTGGGCATGAATGAAGAGCAGCTTGCAAAAACAGCGCAAAAAGTAGCCGATTATCTGGCAGCGCATGAGGAACCGCGCAACCGTGAGGAAAAATTGCTTCAAGAGCTTTGGAAAGTCGGAAACGAAGAGCAGCAGCACCAGCTGGCTCACCTGCTCGTTAGACTCGTTCAGCAGTAATTCGCCGTTCATTTGGTCAACGCTTGAAACAGCTCAATGATCTCTAGCGGTACGATTCATGATGTAGCCTTCGGGCAAAAAAAGGACTGATATGATTCATATCAGTCCTTTTTTTTAGGTGCGGGCTTCAACATTCCGTTCATCTGTGTATAAGATTTCTTTATTTGTTTATACTAAAAACACGGACTTGTAGCTCAACGGCGAGAGCGGCCAATAGCTTCCTGGAATGACTATTGTGTATCTTGCGGGTTCAAATCCCGCCAAGTCCTTTCATGAAACGAAAAAGCAAAAAGCTTTCCCTGCTGCATTTCTTTGCTTTACAGAATAAGCAGGCCCGGGCTGTCTGTTTACCATATAAAAAAATAAGCCGCCTGGGTTTATTTTTTTTGTTTACTGACAGAATTCCTGATCATCAATTCCGTATTTACAAAAATCCGTTCCTCTGTTTCCGCCGAGCCTTCCATAAGCTCCAAAAGCTTCTTCGCACCTTGAACGCTTATTTTTTCAATCGGACGCTTTACAGTCGTTAAGCTTGGCGTGGTATATTGGGAAAAGCCAATATCATCGAAGCCAACAATAGAGATATCGTCTGGCACTTTTAATCCATGCGCAAACACGGCATTCATTGCGCCGATCGCCATGTCGTCATTGGAGCAAAAAACAGCCGTCGGCGGGTCCTCCTGTGCCAGAAGCCGCTCCATTGCCGCATAACCGCTCGGCATATCATAGCTTCCGCATTCAATATAATGGCGCTCAACAGGAAGCTGATGGCGAATAAGCGCTTCCATATATCCTTCTTTCCGCTCTACCGTCGACTTAAATCCTTTCATCCCCTTGATGATCGCAACTTTTGTATGGCCGTTTTGAATTAAATGCTCCACCGCCTGAAATGACCCTTCCCGGTCGTTTGACAAAATATTGATCGCTTTTTGTTCCTCGACCTGCCGGTTCAAGACCACAAGCGGGATTTTTTGCTGCAGAACATGATATACAAACGTGTTGTCCACTTCACTTTGGCTCATCAAAATAATTCCGTCAAACCGCAGCTTTGTAATCGACGCATAATCTTTATAATCATCGATCCCGCGCACAAACAAGTTGAATTCCTCGCTAATTACGCTGTTTACTCCTTTTACCGTTTCGGCAAAAAAGCTTGGCGACGTTCCCGTTGAAATGCTCGTAAAAAACAAGCCGATCGTATACGATTTTTTTAAAACAAGGCTTTTAGCACTGTAGTTGGGTGTATAGTTCAGCTGGGCGGCTAAATCCAGTATCTTTTTCCGCGTATCCTCCTTGATCAATACACTGTTATTCAGCGCTCTTGAAACGGTGGTGTGGGATACATTTGCGAGTTTTGCAATATCTTTAATCGTAACCATTCCATTCACCCTTTAGAACTCAAGATTTACTTCCTCTAATAGTACCATAGCCGTTCCTTGAGCACCCTACATCCCCATTATATTTTTGCTTCAAGATCTTTAATAATCTGCGCATGCTTTTCATCCGTAAGCTTGTACATAAATCCGATAATTAAAACCGCAATAGTCAGCGCTGCAGCCGGATAAAGCGTCAGCATCCCTTTAATGCCGAGCAGCGTACCAGCTGACTGCGCCACATTTGGCACATAGCCGACCAGTGTTAAACTGATACCGGATAAAAAACCAGCCAAAGACTGGGCAAGCTTGCGTGAAAAGTTAAACAACGAGTATGTAGTCGCTTCTTTCCGCTCTCCCGAAACCCATTCGCCATAATCGATAATATCGGAAACAAGCGCCCATGTAATACCGTTCGGAATGCTGATCCCGATAAACGCAATCGCAGATAAAATGGTAAATGAGTAAATGTTCGTCGGAATAAAAAAGTTCAGCAAATCGGCTGCAATACAAATGCCGAACCCAAGCATGGCCGTCCGCTTTTTCCCAAACCGGGCTACAAGCTTCGGCATGAAGATCACACCTAGAAAGGAAGAGCCGATAATAATAAAGCTCATGTTAGCAACGAGTGTCACGTTACCTAGGTTATATTCTGCAAAATACACAAGCAACGCTGATTTGATATTATAAGCAGAGATAGAGAAAATCGTCATCAAGATTAGTGTCAAAAGCGGCTTATTCGTAATGAATGTTTTGATAATTGACTTAAACGACAGCTTTTCTTTTGGCCCTCCTTTTACGACGATGCGCTCTTTTGTATTCCGGTAACAAATGAAAAATCCAATAATCCCGATGACCGACATAATTCCCATTACAACTGGATAGCCGACTTCCGCACGGTCAAACTGCACAATCAGCGGCATCACAATTACACTTGTAATGAGCAGGGCGCCCAGTGAACCGATTTGACGGAATGTGGCAAGAGACGTCCGTTCCTCCGCATTTTGCGTAATGGCCGCACCCAGCGAGCCGTACGGAATATTTGTAAACGAATAAGCAACGCCCCACATCATGTAAATGGCATACGCATACGCAAGCTTGCCTGCGGGCGGTACAGATGGTGAGATAAAAAGCAGTACAGTAACGATGGCAAGTGCTAAGCTGCCGAATAAAAGATACGGCCGAAATTTCCCACGCCTGCCGATGTTTTTTCGATAATCAATCGAGGAGCCGACAAGCGGGTCCATAACTGCATTAAACAATTTGCTGACCAGAAAAATGGTGCCTGCTGCAGCGGCTGAAATACCGGCTACATCCGTTAAAAATTTCAACAAATATAACTGGCCTAAATCGAACATAAAACCGTTTCCAAAATCGCCCATGCCATAAGAAACCTTTTCTTTTAAACTCAGCTTTTCTTTTTTGGTCTCCTGTCCTTTCGGCGCAGGATCTGCTGCAAAAACAGTACTCATCATAACCCTCCTGTGCATTGAAGTGATTGCTTGAAATCTGCTATACTGGAGACAAATGTTCTTTCAAAAGGGCTTTCTATTCTTGGTTTGGCGACTGGCGAATAGAAAGTCTTTCCTCCCTACAATACTAAAACGCTTACAAAAAGACGATACTTATTTTCTGTTATCATAGGATGTTCGGCCTGCGGGCGGCTTTTCTCCTCAGCTCCTTTCCTTTTCATCAAAATGTTAACGTTAACATTTTTATTTATCAAAAAGAAAGCCTACAACATAAACCTTGACATTGAGCAGAATAACCAAAATTTCTTTTTATGTTAACGTTAACATTTATAGAGGTATTATATCAAATCTTCCTTTAAATACAATCCTTTTATTTTCTTTCCCTTCTCTTGCGTCTCCATCAAAACCGCCGCAGCGCGCAAGAACAAGCTGATATGAGCAAAAACAAAAACTTCCCTCGAGAGGAAAGCTTTTGTCTTGAAGCCTTAATCGATCAGTTAAAATACTTTAATTCGTCCGCCAGTTTCGACCGCCTAAATTCTTTTTGACGAAGGAAATCTTTGATTTCCTCTTTCGTTTGGTAAGAAAGCCGAATATGAAAATAATTAATGTATTCAATAAGGGCAAATACGTATAAAAACAAAAACCAATAAAATGTTGCAGGAAATTCGAGCAGCTGCTTGATAAGAATAAGAACACCAACACCAATCAAACATTGATCGATCCGTTTAAACCATTGGAACATTTGCCGCTGACCTTCGGGCAAACGGGTACGGCTCCTGCGCTTGATCTGCCTCAGCTTCAAAAACCAATACATGCTTCCCTGCAGCAGAATCAGTTCTAATAAACCAAACGCATATAAAGGTGGCAAAGAGGTTAAGTATGGTTTTGTCCATTCCATTATCCCTATATACATAATCCACATACCTGCAAAAAGAACGGCGGCGAATAGTTCACCTGTACATAAGCTGACTAACTTTTTCTCTACTTTTTTTTGCATGTCATCCCCCGCTTTATTTTATTCCTATACGATTGAATCGCCCCATTAGTTTCATAAAATGGATAATGAGGAACAAAATGAAAAACCACCCTGCTGTCAGCGCAAGGCGGCTCTTTCTTTTATGGATCATGAAAGCTTGAGCTGAATTATCGTTCTCTATGGTTCCGATACGTCGCTCTTGTAGCCGTATTATGTGTTTCGAATATACGGTTGATTTCGGCTTCATGGTTTTCTTTAGCATCCACAAGCACTACAATGTTTCCTTCCTTTAAATAACGCTCATACTCTTTTGCTTTTTCCTCCGGTATACCCGCTCCGGCGAGCGCTCCAATAATACCACCGCTTCCCAGACCGACACCCGCTCCAGTCAGGCCGGCAACAATCGGTCCAGCTGCCACAATCGGTCCAATGCCTGGAATTGCAATCAAGCCTGCTCCAAGAATCGCACCGAGTGATCCGCCGAGAAGGCCGCCGGAAAGAGCACCGATGCCCGCTCCTCTTTCTGCATGTTCCAGACGTTCACTGCTGTCTGTAATAATATCTGCATTTGTTTCATGTTCAATATCGCGTACGTCCTTGCTGCTTTTTGCAAAAACGGAAATGTCATCAATGCTGTATCCTTTCAGCTTTAATTCTTCAATGACTTTAATCACCGCTTCATGCTCATGAAAGACACCGCCTATAATTCTCATTGCCATTATCCGTTTCTCCTCTCTTTGTTCAATCTTTTTCTTATTACCCATCACTCAGAAAACTAATCAACTAGACGAATAGAAAAAAAGATTCCTGCTCAGGCCAGACAGAAAAAATCATTCATATTTAAAAAGCGCTGGATCAACTGCAGGGGAAGCGAGCGTAATATCATTTTTCCTAAAAAGCTGGACAACAGAGTGACGGAGATGGCTTTCCACCTGCTCCTTGATTTCAAAACTTGTAACCGGAATCTCTACTAAAAAATCCATCGACCGGCTGCGCAAATCCACAAACCGAATATCCGGAGCAGGCACAGATAAAATTCCATCCATTCTCTCCGCTATCTTCACGGCTGCTTCCTGCAAAAGGGCTTCTACTTTTTCTGTGTCCTCTCCGTATTCGACACTGACCGACACCTGGGCCATCGTTTCCGCCCCGGTCCGGTTTTTAATAATCTGTTCAATAAAGTACTGATTCGGCACAATCAAAACGCCTTCTTTCGCTGTCCGGACAATTGTGGATCGCAGGCGGATGTTTTCTACCTGGCCGATTTTTTTATCGATTTGAATGACTTCGCCTACCTCAATCGGCCGCTCAAATAAAATAATGATGCCAGAAACAAAGTTACCCGCCACATTCCGCATGCCAAAACCGATCCCAATGCCAAGCACACCAAACAAAGCCCCAAGAGCGGTTAAATCAATGCCGACACTCGTAAAGCTGACCGCCAGTGCCACAATCATAACCATATAATAAATGATTTGATTGAAGGTATAGCCGAGTCCCCTGTCGACCCGGTAATAATCATAAACAGGCGTCAGCACATACCTCATCACAAGTTTTAAAAGCCGGTCAGCCAGCGACACAATCATAACCGCCATAATGATTAAAAAAAGAGACACATCCACATCGCCATTAGAATATAGCGGGTAAAACAGCCAGCTGCTTTTTGAAAAATAAAGCAAAAACAGGAGAATCAAACAGTAAAAGGTCACCCAGTTTAACAGAGAGGAAATGGAAGTGAAGACCCCTTTTTTCACGCCTATTTTTTTAGCAGACATAGCATTGAAAAATCCTTTTAATACCATATTCACCAAAATGACTGCCGCAAATAATCCAATAAACCATGCGAGCTGGAGGTCTGAAAAATGCTTTAAAAAATCTGTCATTCGCCCTATCACCTAACTTGTTTTACAGTTTACCGCTGAAAGTGAAAAACGGTTTTGTTTTGCTTATTCCCTTTTCGATCAGCACAAAACTCATTCAGCATTCTCCCCGTTTTCCGCTCTTCCGCCCGCCTGCTTGCGCATAAATTCAAAACGAACGTACAGAATAGAACCGTCGTATAAACGTGATCATAAACTTTTTAAGGTGGGTCCGCTATGCAAATCGAACAAATTGAAACGTTTCCCCTGCTTCATCGTCTTGCCGCCCCTTACGGAGATGCGAATGGCCCTAAGAAATATAGATCGTGTTACCTCATCCGCATTACTACCAAATCCGGTGTTGACGGCTGGGGAGAATGCATCGACTGGCTGCCTGCCCTGCATGTCGGATTTACAGAAAGAATTATCCCGTACTTAATCGGAAAATCGGCCGCTGATCGCCTGCCGTTAGTGTCCGTCATTCAAAAATGGCATAAGCGGGCGGCCGCTGCAGTCAGTATGGCATTAACGGAAATAGCCGCAAAGTCTGCCCGTCTCTCGGTTTGTGATTTGTGGGGAGGAAAATGGCGGGACCGCATACCCGTGTACGCTTCCTTTCAATCTTATTCGGACCGGGACGATTGGATCGGCCACTCTCTACAGCTTGTAGAAGGAGCAATTCAAAAGGAGTTTAGGGCCGTAAAAGTAAAAATTGGCGGCAGAACGTTTCAAGACGACCTTACACATATTCAGTCTCTGCAAAAAATGACCGAAGAACGAATTTCGCTTATTCTGGATGCCAACCAGAGCTACGATATGGCAGCGTCCCGCAAATGGGAACCTTACCTATCAAATTGGGCTAATCTTTTGTGGCTGGAGGAGCCCATGCCGCTGAACAACCTGCCCGAGTATAAGCTATTGCGTGCCAGCCTTTCTGTACCGATTGCAGGCGGCGAAAACATAAAAAGCGCCAAACAGTTTTTGCCGATTTTAACCGAAAATGCGCTTGATATCATCCAGCCGGATATTCTGCATGGGACGGGTATCAACGATTTCCGTGATGCTTTGCAGCTTGCCCGGCATTTCGGAGTTAGAGTATCTCCTCACAGTTACGACGGTGCGCTTTCACGGCTGTATACGCTTTTTGCTCAGGCTAGCCTGGCTCCCTGGACAAAAATGAATGCGGAAAATATTGAACCCGTTGAGTGGGACGTAATGGAAAATCCGTTTTCCGACCTCGTGCCTGTTACGCCATCCGGCGGCTCCGTATCGATTCCAGACGGGATAGGAATCGGAGTTGAGATTAATACGGACCTGCTTCAAGCTTACCGCTGGGACGGTTCAGTTTACTGGAAGTAAATCCCTTAACTCTTTATAGGAAAACAGACCTTTAGGGACCCTAAGCATTTCAGTTTGTTTTGGATGTTTGGACTGTTACGATAGAAAAGAAACTTCATCCAGAAAGGACAAAATGAAATGTCAAATATACACATACCTGTATCGGTTTTAAACTTGGCCCCTATCCGCAAAGGACAAAAGCCAAAAGAAGCGATTGACTCTATGATCGATTTAGCGCAGGCGGCAGAAAAAATGGGCTACAGCCGCTACTGGATTGCAGAACATCACAATACACCTACTCTTGTAAGTTCTGCTACATCCATATTAATTAAGCATACCCTTGAGCACACAAAGCATATTCGCGTCGGCTCCGGCGGTATTATGCTGCCGAACCATTCACCTCTCGTGGTCGCTGAGCAGTTCGGCACGATGGCGACTATTTATCCCGACCGTCTCGATTTAGGCCTCGGGCGTGCACCGGGCACGGATATGAAAACAGCCAGCGCTTTAAGACGCTCGCAGCATGATACGGTTTATACATTCCCGGAAGATGTAAACAGCCTGCTGACATATTTTGGTCCGGCCGCGCTGCAAGGCGATGTGAAAGCTTACCCGGGCGCCGACACCAATATCCCAATTTATATTCTCGGCTCTTCCACCGATTCCGCTTATTTAGCCGCGGAGCTTGGCCTGCCGTATGTTTTTGCTGCTCATTTCGCACCAAGGTACCTGGCAGAAGCCATTGCGATTTACCGCAACCGGTTTAAGCCATCCGACTATTTGGACGCTCCTTATATGATCGTCTGCTTGAACGTAATCGCAGCAGAAAGCGATGAGGAAGCCGAGTTCGAGTCTACAACGATGCAGCAATTTTTCTTAAACGTTGTACGCGGCTCCAGCGTACCGCTCAGCCCTCCTGTAGAAAATATGGACGAACTGTGGAGCGAACCAGAAAAACAAATGGCGTCTTCCATGTCCAGCGTTACACTGATGGGAAGCAAGGAGTCTGTCCGCGATCAGCTGACGAGCTTCCAGGATATGTACAATGTAGAAGAAATTATGGCCGTCTCTTATATTTACGATCCGGACAAGCAAAAACGGTCCTATGAAATTTTAAAAGAAATTACGGATGGGAAATAAAACAAAAAAGCAAGCTCTTCTTCCAGGAGAAAGCTTGCTTTTTTGTTTTAATTGAAAAAGATATTTTTCAGTTCATTCACTGTCAGCACAATAAATAATAAAATACTAATGCCCAGCGCAAGGTTAGACCAGCGCTGATAGCGGTCAATCGTTCCTACGTATGTTTTCTTGTTGAGCAAATAAAGCAGTGTAATTGCCATAAATGGCATAAAAATCGACCCCAGCGCCCCGTAAGCAATAATTAAAAAAACCGGCTTTCCGATAAAATGAAGCAGCATCGGCGGAAAGGTTAACCATAGCACGTAAAAACGATACGCCTTTGTTTTACTCAAATCCTCCTTGCTGATATGTTGATGGCGAATGGTCCGGATAAAATCAGCAAATAAATACGGAACCCCATTCCACACTCCAAGAACGGAGGTGAAGGAAGCAGACCAAAAGCCGATAAGAAATAAATAGCGTACAGCAGGATGCAGTTCATTTCCTAGAATAGAAGCAAAATCGATCAATCCTTTTTCACCGCTAATGTTTACATTCGTTCCATATAACAATCCTGCGCCCAACAGGAGAAGGGCAGCGGTAAACAGCGCGGTTACAATATACGCAACGGCAGAATCATAGCGGACTGCACGAATAAAGGAAGGCCCCTGCCATTTGTTTTCCTGGAGCCAGTACCCATAAGAAGCCATTGTGAGAGAGCCGCCTACCCCGCCAATTAACCCGAGCGCATACACTAATGATCCTTCTGGAAGTGTGGGAACAGCTGTATCTACAATGTCACCAAGTTGAGGTACAACCAAAACAGCAGATCCTACTACCGTAATAAACATAATGCCAACCAGCCAGTTCATTACCTTTTCAAATGTCTTGTATTTCCCCCACCAAATCAAGCCAAAACCGGCTAATCCATGAATAACGGCCCATTGTGTTAAAGAAAGATGAGGAAACAGTGCGGCCATTGCGAGGGCACAGGATGCTGTACCGGCAGCTCCATATACAAACCCCCAAATAACGGAATACACACCAAAATAGCCAGTAGCCCATTTTCCCATCATGTGCCAGCCTTCTAATATGGTGTTTCCACTTGTTAAGTGCCAACGGCCTACCCCTTCATTTAGGGCAAACTTCAAAACAGAACCGATCAAAATTGCCCAAAGAAACACCAGGCCATAATTAGCACCCGCCATCAGTGCTGCTACTAAATCACCCGCGCCTACTCCGGTGGCCGCCACGATCAATCCCGGCCCGATCACCGACGTCTTTTTTACAGGTCCATTCAACTCCTCGTGTGTCTGCATGTGCTTTTCTGGTTTCATCGTTATCCCCCTTAGTTTAATTTGATGCCGTTTACAAAAAAAATATTTTGGTAAACTAAGCCATAAAATATAGATCACTTTTATTTTACCTTTCTTTTCCTGATTAATCTCTTCTTTAAGCTCTTTTCTTTACATCTCTCCCTCGATAATCTATCTTTTGATCAAACAAACTAAAAGCTTTACGGTTAGAAAGGTTGGGATAAAATGAAGCTGAGTGTATTGGACCAGTCTGTTATTGCGGCCGGCGAAACGGGAGCGGATGCATTAAAGAAAACCGTGAAGCTGGCGCAGTTGGCAGAAGCCATGGGCTATACCCGCTTTTGGACAGCAGAACATCATAATACAAACGGAATGGCGGGATCCGCACCAGAAATACTCATTTCGCATATCGCCTCACAAACAAAATCGATCCGCGTCGGGTCAGGCGGCGTGCTTCTCCCTCAATACAGCCCTTATAAGATTGCAGAGAATTTTAAAGTGTTAGAAGCGCTGTTTCCAAACCGGATTGACTTGGGCATCGGCCGCTCCCCCGGTGGTGCAGCCGATACCCGTCTGGCTCTTACAGACGGCGTGCGGAGGAGCTTAAATGAATTCCCGAGACAAGTAAGAGACCTGCATCGTTACTTAACGGATCGAGATGAAGCGGTAAAAGCCTACCCGAAGACAAGCGGGCTTCCCGAAATGTGGATGCTGGGCATTACCCACCGCGGTGCACGGACCGCTGCCGAAAACGGAACCGCTTTTACATACGGTCATTTTATTAATCCTTACAACGGCCAAAGAGCCATGAAGCAATATCGAAGCGATTTTCAGCCGTCCGCCCTGCTAAAGCAACCAAAAGTAAATGTCTGTATTTTTGTTGTATGTGCGCCTTCTCAGGAAAAAGCAGATGAAATCGCCCTCAGCCAGGATGCCTGGCTTTTAGCCGTTGAAAAAGGAGAAGACACAAGAATTCCGACAATTGAAGAAGCCAAACGAAAAATCGTTACACAGGCAGATAAAGAAAAAATAAAAGAAAACCGAAAACGGATAATTGTCGGCACCCCGCAAAAAGTAAGGGACGAGCTTCTTGCCCTGAGCGACGCCTATCAAACAGAAGAATTTATCGTCATTGCCAACGTGCACAACTTTGAAGATAAAGTACAGTCTTATACCCGTTTGGCCGAAGTGATGTTGTAACTAAATGGACTGCTTTTCCTAAAACAAAAAGACCCTTCTGTTGTCAGAAGGGTCTTTCTTTTATGAATAGTAACGGTTTGCTCTTCTTCTAAAGAAGACCTTGCGGATAATCGCAATTAACACGACAACCGCGAGCACATTAACGAGTAGTCCTAATATAGACCCAAGCATTCCCATGCTGCTAAGCAGACTGCCAAATATTAAGCCTGCCAATCCGCCAAGCATAAGTCCTTTCATTAATCGGCTTGAGAAAAAGCTGTTCTTTTTCTTTGTGGAAAAAGTCGATTTATTAGATACCGCTGAATTAGCTTTTTTATTTTGAAACGTTGAAGTAGAAGGGCTGTTCACGCTGCCGTTTGTGCTCTTGAATCCGCCCTTGCTTCCTCTTGCTTCTACGGTTGTAGACTGATCGTGAAAAACTGCACTTCCAACCGGTGAAAACGCGATTGCTGCTGCAAGTATAGCCGTAATAAATTTTTTCAATGTTCTATCTCCTTCATGCCTATAAGCATGGTATTTTGTAGTAGATCCTGCCTCTTACCTATCTTTCCTATGACAACATACAATTAGTTGTTATGCTTGAGATAGCCCTTTCTTTGAAGGCAAACGCCTTTTAATTTATTCTTTCTCTTACACTATGATTATAGCATTTTTTACGTTTCTTTGAAAACGAATGAACTTGGGAACAGAGGCCAAAAGCAGGGCATTTAAACACTTCTATTTTATTTTTAAATTATAGTACCCCTCCATTTAACTAAAAAACATTGTATGCTGTTAAATGATTCTTTTAGTCCACGTCTATTGGATTCTTACCTTTAGACTCATAAAGTTTCAATGCTGTCCCCTGCTCCGTTATTGGATAATAGTCTACTTCACAATAATAAAGTCCGTCTTTTACTTTTGAGTAACCCTGAGTAGAAAATGAAATCATCCTTTCACCAAAGGAAACTTCCATACTTTCTGCTGTTCTTCCGCCCCCGTAGACCCAAACTTCGCATTTTCCTTCATAATGCTCGGTCTTATTCGTTAAAACATTGGGCAAATCCATTAAAGACAAAATAAAGATGAATCCAAATGCAAAAATTAAAAAAGCATACACTAGTTTATTTTTGAAAGGAATTTTGTAAGAAGCGTCCTCTTCCTTGTTCCATTTATATGAATAAATAAAAGAGGCCACTGTGGCGATAGAGCCAACTCCTGAAATAGCTAGCATTACATAAAATTCTCGCAAATACTATCATTCCTTTTTAATGATTCTTTTCTTGTTATTGTAGCGAGATACGTAAAAGAACGGTTTAACTAAACAAAAAAAGCTGACCTTGCAGGCTCAGTCCTCGTCCCTTCTGCTTGTGCGCCTTTCAATTAACAACAAAAAAACCTCCTTGGCAGACCCATATAGAGTCCTCCAGAGAGGTTTTTCCGGCTCACAAGTTGACCTCTGTGCAACTGTAAGCTTCAAAGCTTGATATGATTCCTACTGGGTTCGAACCAGCGACCTCTACCCTGTCAAGGTAGCGCTCTCCCAGCTGAGCTAAGGAATCGTTTACTGACAATTTATATTTTATTCAATAAAGCCCTCCATGTCAACAAGTTTATGTATCTTTATTGATGTAAGTTCATATTACTCTTCTTTTATGTATGTAGTATGCGGTTGATAGCCCATACCGAGCCTTGATTACAAAAAGGGGCCCTTTTCCGTCAAACGGCAAGGGCTTCCTTTTTTCTATTTAATCTTCCGCCACATAAGATACAGCACGGTCATAAAGAGAACCGTCATTAAAAACGCTGTAATGAGCGCGATAATATACGTGTTCGTCCCGGAAATCGGTGACTGGTTTCCCATGGAGACGAAAATGCCGGCCATAATAATACTGAAAGCGAGCATAATCACACTGAGGACAATGAGTGACGCCATCCGTTCAAGGCGCCTCATCAGATTGTTATCGGCGGTTACATGCATTTTCAGCTTCGGCTGGCCGCCTTCCCATTCATTCAGCGTTTCATTTAAAATACTCGGCAGCTTGTTGGCGGCCATTTTAAACAAGCGCAAAAATGAACGGGATTCGCGTATCACTTCCTTCGGATGAATACGTCCAAACAGCACTTCCTTCGCCATATCGCGCACCATGCCGGATAAGCTTGAGCCCGGATCAAGGGCAATGACGGTTTGTTCCACTTTCAGAAAAGCCTGTCCCACTTGAACAAAATCTTTTGGAATGGAAATGTGATGGCGTCCAGCAACAGCAAAGAGCTCCTGCAGCATAGCGCCCATTTGTACCTCCGCAAGCTCAATGTCCATGTAGCCCGCCATCCAGCGGCTGATATCACGCTGAAGCTGGCGCCGTTCGACCGGCTTTCGCGCACCGAGTTCGAGCACAAGCATCGACAGCGCTGCGGCATCGCGGTCAGCGAGGGCAAACAAGCAGTCTGATAACAGATGCCTCATATCCTCTGACAACCGGCCGGTGTTACCGAAATCAATCAGCCCAAGACGGCCGTCGTCCAGAAGCAGCAGGTTGCCCGGGTGCGGGTCGGCATGAAATACGCCATCGATAAATACCTGGCGCAGCACAGTTTCCGACAAAGCCCGCGCAAGCTCCTGCCGCCGCTCGACATCCATTTCTTTGATCACATTGCCCCGCAGTGATTTTCCGTTCACAAATTCCATCACTAGCATTCGCTCGGTCGTCCATTCCGAGAAAATACGCGGCACATAAATACGCTTATCTTTCATCGACTCCCGCATTCCCGCCGCTTCGGTGGCTTCGAGCCGGTAGTTCATTTCCCGGCCAAGGGCCGCCGCAAAATCATCAATAATCGCTTTTAAGCTGATCTGCCGCGCAAGCTCGGAGTTTCGCTCAGCAAGGCTGGCCAGCTGGCGCAAAATCGAAATGTCGTTTCGAATCACCGGTTCGATGCCCGGCCGGCGAATTTTGATCGCAACCTCTGTTCCATCTTTTAAAGCAGCGCGGTGCACCTGTCCAATTGACGCGGCACCGAGCGGCATTTCTTCTATATACAACAGCCAGTCTGCAATCGGCTGTCCCGTTTCTAACTCCACAATTTTGCGAATATCATCAAACGGCATTGCCGGTGCACTGTTTTGCAGCTTGGCAAGCGGCTCTGTCCAGGATGGAGGCAGCAGATCGGTTCGCGTGGATAAAAACTGCCCAAGCTTCATAAAAGTCGGACCCAGATCTTCAAGCGCCCGCCGCAGTTCTTCGCCTTTTACATTTTGTTCTTTGGCGGCCCAGCGTGTGAACGGAATTTTTTCCGCCAGCCCAAGATCTTTTATGTATCCGGCAAAGCCATGCCTCGCAAAAACTGCCACGATTTCCGGCGCGCGCCGGAGCGTCCCGATTTTCACCACATTGTCACCTTCTCCGTTTCCATTATTTTGTTCATCATACCATACTCACTGCTGCCTCTGCTTGAAAAAGAACATTTATTCCCTTTTGGTCATGGTACAATAAGCTGACTGCATTTTTCACAGGAGGTTTTGACATGAAACGCGGAACCATTCAGGATCACTTTATTCATTCAGCCGAATTAGGAGAAGACGTTTCTTTTTTGGTATACGTGCCGGCAGACTTTTCACCGATGTTTTCGTATACCTTTTTAATCTGCCAGGACGGCAAAGACTACTTTCAGCTTGGACGGCTCCCGCGCCTGGCCGATGAACTGCTCGAAGCGGAAGAGATAGAACCATTGATTATGGTTGGCATTCCCTATCTTAACAAGCACGACCGGCGCGAAAAGTATCATCCGGACGGCGTGCAGCAATCCGCATACATACGCTTTCTCGCCAATGAACTTGTCCCTTATTTGGACGAGCAATTTCCGGGGCATGGCAACCGTTTTAGCCGTGCGCTCGCGGGCGATTCCCTTGCTGGTACCGTTTCCTTTATGGCAGCGTTAAAACATCCAGATTTATTCGGGCGCGTCCTGATGCATTCGCCTTTTGTGGACAGCACCGTAATGAATTTAGCCGAATCAGCAGAAACCCTTCCTTCTCTTTATCATGTGATTGGCACTGAAGAAACAGATGTGCTGATGACAAACGGCGAACGGGCGGACTTTCTGACGCCGAACCGGGCGCTTTCTTCGCTCCTATCCAGCAAAAGAACCGACTATTTTTATGAGGAGTTTGCCGGCAATCACACATGGACTTACTGGCAAAAAGACATGAAACGGGCGCTTTTAAAAATGTTCGAGTGAGGCCTGCCTCCCATTCTGCATTTTTGAAAACGTTTGGTATACTAATAGAGAAAAGGTTATTTTAAAGGAGTGAATGAACATGAAATACGGTATTGTCATTTTTCCATCAAAATCTTTGCAGGATAAAGTAAACGGTTACCGGAAACGGTACGATCCGCATTATGCGCTCGTGGCTCCTCATATTACGTTAAAAAGCCCATTTGACGCAGATGAACAGGATATAAGCAAGATTGCAGAGCAGCTGCGCCGTGTTGCTTCGCTTCATCAGCCGTTTTCGTATCACGTCAGCAAAGTTAAATCGTTCGAACCGGTAAATAACGTGATTTATTTTAAAGTGGATCCGAACGATACACTCACTTCTTTATATGAAATGCTCCATACGGAGGAATTTCCAGGTGAGGAGCCGTACGGATTCGTTCCCCACATTACAATCGGCCAGAAGCTGTCTAATGATGAACATTCCGATGTATATGGAGCCCTGCAGATGGAATCGATTGATTTAACGGAAAAAGCAGACCGTTTTCATTTGCTGTATCAGCTTGAGAATGGCTCATGGACAGTTTATGAAACATTTTTACTTGGGAAGGATGCATAAAACGTGAACGTTGTAAAAACAACAGATCTTGATCAGCGGGAAGATGCGTATTCTGTACGCACAACCGTTTTCGTAGGAGAACAAAATGTTCCGCCTGCACTTGAAATTGATGAGCTGGAAGATGAAGCTGTTCATTTTATTTTGTATGATGAAGAGCAAAAGCCGTGCGGCGCCGGCCGGTTTCGTACTGTCGGAGAATTTGGAAAAGTGGAACGGATTTGTGTGCTCAAAGAAGCAAGAGGGCGCGGCGCCGGCAATCTGATTATGGAAGCGATTGAGCAGCATGCTCAATCGGTAGCCGGCCTCACAATGCTTAAGCTTGACGCACAGCTTCATGCTATTCCCTTTTATGAAAAGCGCGGCTATACAGTCGTATCTGGCGAGTTTTTGGATGCAGGCATTTTGCATAAAACGATGACAAAACCGCTGTAACCACAAAAAAGCGTGTTCTCGATGAGGAGAATACGCTTTTTTATGCGCTTATGTAAACGCTGCTTCGTTATGCAAGACGGTCAATTTCAATGCCTCTTCCACTGATCTGCGCCATATGTACACGAAATGCTTCATGCTCACTTTGCCGTTTTCTTCTTATTTCTTCCGTGCTTAACTGGACCTGTGGCTCTGTGCGGTCTTGCAGCACTTTTTCAAATGTTACTTTTGAAGTCGGATCAATCGGTGCATACCCAACGGCTGCTTCGTTTAAAACCCGTTCTCTGTAATCATTGTATTGGAATTGTGGGATTGGAAGAATGTAGCCCATGTTATTCGCTCCTTTCAATAAAATATTCATTAATCTCCATATATATTCGCTTTTTCCTTATTTATTCCTTACGTAAACGCTTTAATTGAGAAACAGATCATTTGACCTGTATAAATAGGAAAAAGAGCAGCGTTTTTGCTGCTCTCTTTCTAGGCTCATTTGATCATCTTTGTGATCGTATTTATATCGAGCTTTTTGCCGTCTTTTAAGATCGTGCGGACGATTTCATCTTCGACCTGCTTCGGCACTTTTTTCCCGGCAAGCGCGGCTGTTTGCGCGACAACCGCACGGATTGTCCGTTCATCTTTGAAATCAGCATATTGAAGAGAGTCGACGAGTGCAAATATATCGCTCATACGCACGCCGGTCTTTTTTTCAATATTGCCGAAAAATTTATCGTTCATTGTCCGCTCCTCCTTCTAATGCATCAATAAAAACTCGCACCGACGATGATGAGCAAAATGAACAAAACAACAATCAATACAAATGTGCTTGAGCCGCCATAACCGCCACCGTAACCGCCGCATCCATACATTGCCATATATTTCTCCCCCTTTCACTGTTCTCTCCTTATCATATGAGAGGGGGGCAAAAAGGGATGGGCCCTGTTCACCCTTTTGGTTTAAAAAAGAGGGCACCGATAAATCCAAACACGATCGCAGCAGAAATACCTGAGCTTGTCACTTCAAACATGCCGGTCAGCACGCCGACTACTCCATGGAGCTTAGCTTCCTGCATCGCACCTTCTACAAGTGAATTGCCAAAGCTTGTAATCGGCATTGTTGCACCGGCGCCGGCAAAACCTACAAGCGGTTCATAAAGATCAAAGCCTGCAAGCAGTGCTCCGACTGAAACGAGAATCGACAACGTATGACCTGGTGTCAACTTTCCAAGGTCCATCATAAGCTGACCAATGACACAAATAAGCCCGCCGACGACAAATGCCCAAAAAAACATTGCGATCATCTTTTTCTTCCTTTCTCTACGCCATTTCTTTTTTCAATTTAATAATTTCCGCCAGGCGTTTGTCCGCTTCTTTTTCTGTAAAATGTCCCGCTTCCATATCTTCTTTTAAACGAACTGCTTCAAGAAAAATCTTATAATCGCTTGACACAACAATTTCTACTTTTTCTTTCTCTGCCGTTTTTTTCATACGTTCAGCCAGTTTTTTTTCGATTTGCTTCATCCGAAACCGCTCCAGATGGCGCACTTTGTAGGCTACAAGCAGCTGCTTCGTGCCTTTTACAACGGCTGTATCGTAAATCTCATCAAAAGAATCTGCTTCCTTTTTTATTTCTGCTGCCAGCTGATCATCATGACCGTCCAGCTGAACAGCATCGGGATCTGCTTTTTCAATCATCGCCGTCCCGTCGTGCTCGGGTCCGCACCCTGCCAGCAAAAGAACTAAAAAAATGCATGCTGTTTTTTTCATACCCGCACCTCCATTTTCGATCAGTATGTGCGAAACCAAAAAAAAAATTCCATTCAATGCGGCATTTGTCCATGCCTTTTTGAATGAAATTCATACTGTAATAATGTACCGATATTAAAGGAGGAATGCACAATGGGATGCCACAAGCATCGCGATGATGACAAGTTTGAGAGCTGTGTATGCGAAGTTGTCCGCGCGATCCGTGATATTCAAGACGCACGAGAAGATGAAGAGTGCCGTGATTGCAAAGACTGCTTCGCTGAGCCGCTGGGCGACCTGGATGGACCGCGCCGCCGCAATGCAGATACACGTGTGTTTACACTGACAACAAAAAAAGGGAAGCCATTTTTTGCTTTCTTTAGTCCAGATGAAGCTGATGATTGTGACGCCGGCTGTGTATCCATCTTCTTCCGTGTAGAAGATGTATTTGACAGCTGCTGTGCGCGCCTGCGGGTACTTATGCCGCTTGATGATGATCATGAGCCGGTTAACCTTGCCTGCGACGAAGGTATCAGCTTAAAGCAGGTGTGTAAAGTCGAAAATTTTGACAAGACACGAAGCTGCATAACGGTCGATCTAAATGAATTTATTGCGGTTCAGTGCATCAAAGACGTTGATCTTGATATCTGCCGTTAAAATCTACCGCCTCCACTAACGGGGCGGCTTTTTTTATGTTCCAGCGAGACGGATATACACAATGTCAGCAATAGGAACCTGCACCGGTGTATGGCTTTCTTCATCAAGTATCCATACGTACGTTTCATCAAACGATTGAATAACACCCCGAACCGTAGGACCACTCCACTCAAAACGGCACGGAACCGGAATGCGCCGCTCAGCAAGGTAAACGACTTTTTCTGTTATACTCATTTCCCGAAATGGTTTTAAGCGGCCGTCGCCTGACTTTTCTTCTTTTTTTTGGACCGGCGGCGTCAATTGCTTTTCCTCAACCTCTTGTTTCACCTCTTCGATAATTTCTCCCTCTGATTCTGCTTTAGCAATTTTCTGCATTACGGGCTGAATAGGTGTCAAATGAGGCTGACCAATATAAAGCAAGGGACCAGGTGTTTTTTTCATATGCACACACCTCCGCTTTTTTGTCCAGTATATGCAGAAAAACCGCCCAATATGGACGGTTTTTTTAATTAATTGCCTGTAATGTGGTAGCCGGAATCCACATGAATGTTTTCACCGGTAATGCCACGAGACATATCGCTGAACAAGAAAACAGCTGTATCGCCTACTTCTTCCTGTGTTGTTGTCCGGCGAAGCGGTGCTCGTTCTTCAATTTGAGTCAGCATCTCATTAAAATCACTAATGCCTTTTGCAGCCAGTGTACGAATTGGTCCTGCAGAAATCGAGTTCACACGAATGCCGTCTTTGCCAAGATCAGCAGCCAAATAACGCACGCTTGCATCAAGGGACGCTTTTGCGACACCCATCACGTTGTAGTTTGTAATTACGCGCTCACCGCCGAGGTACGTCAGTGTCACAATGCTGCCGCCTTCTGTCATAAGAGGCTTCGCATATTTTGCTACCGCTGTCAGCGAGTAAGCACTGATGTTGTGGGCAAGCATAAAGCCATCGCGGGATGTATCGACAAAATCGCCGTCTAAGTCTTCTTTGTTGGCAAACGCGATACAATGAGCAAGACCGTGGATGACACCTTCTTTTTCTTTGATGGCACGGAAGCATTCTTCAATCGCGGAATCATCTGTTACATCACATGGTAAAATGAACGGATCCTTTTGATTTTCAAGTGTTGCCGCCAGGTCACGAACGTTTTTTTCTAAACGATCGCCTGCATAAGTAAAAATAAGACGTGCTCCTGCTGCATCCAGAGAGCGGGCAATTCCCCATGCAATGCTGCGCTTGTTGGCAACACCCATTACGACAAATGTTTTTCCTTCAAGTGAAAATAGCATAAATCCGCTCCTCCATTTATACAAGTTATTAGTACCTAGTGTTAATCTTATCATGATTGCCAAAAAAATCAACGAATATCATGCCAGCTTTTGCCCGGCTTTTAAATTTTCTCCAAACGGATTATACTAATGCAGTAGACAAAAATGAATGGGGAGCGATTGAATGAAGCTGGATATTATCGGAGACATACACGGCTGTTTCGATGAGTTTCATATGCTGACGCATACGCTTGGATACAAATGGGACGAAGGTATCCCTATTCATCCGGATAGGCGGACGCTGGCTTTCGTCGGCGACTTAACCGACCGGGGCCCGGATTCGGTCCGGGTAATGGACGTTGTCTGCCGGCTGTTTGAAGAGCAAAATGCCCTTTTTGTGCCAGGCAACCACTGCAATAAGCTGTACCGGTATTTTCTTGGCAACAACGTTCAGGAAACACATGGACTGGAAACAACAGTGGCAGAGCTTGATTCCATGCCTGCCAATGAATACCGCCTGCTTAGAAAACGGTTCCTGTCTATGTATGAAGAGTCACCGCTCTATCACGTGCTTGAAGACCAGCGGCTTGTGATTGCTCACGCCGGGATACGTGCCGACTATATTGGCCGATTTGATGCGCGTGTAAAAACGTTTGTGCTTTACGGAGACATTACAGGTGAAAAACATCCGGATGGCTCTCCTGTCCGCCGCGACTGGGCAAAAAAGTACGCAGGAGATGCATATGTTGTGTACGGCCATACGCCTGTCAGCGCGCCGCGCGCGATCGGCAACACCATCAATATCGACACCGGCTGTGTATTTGGCGGCAAGCTGACCGCACTGCGCTGGCCGGAGCGTGAAATCCTATCGGTGGATTCCCAACAGCCGCTCGTTCGAGAAAAATTCCGTTCATTCTGCGATGTTTCATAAAAAAACCCGGGTTCCATAGTGGAATCCGGGTTTTTCTATATAACCATATTTCTCATATCCATTGGCATGGGCATTGTAAGATCGATAGGCGAGCCTGTTACAGGATGGTGAAACGACAGCGATCCACAGTGAAGTGCCTGCCTGTTTATGCGGCTCCTGCTGCCTCCATATAAATCATCGCCTGCAAGCGGATGACCAAGATGGGCAAGATGAACACGAATCTGGTGCGTCCGCCCGGTTTCCGGCTTAACAGCCACATGAGCAAAATCATCGTACTGCCGGATCACTTTGTAAACCGTCCGGGCATATTGGCCGTCCTCACGCACCATTCGTTCAATAATGCTGTCGTCCCGGCGGCCAATCGGCGCTTCTACTAAACCGGATGCCTGCTCAAAAATGCCTTCTGCAAGTGCTTCATATTGACGGAACACCTTTTTTTGCTTTTGCATCTCAGACATTAAATGATGCACGTATCGGTTTTTCGCCGCAAGGACAATCCCTGATGTATCGCGGTCCAGCCGGGTAACGATGTGTGCCGTTGCCTGCAGCCCCTGCTCCCTATACAGCCAGAGCAGGCCGGATGCAAGCGAGCCGGATGGATGCTCGCGGGACGGAATCGTGTTCATGCCCGCCGGCTTGGCGACAGCGATCAGCGCTTCATCCTCAAACAAAACCGGAAGATCGACCGGCTCCGCCTCGAGTCCGCCTGATGGTAATTCGGGCGGAAACACTACCCGTACGGCATCTCCTGCGGATAACACATGGCGGACATTTACTTCACAGCCATTTACTTCAATCAGCCCGCCGGTAAATTTAATATCCGTTAAAGCACGCTTGGAGATCGCCTTTTGCGCTAAAAAGGTTCGGAGCAGCAGTCCATCCTCATCCGCAGTCCAGCACAATTCGAACGGCTTTCCATTAACTGCTGACAAAGGAATCATGCACCCTTTTCCAAAATGGGAACGGCCGGAAGCGGGCAAAACGGATTTTTTCTGTGGCAACACGATATTGAATGGATTTTACATCTTTATGCAAAATTGTTAAGTGATCGATAGTCACTAAAAAATCCGGCCGGTTAACCGGTTTTAAAATACACGTATGGTGAGCGGGCAAAATCAGCGGTGAGCCAACAGTCCGGAACACACGGTTGTTGATCGATGCCATTTCCGCCAGCTGCAGGGCGCGGATTGACGGATGCAAAATAGCTCCGCCAAGCGCTTTATTATAGGCTGTGCTGCCAGATGGCGTTGATACGCACAAGCCATCGCCGCGAAAACGCTCAAACTGCTCGCCGCGAATTTCCACATCCATTACAAGTGTTCCATCCACACTTTTAACGGTTGATTCATTCAAGGCCAAATAGCGTGTTTCTTTACCCCCATCCTGATAGCGGATAATCGCTTCAAGAAGTGGATATTCAATGATCTGATATGGCGTCCGCGCAATGGCGATTACCAGCTTCTCAATTTCATCCGGTGTCCAGTCCGCATAAAAACCAAGATGTCCCGTATGTACCCCGACAAATGCCGTTTTATCAAGACGTCCATTATACCGGTGAAACGCGTAAAGAAGCGTTCCATCTCCTCCAACCGAAATGACGATATCCGGCTCGCTTTCATCGTACGTTAATTTAAAATCCGTCAGGTAATTGCGGATTTTATGCATTAATGCATTGGACTTGGCGTCCCCTTTTGATGTAATCGCAAATTTCATTCTGCCTCACCCCTGCCGTTTAGTAGTCATTCTTTTTTCTTTGTAAAAAACAGCTGCGCTTCCTGGATCTCTTCCCGGATCAAGGACATTTCCTCGTCCAGCCGGAAAGCGGCCTCTGCCGCACGCTGCAGCCTTGTTTGAATTTCTTCCGGAAAATCGCCATTGTATTTATAATTCAGCGAATGCTCAATGGTCGCCCAGAAATTCATGGCAAGCGTTCTGATTTGAATTTCAGCAAGCAGCTTTCTTTCCCCGTGAATGGTCTGTACCGGATATTCAATCACTACATGATAGGATCTGTAGCCGCTTGGTTTTTTATGGGAAATATAATCTTTTTCTTCAACGATTTTAAAATCTTTCCGCTTGCGCAAAATCTCCACAACGATTTTAATATCATCCACAAACTGGCACATCATGCGCAGCCCGGCAATGTCTTGCATATCCTGCTGGATGCGTTCCATTGGAATTCGTTTCGTTTCCATCTTATCTAGGATGCTTGGAACCGGCTTTACCCGTCCTGTCACAAATTCGATTGGTGAACGGTCGTCTTCCAGTGTAAACTGCTTGCGAATGCCGCGCAGCTTCACTTTTAATTCCTCTACCGCCTGCTTGTACGGTACTAAAAACTCATCCCAGTTGTCCATGCACGGTGTCCTCCATTAGCGCTGTTCGGCGAAAAAAACACGTTCCACTTTCTCTACCATTTCTTCGCCGTAGTTGCTGTTTCCTTCGATGTTGACAAGCAGATCGCTCATTTCCTCATGAAACGAGGCAAGCAGAAATGTACCGTCCGCTCCGGCTGCTTCAACCGGATGCCCGCCGTCAATCGCTCTCTTTACTTCTTCCCACGTACTCTCGTGTACATATAGATAAACATATCCCGGCTCTGCTTCCGCCAGATACACAAAAGCCGCGGCGTCTGAATCGGTAATCACCTGGGAGACCGGCTTCAAGTGTGTGACCTGTACCTCTTCCTCTGATAAAAGACGAAGCGTTTCGCCTGCCCATTCTGTTTTTGTAAAATGCCATTTCGTTCTCATTCTTCACTTCTCCTTTACAACAACCGTTCATTCAAAACTTCGTAAACATTTTACCACATTTTACTCTTTCAAACACGGTTCGAACAGGATACAATAAAAGAAGAACATTATGGAAAATGAGGCGGACACGATGAAGGAAGAAATTGAAATTGAATTTAAATGTGTGGTTACAAAAACACAGTTTGATCAGCTTGTCGCCGCTTTTGATCCAGGACCTTTTCAACAGCAGTCCAACCACTATTTTGATACATCAGATTTTTTGCTTAAAGAAGCCGGCGCCGCGCTTCGCATCCGTGAAAAGGGCGGACGAGCGGAAATGACGCTGAAAGAACCAGCAGATACAGGTCTTTTAGAATCAACGGTTTCATTATCACAACTTGAAGTGAAGGACGCCTTAGCCGGCACTCTTCCTGATAATAAAGTCATCAGCCGGGCGGCTGGCCGCGCTGGCGCGGCCAGTTTCGCTCACTTTGGCACGCTTTCAACAACACGGGCAGAGATGGCTTACGAAGGCGGCCTGCTCGTGTTTGACCATAGCACGTATCTCGGGCAGGAAGATTACGAGATTGAATATGAAGCAAAGGATGCTTCTGGAGAAGATGTTTTTTATCAAATTTTGAAGAAATATGGCATTGACTACACACCGGCAGAAAATAAAATCCGCCGTTTCTATCACGCACTTACACAACATGGGGGAAACTAACAACGTGGATACAAACTTTTTCAACACGATGATCAACACGACTGTCGCTAAAGCCGCTGGAACAGGAACCACTTCTCCATTTTCTTCTGCCGCTGGGACAGGCAATGTGTTTGGCTCTATTTTACAGCAGGCGCTTGCGCAGGGTCTTGAAATTATTCAAGCCGGGACCTCCGCTTCCGTGAGTGCCGCTTCTTCTGCAGCATCTGCACCAGCCCTCTTCACAAAAGCCGGCGCCGACATTGCAGCCGCACCTAAAACAGATTTTGATGATATTATTACCAGGGCTGCCGAGAAGTACAATGTTCCGAAAAAATTGATCCAATCTGTGATTAAACAGGAATCCAATTTTAACCCGAATGCCGTCAGCTACGCGGGCGCTTCAGGGCTTATGCAATTAATGCCGGGCACTGCAAGCTACCTCGGTGTTAAAGATTCAATGGACCCAGAACAAAACATATTTGGCGGAACGAAATATTTACGCCAAATGCTCGATATGTTTGATGGAGACATTTCCCTTGCGCTCGCTGCATATAATGCAGGGCCGGGCAACGTAAAGAAGTATGGCGGCATCCCGCCATTCAATGAAACACAAAACTATGTAAAAAAGATCACCGGCTACTACAATGCGTAGAGCCGGTTTTTTTTAAAGAAAAGGGATGTTTTGGAGATATGCCCTCAATCCTATCATTTGTTTTATGTCGAAAGCCTTGTTAAAATGAAGATACATTACGAGGAAAAAAGGAGTAACGTTTATGGCCGAGCAATCCAATGTTCCATACGACATCATTGGCGGGAAACAGCTTTCAGAACTGGTGGACGTTTTTTACAGCCGCGTTTCGCAGCATCCGGATCTTGCGCCGATTTTTCCCGATGATTTAACCGAAACTGCCCGAAAGCAGAAACAATTTCTAACTCAATTTCTAGGTGGACCAAGCCTTTATACAGATGAACACGGGCACCCGATGCTCCGGGCACGCCATTTGCCTTTCCCTATTACGCCAGCACGCGCAGAAGCCTGGCTGGAGTGCATGAATGCGGCAATGGATGATGTGCATTTAACCGGTGAATTGCGTGTTTTCTTTTTTGAACGACTTAAACAAACGGCGTTTCATATGGTGAACCAGCCGGATGATAAGGGTGATGCTTTGTGAATTCGATGCAACTGCCTGAACGTATTTGCTCTGCCCGGCAAAAGCCGCTCGAACTCTATGTATTTATTGATCCTTTGTGCCCGGATTGCTGGGCGCTCGACCCCCTTATTCGGAAGCTGCAAGTAGAATACGGCCATTATTTCAAGTTGAAGCAGGTATTAACCGGCAAGCTGACTGCCTTGAATACAGCTAAGCCTCTTCTTGCAGTGGAGCAAAGCGGGCTTGCCTGCGAGGAATCCGTCTGGGAGGAAGAGACGATCGAATCTCCTTTTCTTGCATCTATTGCCATCAAAGCAGCTGAGCTGCAAGGAAAACGGGCCGGCAGTAAGTTCCTCCGGAGAATTCAGGAGCAATTATTTTTAGATAAAGAGAATGTCGCAGATATAACTGTGTTAACCCGCTGTGCTGAAGAGGCGGGACTCGACAAAAGCGAGTTTTTAAATGATATTTATTCAGCTGGTGCCACAAAAGCCTTTCAAAGTGATTTAACGGTCACATGTGAAATGGATGTGGACGAAGCGCCGACGATCGTATTTTTTAATGAACGCATTGAAGATGAAGGTATTAAAATTGCCGGCCTTTATTCCTATGATATTTACGTACAAATTCTGCAGGAAATTCTAGAAGAAATACCAGAACCGCTTGACCCGCCTTCACTTGAAGAATTTATGCAATACTTTCGCATTGCGGCCACAAGTGAAATAAGAGGCGTTTATGATTGGACCGACGGCCAGACAGAATGCGAAATGAAAAAACTGCTTCTGCAGCGAAAAGTCCGCAGGATCCATACGAAGCACGGCACTTTTTGGGAATATATTCAGTAAAAACGCCAGCATCGGATGCTGGTGTTTTTTTTAGTGCATCCAAATAGAAAAAGCCCCGCCGAAGCGGGGCTCTTTCTTACGAACAAAGGGGATGGGAGAAATTTTTCACGGTCAAACAAAGGGGTATATGTTTGTTTGTGATCAACTTCACGACCCCATCGTACCATGTGTGGCACATTTTTTGCAAGGAATGACCCTTCAATTCACAAAATCGACATAATAATGGATTTGACAGCGATAACTTACAAATTAACCCAATAATTTCTCCATTTCGTCCAGTGTTTCCTCAAACACACGGCAGGCTGCTTCAATCGGACCTGCTTCCGTCATATCAACGCCTGCACGCTTTAATACTTCAATTGGATCTGCAGAGCTTCCTGCTTTTAAGAACTCATTAATGTACCGCTGGGCAGCCGGCTCGCCATCTTTTAAAATTTGTGAAGACAGCGCAATCGCTGCACTTAAGCCTGTCGCATACTGATATACGTAATAATTATAATAGAAATGCGGAATGCGTGCCCATTCAAGTGCAATTTCTTCATCAATAACCATATCATCACCGAAATACTTTTTATTCAGTGCGTAATAAGCTTCACTTAAGCCATCTGCTGTCAGTGCTTCTCCCTTTTGCGCTTTTTCATGAATCAGGTGTTCAAATTCTGCAAACATCGTCTGGCGAAAAATCGTGCCGCGGAATGTTTCAAGAAAATGATTCAGCAAGTAAATGCGTTTTTTCTCATCGTCTGTTGCTTTCAGCAAATAATCATTTAAAATGGATTCGTTGCACGTAGAAGCCACTTCTGCTACGAAAATAGAGTAGTCCCCATAAATATACGGCTGGCTCGCACGTGTATAATAGCTGTGAATGCTGTGCCCAAATTCATGAGCAAGTGTAAACAAATTGTTTACATTATCCTGCCAGTTCATCAGAACGTAAGGATTTGTGCCATAAGCACCGGAGGAGTAAGCCCCGCTTCTTTTTCCTTTATTCTCCACTACATCGACCCAGCGGCTTTCTAACCCTGTCGTTAAAATCTCGATGTATTCTTTTCCGAGCGGCTGTAAACCTTTTTGAAGAAGATCTTTCGCTTCGTCATACGTGACATCAAACTTGCCTTCTGCTACAAGCGGCGTATACAAATCGTACATATGCAGTTCATCAAGACCAAGTACCCGCTTGCGCAGCGCCACATAACGGTGAAGCAACGGCAGATTTTTGTTAATGGTAGCCACTAAATTGTCGTATACCTCTTCAGGAATATGATTACGTGACAGTGCTGCCTCTCGCGCGCTGTTGTAATGGCGTACACTTGCAGAGAAATTATCCCGTTTCACCTGGCCGGATAGCGTTGAAGCAAATGTATTTTTAAATTTTCCATAGGTGGCATACACGGCTTTAAAAGCTTCCTCTCGAACACGTCGGTCCGATGACTCAAGAAACCGCACGTAGTTGCCGTGTGTAATTTGTACACTTTCTCCGTTTTCATCCTGGATAACCGGAAATTCCAGGTCAGCATTATTCAGCATTCCAAATGTTGCACTCGATGAACCTAATACATCTGATGCCTGCGCCAGTAAATTCTCTTCTGTTGCAGACAGAACATGCGGACGCTGCTTGTTTAAGTCATCCAGCACTTTTTTGTACAATTGGAGCGGCTCATGGGATGCGACAAACCCATTTACTTTTTCTTCGTCAATCGACAAAATTTCAGGATCGGCAAACGAAAGCGCTCCTGCAATTTGCGTATACAGCATTTTAGCCCGGTCATTCATGCCCTGGTAATGAGCGTTTTGAGTATCTTCATCGTAGCGCATATGCGCATACGTATATAGACGGCCCATCCGCTCAAGCAGAACATCCTGCCAGGAGAAAAAGGCATACATCTGCTCTGCACTTTCATCAAGGGTCCCTCTATAGGAAGAGGCTTCTCCTGCAAGCGTCTGAAGCGCTTTAAACTCCTTCTCCCACTCTTCATCCGTTACAAAAATATCTTCAAGACGCCATTTCAGCTCCTCCGGCACCTCGGAACGTGCCGGAAGCTGTTTTACTGCATTTTCTGCCATCTTCAAAAACCTCCTTTTATGTATATAACCATTCTCCTTCCTTATTATATAATCCTTTGTTTTTCACCTCAAAAAATCAGCTTGTCTAAAACAGCCTTCCCGGATGCCTCTGTAAAGGCTTTTTCTTTTTCCAGCTTCACACCGAGCGAAGGGCTGTCCAAAGAAAGCGGATTTCCGATTACATCCAGCAGCGCGGCATATTCTACAGCAGCCATCTCCGGTGTTTTTCCGCCGGCAAGCGGCAGCGGCTGCTCTTTTACATGCCCAAGCTCGATTCGGCGTCGAATAATTTCTTCAGCCGGACGCTTCTCCAGCTCCAGCAAAAGATAAAACTGCCATTCAATCGGATGGTTCCGAATCGCTATACTGCTGCGGACAGGAAGCCCAATGTGTTCCGGCAGCAAATAAGGATTACGGCCGGATGCATAAACCGCTTGAAGAAAAGGATGTCGGTGCCCCCGGTCAAACTGGCAGGTCTGATCGATCCATTTCCTCCTGTAATCAAAAAAGGTATTCAGGTCAGATACCTCTCTTTCGCCGCCCGAAGCAGACGGAGGAAACGTCATGTCTTGAATAGGAATGAAGCGCTGGTGTGCTGTACAAAGTGTTACCGTAAGCGGAATGATGTTTTTATATAGCGTAAATCCTTTTCGTTCAGGGTCATACGACAAAAAATAAAAGCCCAGCTGAGGATGAAAACGCAAAAACAGCCGCTGAAAAGGCGTCAGCTTTACATAGCTCCCTTTCCGCTCAACCGGCTTGCCTCCATATATCCAAAACGGAATCATTCCACGCGCTGTATACTTCTCTGTCCGCTCCTCAAATAAAGTAGCGGAAATCGAAGAACACTGAAACTCAACCGCTATATTTCCTGTTAAAATGTCCGGGCGCTGGCCTCCGCCTGGCAAACATGCTTCCAATTCTGCTTCTGCTGTTTGGGTAATCCATTGAAATAAGTCTGCTTTTCCAGCTAAATGCCTGGGAGATTCGTGTTCTGAAAATGAGTGGCATAAAGTGTGGGAAATGTGGGCAAAATGTGGAATGTTAACATTCCCTGCTTTAATCATGACAGGGCTACCACATTGCGGGCAGTAATGTGGAGTATTTTTTAAACGAAGAGCTAGTGACTTGGCTTCTGTCCCGGTCAATACGACCGGCTTTCCTTGTCGATTCACTGCCGACAGCATACAGATATCCTCTCCTTTCATTTTATACGATTCGACAAGCGGGAGGGCACTTCCTTTTTTTTGCAAAAAAAGCATCCTCTTGACATGTCAAGAGGATGCTGGTTATGAAAAGTATTGACGAACGGTTTCAAATACATTTTCAGGCATGATGCATTTTCCGTATTCCTGAAGTGTATGGATCGTCATGCGGGATTCATGCGTATATTCAAGCAGAATGCTGAGCGCATCATCAATTTCTTCTTCCTGGAAACGATCGTCCGCGAACTCAACAAACAGATAATAACGATTTTCATGCGCATACAAGGAAGTGGTCAAGTAATCGAGACCGCCGCGATTGCTAAGCGCGATAACGTCTTCAAAATCACGGAATGCAAGAACAAAATCAAGCGGCGCATCGTCTTCTTCTGAACGGTCAAAATGTTCATCAAGCAAATCTTCAATCTGCCCATTTACATCCATTTTATCGCTTGTAAATGGCAGTTCCAGACGCTGTCCGTCTTTTGTCAGATTTGCCTGGGTAACCAAAATTTCCAAACCTTTATCAAGTGCATGCACTTGGATCCAAAGAGGCCCATCCACTGTAAAATCTTCTTCGTCGTGGACTTCCTCCATCATATCCCAGAACAGTTCTTCGCTGCGTTCCCGGTTGTACCAGATTTCCTCGCGGTCAAAGCCCCGTTCTTCTATATCAACATATGATATGAAAAACTTCACCGTGTTATCATTAATGCGTTCAATTTCCATTATGCGGTCTCTCCCTTCCATTTAGAGGGTTCACAGGGGTGCGGAAACATATCCCCATCCCTTCTTTATATTGTATGATAAACAAGGCGTAAATGAAAACAGAAAGACTTAGGTGTCTGCACATTCTAACTGAATTTTCTGCGTTCTTCAAGCTAAAACGGTTAAAAAAAATAAAAAATTCCTGCATACCGGGCAGGAATTTTTCTTTGTCAATTAGTTAACCATACGTTGTGCTTCAAGCAGCTGGAAAGTACGAACTTTCCGCGGTAAGAAACGACGAATTTCATCTTCGTTATAACCAACTTGCAGGCGCTTTTCATCCATAATAATCGGACGACGAAGCAATCCTGGGTTTTGTCGGATCAATTCAAACAAATCTTGAAGTGGAAGTGTTTCAAGATCAACATTCAATTTTTGGAAAATTTTCGAACGTGTTGAAATGATTTCATCCGTTCCGTCCTCCGTCATACGCAAAATTTCTTTGATCTCGTCAATGCTTAACGGTTCTGAGAAAATATTGCGTTCCACGTAAGGAATTTCGTGTTCCTCTAACCACGCTTTTGCTTTTCGGCATGAGGTGCAGCTTGGTGATGTATATAGTGTAACCATTCCTCATTCACACTCCTTAAATAAAATATATAATACCTGTCAATTTGAGGAATCGAACGTTCATGGAGATTTCATAGATAAGTGAAACTCCTCAACAACCGGCTACATATGTATTATACCATGAAATAACAGCCAATTGAATATCGTTTTCAGTTGTACGAACAATTATCTTTTACTTACAAATACATTGTACCCGGTGAATGTGTCAACTAAACGTCAAAGCTGCACCTTTTTAAACTTTTTGTGAGGATTCAAACGGCTCAAGAATATTCTCACGCTCTTCTTTATCTATAAAGGAAAGGGTTTCGCTTACCGGTGCGAAAGGAGCTCCGTAAATTTCTTTGTCTTTATACTTATGAATATCACGATATGTCCGAACCATCGCTTCGTAAATATCTTCCTCATCTGCCCCACTTGGGCTCCAATAAAGGATTTCCATCACCGTTTCCCGTCCGGTCGCAAGCGAACGCCGGCGGTAGCCGATTTTAGAAGCATGTTCAAATCCTTCACGGGCATAGAAGCGAAGCCTTTTTTCCGTATCTGTGTCCTCATATTGAACCGGTTCAACCTCAAGAATGACCGGTTTGTTTTTCGACTTTAATCCATCAATCAGTTTTTTGCCTAGTCCCTGTCCCCTTGCTTGTTTGGACACAAAAAGATAGTCGACAAAAACAAACCCGTCAAACTCTACATAAATGAGTACGTGGTTCGGACCTTCATCTTTATGGTAAACATCGCCGCGTTCAGCGAGCAGCACATCGATTTGTTCTTTTGCCTTCATTTCTTCAATCGGAAAATATTGATTCAACTTTTCATACCAGTTCATGCATGTCTCCTTTGCTTACCCATATTAAGTGCTTCTTATATAATATAGACCGTTTTTAAACGCTTAAACCTATAATTTAAAAAAGCGGCCGCTTATTGGGCCGCTTCGTAGATTTTTTAAAATTTATTCAACTCTTTTTCAGAGCATTAAACAAAGTAGTCAAAAGCTAAACTATGCTTCTCCACCTTGTCTTGCCGGCCACATTGACGCCCCGCAAATATCCGTACAATGAGCTGCCTCCTTCCTTTGAACAGGGTGCTGTCTTGCTGGCCCTGTTTTCTTCTTATTTCTTGTCATCTTGAATATTCAGTTTGTTTTATTTATAATGGAACACATATCAAGATGAAACGAAGTGAAGTGGACTAATGATGAAAACAATTTTTTCCGGCATTCAGCCAAGCGGCTCTGTTACATTGGGTAATTATATCGGTGCTATGCGGCAGTTTGTCGAATTACAGGAAGACTATGACTGCTTTTTTTGCATTGTAGACCAGCATGCCATTACCGTTCAGCAGGACCGCCTCGCGCTGCGCAGAAATATCCGCAGCCTGGCAGCGCTTTACGTGGCTATAGGGCTTGATCCTTCTAAAGCAACCCTATTTATCCAATCAGAAGTGCCTGCTCATGCACAGGCGGGCTGGATGCTTCAGTGTGTCTCTTACATCGGAGAGCTGGAGCGAATGACACAATTTAAAGACAAATCTGCAGGTAAAGAAGCGGTATCAGCCGGACTGCTTACATATCCTCCTCTCATGGCAGCGGATATCCTGCTTTACGGCACCGACCTGGTGCCGGTTGGCGAAGACCAAAAGCAGCACCTTGAGCTGACACGCGATTTGGCGGAGCGGTTTAACCGAAAATACAATGATATTTTCACGATTCCTGAAGTGCGTATTCCGAAAGAAGGCGCACGGGTCATGTCTCTGCAGGAACCAACGAAAAAAATGAGTAAATCCGATCCAAACCAAAAAGCATTTATCACGCTTTTGGATGAACCGAAGCAAATTGAGAAAAAAATCAAAAGTGCCGTAACCGATTCGGAAGGCGTAGTAAAGTACGACAAGGAAAACAAGCCTGGCATCTCAAACCTTCTGTCTATTTACTCAGCACTTGAAGGAATTTCGGTTGCGGATCTTGAACAGCAGTTTAGCGGAAAAGGCTATGGGGACTTTAAACAGGCAGCAGCCGATGTTGTCATCAAGCATTTAGCACCGATTCAAGAACGCTACTATGCATTAATTGAGTCTGATGAGCTAGACCAGATCCTAGACGAAGGCGCTGAAAAAGCCCGCTTTAGAGCCGGTAAAATGCTGAAAAAAATGGAAAATGCGATGGGTCTCGGCCGCAAACACAAATAAAAAACGTTCCGGTATAAACCGGAACGTTTTTTATTTGCTTGTTACGACTTTCATTTCCTGCTCATACATTTTTTCAAAGAACGGGCGCCCTTTAATCATCTGGGCACACAGCTGTTCATGTGCAGAAGTCCAGCCCATTACAACTGATTCACTAAACATCTTCACAGCAGATGTCCAATCCATCTGCCGGATAATTTCATATTTTGCCGGCTTCCACTCTGTGAGCCAGTACTTCAACGCCGGCTCATGGTCGGATTCAATAAGCTGATCAACAGCCATTAACAGAAGTGTTTTTAGCTGCCGCTCTTTTCTTGTTAACCCAATCATCCATTCCGGTGCCGGCTCTGAAAGGCTGTATGTTTTTTCAGCCATATCCGGGAAGTAAAACGGTTCTGCCGGATGGCAGTCGGCCATTTCCCGGACAATTAACTCATGCTGAGGCATAATGCGGCTTTTTTTAATTGGCACCCGGTATCCATTTGTATCAACAGCCATTGTCCGGTCTCCATCTGAAACAATAAAGCAGTACTCCATCATTTCACGTTTGCTTCCTTTACGGATAAACGCTTTGCTTTCTACTTTCTGCAGCAGCTCTTCCGGCAATTCACAAAGAGTTTTTTCAAAGAAATCCATTGCATTTTTACGTAAAATTAAAACTGGTACTTGATCAAGCAGCATCATCCCGTCGTCTTTACGCCATTCGTGATACGGGCATACATTGCATCCATTTTCTTCTCCCTCGAACCAGTTCACCCACACATCATGAAGGTACAGCATCAAATTCCTCCTTGATTACCGTTTTATGGGTTCATTATCGACACGTTTTTGTTACTTTATTCAATAAAACCGAAAAACATGAGCAGCCAGCCGACGAAAAATAAATAGCATTCCGGCCGGCGAATCGTAAAGGAAATGTATTCAGGCCATGTCATGCCTGCCGCAAGTAAATTCAAATACATAATAAAACTAATCCCGCCTGCTACGGCCAGGCCAAAGCCGGTTAAAAAAAGAACGAGTTTCATTCTATCACGCCTCCGCTGCTTGTCCTTCATGTATATGCAAAAATAAGCAAAAAAAAACAGGCCGGGGCCTGTTTTTTTAATCGTTGTATTGTTTCAGCACAATTGTCGCGTTATGTCCGCCGAATCCAAGCGAGTTGCTCATCGCTGCGCGTACTTCACTTTTACGTGCTTCGTTCGGCACATAATCAAGGTCACATTCCGGATCCGGGTTCTGCAGATTGATTGTTGGCGGAAGTGTGTTTTCCTGAATGGCAAGCGCAGTAAAAATGGCTTCAACACCCCCAGCCGCACCAAGCAGGTGGCCCGTCATTGATTTTGTTGAAGAAACGGCCAATTGTTTGGCGTGATCGCCAAAAACGGTTTTAATCGCCGCTGTTTCAAACTTATCGTTGTACGGCGTGCTTGTTCCATGTGCATTGATATAGTCGATATCAGATGGGCCAAGACCTGCATCATCAAGCGCCATTTTCATGGCACGAGAACCGCCTTCTCCCTCTGGTGCCGGAGCTGTAATATGGTGAGCATCGCCTGTTGAACCATAACCGACAATCTCAGCATAAATGTGAGCGCCGCGGGCTTTTGCATGCTCTAATTCCTCAAGGACCACAATACCTGCCCCTTCACCAATTACAAATCCGTCGCGTTCAGCATCAAACGGCCGGCTTGCTGTAGCTGGATCTGGATTTGTAGACAGCGCTGTGTTCGCACAAAATCCTGCAACCGACATTTGCGTAATCGGCGCTTCTGTTCCGCCTGAAATCATCGCATCGGCATCGCCGCGCTGAATAACTTTAAAAGCATCCCCAATGGAATTTGTTCCTGTTGCACAAGCTGTTACGGTACACGAGTTTACCCCTTTCGCTCCCAGGTAAATCGAGACTTGGCCCGCGGCCATATCCGGAATCATCATTGGGACGAAAAACGGGCTGACCCGGCGGTAGCCGCGTTCTAAAAATGTTTTATACTGTGTTTCAAATGTTTCCATGCCGCCGATGCCCGAACCGACCCAGACACCGATGCGCGGCGCGTTTTCTTCTGTAATTTCGAGCTTCGCATCTGCTACCGCCATTTTAGCCGCCGCAACGGCAAATTGTGTAAAGCGGTCCATTTTACGTGCTTCTTTTTTTTCTATAAATTGCTCCGGCTCAAAATCACGGATTTCAGCCGCCACTTTAGCAGGATAGTCATCTGCATTCAGGCGGGTCATCGGCTTAATGCCGCTTTTTCCTGCTGTAATATTACTCCAAGCTTCTTCTACTGTATTTCCCACCGGTGAAACAATGCCTAGACCGGTAATTACTACTCTTCGTTTTTCCACATTTTTCACCTCTTTATTAAATTGCTGTTAACGTCCCCATCTCATGGCGATGGCGCCCCACGTTAATCCTCCCCCGAAACCGACCATGACAATCACGTCGTCATCTTTTACCCGCCCGTTTTCAAGCTCTTCTACCATTGTGAGCGGAATGGATGCAGATGATGTATTGCCAAACTGGTTTACGGTTACAGACATTTTTTCCGGAGGCAGGCCAAGGCGCTCCCGTGCCGATTCCATGATACGGATATTGGCTTGATGCGGCATGAGAAAATCAACGTCTTCTTTTTGAAGACCCGCTTTTTCAATTACACTAATAGAGGATTCTCCCATTTGGCGAACGGCAAATTTAAACACTTCACGGCCATTCATTTTAACATATTTGTCTTCATACAAGTGCTTGCCGCCGCGTCCGTCAGCTCCAAGCTCAAAAGATAAAATTCCGCGTCCTTCTGATACCGGCCCAAGAACAGCAGCTCCTGCCCCGTCCCCAAACAGCACAGCGGTATTCCGGTCTTCCCAGTCAATCAAATTCGACAGTTTTTCTGCGCCAATAACGAGTACATGTTTGTATGCACCTGTTTCGATAAACTGTTTTCCCGTAATGATACCATACATAAACCCGGCACACGCAGCACTAATATCCATAGCGGCTGCATTGACTGCTCCGATTTCGTGCTGAATTTCACACGAAACAGATGGAAAGCTGTGGTCCGGTGTAACCGTTGCTGTAATAATCAAATCTATTTCTTCTGGATGAATGCCTGCATGTTCAATGGCTTTTCGAGCTGCTTTTGCTGCCATATGGACGGTGCCGACTTCATCTCCCGCAATGCGGCGTTCCTCGATGCCTGTGCGGGTACGAATCCATTCGTCAGAAGTATCCATTCTTTTTTCAAGATCAAAGTTTGTAATCACTTGATCCGGAATGTAACGTCCCATTCCCCATATTCCAGCGTTCAAAAAAACGCACCTTCTTTCAACCACATATTGTGATAGCAATTATTATGACTTGGTACTAATTTTACTGAAAAACACCTTTAAATGCAATGTCTAAATAGGAAAAAGCGAATTCCGTCTAATGGGAACCCGCTTTCATTTTAATGCTTTTCAATTGGCTCATCTGGGATCAGTTTGATCACAATAATAAGCAGGAGTGTCAGAACGATGGCAATGAAAACACCTATTTCAAAATGAAATGGTGCTCCATTCATTGAGGAAATAACATAAACCGTCATTTCAGATAAAAGGAATGTCCAGACAAACATCATGATATACTGCATAGGGCAGCCTCCTTTGCTTCTTTTTATGCACTCTGTTCATAATAGTAGCATATTTATCGGCTTGTGAGCGCAAAAAGTGTTTCTTTTTCTTGACGATTTGCGCAGATTGAATAAAATGAAGGAAAGAACTGGCTGAAGCCAAAAAGGAGATCCTATAATGGAAAAAAATATGGAATTTATGCAAATCGCAATGAAATACCTGCCGGAAGCCCAGCAGAAAATGCAGGAAGCCGGCATTGAGTTTTCACCTGCAATGGCAGAGCCGTTTTTTGGCTTGTTCATGAAAGTCATGCAGGAAGCTTACGATCTGGGCAAGAAAGAAGCCTTGCTCGAAGAATAAAAAAATCCGCTGCATGTAAAATGTAGAAATGCGGCTATGTTCATGTTTTTAACATAAAGAAAGGGCGTCTTATAAGCCGGAAAACCGGCTTATAAGACAAGCCCTTTTTTTATAGCCGTAACACAGCGTGCGCCGGACATATTCTTGTTCATGAAAGCCGAAAAAAGATATTCCGGCCATCCTTGGTCCTTATTGCTTCAGGCAAGGTGACACTTCATCTTATTTCACAACAAGTTCACCATTCACTACATCAACGACAGCTTCAGTTCCTGGCAAAACCGTTCCAGCAATAATCGCCCGGGCTGCCTGCGTCTCGATATTACGCTGAACAAACCGCTTAAGCGGCCGCGCACCGAAAACAGGATCATACCCTTCCTCTGCAATTTTCTCTTTTGCCGCTTCTGTTATCCGAAGCGTAACACCGCGCTCAAGCAGGCGTTCCGCCAATCCTTCAAGCACTTTGCCGGCGATGCCTTTTAAGTTTTCACGTGTAAGCGGCTTGAAAAGAACAATGTCATCTACCCGGTTTAAAAACTCCGGACGGAAATGACCGCGCAGCTGCGCCATTACATTGTTTTTTGCTTCTTCTGGAATCTCTTCTTCTCCACCCGCTTCAAGCAGGAAGGATGAACCAATATTTGAAGTCATAATGACCACTGTATTTTTGCAGTCAATCATGCGGCCTTGAGAATCTGTAATGCGGCCGTCATCAAGCATCTGCAGCAAAATATTAAACACATCCGGGTGCGCTTTTTCCACTTCATCAAGCAGCACGACAGAATATGGACGGCGCCGGATCGCTTCGGTAAGCTGTCCGCCCTCTTCATAGCCAACGTATCCCGGAGGGGCGCCGACAAGTCTCGACACCGAATGCTTCTCCATGTATTCAGACATATCAAGGCGGATCATCTGGTCCTCGCTGTCGAATAAAACATCGGCGAGCGTTTTAGCAAGTTCTGTTTTTCCAACGCCGGTCGGACCAAGAAACAGAAACGAACCAATCGGCCGATTCGGATCTTTAATACCTGCTCGTGCCCGCAGAACAGCATCGCTCACAAGAGACACAGCTTCATCCTGGCCGATTACCCGCTCATGCAGAATGTCTTCAAGGCGAAGCAATTTCTCACGCTCTCCTTCCACAAGCTTTGTTACCGGAATACCGGTCCACCGGGCGACGATAGAAGCAATTTCTTCTTCTGTTACTTCTTCTCGCAGCAGACGGTCGTCTTTTCCGGACGAAGCCGCCGATTCAAGGGCAGCCAGCTCTTTTTCCACTGCCGGAATTCGACCGTGGCGCAGTTCGGCTGCCCGGTTTAAATCATATCTGCTTTCCGCATCCTCAAGCTCGCGGCGAAGCCGGTCCAGCTCCTCCCGCTTGTCTTTGACGCTCATAATGGCTTCTTTTTCACTCATCCACTGGGCCTTCATCGCATCAGCCTGCTCTTTTAAGTCGGCCAGTTCCCTTTGAATCTGCTCAAGACGCGCTGCACTTTCACGGTCTTTTTCTTTTTGAAGAGCCGCTTCTTCAATTTCAAGCTGCATAACCCGGCGCATCACGGCGTCAAGTTCAGACGGCATAGAATCAATTTCGGTCCGAATCATCGCGCAGGCTTCATCCACCAGGTCAATCGCTTTGTCAGGCAAAAAGCGGTCCGTAATATAGCGATTTGATAATGTTGCCGCAGCTACAAGCGCCCGGTCATGAATATTTACACCGTGATGAATTTCAAACCGCTCTTTTAAGCCGCGCAGGATGGAAATCGCATCTTCAATGGTTGGTTCAGAGACGAGCACGGGCTGAAACCGGCGCTCTAAAGCCGGGTCTTTTTCAATATATTGGCGGTGTTCATCCAATGTAGTGGCACCGATACAGTGCAGCTCTCCCCGCGCAAGCATCGGCTTCAGCATATTGCCGGCATCCATCGACCCTTCTGTTTTACCTGCACCGACAATGGTATGAATTTCGTCAATAAACAGGAGAATGCGTCCCTCGCTTTTTTTCACTTCATTCAAGACCGCTTTCAGCCGCTCTTCAAATTCCCCGCGAAATTTCGCGCCGGCAATGAGTGAGCTCATATCGAGTGAAAAAATAGTTTTGTCTTTTAAGCCATCCGGCACGTCTTTACGGACGATCCGCCAGGCAAGCCCTTCAACGATCGCTGTTTTTCCTGTGCCCGGCTCACCGATCAGTACGGGGTTGTTTTTTGTTTTCCGCGACAAAATACGGATCACATGGCGAATTTCCTCATCCCGTCCGATCACCGGGTCGATTTTTCCTGCCCGGACTTCTTCAATCAGATCCCGTCCGTATTTTGCTAATGCTTCGTAACCTGATTCCGGATTTTGTGTCGTCACTTTTTCATTCCTCCTTATTTCATGAATAGCCTCCAAAACTGCGTTCTCTGGCACGTTTTCCTGCTTCATAAAATCGGCTGTTTTCATACCGGCTGAAAAAATCGCAGCGGCCATATGTTCAACCGATAAGTATGCATCTTCCCACTTTTTTTGCATCTCAGCCGCTCGTTGAAACCATGTATTCAGCCCGCCTGACAAGTAAGCACCGTATTGCACGTTTCCTGACACAGCAGGCTTTAGCTGAATTTCCTTTTGGACAAACTTAAGGAAGGCGGCTTTTGATAGACCGGCGCGTTCAAAAATGCGGCTGAACAGGCCATCTTCTTTTGAAAGCAGCGCTGTCAGCATATGTACGGTATCCACATCTGAATGGTTTCGTTCAACCGCGCTCTGCTGGGCAGCTGCCAGTGCTTCCTGCATTGTATACGTCATTTGTTCCATGTTCATATGCTTCAAAACCCCCTTGACCTTTTTTGACCTTTTGTTTTATTTTAAAAGATCCTCCCCTTTTCCGCAAAGAAAACGGCGTGAAAGAATCGTATTTACTGACAGACAAACAAGCTCCATCCAAGTTTATCCTTTTTCCGGCTTTCTTTTTGAATAAAAATTTACTCTCTCAAAGAATGCAGAATCAGGTTGAAACGTTGTAACGTCCTGTTTTTCTCGTTAAAATAGTAGAAAAAGAGGTAAATTCCGTGGCGTTTGAACCCTCTCTTGCACAAGCACTGGAGCTGTTATTTACAGAAGAGCGGAAAGTACGTTCTTTTCAAAAAGGAGCCTATCTTTTCCAAGAGGGTGAGCCCGCTGATGATATTTTCTGGCTTCGCTCTGGAAAAGTAAAAGTGGGCAAGATTGTGCCGGATGGGCGCGAGCTGACGATCCGCGTATCAAAAAAACAGGACATGCTTATCGAAATGACCCTGTTTGAAGAAGAAGCTGTTTATATGATGAATGCGAAAGCACTGGAATATGAGGAAGCCCGGGCGGTTCCACGCCGTTTTTTAGAAAAACTTTTGTCCTCAAAGCCGGAATTGATGGTTTACTGGCTCCGTTACACACAAACTGAGCATTTGCGGACTCAGTCCAAGCTGCGTGATCTCGTAATGAACGGGAAAAAAGGCGGTGTTTATTCTACTCTCATCCGGATGGGCAATACGTTTGGCAAACAAACAGAAGACGGCATCATTCAAATGAAACGAAACCAGATTACACTTTGTGATCTTGATTATTTAAAACGTGAAATCAACTGTGAAAATTGCCCGATTGATATTTGCCAAATTGATTAAAAAAGAAGGTTCCATAACGGAATCTTTTCAGATTGTAGACAATTAAAATCTTTTGCCAAAGAACCTCTTTATTTCTTTTTCATGCAAGGAGTCGGAAGGTACAAATAAGAGCCGATAAGACGGCGGGCGCACAACTTTTCCTATCGGCTCTTTTTAAGAAGCGATGTTTCCCTAAAAGTCTGCTGCCCGATTTCGGCAGTGAAAGTTTTCATAAAAAAAGACTGACGACAAAGTCGCCAGTCTCAGAAGGCTCCATAATGGAACCTTCTCTTTTACTGGATGCCTAAAGCGATTTTCGCGTAGCGTGACATCATATCACGTGACCAAACTGGCGTCCAGACGATATTTGTTTCCACGCCCGTTACTTCTGGAATATCAGAAAGCGCTGCTTTTACCTGGTCAACGATCACACCGGCAAGCGGGCATCCCATCGATGTTAACGTCATCGTAACCGTTGTTTTTCCAGCCTCATCCATATCTACATCGTACACAAGCCCGAGATTCACAATATCAATACCCAGCTCCGGGTCAACAACCTGTTCAAGCGCACCCATAATATTTTCTTTTAAATCCTGATCCATGTAAAACACTCCTTTCAAAGTATGCGTATAGCTTTATCATAACAGACATTTCTTCGAATGATGAGTAAAAAGCCTGTTTCTTTGCAAACGGCGCCCTAACCCTCTACACTGAAAGAAGAACCGACAAAGGAGTGACTCGCCTATATGGAAAAGCATTTAATTGTATTAGACCTCGATGGTACGTTATTAACGGATCAAAAAACCATTTCCCCCCGCACAAAACGCACCCTTCAAAAAGCGATGGAGCACGGGCATGAAGTAATGATTGCCACAGGCCGCCCGTTCCGCTCAAGCGCTCCTTACTATGCGGAGCTCGGATTAACAACACCGATTGTCAATTTTAACGGCGCCTTCGTTCATCATCCCGGCAATCAAAAATGGGGCTTCTTTCACGAACCGATGGAGTTAAAAACCGCCATTGATATCGTTGAAGCATGCCATGATTTTGACTTTTACAATATTATCGCAGAAGTGCTCGATAACGTTTATTTTCATTATCATGATGAAAAGCTTATTGATGTTTTTAACATGGGCAATCCTGTAGTCACAACAGGTGACTTGCGCCAAAAGCTGACCGATCATCCAACAAGCATGCTGATTCATGCAACAGAAGAGCAGGTACCGGCTATCCGCCGCCATTTAAGCGATGTGCACGCAGAAGTGATTGACCACCGCCGCTGGGCCGCTCCGTGGCATGTGATTGAAATTGTCAAAAGCGGCCTAAGCAAAGCAGTCGGCTTAAAGCGTGTATCAGACTGGATCGGCATCCCGCCGGACCGGATTATTGCATTTGGTGATGAAGATAATGATCTTGAGATGATTGATTACGCCGGCACAGGTGTAGCGATGAGCAACGGTATTGATGCCTTGAAATCGATCGCCAATGACATTACCGCTTCAAACGAAGAAGACGGCATTGCGGTTTTCCTGGAAGAGCGCTTATCTTTAAAAACGTTCGCATAAAAAAAGGCTTCTCAGCAAATTTGCTGAGAAGCCTTTTTTTACGATTGAGCTGCCCTTTTGCCGCGCTTCCATACCACATAAAGAAACAAAACAAAGATAATCCAGACCGCTGACATAGCCGCAATAAAGGCATAATTTATGCCGGTTTTCTCCGCCAGTGCATAAATTTCCGCTTCCTCACGGTCAAGAATAATGGTAAATTCCCCATCTGCCGCACGCGACATGTCACCAGCAAGCAATCCTCTCAGCTCTTTGTTCTCATCCAGTTTAGAAGCTGGAATCGCGATGCTTTGTGTTTCGCCTGTGTTATTGATTGCCACCACAACTGTTTCATTCTCGTATTGCCGCTTAAACACCGTCATGCCGTTCCGATTAAAAATCGGCTCATAGGAACCACGTCTGAGCGCCGGGAGTTTCTGGCGTAAGGCTGCGATCTGTTTGATATAATCCATCAGCTCCTGATCGGTACGGAAATTCATCAGTCCGTGCGCGTCCGGGCCGGTTTCTCCGTTTTGCGCGATTTCCGACCCATAAAAAACTGCTGGAGTTCCAGGAGATGTGTACAAATACGTAAGTGCCATCCGCCAGCGTGTGCCCGGAAACATATTTTCTTCCGCCATATCCCTTGTAAACCGGTCTGTTACGACAGAGTCCGTTAAATGAACTGTTTCCAACGGATGCTCCAGTACGGTTTCTTCCTGGAGAAGGAGCTCTTCTACCATATTCGAAGAGCGGTCTACTGTCGCAAACTGCTTGCGCAGCGGCTCCTGCATCCAGGAAGAAGTCACCGCATCAAGCCCGGCTTTTTCATAAGCGGCGGCTCCCTGTATGGTGGTTTCCGCCATTTCTCCTATTAAGTGCAAATTAGGCATCGCCTCATGAAAAGCGCTCCAAAAAGCAGGCTTTGCTATGGAAGCATTGCTGAAAAAATATCCATCAATACCAGTCCGGCCGGCCAGCTTTACAGCTGCTTCAACGAGCGCTGCCTGTACATCTGGATTCTCTGTGTTTAAAAGAGCCATTTCGCCAAGCCAGTCCGGCTTCTGCAAAACAGAGACGTTTGTAAACCAGTTCTCTTTGCCGGCTTCACTTAGCCATACATGCTTTGTGCTTACACGTACAGCCGGAAAATCCACTAAAACACGAATATTTTGTTTATGTGCACTGTCAACGAGTTCTTTTAACTGCTGCTCATTGCCAAATTGCGGGTTTAGCTTTGTGTAGTCCGTTATGCTGTAGCCATGGTAAGCACCCGCTTCGTTTTCAAACACAGGTGAAATCACGATTGACGTCATGCCCAGCTCTTTCACATAATCAAGCTGATCTTGAATTCCTTTAAAGTCACCGCCCTGGTAAGCAGATGCATCATCATTATTCGTTTGTTTATCATTTGAACGATCCCCGTTCATAAACCGGTCCGTCATTAAAAAATACATCGTTTCATCCTGCCAGCCTTCCTTCTTTTCTTCGGCAGAAACCATACCTCCAGATAAAAGAAGAAGCGGAATGATAAGTGAAAGAAATCGTTTTCTCACTGCTCGTTTCCCCCTGCGCCAAAATGTTCCATCCTCATTTAGAGTACGCTTTTTCCCACATGACGTCAATGAAAGCAGGGATTGTTCAAGAAAACGACACGGTTCAACACCCGCTGTTTATGAAATAAATGCGAGAATTTCTTTTTTCTTAAAACGGGAAACCACATACACAGCTGAAGCAAGCCCACCTGGCCCCGTTCTAACAACTGCAATTCTTTTTGGCATAAACTCCGCCCTCTCTTTTATATGAACAAATGTTACACAAAAAAACATAAACAAGTGTCAGATTGGGCGCAACTTTCGATATGTATATAAAAAATAACCGCCGCCCCTTTACGGGAATGACGGTTATCGGGGGGATGAATCCTCTTTTTCTTCTATTGGCACTAATTCACTTGCTTCCTGCGGTCTGGCTTTTTTCATATAAACCGAAACAACCTGCACTGACACAAAAAACGAAACAAAAACAAGAATCCATAAAATCACGGGAAACACAAAGACGCCTCCTTTTTGTCATTATAACAAAAAAAGCTGCGCTTTTTGCACGCAGCTCTTTCCATGGCTCTTTTATCAAGCAATGCCTGGGAGGGCAAAACCTAAAATAACCGTCAGAACAAGCACAATAAACGCGCCGGCCAAAACACCGCCGTTTTTTTTGCCTTTTTTCTTCCGTACGAGCGTCATTTCCATTAATCCAATCGTGACTATGCCTAAAAGCATTTTGATGCCATACAGGGCTGGATTCAAGCTGTCGAACGTGGTAAATAGCGCAAAGCCAGTAATTAAAATCAGTACATAAAACAGGCGAAGCCCCATATGTACACCGGTTGATGGCTTTCTTACTGCGATCAAAAACAGTACGAGCGCAATCACCCACGTTGTAATATGTACGTGTGTGGATTGTGTTAAAAAGTCCATAAAAGATCCCCTCCTTTTCTTTCTTATTCTACCATACTACTCTTGAACGGTATTCGACAACGTTCCAATGCCCTCCACCGTAATTTCAACCGTATCTCCTTTTTGCAATGTACCTTTCGGCTCCATCGCAAATCCTACTCCCGCCGGTGTTCCCGTTGCGATAATATCGCCCGGCTCGAGTGTCATGCCTTTTGAAAGAACATGAATCACTTCATCAATAGGAAAAATAAAGTGAGAAGTGTTGGACTGCTGTCTTATTTCCCCATTTACCATTGTTTGAATCGCTAAATTGTGAGGATCGGCAATTTCATCTTTTGACACAATCCAGGGTCCTATCGGGCAGCTGCCATCCAGGCTTTTACCGATAAAAAACTGTTTATGGCGGCTTTGCAGATCTCGTGCGGTAATATCATTCAGCACAGTGTAGCCAAACACATAGTCAAATGCCTCTTCACGAGCAATTTCTTTTCCTTTTCTGCCGATAATGACAGCCAGTTCTCCTTCATAATCCAATGAATCGGTCAATGACTCATAAGCAGGAATAGGTGCTCCATGTGCACTGACTGCGGTCGGTGCTTTTGTAAAAATCATCGGATGCTCCGGTACACTTGCTTCTCCACCCATTTCAATGGCATGGTCCCGATAGTTTTTCCCCACGCACATGACATTTTTAAGCGGGCGCGGGATAGGTGCCAGCCATTCAATAGATGCTTCTTCTACGGAAAGTATGGATTCCGGATTACGGCAGACAGATGCTAAAAACTGTCCTTCTTCAATGGCAGCCGCCAGCGTGATTGGGGCACCATCTATATCTGAAACAGCAGCTACTGCCTGTTTTTCTGCCAAATAAAAACCGTACTTTTCTTTTCCCTCATGTTTAAAGCTCATCCACTTCATTTTCTCATCCCCTTTTTTCCGTAAGTAACAAACCGCCAGATGACTTCCATCGGTCCGCGCTGAAACTGGCTCAGCCATAGCCCAGAAACCATTACTTGCAGGGCAAAAATAGTGACGCAAAGCAAAATGCCTGTCGTGACCGTAACCTGTCCGTAAAAACCGAGACCATATGCATAAAACAAAAGCGAACCGATCACCGACTGCATCAAATAGTTGGTCAGCGACATTTTACCGGCCTGTGCAAAGGGCAAAAGCAGTTTGAACGGACGAGTTAAGGTACACAAATACACAACGAGCATCGCATAAGAAGCCGCAAGTACCGGGCCTCCAAGAGAATCCTGCACATACATATACGCTATATGACTTGGACCGAGCAGATGCGGAACACCTTTAAGCAGGAGCCCTGCCCCGAAAAAAAGTGCAAACATCCGAAGTGTTTTTTTCGGATGAGCGGCCCATTTTTGGATAAGGCGCTGCTTGTATACACCCGCGCCAATGAGTAAAAATGGAAAAACCGTCATTGTCTGAAACCCAAAGGCGCCGTCAAAAATGTTATTGTTCGTCCAATCGTGAATACGCTGCTCCGTTACCTCTGCGTACGACCCGCTTCCGTAGGCTGCAATCGAATCGGAAACAGAAGTAATATCCGTCCAAAACAAGGCATTATACGGGTCGGATTGAGCAGATACAAAAAGAAGCACGCTGAACAAAACAGCTGGTACAAGCAGGAGAATAAGCCCCATTCGAAGAAGCGTTTCTGCGGAAAAACGCAGAAAAAACAAAAGCAAAAAGCCGCATACTGCGTAATTGAATAAAATGTCCCCTGGCCAAATAAAGATAGCGTGAGCAACACCTAAAACAAGCAAAAACGAAAAACGCCGCACGCCTGTCCAGGCAAATGTCCCCGTTCTCTCGAGCGCTTTCTCACGCTGCATAGCCGCGCCGAATCCAAACATAGCCGCAAAAATTGGATAAAAGCTCGCCTGCACAAGCACGTCAATCCAGGAAAACGCCAGTTTATCCTGAGGGGCTTCCCACCATTCATACGGGTTGTAATAAAAATAAGGAGAATGAAACGACAGCATATTCACAAGGAAAATACCGAAAAGAGAAATACCTCTCAAAATATCGATGGACGCAATCCGCGCCGTTTCATTCTGCTTTACAGACTGCAACCAATCACACCCTTTCCTTTTATGATTACTTGCTTATCATAACAGAAAAGGAACAATTTACGTATATTCCACTACATGGGCGCCATCTAAGAAAAAGACAAATTTCCCGTCAATTGGACGCTTCCAGATTCGCTCGACCGCTTTGGTATAAAGCCCGATTTGTACATTGTACCGCTTAGCCAGCACCGGCTTCGCTTCCTCGAAGCCGCCGGCGAAACGATCCGTGACCCGGTCTGTTTTATAGTCGAGTAAATACAAGCGGCCTTTGTATTCAAACAAGCAGTCAATAACCCCTTGAATCAAAACAACTTCATCGGATTCACCCAGACCTGCTTCACGTGCAGTCATGCCCATATTAAAAGGCAGTTCCCGCTGAACGTGATCAGCAGCGAGAAGCATTCTGCCAGGCTCGGTGGCAAAAAACGCCACAATCTCTCCCGCATCAACTGCTTCTGCCTGCTCAATCGTAAGCAGCTCTCTTCCGATCAATTCATCCAAAAGCCGTTCTACCGACACTTCAGATGGAGCGCGGTTTAAATCGATGTGCTGCATAACGGTATGAACGGCTGTCCCTATCTCTGCCTGTGACAGCTGCTTTTCCTGAACAAAGCGGGGCCGGCGGAAAATAGGGCGGCGGTAGGATCGGGCTGCTTCATTGGATGCTCCTTCACTGTAAATATCATTCGATCTCTTAAGGTCAGACACGGATTGTTTGGAACGGAGCCGGACGGCTTCAGGGAATCGGTATTCCCATGTCATCCGCTCTTTAATTTCTTCTTTTGCCGGTGACTGCTCTGGAGACGGCTTTCGTTCTTTCAATAAATCCAGCCAGGACTCTTCCTGCTCTTCACTTTCTGCCTGGGAAGCAATGAGGCTTTCAGCCGCTGTAACCCCAAGCTGAAAGCGGGATGGATGATCTGCAAAAAACGGATGGCCGCCTTTCACGTCATTGTGTCGCATCAGTGCCGGGCCAATCCAGTCAATGTAAGAACCAGCCGAAGCCCGGACCGCGTCCCCGAGCAGCCGTGACGGGTGCTCTCCTGACAGGGCCCACGCCTCCATTTTTTTCTCTAATTTTTTGACGGACGCTGTGACGACCAGCCGTTCTTTCGCCCGGGTCATCGCCACATACAAGACGCGCATTTCTTCCGCCAGAAGCTCCAGCTTCTTTTTGCGCTGAAAAGCAAGCTGCACAAGCGACGGCCAGGCAATTCGTTTCTGGGGATTCATATATTTCACAGCAATGCCATAATCCTTATCAAACAGCACACGCCCGTTTAAATCCATCATATTAAAGCGGCGGCCGGCCGCTGCTGTAAATACAACAGGAAACTCCAGCCCTTTACTCGCATGAATCGTCATAATGCGGACGACGTCTTCCTGCTCAGATAAAGCACGTGCTGTGCCCAAGTCATCTCCCCGCTCACGCATCCGCTCAATAAAGCGCAAAAAGCGAAATAGGCCGCGGAATGATGTTTCTTCGTACTGTCTTGCCCGGTCGTACAGAGCTCGCAAGTTAGCCTGGCGTTGCTTTCCGCCCGGCATTCCGCCTGCAAAAGCATAAAACTGTGTATCGCGGTACAAGATCCAGATTAAATCAGATAGAGCGCCACTGCGCCCAATGGAGCGCCACGTCTCAAGTTTTTCCATAAACGGAGCTAGTTTCTCCATTAACGCCGCATCGCCCCGGCCGTTTTCCATAAAAGCAAGCAGCGCTTCAAAGTAGCTTCCTTTTTTCGAAGCAAGCCGGATCGTAGCCATTTCATCTTCTGTACAGCGGACAATTGGCGAACGAAGCACGGCTGCAAGCGGAATATCCTGAAATGGATTATCGATAACATGGAGCAGCGACAGCATTACAGAAATCTCAGTTGCCCGGAAATAGCCGCCAGATGTATTGGCATAAACGGGGATGCCGGCATGCTTAAATTCTTCGATCATTTCTGGAACCCATGTAAGAGAGCGCATTAAAATGACGATATCCCGGTATTGAACCGGTCGCATGGAATTGGTTTTCGAATCCCAAATTGGATGTCCGGATTCAATCAGTTCTTTGATTTTTGAAGCAATGAAGCGGGATTCCAATTGAGACTGTTCTGCATCTTCACGATCCATTTCGTCCCCGTCTGTTTCTTCCGGAGCGTCGCTGTCAATAATGGCTACTTCAATTGGATAATCTGCTTCCGGATAAGAAGCCCCTAAAACAAGTGCTTCTTCTTCTCCATACTCAATTTCCCCCACTTCCGTTCCCATAATTTGCCCGAAAATATAGTTTGTTCCATCAAGCACTTCCCTGCGGCTGCGGAAATTACGAGATAAGCTGATTTTCAAGCCGGCATCTGCGCCTTCTGGATGAAAACGATTGTACTTGCCAAGGAAAAGACCCGGCTCTGCAAGACGAAAACGATAAATAGACTGTTTAACATCGCCTACCATAAAGAGATTGCCCGACTGTTCCTGATCATGGGAAACAAGGCGGACAATCTTTTCCTGAACCATGTTTACATCCTGGTATTCATCTACAAGCACTTCTTTAAAACGGCGTCGATAAGCCTGGGCTGCTTTAGAAGGCTGGCCGCCTTCCGTTAAAATAGCCAGCGCATAATGCTCAAGATCGCTGAAATCTGTCAGGCCTTTTTCCCGCTTAGCTTCGGCATACCGGGCTGAAAACGTCAGAACAAGCTCGGACAAGCGTTTCACAATCGGCTGCATTTCCGCCAAATCCTTCAGCCAGTTTTCAGGCTTCCGGCTAAAAAAGGTGTCTTTTAATTCGGTTACTATTTTTTTCGCTCTGTCCCGAACACCTTTAGACCGCTCCTTCAGCTCTTCATCGTAGTCATCGCCTTTGCACGTTTTTAAAGTCGGAAATTTAACCGACTGAAATGCGCTGTACCATTCCTCCCACGTTTTACACTCGAGCAGTGCGGTTACTATGGTGAGGTCTGCGGTGAAATTTTCTGCCCGCGGCACCGGACCGCCGGGCATCTCTGTCATTTCAAGCCCTTCGCGAAGCAGCGCCTCGGCACTTTGAAGCTGAAACCGAATATCTTTCTTCAATGGTTCTATAAAAGGAAGATCGTCAATTGCTTCAGCCGGTTCATACAAAGAAGGGAGTTCACTCAGCCAGCGTTCCGGATCTGGATGGGACCGCGCAAAATTAAATAATTGAATAACAGACTGCTGAAGCTCTACATCGCTTCTGTCTCCTGAAAAGGTATCAACCAATGCGAAAAAAGCTTCGTTGTCCGGGCGGGCATACTCTTCCTCAAGCAAATCCTCGAGTACTTCATCCCGAATCAGGACGGCTTCTGTATCGTCAGCGATACGGAAGCCTGGATCAATATCAATTAAATAGTAATACTTTCGAATAACCTCCAAACAAAAAGAATGGAGAGTAGAAATAGATGCTTTGTTTAATAATCGAAGCTGGCGGCGAAGCCGGCTTGAAGCAGGATCCCTTTCAATCTCTTCTTCCAGTGCTTCGCCAATCCGCTGCCGCATTTCTGCTGCTGCTGCATTGGTGAACGTGACAACTAAAAGCTCATCTACATCCACCGGTGCTTCCTGACGAATCATCTTTTGAATGATCCGTTCTACTAGAACAGCGGTTTTGCCAGAGCCGGCTGCCGCAGCGACCAGAATGTCGCTTCCTTCTGCATAAATCGCTTTCCACTGATCGTCCGTCCAGCGGGCTCCGTCCGGTTTTTCAGGAACTTTATAGCTGTTCATCGCTCTCCTCCTTCATCATTTGAATAATCTCTTCATTTTTTTTCGGCCGGATGATCCGGTAGTTGTTTTCATCCAGTGTATCGTCAAACTGGCATACCTGACGGTAAGAACAAAATGTACATGGCGTTTTTTTATTGTAACGGTACGGCGTAATGTCCACGCGGCCGGATACAATGGCATTGCCCGCTTTTTCGTACAGGCCGCGGACATGCCCTCTCATCGCGCTGAACTCGCTGTCATCAGCTGTTTTTGAACGTGCGGACAAGGAACCGTCTTTTTTAAAGCCCGCTGGAATAATCAGTGAGTCTCCTGTTTCAAGCTGCTTGTCCATTAAATGAATGGCCTCGTCTTCCTCCAGCACCAGCCCTTTCATTCGGAAGCTTTTCATCATTTCTTTTTCAATTTCATCAATTGTCATAAATTTTTTCGTATTTAAGAACGGATTGTGGACATGAAAATATAATACACCCCCCGGCCGTGCTTTCGTGCCGGTTAAAAGCGGTGAATGCGTAACGACGATATCAAGGTACGTCAGCATCTGCATCGCAAAGCCATAATAAATCTCGGTCATATCCACATCCCGTGTGCCGGATTTATAATCGATAACGCGTAAGTACGTATCGTTCTCTCCATGCGCACGGTCAACCCGGTCAATACGGCCGGCAAGCGACATGCGTGCTCCATTTTTTAATTCAAAAACGAGCGGCGGCAGTTCAGAACGCGGTCCAAATGCAAGCTCAATCCCAAGCGGTGAAAACCCGCTTATTTTTGCTTGTTCACTTAAAACCGTTGAAGCACGAGCAATAATCTGCTCGAGCTTATTCTGAATATAAAGGTGCCGGTGGGAACTCATTAAAATACGATTTTGAAGCTTCGGAGCGAGCTCTTCTACAGCTGTTTTCGCAAACGTCCGGCACTGTTCCGGTGTAAGCTCCGGCCATTTCATCCCTCTTTTTTCTACTTCTTCTGCAATCCATTTGAGTGCACCATGGAAAAGGTCGCCAATGTCCGGCGCTTCAAGACGGTACACAAGGCGGTCACGCAGCTTTAAGCCATGGCTGGCAAAATGGCTGAATGGGCATGAGTGAAAAGTCTCCATACGCGAAACGCTGGCAATCATATCCGTTCCATACAAATCAAGGCTTGTTTGATCTTCCAACGGTGTTGTTTTATTTTCATAGGCGAGACTATCAAGAACGAAGCCTGCTTTTTTTCTGCTGCTTTCCAGATACAGGTTATATACATCCCACCAAAATGGATAAACCGGGTATCCCCGCTTTTTCATTTGAAGCTGGGAGGTTAAATAAGACAAAGTCGGCTCCGGATGGCAAATGTATGCAAGCTGCTCCTCCGCCGGCAGATCAGCCGGATCGTTGGCAACGACTGTTTCCTCCATTTGTTCAAACCATTCCCGCATTCTTTTTAAATAAGGAGACGGCTGTAGGGACTTTCCTTCCGCATCCGCAATAGGCCATGAAACGTACAAGCGGTGTGATGGAACAGTAAAAGCCCGGTAAGCAATGAGTTCTTCATCAAGCAGTTTCGTTTTGCTGCCTGGTGCCACATGCATCCCGGAAGAAAGAAGCGCCTCTCTTTCTTCATCATCTAAAATGCCGTCCTCCATCTGACGGGCGGGAAAAACGCCATCATTCATGCCGACAATAAAAGCGGTATGAATATCGGCGAGTCTGGATTTATCCGGGTTGGCTACAATCACTTGATCGGCTGCCGGCGGCACAATCGAAAATTCAAGTGCTTCAAGCCCGGCATCGAGCACGGCAGCGAATTTTTTGGCATCCATTTCTTCACTGCCAGCTACCTCTGCATACTCATCGAGCATCCCGATCACCGCATCCCATGCCTGGTTGTGCTGTGCTGCTTCAGCCAGCTCACCGCGTTCCTCCGCTTCAATAGAGAGCTGCTCTATTTTCTCGGGTATATCCAGCTCTTCAATATACTGATAAAGAGCCCGGCAGCATTCCATCGCATTTTTGGCGCGTTTCATCCGCTTTTCAAGCCGGAAAAGCGGCGCTGCAATCGTTTCTTTCATTACATTTAAACGTGCTTCAAATGCCCGTTCCTCATCCGTCTGGGCAACAGCGGTAAATTCGAGTCCCATGTAACGGCGGTAGGTCCAGCGTTCGCCGTTCGTCCAGCGCTCGCCATAAATTCCATGAGCCAGCACATAGTTTTCAAGCAGGTCCATTCCGCGCCGGACCTGTTCGCGCGGCTGGTCAAATGAAAAAAGCAAATCGGTTTTAACTGCACGAAAAACTGCTTCGTAACGCCAGTTTCCGCCGATTACTTCCAATGAAGAGCGAATCAGCTCTACGAGCGGATGATTAAGCATCGGTCTTTTTTGATCGATAAAAAACGGGATGCTGTAGTCATCAAAGACGGTCTCGATAATAGACCGGTAGTCTTCCCCGTTTCGTGCAAGGAGCGCTATTTGCTTGTAACGCAGTCCTTCTGTGCGGGAAAGGCGGCGTATTTCACGCGCTGCTGCTTCAACCTCCGCCCGTCTGCTTGCCGCCTGCCAGAGAGCGGTGCCGCTGCTGTGGGCTAGGGCTCGTGCCGGACGTTTATCGAACTGCATTTCAAGATGAATAAGAGAAGCCTCTTTCTGGCGTTTATGGCCATACAGGATCAGATCTTTTTTTATATCGATTTCCTCTTCTGCCGCAATCCGATACAAATCATGATACGCACGTCCCGGCTGGCGGAACAAATGCGTGTCCTCGGGCGCCTCATCCCGGAACGGACGGTCAGTTGTCAGGGCAATCGTGACTTCATTGGCTGTTTTCATTAATACTCTTATTACGTCATATTCCTGCGGCGTAAAGCTGTGAAATCCATCTATATATATATCAGCTTCCCGTACATAAGACGAGGAAGCGGCCATTTGGGCAAGGAGCCTCAAATAATCCTCGGAATCTATATATTTGCCGGCAAGCGCGCGCTCATATGACGTATAAATCATTTGCAGGTCACTCAGTTTGTCTGCGAGAGCAGCCGGTACATGCTTGCGGTGCTCTTCCATTTCTTCAGGGACAATTAAATACTGGCGAAATTCTGTCAGCATCTGTTCAACCGTGCTGACAAACCCTGTTTTATCGGCTGCTTTTGCAAAAACGGCTAAATCCTGGCGGCTCTCTTCAATAATTTTTCGAATTAAGATATTGCGCCCGGCTGGCGTTATATGCTGCCTGCTCATGCCGCCTTCCTGCTGCAGAACACGCCAGGCAAGACGTGTCAGGCTGTATACCTGCGCCCGGATAATGCCTCCGACTTCCTGGTCAGACGCCAGGCGGTACTCTGACAAGAATGACATTTGCTCAGGTACAATATAAATAAGCGGCTTTCCGTCTGGCTGCCGGATAAGACGTTCTTTTATTTCATTTATAATATGCTCTGTTTTTCCCGAACCGGAACGTCCGATAATAAATTGTAAAGCCATCCGGATTCCTCCTTTTACTTCCTTTCAGTATAACAAAGATCATACGTTCGGTCAAAAGAACAAAATAAAAACGGCCCTTAGCCGTTTTTATTTTTGCAGACGCTTTTCCAATTGTTTTCCTGCTGCCCATAGAAGAGCAATCGCTGCGATAATAACAGCCGTTCTTCCCGGCTGATGAATAAGAGCGAAAAGATCGTGGCCGACGTAGCTGATCGTAAAAATCATGACGGTTTTTCCCGCCATAACGGCAAATAAATATTGAACCACACTAATATGAGACAGGCCCGCTACGATATTAACAATCGCAGAAGGCGTGAACGGGAAGCACAACATCAAAAAAATGGGCGCAAAGCCATGCCTGTCCATCCAGTTCATCATTTGTGCAACCTGCTTGTTTCGCTGCAGGAAACGTAAAATACGCTGCTGCCCCAATCTTCTCACAAGCAAAAAAACAAGGAAAGACCCGGTGACGGCCCCTCCCCATGAAATTAAAAAGCCGAGCCAGAGCCCAAACGCATTTACATTTGCAAGAACAAAAGCAAAAAGCGGCAAAAAGGGCAGGAATGCTTCAAGCAGCGGAAGCAGGAAGCCCGGCAGCGGCCCAAATGACTCGTACCGCTGAATCCATTCCATAATATGGTCTATTGAGAAATTCATTGACTTGTTCCCTTTCGTTATCCATCCTTGTTGTGCTCATTCCCTGTTTCGGGTATAAAAAAACGAAATGATATTTTCTTTTACCCCGACAACATATTGAGCACGATTGACTTTTTCGGTTTGTATAGAAGGTGAACTGGCATTACCCCTTTCATAAAGTTCTTTTGTCATCATAATCTGATTATGAACAGCAAGAGGCGAGACCGGCACCATAATGGCTTGATCGTCTGTAAATGTTACTTTTGTTTGTTTTTTATCGATTTTTTCCAAGAATTTTAAATGGGAAAGTGTAATCCATATACATTCAGGTTTTAAATGAGAAATCGTCGGGAATAGATAAGTACCTTTCAAATGATCCACATTAACCGGAACTTTTCGATTGATGCCAAGGACTCTGGTAGACGCTTCTCTCCGGCCGTCATAGGTTGAAAGGTAGCGAATGCAGCTTTGCCGAATAATTTTCAGCGGCGTTTTCTTTATCATAACCGGTTCTTTGTTTTTTTCATACACTTTTGTGTATTCTCCAAAACGAATCGGTTCCAGGGAAAGAGTACGTTCATTGATAATATATTCGCTGTTTACATCATTCGGCTGGTTGTTCACTTGATCGACTCACCCGTTTCTTTCATTTATTTGAACGACTTTATTCTATCATTTAGCAGTAAAATTGTCCCATTTGCCACGAGAAATAATTTTCTAAAAATTTTAAACTTTCTGTTGATTAGTTGTTTGGAATCCCATATAATAAAAAAAAGGTATCTGAGGTGATTAAAAATGGAAAACAACAATTACTTTGCTGAGATGATGAAGTCCCCGATGCCCCGTGAAAAAGAAAAAACAGTAATGAGCGAATTTATTGACAGCTTTTTAAGCGATATTCTATACAAAAAAGAAAAAGCGGCCTTAATGGAAAAAATCGATCTTTCACTTGATAAAGGCGACCGTTCCGCTTTTATTGCCCTATCTGATGAATTAAACCGTTTGGAGAAAACCTATCGCGCATCTTGATGCTTCCCTTCACACTGGTTTCCCCAAACGACAAAATCCCATATTCAACCTAAAAGCCCCGTATCCTTCTAGATACGGGTGCTTTTGAGTGTACATTCCCCCTCTCACATTGAAAAAACGGATAAAACCGTTAAAATTCCAATTGACCCAAGAACCGTAACAATAATGTTAGCGCCTGTAAACGCAAGAATAAAAGCTGCCGCTGTTCCAATTAAAGCAAAGGCCGTATTTTCATGAAAGGTTAAAATTCCTGGAAAAATAAGCGCGCCTAGAGTAGCATACGGAACATTCTGCAGTATTCCCTGCCAAAAAGAAGGCAGCTCTTTGCCTTTAAACAAAACAAATGGCAGCATACGCGGAATATATGTTACGAGAGTCATCCCTATCACAATGGCCGCAATCGTTATACTCATTCTCTGCTCCCCTTTCTTTTTGCCTGGTCAGCTGCTTCAATACTGATCGCGGCAATAAGCGTTGACACAATAATAGACCAGCCGCTTGAAAGAGCATCCGAATACGTAAAGATACAGTTTAATACCGCTGCAGTAGAAGCCAGCAGGACCGCTTTTGCGCTTTTTTTAAGCGACGGCACCAAAAGACCAATAAACATGGCGTATAAGGCAATGCCCATACTTTCCTGAACAACAGGCGGCATGGCACTTCCTGCCAGATAACCGACTCCCGAGGCGAGCACCCAGCTGGAATAAGAAATAAGCACAAGACCTGCCATAAAAGAGGAATGAAGCGTTCCGCTTTTCATTGCCGCCACTGAAAATGTTTCATCTGTCACGCCAAAAGCATAAGCGGCTTTTTTCCAGAGAGGCTCTTCTTCCGCTTTTTCATTTAAAGCAGTTGACATTAGAAAGTGGCGGATGTTCAGAATAAAGGTCGTCAGCACAATTTCAAAAATCCCTGTGCCGATCGTGATCAAGCTTAAAGCTATATACTGAGCGGCTCCGGCAAAAACAAAGATGCTCAATGACATCGCCTCGGCCAATGTTAATCCCGCACTTTTAGCGAGCAGGCCATATGTAAGAGCTGCCGGCACATAACCAATGGCAATGCCTATGCCGGCTGCGAGCCCATCTTTAAATTCGCTTTGCGCTGCCGCTGTTGTTTCCACTTCGTCCCCTCCATTTTCTCGTTTTTCAACAAATTATACTCTTTTGCGTGGAGTCTAACAATAAAAAAATGCGCCGGCAGCAGGCTGGCGCGTGGATTATCTCTGTTTTTCAATTTGTTTTTTAAGAGATTTTCTTAAAATTTTTCCAGTCGTGTTTTTTGGCAGCTCTTTTAAAAACTCTACGGATGATGGCACCTTATACGAAACAAGTCTTTCTTTGCAATATGTCCGGATCTCTTCTTCGGTTAAGGAATCTCCATGTTGAACAACAAAAGCGAGAACCGCTTCTCCATAATCGGGATCCGGGACACCAAGCACAGCGGCTTCTCTGATACCGGGATGCTCATATAAAACTTCTTCTACTTCACGCGGATATACATTGTACCCGCCTACTAATATGAGATCTTTTTTCCGGTCTACAATATAAAAATAGCCTTCATCGTCCTGGCAGGCCAAATCCCCGGTATACAGCCAGCCGTCCCGAAGAACAGCCGCTGTTTCTTCCGGCATTTTATAATATCCTTTCATCACATTTGGCCCTCTCACAATCAATTCACCTACCTGGCCAAGTGTTATTTCTTCGCCGATTTCATTGACGATTTTGTTTTCAACGTTCGGAATAGAGCAGCCAATCGAACCGGCTTTACGTGGACGGTCAAGCGGGTTGAAACAAGTAACCGGGCTTGCTTCTGACAGTCCGTATCCTTCTGAAACGCGCACATAAAATGTTTCCTCGAACTGCTTCAAAAGAGAGACGGGCATAGGCGCTCCGCCGGAGATACAAAGGCGGACAGACGAAAAATCAGCCGGTTGTGCCTTTGAATGCTGTATTAAAAAAGAATACATGGTCGGCACACCAGCAAACACAGTCGCTTTGTGTTCTTTAGCTGCCTGAAACACTTCTTTTGGGCTGAATGACGGCAGAATAATGATTTCAGCTCCGCAAATAAGAGGCGTATTCAGCATGACCGTTAAGCAAAAAATATGAAACATCGGCAGAGCGGTGATGACAATATCTGAATTCGTCATAGATAAGTACTCGGCAATATCCCGCGCATTTGAATACATATTTTTATGCGTCAGCATGACACCTTTCGGCTGGCCGGTTGTACCAGAGGTATATAAGATCACAGCTGTATCTGCTTCGCACAAATCCAGCCTGCAAAGAGGATTTTCACACTCAGCTAACTCAGAAAACGTTTTCAATTTTAGGGAAATAGAAAGATCCGGCTTATCAGGTTCATGTGTAAAAGAGTGATCAGATGTATAGAGAATAAACTGGCTGACAGCTGGAAGTTCCTGATGCATACTTTCCATAACGGGAAGCAGCTTGTCCGTCGTCACAACTGCTTTTGTATCACTATTTTGTAAGATATAAAGTAATTCATTTCGTGTATAAGCTGGGTTGATTGGAACCACAATGAGACCCGCCCGCAGCGCCCCATACAACGAAACGATAAACTGCGGTGAATTGCCCAGCAATAAAGCAATGTGGTCACCCTTTTGAAAACCAAGTAACTGCAGGCCGGCCGCAAATCGTGTAGCATTATCGTTCAGCTCCCGATAAGTCGCAGACGTATTTAAAAATGTATATGCTCTTTTGTTCGCTTGAATAGACCCCATTTGTTCAAGTGCCCATGATACATTCACCGTTTCATCCTCCCCCGTGTCAAACAAATAATAAATCTGTTTTCTCTATTATATAAAACAACAAAAAAGCCGCAAGTGCGGCTTTTGGGCTGCCAGCAAATGCCCGCTTTCAATGTTACCTGCCCGCTGTGAATGCTCATGCCTCTAACCGCTTCCCATCCGGCAGTGTTCCTTGAAGGACAAGTGTTTTGAATCAGCCTGCTTTCTATATTTTAAAAACCAATTTCCAAGTTTTCTCTTGCGAGCATAATAGGGCCGCTGAATTCTTCGCCGGCTTCCTGGACAAGCTGATCAAGTTCTCCAAAGTGAGGCAAATGAGTCAGCACTAATGTTTTCACTTGTGCTTCCCTAGCAAGGATGCCGGCTTCCTGCGCTGTCATATGGCCGGCCGAAGAGCCATCCATTCCTTTATATAAGTTGCTTTCAGCAAGCAGTACATCTGCACCTTGTGCAAAAGATGCAAGCTCCCTGTGAAAGGCGGTATCCGCTGTATACACCACCGTATCTGTTCCGTCTGTAATTTTGATGGCATAGCAGGGCGCCGGGTGATTTGTTTTGAAAAATGAAATCGAAAAAGGCCCGGCTTGAAGTGTATCCGCAGGATTATAAGCAACGCCCTTCGTTATGTTTTTGTACATCAAGGTTTGGAATCCGTCTGCTTCATTATGTCCGTAAATAGCAAGAGGCTCTTCCCTCGTTTTACTTGTAAAAGAATCAATTAAAAGCGCATGCTGCAATACGCCAATATCCGCTACATGATCTGCGTGATAATGGGACAGAATAACAGCATTAAGATCTGCTGGCTTTAAATGATTTTGCAGTTTCGATAAAACAGCGCTACCGCAGTCTACAAGCAGCTTGAAACCGTCATGTTCAACCAAATATCCGCTGCTGGCCTCATTCGCTTTCGGAAAGCCGCCCCAGCAGCCTAGTACAGTTACATTCATGTATGTATGCTCCTTTCTTTTTTCATTGTATTCCCTTATTCCGAAAAAATAAAATAAATTTTCAGAAAACGGTTGACGATTCGGTTCTGTTATAATACACTGTTAATAACAAATCAATCAGTTATATAACAAAGGAGAGACAAACATGATCACAGACATCGTTGAATTTTTCAAAAACCTTCCGCCAAAACAATGCACAAGCTGCGGTTCTCATATCGAAGAACAGCATGACTGCTACAGCAATACATGCTCAACTTGCGCATCAAAGGATCTGTAACCCTGTCGCCTGCGTCATAAAAACCCCCTGCCTCAACCGGCAGGGGGTTTCATTTACGTTTTTATTGCGCTTCTTTATCCGACTGAGCCGGCGTGACAGCATTGCCGACAGAAAAAGCCGATTTTGGCATTGTGTGCAATCCTCGTGCTGTAACGTGCACCTGTACATAATAAACAGCTTCTTCATTAAATGTTTTGGAAACAGTATATACACCATTTCCCTTTGAGACTGCATCAAGCATTTCGCTGCTTTCTTTATGGCCATCTTTCCAAATTTCATATTTTACTTCATCGGGATTATCAACTGGTTCTCCGTCTTCGGTAATGGTAGTAGAAACCGTGACTTCTTCGCCTGCATCCACTTTTTCCGGTACATGAAGAACAGCTTCAACCGGATCGGGAAGCGGAGGCGGCTCGTTTTTTTCAGGTGCACAGGCGGTCAGCAACAATCCAAGCATCATCATGCATACTGCTTTCCTATTCATGTTTCCTCTCCTTCTTCCATCAGCGCCGGCAGAGTAACCGTAACGGTTGTCCCTACTCCTGCTTCGCTTTGTATATTAAGCTCTCCTCCATGGCGTTCAACAATCTGCTTCACAATCGACAAACCCAAACCTGATCCTCCGTCTTCACGGGTACGCGCTTTATTGATACGGTAAAATTGGTTTGTGACCTTCGGAATTTCTTCCTCAGGCATGCCGGCTCCAATATCACGAACGATCCATTTAACTTGATCTTTTTCTTGTCTGAGCGTAATGTAAATGGGCTTATTTTTTTGCGAATACCGCACCGCGTTGTCAATAATATTGGTCATCACTTGACTCAGTCTGTCTTCATCCCCATATACAATCGTTTTTTCGTTTATGTCAAGCGCAAAACGGTTATGCTTCAGCCGAAACATGTCGACAGTCCGATAAACAAGATCGGCAAGCGGAAGAAAGGTTTTTTCTATGTTCATTTTATTCGAATCGAGCCGGATTAATTCAAGCAGATCGTTTACAAGGCGCTCCATTCGGGCGGCCTCGCGCTGAATAATACTGAGCTGCTGTTTCGGGCGGCCGATACCGTTTATCATTGCTTCACTATAGCCCTTTATATAACTGAGCGGAGTACGAAGCTCATGTGAAACAGTTGCCAAAAATGTTTTCCGCTGTTCGTTTTCTTTTTGAATCGCTTCAGCCATTTCATTGAATGTACGCGCAAGCTGGCCAAACTCATCCTTTGATTCAGCCGGTACGCGTGCCATATAATCCCCTTTTGATAAACGGACGGCCGCTCCTTTCATCTCTTCAAGCGGCTTGACTACATGGCGTGTCCATCTCATGCCTCCATACAGGAGAACAGCCGTCAGCATTGCAGCCCCCGCTGCCCAGAACAAAATCAGGCTCGACACAAGTTCATCGATTCGTTCGAGAGGTATATACAAATAAAGAATGCCTTTTAACTGCTTATCGTCCAAAAGTGGATAAATAACGGAAATAATCTGCCGGTCAAACCGCTCGGAATAACCGGTTTCTTCAATCATTTTACTTTCCAGCAGCTTTTCTCTTTCTTCCGGCCCGATCAGTGTTTCATAATCCGCTTCATATGGAATACAGGCAGCAAGCTCCCTCGGATTATGTACGGCGAAAGCTTCAAATGGTGACTTTTCACTGAACCAGCCGACGCGTTCTACAAATGCAGCGTTCAATTCTCCTCCCTCATAATCGTCCGACAGGTTTTCTGCCGCGGCTTTCAGTTCGGCTTTAACACTTTCTACATACAGCTTTTCATACAGCGTATAAGAGAGGCCAAATGCAGATCCAACTGCAAGAAGAACAAAAATAAACAGCGTCATCCACAGTTTTTTCCGAAATGTCATATTGTGCCGTCCACAAATTTATAGCCAATTCCCCAAACGGTTTCAATGGAGGCTCCTTCGTGCTTCAATTTCATCCGCAATGTTTTAATATGTGTATCTACTGTTCGGGTGCCGCCCCTGTACTCTGTTCCCCAGACGGTTTCAAGCAGTTCTTCCCGCGAAAAAATTCGCCCCCGGTTTTTTGCAATAAGAACGAGCAAGTCAAATTCTTTCATTGTTAGCCCGACGGCTGTACCGTCTACCTTTACCGCCCGGGAATGAATATCGATCAAAAGAGTTTGATGCTGGATCGTCTCCCGTTTATCCGTCGAAGAGCCGAATCGACGAAGCACTGCTTGAATACGGGCAGTCATTTCTCCAGGAGAAAAGGGCTTCACAATATAGTCATCTCCTCCAAGCGAAAAGGCGCGCACCTTGTCCCACTCTTCTCCGCGTGCGCTCAAAAAAATAATGGGGATGTCGCTGTAAGCACGGATGGCCTCGCACACGGCAAATCCATCGCGCCCCGGCATCATAATATCCAGCAGTATAAGGTCCGGCTGAAGCTCTTTTAATTTTTCTTCCGCTTCTTCTCCATTTAAAGCTGAGCTGACGGTGTACCCGGCATTTTCCAGATACATCGTGACCAAATCCACCATATCCTGCTCATCATCTACAACTAATAAATGCGTCATCTCATTCACCTTCTTCAACAAAAATCATAAATGGTCCTTTACCTATATTAATAGTCTTGCGTTTTTCAAGTGTTTTTTCCTCATACAAAGAAAGTGTACCGCTGTCATAGCCGGCTGAAAGAACGGTTTTTCCAAGCACGGCAATGGCGAATGGATTGGCCGGCGCGTCCGTTTGCGCCGCCAATTTTCTTTCTGGATCAAAAGCAAACAGCTTATTCGATCCATGGCTCGCGGCATACATAAACCCGCTTTTTGAAGCAAAAGCAATGGGCATGACCGGTGCATCCGCTGTTCCAGTCAATGAGCCGGTTTCAAGTGAATAGACATGAATGGTTTCACCGGCACGAGCCCCAACCCCATGGCCGCCAACCCACAGCTCGTTTTTTTCTTTATTTACAGCTAAGCCAGTCGAAGACGTTGGGATGGCGAATTCCCGGGTAATGCGGTGTGTGTGTACATCCAATTCTGATAGTACCGTATCCCGGTAATTAATAATATACAATTTCCCTTTATATTCAAGCATGGTCATCGGGTAATGCCCCGTTCGTGTTTTTTTTGTTTCCCGGCCTTCGCTATTTAAAAAATGGACCGCTCCGTCTTCTTTTACTGAAAGTGCCACTTCATTTGTTTCTTTTACATAAGCCGCACCTGTCACTCCTTTTGGCACTTCCCACTCCGCAAGCTCCTTGCCCGTCTCAACCGAGTAAAGCTTGGCATGGGTAAGTTCTGTGCCGTACAAAAGCATTTTATCGTCAAACAGAAGACTGCCTGTGTATGGTTCGTCAAACGCCCACTCAGCAAGTATGGTCCCATCGGGTGCGATAAAGGTTATGCCCGGCTCTTTAATGGTTAAAACAGCGGCAAACTTATCTGCATGAACCGGCTCAAACGCTGCGCGGCCGCAGCCGGCAAGCAGCAAAAGCATGACCAGTATAATACTTTTCACTTTTATGCGCCTCCCTGCTTTTCCTTTCATTATAGGGATTGGGTGTGAAATAAGTGTGAAGATTATTCGAAAAAGACGGATGAAGCCGTCTCATGCTGCTTCAAGCCGCCCATACTGCTTTTTGTACTGGCCGCGGAAATACAAAGCAGTTACCGTTATATTAAACAGGGCAAATCCAATTAAAACAGCGGCATTCTGCCACATAAATGTATAATCACCACTTGAAATAACAGCTCTAAACGCATTGATCGAATAAGCCATTGGCAAAAAGCTGGTCAAGTGCTGCAGTGCTTTCGGAATAAGCTCGAGCGGGAACGTTCCGCCGCTCGCTGTCAACTGGCTGATCAAAATAAGCACTGCTGCAAAACGGCCTGGATTGCCAAGGATCGTGGCCAGCATTTGAATGAGCGTCATAAAAGCAGCGCTCGCGATAAACGCCAATATAAAAAAGCGCGGTACGCTTTGCACATGCAAATGAAGTACGCCGAGCAAAAAGATTGATGCAGCTGCTGCCTGACACACACCGACAAGCAGAAAGATACCAAGCTTTCCACGAAACCAGGCAAGTCCGCTTTTCGGCTGCTCCGGCGCTTCTTTGAGCGGGAAAATAATCGTCAGCATAATCGCACCAACAAACAAGCCGAGTGACAGCATATAAGGCGCCATGCCTGTTCCGTAGTTTGGCACTTTGTGTAAGGATTCTTTTTCTACCTGCACTGGTTCTGCCATCATATTATACGTCTCATCATCAGCTTTCACATCTCCTGCTTCACCCGCTGCTTTTGACAATTCCGCCTTCAATTTTTTTGTTCCTTGTTCCAGATCAGCAGATCCTCTGGCGAGCTCCGCAGAACCGTCAGCCAGCTTCCCTACCCCGTCAGATAACTGATGGGACCCGCCGGCAAGCTCCGATAATCCGGTTGAGAGGTCACCCGCTCCTTTTGCCAGTGTATCGGCTCCTGATTTCGCTTCGGCTGTTTTTTCGGTCAGCGTATTTAATCCGGTTACGAGTGTCCCGCTGCCTGATTGAAGATTTTTCGTGCCTTCATTTAGTGCAGCGGCTCCCGACTGGAGATTCCCAAGACCCGCCTGTAGCTGCTGCTGGCCTTTTTGTATCTCTCCAAGTCCAGCCGATAATTCATCCAGCTTGCCAGGCATCGTCTGTGAAACTGATTTATTTAATTCCCGTGCTCCTGATCCAATCTGGCTGCTTCCACCTTGCAGCTCATCAACCCCCGCTGAAATGCCTTCATTCAACTTTTCCTGCTGCGCAGCCATTTTTGTTTGCATAGCAGCAATCTGTTCTTCCGTCATCACCTGTGATAACACCGGCAGCAGCTCATCCATTTGGGCTTTTTGCGCTGCACTGATTTGACTTTTCAACTTTGCTTCAAATTGATCCATGCCAGCGTTTAATTTATCTGCGCCTGAAGCAAGAGAAGCAGCTCCATCCGCCAGGACTGGAACCTGTTCGCGAAATTGGTCTACGCCGCTTTTTGCAGCAGCGGTTCCGTCTATCAGCTTCGGCATACTGTCATTTGCTGATACAAGCCCGTCTTTAAGAGAAGCCGACCCGGCAGCAAGCTGATCGATGCCCGCCTGCAGATTCTGTCCTCCGTCTGCAAGCTTTGCCTGTCCGTCTGCAAGCTGACTAAGGCCGCTGGAAAGAGAGGCCGCTCCGCTTGCGACCTGCTTCGACCCTTCCGTTGCTTTGTCTACTCCCGAAGCAAACGAAACCGAATTGTTCGCAAGGTCGGCCAGATTTTTTTTCAATTCACTCGTGCCTTTTGTTATGTTCAGCGCGCCTTCGTCAAGCTTTTCGGCCCCTTTTTCAGCTTCTGTGTAACCCTCTCCCATTTTCTTAACAGCGTCAAACATCGACTTTGCATACGTTTTTGTGACGTCCTTTTGAACAGAAGCCCGGATTTCTTTCATCGCAGACTGGCCAATTTGCGAAGAAACAAAATTGTAGCTTTCATTTGGCGTATAAATTAATTCAAGCTTTTCCGGTTTTGCATCCATTAATGTCGTAGCGTTTTGGGAGAAGTTTTCAGGTATTTCAATCATCATATAATATTTCTGCTGTTTTAAACCGTCGAGTGCTTCTTTTTTGGTGACGATGTGGAAATCAAAATCATTGCTTTTTTGGAGCTCTTTCTCGAGATCATCACCAATATGAAGGTTTTCTCCTTCGTAATCCGCTCCCTTATCGTTATTAACAACTGCAACCGGCAGCTGGTCCAAATGTCCGTATGGGTCCCAAAATGCCCATAAAAAAATACCGGAATACAAAAGCGGAATCAGCATAATGGCAATGATCGAAATGCGCAGCATTCGATTTTGGCCGATTTCTTTTATTTCTTTCCAAAACATATGATTACCTCCATGTTGACCAAATCGTTCATCCGGTCATTTTATTTCAAAAAGAAAGCCCCTTACCGGGACAGTCCTTTAAATATAAACAGCTCAAACAGTTTAGCAATTTCTTCTTTTGACAGCGTGCGGCCGCGCCGCTCCCAGTCCGCTACGAGCGTAACATAAAGCTTCAGCATCACAAAAGCTGCTATCTCCGGATCTGTCTGCTCAATTTCATTTTTCTCCATCGCTTCTTTCGCTTTAGCGGCAATATAAGCGACAATGGCATCTTCCATTTTTTTTAATGCCTCGGCTGCTGCGGGTGTACCCATTTCCTTTTCTTCCTGGAACAGCTTGATCGCAAGCTGATGCTTTGTGCGGAAAACAAGCATTTCAAACAGCGCCAGATGAACATTTTCCTGGAAGGAATGTGACGGGTCAATGACGGCTTCTGCCGCTTCTTTCATTTCTTCGATCAATGTCACCCAAATATCTTGAAATAATTCATCTTTATTTTTAAAAAAGGTATAAATAGTGCCTTTGCCGACATTGGCCAGTTTCGCCACCTGGTCCATTGTGGTGGCCTTGTAGCCAAACATTGTAAACGATTTTGTTGCGGCTTCAATAACATCTTTTTTCCGTTCCGACACCACTTCTTCACCTCTTTTTGACCAAAATAACAATTTGGTCATTTAATTCTGATGCTTATTTTATGCTCCCCTTCTTTGCTTGTCAATAAAAAATCCCGCCGAAAAACGGCGGGATAGATATTATAGTTTTCCTTCTTCTTTTAAGTGCTTCATGACTACAGCACCAAGCGCCTCAATAAATTCCGGACGGGCGTTTGGCATGGCTGGACGGTAGTATCCAGCACCGATTTCATCTGTAACAACCCGGCATTCATAATCATTATCGTACAGCACTTCAAGATGATCCGCCACAAATCCGGCCGGCACATACATAAACGCCTTATAGCCGTTTTGCTCATATAAATCACGCGTTAAATCCTGAACATCCGGGCCAATCCATGGCTCCGGCGTATTGCCGGCACTTTGCCAGCCAACAGCATACTGCTCAACGCCCGCTGCGCCGGCAATTAAGTCGGCTGTTTCTTTCAGCTGCTGTGGATACGGATCACCTGCTGCAATGATTTTTTCCGGCAGGCTGTGCGCGGATACAATCAGTACAAAGTTCTTTCTTTCTTCCTCGCTCATCGTTTGAAGCGTTGCTTCAATTTGATCTGCCCAGTATTGAATAAATTTAGGCTCCTGATACCAGCTTTCAATTGACGTAATGGAAGGTCCGTTAATATTCGCTGACGCTTCAGCCGCCCGCTCATTATATGACTTTACGCTAAACGTAGAGAAGTGCGGCGCCAATACGATTGAAACAGCTTCTTCAATGCCGTCCTGCTCCATTTGATGTACAGCATCTTCAATAAAAGGCTCGATGTGCTTTAAGCCAATATACAGCTTGAATTCGATTTCCTGCTGCATATTGTTTAAGAAATCTGTAAGCTTCTGCGCCTGCTCTTCGGTAATTTTAGCAAGCGGCGAAATACCGCCAATGGCTTCATAGCGGCCTCGCAAATCTGCCAGCGCTTCCTCTGACGGCTTGCGGCCGTGCCGGATATGCGTATAGTATCGTTCAATATCTTCTTCTTTATAAGGCGTTCCGTACGCCATCACAAGAAGGCCCATCTGTTTTTTAGTCATGCTGCTTCCACCTCGTTTGATTCATTGCTTCTTTTGCCTAGTATGACATGAGAAAAAGATTCGTTAAAACAAATGGCTTATCGTGCCGTATATTCATGAACAAATGCCGTCAGACGCTTTAACGTATCCGGATTTACTTCCGGGAATACACCGTGCCCAAGATTGAAAATATGGCCCGGTGACGCCAGCCCCTGATCTAAAATCGCCTTCGTACGCTCTTCAATGACTTCCCACGGAGCCAGTAAAATGGCAGGGTCCAGGTTCCCCTGCAATGTTTTGGTCAAGCCCATTTCTCTTGCTTCAGCGATTTGGGTGCGCCAGTCGAGTCCGACTACATCAAGCGGAAGGTCATGCCACTCTTTTGCTAAATGGCTCGCGCCTACTCCAAACATAATCAGCGGCACCCCTTCTGAACGAAGCCCGCTGAAAATCCGTTCCATCACCGGTTTAATAAACGTCCGGTAATCAGATACGTTTAGCGCACCTACCCACGAATCAAAAATCTGTATGGCTTTGGCGCCTGCTTTAACTTGGGAACGAACATATGTAATCGTCATGTCCGCGAGTTTATCCATAAGCGCGAACCATGCTTTTGGCTCCGCGTACATAAATGCTTTTGTTTTATTGTAGTTTTTGGATGGCCCGCCTTCGATCATATAACTGGCCAGCGTAAAAGGCGCACCGGCAAAACCAATTAATGGGACGTTCAACTGCTCTTCTGTCAGCAGCCGGATGGTCTCAAGCACATAAGGCACGTCGCTTTCCGGGTCGATCTCTCCAAGTTTTTCTACGTCCTGCAGCGAGCGGATCGGATTTGAAATCACCGGGCCGATCCCAGATTTTATATCTACATCCACTCCAATAGACGGAAGCGGGGACATAATATCTTTATAAAGAATCGCTGCATCAACATCGTACTGCTCAACCGGCAGGCGTGTAACATACGCACAAATTTCCGGATGGTGTGTAATTTCAAAAAGCGAATATTTTTCCTTCAGCTTCCGGTATTCCGGCTGTGAACGTCCTGCCTGGCGCATAAACCAGACGGGTGTATAGTCTGTTTTTTCTCCCCGTGCCGCTTTTAAAAATGTATCATTCAAATGCCTCATATAGATTGAGAGCCACCTTTCAACTATGACAGATTAGAATTACTATTATGTATTATAGCTTACAATATGGTACTTTTCACTAAAGAGGTGTACTGTTCGCAAATTTGCCAAAATAACGTGTGGAAATTGGAAAGAAGGGTACAAAAAAAGATATACTAGAACGTGAGGTGATTGGAGATGAATGTGTTTATTACAACCGGAACGTATGACTTTTTAAAAACCATCCAGAAAAAGCACAGTAAAGAAAATATTTTACTGATGGACGGTGCCCAGGGCGCGGCCCTTGTTCATGAAACAAGCGGCAAAACGGTTTTTTCAACCCCGCGCCGCTATGAAGTCGTGGATGCTTCTGGAGAACTGGTAAACCGCGGTTATGTTGTTTTAAACAATATCCCTGTAACGGACGAAGGCCGCCCTTTATTTGAACACCGCTTTAAAAACCGGGCAGGCGCGATTGAGAATCAGCCAGGATTTCTCTCAATTAGAGTTCTGCGCCCAATTAAATCAGATACGTACGTTATTTTTACACAATGGGAAGATCCGGCGTCGTTTGAAAATTGGAAATCCTCCCAGGCATTTAATGAAGCACACAAAAAGCGTGGTACCGAAGGCGGGCTTGATAAAAAGCCAAATATCTTTTCCGGTGAATCTTACGTAACAACCTTTACTATTCCAAACGAACAATAACAGCCAGGGGGTACCCCCTGGCTTCTTGCCGTTTTTATGCTTGAAGGCGGCGATTAAGCCGCTTGTTTAAGAAAAAAGCAATCAGCAGAAAAATCCCACCGCCCAGCAGCCAGCCAGCTGCTACATCCGTTGCATAGTGGGCATGACCCGCTACCCGGCTGGCGCCTGCTAAAAAGGCAAGCAGCAGTGCAGCCGCATAAAAAGAAATGGTTTTTTTCACATATAAGCAAAGAAAGTAGGCCACAAACAAATAAAAAATAAGCCCGATCATGGCATGGCCGCTGACAAAGCTGAACCCATCTTCTCCATGCGGAAAGGGCGGCCGCTCGCGGGCGACCCACTCTTTCAATGCTTTATTTAGTACATTTCCGAGTCCTACACCAATCAAAACGGCCGTCACACCTGCTATGTTTCGCTTCCAAAACAGGAATACAATAAGCAGAATAGCCCCTCCGCTTAAAACAGCTTGAGAGCCAAGCACGCTGAAAGGGGTAAAAAAAGAATCTCCCTCAAAAGCATCGAGCATAGCGCGGTCGATGCCTGATGCCCAGCCAGAATCAAATCCAAATAATAAAACCGCAAATAAAATTAAACAAACTAAACTAATCCGAAGCACCCTCTACACCCCTGTATGTTTTTCAACAGTGTAGCATGACCAATGAACTAGTACCATACAAAACCCTCTTTTAAAAACGATTCATTTTTTTCAACCGACCTGGTGTATATATCCAAACAAAGAAAAGCGTGAACGTAATAGACACAGACAAAACAATAGCGGCTTCCAGCCATCCGCCTGACAGGGCGGCGATGCCGAATACAACCGATTGAATCAGCAGTACACGCATCAGCAAAAGCTGAAGTGCCCTTTGCTTTCCATCTTCCCCTTCCGGATAAAGTTTCGGCCAGATCAGATAGCCGTGTTTGGCCCAAATAGGCAGTAATTGAAATCCGGTTAAGTACAAAAAGAGCAGCGCAGAAATGAGCTGAATCGGCAGCAGGCCGCTTAAGGTGATAATCAATGCAGCGATCACAGTCAGCCGGACAAACAATCCAATATATTCATTCATCCGCACAAAGGTCCGGAAAAGCAGATACGTGTACGTGCCCTTTTCTGGTCCCGGCAGCAGGCCATCCAGCCAGGCACGGCGCTTTACCGTTCCACGCAAATGCGGCACATCTGTAAACATATTCGCCAGCCGGTAAAAAGCCGCCATTCTTTTTCCTTCAAGCTCAGCCAGCAATTCCCATTTTAAAGGACGGTTTCCGAGCCGTCTTATATAAAACAGCCATAGCAGACCAAGCAGCACAGCGGCACCGGCCCATGCATATTCCGTTAAAAAAACAGCCGATAGAAAAGAGACGTTCAGCAGAAAACGAACTGCTATATCCATTGTTCGTGTTTGGCCTGTCAGTGTGTTTAACGCACGAAAACGACAAAATAAATTCCAAATCTTCGCGGCCAAAACAGCGCCTAAAAATACAAAAAAGTTTTCATATCCTGTTCCCGCGGCTTTTGCGTACATTGGCATAGCAAAAGCCAACAGCGCAATGAGCACATAGCTTTGTGCTGCAAAGCTCGTCCACACTGCTTTTTGAAAATAAGCTTTCAATTCACTTTCAAGCGGAAGCAGGTACACCGTATCAGGCGGCTTTATATAGGTGTAAACGGGGCTCCAGGCAAGCACGGCACCGAGCACAGCTGCCATAATAAAAGGGGCCGGAAATGATTCATCAATGGTGCGTATCCAGCCGCTGTAATAGTACAAAACCGCCCCAAGCGCAAAAACGAGCACAAAAGCCAGATGATCATTAAACATATAACGTGTATATTTGCGGATTTCCGCATAATATGCGGAAGCACGTTCTTTAAACAAATCGTTCGCTGAAAACTTCATAGTGCTGCTTCCTTCGTCAATTCTACATAAATATCGTCCAGTGCAGCATCCGGCATACTGAAATTACGGCGCAGCTCTTCCATTGTACCTTTCGCGCGCACGTGCCCTTCATGTAAAATCACAAACCTATCACAATACTTTTCCGCCGTCGCCAGGATGTGTGTGGACATTAAAATGCCCGCACCGCTTCTTTTCATGTTATCCATTAAATCGAGAAGCGAACGGATACCGAGCGGGTCAAGTCCTACAAATGGCTCGTCGATAATATAAAGTGCCGGTTCCGTTAAAAACGCGCCCATAATCATCACTTTCTGTTTCATTCCTTTTGAAAAGTGAGCCGGAAACCATTTCATCTTTGCATCGAGACGAAATTCTTTTAAAAGCGGACCAATGCGTTTTTCATACTCCGCTTCTGATAAGCCATAAGCAGCGGCTGTTAACCGCATATGTTCCTCAAGCGTCAGCTCATCGTAAAGCACCGGTGTTTCCGGTATAAATGAAAACTGGCGCCGGTACACGGATGGATTTTCTTCAAGAGTGCGCCCATTGATCGAAACGCTTCCTTTCGTCGGCTCCATTAAGCCAATAATATGCTTAATAGCTGTACTTTTACCGGCTCCGTTTAATCCGATCAGCCCGACAAGCTCGCCCTTGCCGACTTGAAATGAAACGTCGTGCAGTACTGGTTTCCGGGTATACCCTCCGGTAATATTTTCCACAGATAATAATGACATTCGACAACGTCCTTTCTCCTCAAATCGTTACCCGTATCATATCAAAATTATCCCTTTTGCACATAGTTCCCTGCACCTGGAATGTATGCTACACTTTTCTTAGCCAATACATAAAAGGAGTGCTGAATCATGGACAACTGCATATTTTGTAAAATTATAAAAGGAGACATTCCGTCAGCAAAAGTATACGAAGACGAAAATGTCTATGCTTTTCTCGATATCAGCCAGGTAACAAAAGGGCATACACTGGTGATCCCAAAAGCACATCACGAAAACCTTTTCGAGCTTCATCCAGAAACAGCCGGCCCTTTCTTCGAATCGGTACAGAAAGTAGCGAAGGCCATTCAAGCTGCCTTCTCTCCTAAAGGGTTAAATTTATTAAACAATAACGGTGAAACAGCCGGACAGACGGTTTTTCATTACCATATGCACTTAATTCCGCGTTACGGAACAGATGACGGCTTCCATCCTTCATTTAAAGAAAGTAATGGCCAGTACGATTTAGCACAAATTGCTTCTTTGATCCATTCTCGCCTTTAGGAAGAAGCCGCTGACCTATGTTTGTCCGATTCTTTTTTCGGGAACGATAATTCATATATGTATGAGTAGATACGAATAACATGACTAAAGAGGTGGAAAATATGAATAAGAAAGCCCTATTTGCAGGATTTGCAGCTGGACTTGCCGGCGGTGCGGCGGTAGCACTGTTGAATGCGCCGGCAAGCGGACAGGAAACACGTAAAAATTTAAAAAACAAGCAAGTGTCCGCCAAGCTGGCTTCGATGGAAATCAAGGATAATGCCGGCCAGGTAAAAGAGTCCGTTAAGCGTCTTGTTCAAACAGCGAAACAGGAAGTTCCTGAAAAAGTAAATAGTTTAAAAACAAATGCGGCTCTTTGGAAAGAAAGTATTGAGCCAAATGTTAAAACACTTCAAAAAGAAATTTCCAATATTCAACATACTGTTGAAGACCTGCAGGAAACTCTGCCGCAGCCGCCGGGCTCAGGCAAATAAAATAAACGAAAAGGGAATTCCCTTTTCGTTTATTTTATTTTTCAGCTTATTCAAAAATTTTCGTTAATTTCCTCTTTCTATTTTTTTATTTTATTGGCATAATATAAAGCAATGAAATAATAGATTTGAGGTGGACGACATTCATAAAGCAAACGATTCTGCATCGACCCATCATTATACAATGAAAGAAGCATTTATGTTCAGCCAGCGGATGGCCCAGCTTTCAAAAGCGCTATGGAAAGCAGTCGAAAAAGACTGGCAGCGCTGGATTAAACCTTATGATTTAAATATTAACGAACACCATATTTTATGGATTGCTCATCATTTACAAGGGGCTTCTATCTCCGATGTGGCTAATTTCGGTGTTATGCATGTATCTACGGCGTTTAACTTCTCTAAAAAACTAGAGGAACGCGGGCTTTTGACATTTTCTAAAAAAGAAGATGACAAACGAAATACATATATCGAAATTACGCCGGCCGGCCAAGAATTAATTTTTGATTTAATGGAGCAGTATGAGCCTGAATCCAACCTCGTCTTCTCTGGTACTGCGCCGCTGCGCGAATTATTTGGAAAGTTCCCCGATATGGTCGAACTAATGGCGATTATTAGAAATATTTACGGGGATGATTTTATGAATATTTTCGAGACCTCTATTCACAATATCGAACGGGACTTCGATGAAGAAAACGGAGAGTTAAAGCGGGCTAAACGTTCACAGGCGTCCGAGTAAGCAGACTGCTGGCCGGATGCTTTTTTATGCGGGAAAAGCGGTTCGTTCTTTTTCTCCAGAGCCGTTCAAATAAACGGTTCCCCGCTTTTCATCCTGATTGGGCCAGCCTGCCGCAGACGTCATGGCCGGCCAATCTTAACATCCTGTTCTTTTTCAAAGCTGTTTCGCTTAAAGGAATTGTTTTTGATATGACCGTGTAAAAACCGCTGCCCGCCTATGCCAGCAAGGTTCTGCTTGAATTTCTTTCTGAGAAGCTTCGTCTTCTTTCCCCTACCATGCAGTGATTAGGCATTAATGGAAGTACTGGTATCGAAATAAATGGATTCATAGAAGCATTATAAGCGGGTTCTATTTTCAATTTTTTCGACCTTTTGATATAGTTAAAGGTACAGAGCTTACAGAGGGGGCATCATATGGCGGCATTAATTATTACATTTATTCTTTTCTCCGTCTTTATTTTGTATCATATAAATCGAATGACAAACTTACTGTGTATTCAAAAGGAAATTCCGGAAGAGCGGCATGAAAAAATATTCCGGACCGTAAATATTTTGATGGTTATTTTACTTTGCTCTTCTTACATTGAAATATTATATGTATAGGCCTGTTCTTTTTCAGAAGACGGGTCTTTTCTTTTCCCAAGCCGGCAACTGTGTTATAGTTGTCTGTGGAATAGAGATTAAATGAACATTAGGGAGTTGTTTTTTGCATGAAGAAATGGGCATTGCCATTATCGCTTGCAGCAGGCGTGCTGGCGCTTTCCGGCTGTGGAAACAGTGAAGGAAACGTTATCGCTACATCAAAAGCAGGCGACGTAACGGACATGGAGCTTTACGCAGAAATGAAAGAAAAATACGGCCCGCAAATGGAACAGGCCTTGCAGGAACTAATGCAGAAAAAAGTTCTTTCCGACAAATATGAAGTGACGGATGAAGAGCTTGATAAAGAAGTGAAAACGGCAAAAGAACAGCTGGGCGACCAGTATGAAATGTTCTTGGCTCAATACGGACTTGATGAAGATGGCTTTAAAGAGTTCCTAAAGCTCGAGCTTCTTCGTGAAAAAGCAGCGCTTGCCGATATAAAAGTAACGGATAAAGAAGTCAAAGAATATTACGATTCATGGCAGCCGGAAATTCAAGTCAGCCATATTCTTGTAGAAGATGAAGCCAAAGCAAAAGAAGTAAAGCAGAAATTGGCTGATGGCGGCGACTTTGCGGAACTTGCGAAAGAATACTCAACGGATACCGGATCTGCCGAAAATGGCGGCAGCCTTGGCTGGATCGACAATGCCGGCCGCGCGCAATTTGTACCTGAATTTACAAAAGCACTGAGCACTTTGAAAGTAAATCAAGTAAGTGAGCCGGTTAAATCAGATTATGGATACCATATCATTAAAATTACGGATCAAAAAGAAAAAGCTTCATTTGAAAAAATGAAGAGCCAAATGACAGAAGAACTGAAAAAGTCTAAAGTAGACTCTGCAGCGCTTCAAGAAAAGCTGGATAAAGTGATGAAAGACGCTGATGTAGAAGTGAAAGACGAAGACTTTAAAGGCGCTTTTGACACGGAAGACGCTACAACGACAGAGGAAACTGCTCCAACTGAAGAAGGAACCACAACAGAAGACAATGCCGCTACAACGGAAGATACAACAAACAGCGATGCTGCTCAGACAGAAGAAGCAAAATAACAAAAAAGCACCCGTACGGGTGCTTTTTTCTTAATTCGAAAAGCGCGGCTTGTAAAAAGTTCGGTTATCCAGCGGAAAAATCCGTTCAGTAAACTCGCCCGGCTTCGCCCGTTCAAGTGCACGGTCGAGCATATTCATTTTAGCGTCAAGATTGTCAATATAGTGAAGCATTTCCGCTTCTTTGATCATCGGAGGCTTCGGACTCCCCCATTCCGCTTTTCCGTGATGAGACAGCACAATATGCTGAAGCACCATCACTTCTTCTCCTTCAATACCAAGCTCTTTCGCCATTTGGCCGATTTCATTAACCATAATGGAAATATGGCCGATTAAGTTCCCTTCTGCTGTGTACGTTGTTGCTACCGGCCCTGAAAGTTCAATGACCTTGCCAAGGTCATGTAAAATCACACCTGCATACAGCAAGTCGCGGTCGAGCGATGGATAAAGATCGGCAATGGATTTTGCCAGCTGCAGCATTGATACAACATGGTATGCAAGCCCTGAAACAAATTCGTGATGGTTTTTTGTTGCAGCCGGATACTCTAAAAACGGCTGATGGTATTTTTTCAACAGCGCGCGTGTAATACGCTGAATATGAGGATTTTTCATTTCAAAAATAAACTGGGTAATCGTTTCCGTCATCTCTTCCTGGCTGAGCGGTGCTGTTTCAACGAAGTCACCCGCATCCATTCCGTCCTGTGGAGAAGCTGGACGAATCTGCCGAAGCTTCAGCTGCATACGGCCCCGGTAATTTTGAATATCTCCCGCCACTTTTACGATCGTCTGCGGCGTATACATTTTGATTGTTTCTTCTTTTGCATCCCATAGCTTTGCTTCAATTTCTCCGCTTGTATCTTGAAGCATAAGCGTTAAATACGGATTTCCATTAACCGCTGTGCTTTTTACCGCTGAGCGGATCATCAGAAAGCAGTCAACACTTTCTCCTGCTTCATACTGTGTAATGCCTTTTCCCATTGCACCGTCCTCCTTATTCCCTGCATCGTTTCTTTCTATTATACCATAGATCATATGTTCTTTCTTGTTCCTGCCCCTTTTTTGTTTCATCCTTATTTTATACAATGATTGAAACAACATAAAGGAGGATTGAAGCTGAACATGTATAGGCTGACTGTCTTCGAAAAAAACGGAAAAAAGCTGTTCGATCAGTCCTTTGAAGCGGATTCAGACGAAGCAGCAAAAATACACAGCTTTGAGCTGATTCAAAAGCTCGCCGGTGAGGATAAAACATATCGTTGTACGTCTTTGGACGGGAGGTTGCTGCTTTTTCATACTGAGTAATTAGAAAGCGCATTCAATTAATGAATGCGCCCTTTGTCCGCCGGTTAAATACCGGCTTTCTTTTTTCTAAAAATGCCGCTATTCCTTCCTGATGGTCGGTGCTTCTCCGCATTTTTAACTGGCCCTGCTTTTCAAGCTCTAACGTTTTTAACAGCTGCAGCCTGTTCATATCTGCTATAATTTTCTTTGTTTTGATCATGGCTTGAATAGGCTTTTGCTGTAATTCTTTAATTAAATATTCCACTTCTTTCCCAACAGTGCCAGGCGTGACAGAACGATCTGCCAGTCCGATCTCCGCTGCTTCCGCTCCGCTGATTACTTTGCCATCCCAAATGATTTTCTTGGCTTTTGCAGCACCGAGCCGGTTCTCAAGCATAAAATGTCCGCCTCCGTCTGGTATAAGACCCATTTCAATAAAATTCACAGCAAGTCTGGAATCCGTTTCGCATAAAACAAAATCTGCTGCCAAAGCAATGCTTAATGCAAGCCCAGCAGCTGCTCCATGAATCGCTGCGATCGTCAGCTTCGGCATGGTGTAAAAATAAAGGGCGATGTCTGAGATAAGTTCCATAACGGGCTCAAATGGCATTTCATTCGCTGCTGATAGCATTTCTTTTATGTCTCCGCCTGCTGAAAATACAGGGCCTGTCCCTGATAAAATGACTATATCCACTTCATCATTCCGGCTGATTTCTTTTAAACAGCTGCGTAGCTCTTTCAGCATCTCCACGTTGAGGGCATTCAGCACATTTGGACGATTCAAACCAATATAAGCTGTTTCGTGTTCAATGGAACAAAGTATATGTCTCATTTTGCCGCCTCCCCTTTTTCACCTTTATCATACCGAAAAGGAGCCAAAATTTGAAGTATTTTGAATAAACAGACGCTCCCTTTATAAAGGGAGCACTGACATAATCAAAGCCTGCAAAATGCCGATTAAGCCGCCGAGCAGAGCTCCGAGCCATGTAATCATTTTTAATTCGCGATGAGCAATTTCAAGAACAATTCTTTCGAGCCGTTCGGTTGAAAATGCTTCAATCTGGCTGCGGACAATGCCGTCAATTTCCAGCTTTTGCATAACAGAAGGAACGCGTTTTGCTGCTCTTGCCAATCCCTCCTCCGCAAGCTTTGGGACAAAGTCGTGTATAAGCTTTTCTTCGTATGGCGCCAAATAAAGAGATACTGGCCGGTCCAATAATTCTGCTATATTAAGCTGATTTAGGATAAACACTTTCGTTTTTTGAAGCGCTTTTTCATCTGAAAAATGTTCAAGTACATGTGACCAGTTCCAGTCAATCATTCGTTCCCATTCGTTTTTCAGCATCGTATTGACCAGATCTTTTGCTCCCGGACTTATAAAGAACTTTACAATCTCGAGACGAATTTTTTCCTCAAGGGATGTATTGCCTACCACCATCCGAATCATGCTGCCGATTCGTCCCCATTCTGATAAAAGATCGTTTGTCATCCGTTTTACCCGGTGCCGGCCTTCATCACTGGAAAAATAACCAGCTCCTTTTGTTAAAAGGTATGATGAAATGTCGGGTATTCTTGCTTCTGCCCGGTCCAGCCACTCAGCCGGCAGTGATTCTTTAACAGGCTGATCTGTGTAAAAATCTTTTATGTTTGCGTACTTTTCATCCATCCATTTTTGAAGATGCGCTTCTATTTTTTTCTCTGGCCGTGAAATGTGTGCTTTTTGAAAGATCTCAGCAATCGTTATCTCCGACCGAAGCCACTTTTTCGCCTCTGTCTGTACAACCGCTCTTATTTCTTCCCGAAATTCAGGTTCTGTCATCTTTTGTTCAATACTGCTTGGAGTAAGCAGATGTTCATCCACCACTTTTCCAATCTGCCTGGCAAGCTCCGCTTTTCTTTTTGGAATCAACCCTGGTGTAAAGGGAACGCGCCATTTGCTAATGTAGTATTCCTTATATGGCCGAAACAACATACGGATCGCTATAGCATTTGTTATACCGCCGATCAGCGCTCCAATCACCCCCATAAACAATACCAGCCACAATATGCCCAACGTTTTCCCGCCTTTCTTTATAAAAAACGATGCCGTTCCAATGGGAGCCGGCATCGTTTTTTCATCTGCTTTTTACAATCATATTCACTGCTGCTTGAATGGCATCATCGGCTTTTTCGCCGTTTTCATGGGCACTACGAATACATGCTTCCAGGTTTTGCGCGACAATTAAGCCGATTGAACGGTCGACTGCGGAACGAATGGCGGAAAGCTGCGTGACAACTTCACGGCAGTCTTTGTCTTCCTCCACCATTTTCATAACTCCGCGCACTTGGCCTTCAATACGGCTCAGCCGATTTTTCACATCACGATTGTATGTTTTCATCGTCCATCTCCCCGTTCTGCTCTCCCTTTTTACTTTATAAGCCAGTTTTTTTGTATCCATAGTATAGCACAGCCCTTTCCAAAACGCTTGCCACAGGCATTTTCCTTTAGTGGAAACAACTACCTACAAATATTGCGGATAAAGAAAAGAGTTCAATCCATACTAGGATTACAATCAACAACGGGTCTTATCCGGCAGTCCGGACGATTTATCGTAGCGGTGCAACTCCGTTAGTACCCGGCCAATTAAAAAAAGGGAGATGAACAGTTATGGCAAACAACAACAGTTCTAACCAATTACTTGCACCAGGAGCACAACAAGCTATCGACCAAATGAAGTACGAAATCGCTTCTGAATTTGGTGTACAGCTAGGTGCTGACGCTACATCACGCGCTAACGGTTCAGTTGGTGGCGAAATCACAAAACGTTTGGTGCGCATGGCTGAACAGCAACTAAACGGCTTCCAAAAGTAATAGGGTAATGACCCAGCAATCCGCCTCAAATATTGAGGCGGATTGTTTTTTATTTCTTTTTCGGCAGATTTACCATTTTCGCCGGGTCAATCCACTGCTCATATTGCTCCTCGGTTACATAACCGGATGCAAGAGCGGCTTCTTTTAAAGTGGTTCCCTTTTGGTGAGCGGATTTCGCAATACTTGCCGCTTTTTCATAACCGATGTGCGGGTTTAAAGCCGTTACAAGCATCAGTGACTGCTCCATTAAAGATTGGATACGTCCCATATTCGCTTCAATACCGACTGCACATCGTTCATCAAATGAGACAATACCGTCAGCTAAAAGACGAATCGACTGCAGCGTATTATACACAATAACTGGCTTAAACACATTTAATTCAAAGTTTCCTTGGCTCGCTGCAAATCCAACCGCAGCATCATTGCCAAATACCTGAACAGCAGCCATCGTCAGCGCTTCACTTTGGGTCGGGTTTACCTTTCCAGGCATAATCGAGCTTCCCGGCTCATTCGCCGGAATCGTCAGCTCTCCAATACCGCTTCTCGGCCCGCTGGCAAGCCATCTTACATCATTAGCAATTTTCATTGCATCTGCTGCCAGCGCTTTTAATGCACCGTGAAAAAAAACAATTTCATCGTGGCTTGTCAGTGCATGAAATTTATTAGGAGATGAAATAAACGGATAGCCCGTTTGTTTTTCCAGCTGTTCGGCTGTTTTTTCACCAAATGATGGATGGGCATTAATACCGGTACCAACCGCTGTACCGCCAATTGCCAGGTGAAGCAGCTCCCGCTGGGCCAGTTTAATCATATCGATACTGCGGACGATCATGTGCCGCCAGCCGGATATTTCCTGCCCAAGGGATAAAGGTGTTGCATCCTGCAAATGGGTACGGCCGATTTTGATTATATCCATAAATGCTTTTTCTTTTTTCTTTAATGTTTTTTTAAATTGCTTTAAGGCCGGTTTTAAACGTTTTTCTGTTTCATCATACAAAGCAATATGCATGGCGGTCGGAAACGTGTCATTCGAACTCTGTGACATATTTACATCATCATTTGGGTGAATGGATCCTTCTTTCCCCGCGATTTCAGAGGCGCGCCGTGCTACAACCTCATTTACGTTCATATTCGATTGCGTGCCGCTGCCGGTCTGCCAGACGACCAGCGGGAAATGCTCGGGACCAATATCACCATTCAGAATATCGTCACAAGCTGCCGAAATTGCACTCATTTTTTCTTCGGACAGCTTTCCAAGACTTTCGTTTACGATGGCAGCCGCTTTTTTTAAGTGAGCAAAGGCGTAAATCATTTCTATTGGCATTTTTTCCGTGCCAATCGGAAAATTCTCTAAGCTCCGCTGTGTTTGTGCACCCCAGTATTTATCCGCGGGTACCTGAATTTCCCCAATCGTATCCCTTTCGATTCGAGTGTTCATTATGTATCCTCCTTTAAGTAGTATCTCGTTACACTTTTCCCGCTTTTTCCTCCATCATTCCCAAAATATTAAAAAAGCAGTTTATTTTCCCAAACCAATATACGAACGAATGCTTCTTATTCTTGAACATTTTGCTTCTCTGCGTTTAAGCTGTCACTCCTTAGGGAATCTTATGTATAACAAAATAAAGCGTGGGGTGAACGGAATGTTAAGAACAATTTTAATGATCATTGGGGCTATTGTTGTCATATCATGGATTGTATCTATGCTCTAATAAACCAAAAAAGACCTTTCTGGTAGAAAGGTCTTTTTTTATTTAGCTGTATTGTTTACCGTATACTCTTTCTTCAAACTGGCGAATGCGGTCTTCAGCTGTTAACGTAACCGAGATCTCATCCCAGCCATTCAACAACATTTTCTTCCAGTACGGATCAATGTCAAAGTGAGCTTTAAAGCCGCTGTCATCACTCACTGATTGCTCTTCAAGGTTAATATGAAGCTTAAAGCCTGGTGTAGAAGATTTTTGAAGCAGTGTTTCTACTTCCTCATCCGTCAGCTTTACCGCAAGAATTCCATTTTTAACACTATTGTTGTAGAAGATGTCCGCGTAGCTCGGTGCAATAATGACGCGGAAGCCATAATCAAGCAAAGCCCACGGAGCATGCTCACGTGAAGAGCCGCATCCAAAGTTTTCACCGGCCACTAGAATTTCAGAATCCGCAAATTGCGGGTCATTTAAAATAAAATCTCCACGTTTATTGCCCTCATCATCAAAACGCCAGTTGTAAAAAACAAATTGGCCAAAACCTTGACGCTCGATGCGCTTTAAAAACTGTTTCGGAATAATTTGATCCGTATCGATATTTGCCCGGTTAATTGGGCATACTGTTCCTGTAAATTGATTGATCGGTTCCATAACGGCTCCTCCTTCTTATTGGTTTACGCCTGCTAGTTCACGTACATCTGTAAAGCGACCCGTTACCGCCGCCGCTGCCGCCATTGAAGGGCTGACAAGATGGGTGCGGGCGCCGCTGCCTTGACGGCCTTCAAAATTACGGTTAGATGTAGAAGCACAGCGTTTGCCCGGAGGCACAATATCATCATTCATAGCAAGGCACATTGAGCAGCCTGACTCACGCCACTCAAATCCGGCATTGATAAAAATTTGATCCAGTCCTTCCGCTTCCGCCTGCTGTTTAACCGTCTGAGAACCAGGAACAACAATAGCTGTTACATGATCCTGTACCTTGCGGCCTTTTGCCACTTCTGCAGCAGCACGCAAATCGCTTAAACGAGAGTTTGTGCAGGAACCAATAAATACATAATCAACCGGAATTTCAGTTAATTTCGTACCCGATTCAAGTCCCATATACTCAAGCGCATGGCGTACAGATTCTTTGTCCGCTTCTCGTTCAAAGTTATCCGGTGACGGAACAACACCTGAAATACCGCTGCCCATTGACGGGTTCGTTCCCCATGTCATTTGCGGCTCAATTTCTGCAGTGTCGATTTCCAGCGTTTTGTCATATTCTGCACCTTCATCAGATGCAAGAGCAAGCCAAATTTTCGCTGCTTCTTCAAACTCTTCACCCTGCGGTGCATAACGGCGGCCGCGTAAATATTCAACAGTCGTCATATCCGGGCTGACAAGACCTGCACGTGCTCCAGCTTCGATGGACATATTGCAGATTGTCATGCGCTCTTCCATAGAAAGAGAGCGAATAGCTTCACCTGTGAATTCCATTACATAGCCCGTCCCGGCATTCACACCAAACTTTGCAATAATCGCTAATATAATATCTTTCGCTTGAACACCAAAACCAAGCTTGCCATTTACTTTAATTTGCAATGTTTTCGGCTTCTTTTGCCAAATCGTCTGGGTAGCAAGTACGTGTTCTACTTCACTTGTTCCGATACCGAAAGCAAGTGCACCAAACGCACCATGCGTGGATGTGTGGCTGTCGCCGCAGACGATTGTTTTGCCCGGCTGTGTAAGACCAAGCTGCGGCCCGATAACGTGCACAATCCCTTGGTCTGGGTGATCAATATCGGCTAATTCAATGCCGAACTCACGGCAGTTTTGTTTTAATGTTTCCATCTGTGTTTTGGAAATTGGGTCATTGACAATGTGGCGATTGATTGTTGGAACGTTGTGATCCATAGTGGCGTATGTTAAATCGGGCCGTCTGACACGGCGTCCGTTCATACGTAATCCTTCAAATGCCTGTGGTGATGTCACTTCGTGGACAAGATGCAAATCGATGTAGAGCAGATCCGGCTTCCCTTCTTCTCTGCTTACAACGTGATTTTCCCAAATTTTTTCGATAACCGTTTTTTTCGTCATTGTACAGCCCCCCTCTTATGTGCATTTTGATAAAAAACGAGGACCCCGCCTTCTTCTGCAAATGTTACAGAAGAAGGTTGAATCCACGTGGCGTTTCCTTTACATGTATACAACTTCGCCGGCCGATGCTGTCGTTTCTTCAGCGATGCGGCTTGTAACAAGCTCAATCATTTTATCTGTTCCTACCACTGTGCTGCCTTCCATTTGCAAGTCTGGTGTGCAGTATCCGTCATTTAAAACAGATTGCACAGCCCGCTCAATGGCTTCACCTTCAGCGCGCATATCCAGTGAATATTTCAGCATAAGAGCAGTGGACAGGATCATAGCCAGCGGATTGGCTTTGTTCTGGCCGGCAATATCTGGTGCCGAACCGTGAACCGGCTCATACAGCCCAAGGCCGCTTTCCGATAAACTTGCCGATGGCAGCATGCCAAGTGAACCTGTAATCATGGACGCTTCATCGCTTAAGATATCGCCGAATAAGTTTTCTGTTACGATAACGTCAAACTGGCCTGGACTAGAAATCAGCTTCATAGCTGCCGCATCAACGTACATATGGTCAACTGTAACCTCTGGATAATCTGCTGCTTTTTCATTAACAATTTCACGCCACATCCGGCTCGACTCCAGCACGTTGGCTTTATCAACGGATGTAAGCCGCCCATCACGTGCTTTTGCGAATTCGAATGCTTTAATAACGATGCGCTCGATTTCCGCCCGTGTATATTGAAGAGTATCCACTACGACTTCATTGTTTTCACCGCGGCGTTCGCTCGGTTTCCCGAAGTACAGGCCGCCCGTCAATTCACGCACAATGAGCATATTGACCTTTCCGGCAATTTCAGGCTTTAGCGGAGAAGATTGCACAAGCGTTTGGAATGATGGAATCGGACGCAGGTTGGCAAATAAGCCAAGCTCCTTCCGAATAGCAAGCAGGCCGCGCTCCGGGCGTTGGGCCGACGGCAGGCTGTCCCATTTGGGACCTCCTACCGCACCGAGCAAAATCGCATCACTTTCTTTGGCAAGTGCCAGCGTTGATTCTGGCAGCGGCGTCCCGTGCGAATCAATTGCAGCACCCCCAATATCAGCGTATTCTATCTCAAATTCGTGGCCAAAGCGTTTACCGACTGCTTCAAGAGCAGACGCGGCACCTGATGCGATTTCCCGGCCGATTCCATCGCCCGGCAAAATAGCAATTTTCTTCTTCACGTAAATCCCTCCGTTGCTTGAAATAACTTCTTTAAACTAGTTGAAAAGCGATTAGTTTTTCACGCTTTCCGCTTTTTGGTTTTGCTTGATGAATGGCATTAGGGCACGAAGCTCTTTTCCGACTACTTCAAGCTGGTGCTCGCTTTCACGACGAGTAATGGCTGTAAACTCAGGACGGTTCAATTGGTTTTCTTGCAGCCAGCCTTTAGCGAACTTACCTGTTTGAATATCTGTTAAAACGTCTTTCATGCGTGCTTTTGTTTCAGCTGTGATAACGCGTGGTCCTGATACGTAGTCACCCCATTGAGCTGTATCAGAGATTGAGTAGCGCATACCTGCTAGACCGCCTTCGTACATAAGGTCTACGATCAACTTCAATTCATGCAGGCACTCGAAGTAAGCAATTTCCGGCTGATATCCAGCTTCTACAAGCGTTTCAAAACCGGCTTTTACAAGCTCAGCTGTACCGCCGCAAAGAACGGCTTGCTCACCGAACAAATCTGTTTCTGTTTCTTCACGGAATGTTGTTTCCAAAATACCTGCACGGCCTGCCCCAACACCTTTAGCGTAGGCAAGAGCAATGTCTTTTGCCTGGCCTGTGTAGTCTTGATAGATTGCGAACAATGCCGGTACACCGGCACCTTGCTCATACGTACGGCGAACTAAGTGGCCAGGACCTTTTGGTGCAGCAAGGAATACGTCTACGTTTGCAGGCGGTGTGATTTGGTTAAAATGAACGTTGAAGCCATGAGCGAATGCAAGCGCGTTGCCTTCTTCTAATACTGGCTCGATTTCTTCTTTGTATACTGCTGTTTGATATTCATCTGGAAGAAGGATCATAATGATATCCGCTGCAGCACTTGCTTCGCGAACTGTTTTTACATCAAAGCCGTCAGCTGTTGCTTGATCAAATGATTTCCCTGGACGAAGACCTACTACAACATTTACGCCGCTTTCACGAAGGTTTAATGCGTGTGCATGCCCTTGTGAACCGTAACCGATGATAGCTACTGTTTTGTTTGCAAGTACCGCTTCGTTGATGTCACCATTGTAATAAACTTTTGTCATTTTTTTCATCCTCCAAGATTGTTTTTTTTGTTTTTTATTTTAATTTAAAATAGAAACCTGTTTTGAGTCTGACACAAACCGCTGGGAACCGCGTTTAATCGCTGTTTGTCCCGTACGTGCCACTTCTTTGATGCCGTAAGGACGAAGAAGTTCAATCATTGCTTCGATTTTCTCGAAGTTTCCGACAACTTGAATGGTCACACTATCCCGTGCAACATCAATAATGGTCGCCCGGAATGGTTCAATGATTACGTTGATTTCAGCCCGAGTTTGCGGAGTAGTCATCACTTTTATAAGAGCAAGCTCGCGTGTAACAATTGCCTGTTCAGTAATGTCACTGACTTTTAACACGTCAATTTGCTTATGCAGCTGTTTGACAACTTGCTCTACCATGCGGTCGTCTTCCACTTGGACAACGAACGTCATTTTTGAGACGCCTTCTGTTTCAGTCGCACCTACTGTAATGCTTTCAATATTAAATTGGCGGCGTGTAAACAGTCCGGCGATGCGGTTTAAAACACCGCTTTGGTTCAACACAGTTGCTGTTACAATTCTTCTCATTGCGGTTTCACCCCGATCATTTCATGAAGTCCTTTGCCTGGTGCGATCATCGGATAAACCATTTCTTTCGGTTTAATACGGCAATCGATCAATACAGGCTCGTTATCTGTCAGCGTTTCACGCATAACTTTTTCTGCTTCTTCCTCTGTTGTAACGACATAGCCGCGAATGCCATAAGCATCGGCCAGTTTAACAAAGTCCGGCTGAACCGGAATCAATGATTGAGAATACCGCTCTTCGTAGAATGTTTCCTGCCACTGGCGTACCATACCAAGCGCCTGGTTATTATAAATGACAATTTTAACCGGCAGCTTCAATTCTGCAACAAGTCCAAGCTCCTGCAAAGTCATTTGGAAGCCTGCGTCACCGGCTACCGCCACGACTGTTTTATCCGGCTTTGCAATTTGCGCGCCGATCGCAGATGGGAAACCAAAGCCCATTGTCCCAAGCCCGCCTGATGTTACCCATTGGTCTGGTTTTTTGAATCCGTAGTATTGCGCTGTCCACATCTGGTGCTGACCAACATCTGTTGTGACTACTGCGTCTCCATTCGTTACATTATGAATAATGCGCATTAACGATTGAGGAGAGATGCCTTCCCCGCCTTCTGTATTCCAAAGCGGATTTTCTTCCTTGTCTTTTTGAAGCTTTTGGCGCCATTCTTCTGCCTGCGGCACTTCTAGATCAAGGCTGAGAATTTTTTTCAATGCTTCTCTTGCATCCGCTACGATTGGGATATGGGTCGGCACGTTTTTGCCAATCTCTGCCGGGTCGATATCAATATGCGCGACCGTTGCATTCGGAGCAAAATGAGCCAGATTTCCAGTTAAGCGGTCATCGAAGCGAGCGCCGATATTGATCAGCAGGTCTGCCTCATAAAGAGCTGTGTTGGCCGCGTATGTTCCATGCATTCCGCCCATTCCAAGGAACAGTGGATGATCAGCTGGAAATCCGCCAAGGCCAAGCAGTGTGTTTACAACCGGAATTTGCATTTTTTCGACAAATTCAAGCAATTCTCCAGATGCTTTTGCAAAAAGAACACCTGCACCGGCTAAAATAACCGGCTTTTTCGCTTTTGCGAGCGCGCCACGAAGCTTTTTCACCTGCAAGCTGTTCGGTTTAAAGTTCGGCTGGTATCCCGGCAGGTTCAGTTCATCTACAAATTCTGCATTCCCGATTGTCGTTGCAATGTCCTTTGGAATATCGATTAGAACAGGACCCGGACGGCCGGTTGTAGCAATATGGAAAGCTTCATGGACGATTCTTGGAAGATCTTCCATTGAGCGAACCTGATAGTTGTGTTTTGTAATTGGCATTGTAATACCGATTACATCGGCTTCCTGGAATGCATCTGATCCGATGACGCCAGTGGCTACCTGTCCTGTAAAGATCACAAGCGGCAGAGAATCCATCATGGCATCCGCAATACCCGTTACAAGGTTTGTTGCTCCAGGACCAGATGTGGCCAATACAACACCTGGTTTGCCAGAAACACGGGCATATCCTTCTGCTGCATGGATAGCCGCCTGCTCATGCCGGGCAAGAATGTGGCGGATCGGATTTTTATAAAGTGCATCATATAATGGAAGAACCGCACCGCCTGGATAACCAAACATCACTTCTACGTTTTCATTTTTCAATGTTTCGACAAATAGGTCGGCACCATTCATTGGCTCTGCTCTTTTAACTGGTTCATTTTCAAATTTCAATTCCGGTGCTTTTGCATTTTGACTCATATTGATCTCCTCCAAATAATGGTTTATTGTCCGTATTGGCAAGAGGGTTCTTCTTTACAGAGGTATAAATACCCGTTTTAAAGCAAAAAGAAAAGTCCTTTCACGCCTGCGACTGCCGAAATAGCAACGCAGGGGTGAAAAGACTTCTCCTTTTCACGGTACCACCCTGATTCACGAATTTTCTTACAAAAATCCGCCTTATGAACCGATAATCGGCTCGTTTTGGTAACGGGTAGCTCAGCACCCGGCTTTTCCTACTGGATGACGTTCAGAAAAGCACTCAGAGGGGATGTCGCGATTAGGATGCACTCCCGGCTCTCAGCTATAACCGGTTCTCTGTGAAATGCAGTTCCTAACACTTTTTCCTCGTCAACGATTTATATGCAATACATATGTTAAATTTTCATAATTCCGCCGGTATTGGCAGAAGTAACAAGCTTAGAATAACGAGCAAGCCAGCCTTTTTTAATTTTCGGCTCCGGCTGTACAAAATCTGCACGGCGTGCTGCCAGCTCTTCTTCTGACAAGTCAACGTTCAGCGTACGATTTGTCAGGTCAATTTTGATTTTGTCGCCATTATGGATAAAAGCAATTGGTCCGCCTTCAGCTGCTTCTGGTGAGACGTGTCCTATTGAAATACCACGTGATGCACCAGAGAAACGGCCGTCTGTCATAAGCGCGACTTTTGTCGAAAGTCCACGGCCAGCGATCGCTGATGTTGGAGTCAGCATCTCCGGCATACCCGGTCCGCCTTTTGGCCCTTCATACCGGATTACGACAACGTGGCCTTCTCTAACGGTTCCATTATTGATGTTCTCAATAGCTTCTTCCTGCGAGTCAAATACGATCGCTTCTCCATCAAATGTTTTAATGGATGGATCAACGGCTCCTACTTTAATAACTCCGCCAAGCGGGGCAATATTTCCGTATAAAATGGAAAGGCCGCCGACTGGGCTGTATGGATCTTCTTTCGTCCGAATTACGTTTGTATTCGTAATATGGGCATCTTTAACATTTTCATAAACGGTTTTGCCCGTAATCGTCAAGCGATCGCCGTCAATGCCATTTTCAAGCTCGCACAGTTCACGGATAATCGCGCTGATGCCGCCTGCTTTATTAACATCATCCATTGTGTAATCTGATGCCGGACTTATTTTTGCCAAATATGGAATTCTATTGGCTACTTCATTTATACGATTTAAATCATACTCAATTTCTGCTTCATTTGCAATGGCTAATGTGTGAAGAACTGTATTTGTTGAACCGCCCATCGCCATATCAAGAGCAAAAGCATCATCAATCGCCCGTTCTGTTACGATGTCACGCGGTTTTAAATCATTTTCAATTGCGTTCAACAAGTATCCGACTGCTTCTTTAATTAAACGATGGCGTTCAGGACTAGTTGCCACAATCGTTGCGTTTCCAGGCGGTGTAAGCCCGAGCATTTCCATCAACGAGTTCATGGAATTAGCGGTAAACATCCCTGAACAAGACCCGCAAGTTGGACAAGCATTCGACTCGATATCGAGCAGCTCTTCCGCTGACATTTTGCCAGAAAGGTGAGCTCCGACTCCTTCAAATACAGAAGTCAGCGTTAATGGTTTCCCTGTGGAAGAAACGCCGCCTTCCATCGGTCCTCCTGACACAAACACAGCTGGTACGTTTGTCCGCACAGCGGCCATAAGCATACCTGGTGTAATTTTGTCACAGTTTGGAATGTAAAACACTCCGTCAAACCAATGTGCATTAATGACTGTTTCAGCTGAATCGGCAATCAGTTCGCGGCTTGGAAGAGAATAACGCATGCCAATATGGCCCATTGCGATACCGTCATCTACGCCGATTGTATTAAACTCGAACGGAACGCCGCCTGCTTCACGAATCTCTTTTTTTACGACTTCAGCAAATTTGTTTAAGTGAACGTGTCCTGGAATAATATCTATATAGGAATTACATACGCCGATAAATGGCTTATGTAAATCCGCCGTTTTTACACCAGCAGCGTACAACAAGCTGCGGTGCGGGGCACGTTCAACCCCTTTTTTAATCATATCACTGCGCATTGTATCTCCCCCATGATGACTTGCCTTTCAAATTGCCCAATAATCTGTAAAAATCATTTATTAAATCTGAAAATTAAGTTTATATTGTGGTCACAATAATACCGCTCTTTTCGACTTTGGTCAACACCTTTTCTGTCAAATTTTCTGACAAGACTAAATTATTTTTAAAGTTTCTTTTTTGTGAACGCTTCCTGCTATGTATATGTAAAAAGCCAGGCGAATAATCATTCAGATTAGAACGGCAGAAAAATAAAATGATTTGTTAAAGTACCTTTTTGTTTTTGCATGCTAGAAGCGCGAAATGTTTTGGGCGCACGGCCTCGCTTTTGCATGGGGGGGAGGTATTGGATTCGTATCCGGCGTTATGCGGCTAAACCGGCTTGAACTGGCCTGCTAGTCCCATAGGCGGCTGCCCCTTTTCCACAATGGAAACGTTCATAAAAAAAGACTGACGACAAAGTCGTCAGTCTTAGGCGGAATGAATAAACATCCGGCTTTCGTTTAAAACCATTCGTTCCATTTTTCTACGATTCCATCATACCAATGTTCCTCTTCGGCCTTTGCATTGTCATCAATGGCGTCTACGTCAAACGAAGTTTCTCCGATGTAAGGAAGAATCTTAGACACAACTTCACCAAATAGCGGTACAGCCCCGTCCGAACTGTTGGTTGTCATGTAATTTGTTTTACTTACTTCTTCTACGCCAACCCAGACAGCCCCTACCAGGTTTGGTGTGTATCCGACAAACCATTGGTCTTCAGTGCCGTCAATGCCTTCGATCGGTACTTGTGTAGAACCGGTTTTCCCGGCAATGTCTACTCCATCTACCTGGGCGCGTTTGCCGGATCCCCTCTCTACTACCCCGAGAAGCATGGATGTCATTTCGTCTGTTACTTCTTTTGACGTTACTTTAACTTCCTTCGGCTCCCATTTTGGCTTGATTTCTCCTTCAGGGCCGATAATTTTTTGAATGAAAAATGTTTCTTTTCGAACACCATCATTTGAAAACGCTGAATAGGCTTCAGCCATTTGAAGGGGGGACACACCAGGCGTAATGTCACCAAGGGCTAACCCCAGCTTTGGATCTTTTGCCTCAAGGCCAAAACGCTCTAAGGAATTAACGCCTTTTGAAAGGCCAATTTGGTCTAAGAGCCAGACGGCCGGCACGTTCGCTGACTTTTCAATTGCCCGGTACATTGGCATTTCTCCTTCATACGTATCACTGTAGTTAGACGGAGAATACGCACCTTCACCTTTTCCAAAAGACATTTTTTCATCCACCAGCATATCGGTCGGTTTATAGCCTTCTTCAAGAGCAGGCGTATATACAGCCAGCGGCTTGATGGTGGAGCCTGGTGACTTTTTCATCTGAGTAGCAAAGCTGAAGCCGCGGAAAACGTGTTCGCCCCGCCGGCCGACAACACCTAAAACGCCGCCGCTTTTTGGATCCATTAACACAGCCGCGCTTTGTGTATCTTCTCCGTTGACTGTTTGAGGGAAAACTGTACTGTTTTCATATACGTTTTCCAGCCCGGCCTGTACGTTTTGGTCCATCGCTGTATAAATATTGTAACCTTGCGACAGGAGATCGTCCTGCGTTAAACCGTAGCGTGAGATCGCTTCATTGATGACAGCATCGGCGTAATGAGCGTACTTTCCTTTCAGCGGATCACCGCTTGCATCCTTGAGCGTTACTTCTGTATTGGCAGCTTCGTCTGCTTCATTCTCGGTAAGATAACCGTATTTCACCATCTGATTTAACACAACCTGGCGGCGGTCGACTGCATTATCCATGCTGTCGATCGGATTGTAACGTGATGGCGCCTTTACCATTCCGGCAAGCATAGACGACTCCGCAAGAGTCAGCTCGGAAACGTCTTTTCCAAAATATCTTTTAGCTGCGTTTTGCACTCCCCAAGCTCCATTTCCGAAATAGCTTGTATTCAAGTACATTTCTAAAATCTCTTCTTTTTTGTATACTTTTTCAATCTCAATGGCGAGAAACAATTCTTCTATTTTCCGCCGGTATGTTTTTTCCGGCGACAGAAGCGCGTTTTTCGTCAGCTGCTGCGTCAGCGTGCTGGCTCCCTGTACCCTTGAACCTGCCATAAGGTTGGTAAAGGCAGCACGGAAAATGCCCTTTACGTCAAACCCGCCATGTTCGTAAAAACGATTGTCTTCCACTGCCACAATCGCTTCCTGCAGATGCTCCGGCATTTTTTCGATCGATACACTGTTCGTTCGGGTTGCAGACAGCTTACTTGCTTTGTCTCCGTCTCTATCATAAATAATGGTTGACTGTGAGAGTCCTTGCTTTAATGTTTCCACGTCGGCGGATTTCATAAAATAAAAGCCTGCACCAAGGCCTGCCAAAACAACGATTGCAGCAAGCAAAATAGCAATTTGGGTCAGGTGAAACTTTCGCCAGAGAGTTTGGATCATTCTCATAACTACTTTCATTTTGTTTGGTTCCCTTCTTTGTGATACATGCGGCCTTTTCTCATTTTAAGCACATTTCGCTAAATTGCAACGAATATGATAAAACTGGCTCTGTTTTCTAGTACGGAAGAGAGGCTCAAAAGTTACATGCCTTTTTTTGGTACATAAAGCAGCTATCTGACTGCCTCCATAAAAAAACAAGCAGTGCGCACGGCTCTGCTTGCTTATTTTGAATCTATTTTCTTTTGTTCATCTGTATCGTCGTCCATAACGTTTTTCATGCCGCGCTTAAACTCATGAAGCGTCTGGCCGGCGGCGCGGCCAAGCTGTGGCAATTTTTTTGGTCCAAATAACAACAAGGCGACAATCAAAATAATGGCAACTTCGCCAAATCCAAGGTTCATGTGTTTAGCCCCTTTTCTTTGTTGATATGCTTATTATAAAGGATAAACGGCCCTTTGAACGAAAAAAGAGAAACAGATTTGTGTCTATTTCTCTCTTTACTCGTTCCTAGGCGCGGCCAACCGATTGAAGGTTTCTATTTTTTTCTGTTTCCCCGACGTACAGAGCGCATGCTGCATCACCAGTGATATTAACAGCCGTCCGTGTCATATCAAGCAGACGGTCAATTCCGATAATTAAACCAATTCCCTCAACCGGCAGTCCGACACTGCCAAGTACCATCGCCAGCATAATAAGCCCGACACCGGGTACACCGGCTGTTCCAATACTGGCCAAAACAGCTGTTAGGACGACAGTCGCCAGTTCTCCCATTGTAAGATCAATTCCATACGCCTGGGCAATAAACATGGTAGCTACGCCCTGCATAATAGCAGTTCCATCCATATTAATGGTAGCACCAAGCGGCTGTACAAATGAACTGATTGGCTCGGGCACCTTTAGCTCCCTTTGGGCTACTCCCATGGAAACAGGCAGCGTCGCATTACTGCTTGATGTACTAAACGCGACTCCCATTGCCGGAGCAAACTTTTTAAAAAACCAAAGAGGATTTTTCTTCGCCAAGAAAGCAACGGTGCCTCCATACGTCACTGCAGCATGAATAAATAATGCCGATAATACAACAAGCATATAAGACCCCATTGCCAAAATGGCATCCCAGCCCTGCGTACCAATCGCTGTTGCGATTAATCCAAAAGTTCCATATGGAGCAAACCGCATAACAAGCCCTACTAAGTACATCATGATTTCATTTCCCTGGTTCACTAAACTGAAGATGCCTTTTGTTTTGTCGCCAAGCGCAGTCAAAGCAAAGCCGATAAAAACGGCAAATACAATTAATTGAAGCATATTCCCTTCTGCCATCGCATTGATGGGATTTTTCGGAATAATATTCATAAGTGTTTCACTGACAGGCGGTGCTTTTTCTGCGGAAAACTCAGCGCCCGCTGTATCAAATTCTCCTGCTGCTCCTGGCTGAATAACAGCGGACAATGTCAAGCCAATTATAATTGCGATACACGTGGTAACTAAAAAATACCCTACCGTCTTTGCACCAATGCGGCCTAATTTTTTCGGGTCTCCAAGACCTGCCGATCCAAGGACGATTGAAAAGAAAACAAGCGGTACAACAAGCATACTGATCAGACTCAGGAAAATCTGGCCGATAGGTACGAACAGATACGTATTCAGCACTTCAAACACATTTGGTGCAGTCAAATTTAACAGAAGACCGACAATCGCACCAAGAACAAGCGCTGCAATAATTTTAGTCGTTAAATTTCTTTTTTTCATTTATCCACCCCTTTTCAGCTGTACAAATTCTTTTTTCTTTACAGAAGAATATGTAAAAAATAATGTTCTCTCTAACAAATAACTTACCACTTCGCCCAAAAATCTAAACCTCCATTTTTGTCTGCTTGTTAATTTTATTCCGCTTCACTATATAAAACTTTAGGATAGAGCTTTAAGAATTACACTTTGTGCAACGAATTTTTACAGGAGCGCTTATCTTTATAAAAATCGGGGTATAAAGGAATATAACCACCACGTCAAAGGGGTCAACCGGTATGAAAAATAAAACCATTTTATTTCTGTCACCGTTTAATCATTTGAGCATGATGGCAGAAGGATGGGCGGCAAGATTAAATGAGCCCTCCTGGAATGTAATCAGCGCCGCTTGCTCATGTGCAGACTATGACGCCCTTCCTGTTAAGGCGATGAAAGAAGTAAACATTGACATCGAGAGTAAAACACCGCATTCGCTGAAGCCTCAGCTTGTGAATGAGGCTGACATCGTGGTTGCTATTTATGATTTTCAACGTGATAGCCTTCCTGCTCTTTTGAATGAATCCGAGCAGAAAATGTTACGATGGAATATATTCAATCCCATACATTGTGATCATCTAACAGATCGATGGGCCGCTTACCAGGAAGTATGCGATGAGCTTGCTGTAAAGATACAGGAGCTTAAAAAACAACTCATTTAAATCTTTACGCCTTTGCGATTGGGCCAGCGAGGGCATTTTTTTTTGAAACTAAATTGTTTAGCGTCCGTATAACTCATTTAGAGAGGCAGGGATTATGACTATGGAAACAAAACAAACACTGATCGAACAGCTGCAGCAAATTGGACAGTGGGAAAAGGATCAAAAAGGATTGTGGATTTGGGATCGTGCCGCCCGCCTTCCTTTTGCCATTCTTGACAAACTGACTCCTTCTTTTATTCAGCGAAAAATCGGCTCGCTGCTGGATGAAATCGGCTATTATATTCAAAGTGGCGGCAAGTATTTAACGAGGCAGGACAGCATCTTAAAAAAGCTGGAGCGTAACGCTGAAATACCTGTTCATTCGATAGAAGACGTAAAAAAACTGCCGATTTCCGTTATGGATGATACTGCTTTTTCAATTCAAAAATCGCACGCAGGTGCCGCTACCTTTCAAGGAGCTGCAACAGGCATTGGAGGCATCTTTACGCTGGCGGTTGATATCCCTGCCACATTGGCGATCTCTCTAAAAATGCTTCAAGAAATTGCTGTGGCTTATGGATACGATCCTAATGAGCGGGAAGAACGGATTTTTATTATTAAATGCCTGCAGTTTTCTTCCTCCGATATTGTTGGGAAACGGGCTATTTTAAAAGAAATTGCGAATTATGCTGATCGGGGGAGCAGCAAAGAAATGATTTCGCAAATGCAGGGCTGGCGGGAAGTGGTGCTTTCCTACAGAGAGCAATACAGCTTAAAGAAAGTGTTTCGCCTTGTACCCGTAGTCGGCATTGTTTTCGGAGCGCTGTCAAACCGCTCAATGATTGAAGAATTGTCCGATACCGCCATCATGCTTTATAAAAAACGGCGTATTTTGGAGAAACTAGCAGAAACCGAATCAGACACCCGTCCTTAATGCGGGTCGTCTGATTCGGTTTCTTTTGTAAGCTTCTCGATCACCTTTTTATTCCCGTATAAGTACAGCTTGTCGCCTGCCTGAATCGTTTCCTCGGTTAAATCCTCGCGTACATTTACTTCTCCTCTTTTAATAAATAACAAATTGGCGTCATGCCCATGCTCAAAGACATCATCCACTTTTTTTCCATCGAGCCTGGTGCCTTCTTCTACCACTACATCTGTTACAATGTCATCTTCTCGAAGAAAAAGCGCTTCTTTCACCGGAAGTTCAGAAATATCCAGGTTTTTTTTCATCTCGTGTTTAAATCGATGCTGAAGAAGCTTTTTGGTCAGCGGTGTTTTGCCCAAAATGTAAATGGCCAGCAGCATAGAACTAATAATCACCAATTCTTTCAAGCGCAGGTCATTAGCTAAAATATTGGTAATCGCCGAGATAATAACGGCCAATGAAAAAGCACCGAACAGAATGAGAAACATACTGATTCGGCGTCGTATAGGATGATCAATAATAAGCTGTGATTCATCTGTTGTAAATCCGGTGCCTGTCAGCATGGAAATCGCCTGATACCGGGCTACCTCTTTTTCCAGTCCTGTTAAGTGAAACGCAATCACAGATATTTCAATGACAAGCACTACAATTACCAAATAAAGTGAAATAAAAATAAATCCCATATCTTGCTGCCTTCTTTCCGGAACGGCTTTTCTTTCAGTGTTCCCGAAGGCATTAAGCGGTAAACATGCCGCCATACTTCCTTTTTAACCCATCTTTTCCATAAGTGAAAATAGTCGTCCGCCCATCAATAACAGTTGTTAAATGAACAGGTTTCCCCCATAACGTATAGAGATTTGGAATGGTTTGCTCCAAATATCCAACGTCCAGCTCTTTTCCTTCATACGCATGTAAAATATGCAGGTCTTCTTTTCCGTCTGTGACGTAAAGAGAAGGGAATCCTCCGTTTACTTTTGAGGAAACAAGCTGATCCTGCACCGACGTCCACTCCTTATCAGTGATCGTCCAGTGGGATCCTTTTTTCTCAAACAAATACAGATCCTCCTGCTCCACAAATTCTTTCGTCAAGTAGTTACGCAGAAAAGAAATATCGGATTCTCTGGCACGGATATCAAATAAAATTTCGCGGTTTCCATATTGTTTTTCAATATACTCATACAATTTAACCCCAAGATAATAAGGGTTGATACCCATTTTAGACGGCTGCACAACATCCGCATTCAAACGCGCATATTCAATGGCCTCAGATTCTGTTAAGGACAGCTCTCTCATAATCTTCATATGCCAGTAAGAGGCCCAGCCTTCATTCATAATTTTTGTTTCCATCTGCGGCCAGAAATAAAGCATCTCCTGCCGAATTAACATGACAATTTCACGCTGCCAATCTGTTAAAATCGGACTGTTCGCAGCGATAAAAGCAAGAAGGTCTTTTTCAAAAAATGTTTCCTCTACTTGCTTGGGAGCCGATTCTTTTTCCCAAAGATCGTCGTATTCGTAACGGTGAGTGAATGGCTCGTCGATTTGATGAGAGCCGATGTGTGCCAGGGGATCTACATGCTCCTCAATGGATAGAACAGCGTCAAGAAAAGCTTCCACCTGCTCAATTCCATGTTCATCTGTTAACTGGTTGATCCGCTCTGCTGCAGAAGCCATTGATTTTTCCATTTGGTTGTTTGTTTTTTCAAAGTGGACATTATTTTTAAAAAAGTCCGAGTGGGCTAAAACATGGGCAACAATAAGCTTGTTTTGAACGAGTGAGTTTGTATTGAGCAAAAAAGCCTGGCATGGATCTGTATTCATTACCAGCTCGTATATTTTGCTGAGCCCCATCTCATAGTGGAGCTTCATTTTATAAAATCGTTTCCCAAACCGCCAATGCGAAAAACGGGCAGGCATTCCATAAGCACCAAAAGTGTAAATAATATCTGCCGGGCAAATTTCATAACGCATTGAATAGAAATCAAGCCCGAATCCAGCAGCAATATCTGTAATTTCTTCGATTGCATATTGAAGATCAGCATGCTCCATCCGAATCCCCCCTGAATTTATGTGTATGCGTACGCCCATTAAACATGAAAAAAGAGGCGGATTTCATCCGCCTCTTTTTTATATGCTGCAGCTTAAAGAAGCTGCCAGCTCTTGATCATTATTTCAACATTTCATTTACACGCGCCATGAAATCTTCTTGAACGAGTGCGAGCTTTTCCGTTACTTCTTTGAACGAATCGGCTTTTACCCCAAAGTAAAATTTCACTTTTGGTTCTGTTCCCGATGGACGAGCGCACACCCACGTTCCATCTTCAAGGAAATATTTTAATACATTTGAAGAAGGCAGCTCGATCGGCTGTTTTTCATTCGTAGCAATCGCCGTACGTTCCCCTGTCTGATAATCTTCTACGGCTTCAACCCGGATGCCTGCAATTGATTCAGGCGCCTGCGCGCGGAAAGAAGACAGCAGCCCCGCAATTTGCTCTGCCCCGTCTTTTCCTTTTAACGTCAAAGACTGAAGGCCTTCCTTGAAGTAGCCAACACGCCCATATAAATCCATCAATGCTTCATGCAGCGTTTTCCCCTGCTTTTTATAGTACGCGCATGCTTCAACAGCCAGAAGCGCTGCCTGCACGGCATCTTTATCACGGGCAAAATCGCCAATTAAGTATCCATAGCTTTCTTCATAACCAAACAAGAATGTAAATTCGCCTGATTCGTTATACTGCTCAATTTTTTCGCCGATAAATTTAAAGCCGGTTAACACGTCTTCGCATGAAACACCATATTGAGCTGCTGCTGCACGTCCCAGCTCAGACGTTACAATGGTTTTAAAAATGCGGCCGTTTTCAGGCAGTGTGCCTTTTTCTTTTTTGCGAGCCAAAATATAATCCACCAGCACAGCGCCTGTTTCATTTCCTGTCAGCAAAACATATCCGCCGTTTCCGTCTTTTACAGCGACACCAAGACGGTCTGCATCAGGATCTGTCGCAATCAAAATGTCCGCATCCACTTTTTGTCCATCACGGATAGCCAGTTCAAACGCTGCTTTTTCCTCGGGATTTGGAGATTTTACGGTTGAAAAATTGGCATCTGGCTGCTCCTGTTCAGCTACAACAGTCACATTTTGATAGCCAAGCGCCTCAAGTGCCTGGCGTACAGGCTTATTACCAGTACCGTGAAGAGGAGAAAACACAATATTGACGCCGGATTCTTGTGCTGCTTCCGGCCACTCTGAAATAGTCACAAGATTGTCCACATATGCCTGATCGATTTCTTTCCCGATCATTTGAATTAGTCCCTGTTCTTTTAACAGTTCCTCATCTTTTACCTCGATCTGGAGTTCATCACCTGCTGCGTTCACTTTGTCGATGACACGATCAGCTGCTTCCGGAGCAAGCTGGGCACCATCCGGCCCGTACACTTTATAGCCGTTGTACTCAGGCGGGTTATGGCTTGCCGTAATCACGATACCAGCAAAAGCATTCAGCTCACGTACGGCAAAAGACAATTCCGGTGTTGGGCGAAGCTCGTCAAAAAGATATGTTTGAATACCTGCTGAAGCGAGTGTTTTCGCACTTTCAAGCGCAAACTCCGGTGATTTATGGCGAGAGTCATAGGCAATCGCTACACCGCGTTTTTTCGCTTCTTCTCCTTGTTCCGTTATGTAAGCTGCCAAACCTGCAGACGCTTTTCGAATCGTATATACATTCATCCGGTTCGTGCCGGCGCCAATTTCGCCGCGCATGCCGCCCGTACCAAATTCAAGATTTTTGTAAAAAGCATCTTCTAAACTTTTTTCATCTTCTTCGATTGAAAGAAGCAGTTCACTCATTTCTGTATCAAGTTCCGAATAGTTTTTCCATCTTGTATATTCTTCTTTCCAGGCCACAGGCATTCCCTCCAAAACTATGATTTCCTATATCATACCATCTGTTGTTCTTATTTCACAGAATTATTAACGGTAAACCTCATTCATTTCCAACCAAAAACAACCAGGATATAGGAGACGAGACACTCAGAATGTTTTACTTTTCTTCTTTATTCAGACTATAATGCTAATGTTCAGCAATTATTTTCATGATAGGCGGGGATCTCATGCAAAAAAAAGAAAACCTGCTTTTCACCGCATGGGCTGCTTCATTTACAGCCATGCTAGGCAGTCTTTATTTCTCAGAAATTGCCGGCTATGAACCTTGTGAGCTTTGCTGGTATCAGCGTATTTTGATGTACCCTCTCGTATTAATTCTTGGGATTGCGATCGCCAGAAGGGACACGAAAGCCGCTGTTTATTCGCTCGCGATGTCTGGTATTGGCGGTCTTATTTCCCTTTACCATTATGGCATTCAAAAAATCGATTTTTTATCGGATGCTGCTCCTGGCTGCGGCCGGGTGCCGTGCACAGGGATGTATATCAACTGGTTCGGGTTCGTTACCATCCCGTTTCTCGCGCTGACTGCATTTACGATTATTTTCGTGGCGAGCTTGTTGATTCTAAAAAGAAAAGGGGCGTAAATCATTGAAGAAAGTGATTATTTTTGCGGTGGTTCTCGTTGCTGTTTTTGGCGCGATTGCCATTGTAACGCAATATCAAAAAGAAGAAGCATCGAAAGGAAATCCATATGGCAAGGATGACCTTCGGACTGAAACGGTCAAGCAGCTGGATGACCCGAACTACCAAAATATTATCCTGCCTGATGATCTTGAGAAAAAATTAGAGGACGGCGAAGATGCGGTTGTTTATTTTTACAGCCCGACCTGCCCGCACTGCCAGGAAACCACGCCTGTTTTGATGCCCATTGCGGATGATGAAAATGTAGAAGTACTTCAGTATAATCTGCTTGAATTTGAACAAGGCTGGACAGACTATGGGATTGAATATACACCGACACTTGTTTATTTTGAAAACGGGGTAGAAAAAGACCGCCTTGTCGGCAGCCAGCCGGAAGCGGAATGGACTACGTTTTTAAACCAGACAAAAGAAAATAAACAATAAAAAAAACGGCCTTCCCTAGATGGGAAAGCCGTTTTTTATTTTGAAAAAGTCGTCCGCTTCTGTTCAATAAAAAAGGACAGCGGAAATGGAAAAGAAATCTGATAACTTTGTAATGTATGAATACTTTCCGTAAATAATGCTTCATATTGAGTAGAAAGAGATGAGGTTTCTAGGATGGAAATAATCGTATTGAGTGCTGTGATTACACATGAAGCATCGTGCAGCGATTCTACTTGTTCAAGTTGTTTATCATCCAGCGAAAAAAGTTTTTCTGCTTCGATCTTTTCAATAAGATCAGACTGAATGTAACGTGGAAATACCTGTTTCGACAAATAAGAGCACAATGTTTTAATTTTCTCTTCTTGTTCAATGGTTGAAGACATAAGTATGGACATGGTTTGCAGCCACCTTTAGTTGCAGTCTCCTATCAGAATACCATACAATTCTTAGAGAGAAAATAACTATTTACTAGAAAAGGATGAACTTCATGCATACAATTCGACAAAATCAGCACTGGGTAATGTATATAAATGCAGAGCTGGATGGTTCAACCATTGAAGCGATTCTCTCAGAAAAATGGCAGCTTCCGAAAAAAATGATTCATTTATGGCGAATGGACCGTTCTATTCTTTTGAATGGACAGCCTGCAAATTGGCGGCAGCCGCTTGAGCAGGGCAGCTCTTTGGCCTTTCCTTTTTTCAAACCCGGTTCATTCGGCGCTGAACCTGTGCCTCCCTCGCCTTCCATTTTATACGAAGATGATCATTTGGTGGTCGCGGATAAACCGGCCGGAATAAAGACCCATCCGAATGACCCCGATGAACGCCATACGCTGCTCAACGGTGTAAGCTATCACATGTCAGTGAAAGAAGACACTCTTCCTGTGCGGCATGTCCACCGCCTCGATGTAGGAACAAGCGGAGCTGTTTTGTTTTCAAAACATGAAGCGGCTTATGCCGTGCTCTCCCGCCTGCTTGAGCAAAAAGAAATTTTTCGCACATACTATGCAGTAGTGGACGGGCCTGTGGCAAAAAAAAGCGGCACGATAAAAAAAGCAATTGGAAAAGACCGTCATCATCCGACAAGACGGCGGATTTCCCCGAACGGTCAAGCAGCGGTTACTCATTTTGAACGGGTGGCCGTGCAAGATGGCCGCTCCTTGCTAAAGTGCCGGCTCGAAACAGGCCGCACTCACCAAATTCGTGTTCATCTGCCCTCGATCGGCCACCCGATTTCTGGAGATGTATTGTACGGCGGAAGCGGGATTTCTCCCCATCCACTGTTGCATGCAGCAAAATTAACAATTCCTCACCCATTTGTAAATGATTGCGTAACCGTCTCGGCTCCTGTGCCAGATTCAATAAAAAAGCTTTTTTTAACGACATTTTTCGAGTAAAATAGGAAAGTTGAGATTATTTTTAACTATTTCAGGAGGTTGTGAACGTGTTTAAACCGAAAAAAGATAAATTTTCAATGTTGCTTGAATCCATCGCGTTAAATTTAAAAGAAGGTGCAGACTATTTCGCTGAATATAAGCTGAAAAATGCTGGAGATTTAAAAATCTTTTCAGATGAGATGAAACGCTTCGAAACAAAAGGCGATGACCTTATGCATGAAGTGATTAAAGAATTGAACCATACTTTCATCACACCAATTGAACGTGAAGACATTCTGGCGCTGGCAATGAGCATGGATGACGTGCTGGACGGACTTGAAGCTACAGCAGCTATGTTTGAAATGTACTCTGTCATTAACGCGGACGAATACATGCTGAAATTTGTTGATGCGATCCGTTCTTGTGCAGAGGAAATTGTTTTAGCTGTTGAGCTGCTTACTGTTAAAAAGCTGCAAGTGATCCGCACACATGCTATTAAAATTAAGGAATATGAGACTGTTTGCGACGGAATTCTTCGTCAATCGATCAAACATATTTTCACAATTGAGAAAGATCCGATTCGCTTGATCAAGATGAAAGAAATTTACGAAAATCTTGAAGAAATTGCGGACTATTGCCAAGACGTCGCCAATACACTTGAAACCATTATTATGAAAAATGCATAAGGGGTCTTGACAGTTGGATACATTATTTCTTATTACTATTTTGATTGTTATCTTCGCGCTTGCGTTTGATTTTATTAACGGGTTCCACGATACGGCTAACTCGATTGCAACAGCTGTATCGACAAAAGCCCTTACGCCGCGGCGCGCTATTATACTGGCCGCCTTTATGAACTTTTTAGGCGCCATGACGTTCACTGGGGTAGCAAAAACGATCACAAAAGATATTGTGGACCCGTTTATGCTTGAAAACGGGCTGGTTGTCATCTTAGCAGCTTTAACCGCTGCCATTTTTTGGAATCTACTTACATGGTACTACGGTATTCCGAGCAGTTCATCTCATGCCCTTATCGGCTCTATTGCAGGAGCGGCGATTGCAGCTGCCGGATTCCAGGCATTAAATTACGGCGGCTTTTTCAAAATTCTTCAAGCGCTTATTATCTCGCCGCTGCTTGCTTTCGCGATCGGCTTTATCGTGTATAGCATTTTTAAAGTCGTATTTAAAAACAACAATTTGGCGAAAACAAACCGGAATTTCCGTCGGTTCCAAATTGCGACTGCTGCTCTGCAGGCTTATACACATGGTACGAATGATGCACAAAAAGCGATGGGGATCATTACAATGGCGTTAATTGCCGGTAACTACCAGCAGTCAACAGATATCCAGCTGTGGGTACAGGTTTCCTGTGCGCTGGCAATGGGGCTTGGTACGTCAGTCGGCGGATGGAAAATCATTAAAACCGTTGGCGGCAAGATTATGAAAATCCGCCCAGTCAACGGTGTAGCGGCCGATCTTTCATCTGCAATGATTATTTTTGGCGCCACGCTTATTCATTTGCCGGTCAGCACAACCCATGTGATCTCTTCTTCTATTCTTGGTGTTGGTACTGCCCACCGTGTTAAAGGAGTTAAATGGGATACTGCTCAGCGCATGCTGATCACCTGGGTCATCACACTGCCGATAACTGCTACTATCGCAGCCATCAGCTACTATATACTGAATATCTTTCTCTAAGCTGAACCAGTTTCTGGTTCAGCTTTTTTATACAAAATCCGATTTCTTGACGAATGAACATATATTGATTAAAGTGAAAAGCGAATATCACTTACGAAAAGTAATAGATGAACCATTTTTTCGCTTTTATGGCGAAAAATGACGATATAGGGGGATTTTTGTTTATGTCAGATTTTTTTGAAGTAGCCCTTGGCCGCCGTTCAGTAAAAGTATACGATCCGAATGCACGTATATCAGAGGAAGAGTTAACAGAATTGCTTCAAGTAGCAGGACGGGCACCATCTGCGTGGAATTTGCAGCAATGGCACTTCCTTGTTTTTCACGGAAAAGACGTGCAGAAAAAACTACTGCCAATCGCCTACAATCAGCAGCAAATTGTGGATGCCTCTGCTGTTATTTGCATTATGGGTGATTTGCAAGGCAATTTAAACGTGGATCCGGTTTTTGATCCACAGGTTGAAAGCGGCGAAATAACACCTGAGCTAAAAGAAATTTTAGCCGGCCAAATTAACGGAGCTTACAACCGCGCTGAGTACCCGCGCGACGGGGCCATTTTAAATTCATCGCTGGCTGCTATGCAGTTTATGCTGGCTGCACGGGCAAAAGGATATGACACATGCCCAATTGGCGGCTTCAATGCTTCCGGGCTGGCAGAAGCGTTTAACGTGCCTGCACGTTACCTGCCAACGATGCTGATTACAGTCGGTAAAGCCCTTCAGGAAGGCCGTCCTACTGACCGTCTTCCGATCAACCAACTGATTACCTACGCAGAATAATTCAAAAGCCGCCTCTCGTAGAGAGCGGCTTTTTGAATTGCCTCTTGCACCTCCTGCAGAAAACGTCTAGTATTAACAAGGGATTTTAATGCTTGTTTGTGGAGGAATGAAGAAATGTTTAAATTGAATGAACATGGCACGACCGTTAAAACGGAACTGCTTGCCGGCTTAACAACCTTCCTGACAATGGTGTATATCGTGGTGGTTAACCCGATTATTTTGTCAGATGCCGGTGTCCCATTTGAGCAGGTGTTTACGGCGACAATCATTGCAGCGGTTGTCGGAACACTTTGGATGGGCTTGTTCGCCAACTACCCAATTGCGATCGCCCCTGGTATGGGAATGAATGCGTATTTCGCTTACTCAGTTGTCGGGTCGCATGGCGGCATTACGTATGAAACAGCATTTGCGGCTGTTTTTATTTCAGGTCTTCTTTTTGTGGTTTTGTCTTTAACGCCACTTCGTGAAAAGTTGATCGAAGCAATACCCGAAAATTTAAAGCACGGTATTTCTGCCGGCATCGGCTTGTTTATTGCTTTTATTGGGCTTCGTCTGACCGGTATTATCGCGGCAGATCCCAGCAACCTTGTTAAACTCGGGGACTTAACAAGCCCCTCCGCTCTTTTAGCTCTGTTCGGTCTTGCAGTCACTATTATTTTAATGGTACGAGGCATTAATGGTGCACTGTTTATCGGTATGGTTATTACCGGACTTGTGGCCCTTTTTACTGGTCAGCTTTCTTTTAAAGAGGGCTTTATCGGCATGCCATCTATGCCAGACGGGCTTGTAGCGCTCAATCCTATTACAGCGCTTGGGGATGTAGTGAGTTATGGATTATATGCAGTTGTGTTTTCGTTTTTACTTGTGACTCTTTTTGATACAACAGGTACAATGGTTGGCGTTGCCCAGCAGGCCGGCTTGATGAAAGGAAACAAAATGCCTCGGGCGCGTCAAGCGCTTTTGGCCGATTCTGTAGCTACATCAATCGGTGCGATGGCCGGTACAAGCCCGACGAGTGCTTATATTGAATCGTCTACTGGGGTTGCAGCTGGCGGGAGAACAGGACTAACATCTGTTACAGTAGCTGTGCTGTTTATTATAGCTGCTTTTTTCGGACCGCTTGTTTCTGCTGTATCGGGCATATCTGCTATTACAGCTCCATCACTTATTATTGTTGGCTGTTTGATGATGCAAAACGCAGCAAAAATTAACTGGAATGAGCTTGACGAAGCATTTCCTGCTTTTCTTATTATTTTAACGATGCCGCTGACATCGAGTATTGCGACCGGCATCGCGCTCGGGTTTGTATCGTATCCGCTTGTGAAAATAGCCCGGGGACGCTACAAAGAGATTCATCCACTTGTATATATTTTTGCCGTACTGTTTCTCTACCAGCTTTTATTTTTACCGCACTAAAAAAATCCGCCCCGGTAACCGGGGCGGATTTTTTATAAAGAAGACAAAGCACTCGCAATCGAGACTGTCCGCTTCGCCTGATGTCTTACCGCTGCTTCCACGTTTTCTTTCATGCCATCTCTTCCTACTGACACACTTGTACCATATGGATTTCCGCCTGCTTCAAACAAGACGGGATCCGTGTATCCGGGAGCAGCGATAATAGCGCCCCAATGGTACATAGTCGTGTATAGCTGAAGAATCGTCTGTTCCTGTCCGCCATGAGCGTTTTGAGCTGAGGTCATAGCGCTGACAACTTTATTAGCCAGTTTTCCAGTTGCCCACAGGCCGCCGGTTGAATCGATAAATTGCTTGAATTGACCGGGTACATTGCCGTATCTTGTTGGAACGCTGAATACAATGGCATCTGCCCATTCTAAATCATCCAGCGTCACCTCTGGAATATCCTTTGCTTCTTCTACATGCGCCTTCCAGGCATCATTTTTTTCAATGGCCGACGCGGGTGCCGTTTCTGGAATTTTAAGAACTTTTACATTCGCTCCTGCTTCTTCTCCCGCTTCTTTCGCCCAGTTCGCCAATTGAAAATTTGTACCGGTCATGCTGTAATAAATCACCGCTAAATTTGTCATCTCTTGCTCTCCCCCTCATGCGTGGTTTCCTCCTACTGAGTTTGCCCGCTGAAGAAAAAAACGAAACCTTTTTATTTATCCGGCTGAAAAAAGTAGGAAAGTGCCGGATAGACGTCTTCTCTTTTACGAATGACGTAGGATTTAAACAGCGGGTTTTGGACTTTTCGAAAAGCAGACATTAGTGGTGTGGTCCGGTTGTACTGATTTACTTCCCCATAGCCGAACATGCGGCAGTGCGGCAGTATTTTTTCGAGCAATGCAACACACTGGGGATTGTCTGAAGCAAGATTATCGCCATCAGAAAAATGAAATGGATAAATGTTATACCGTTCCGGCGAATATTTTTTTTTCATCAGCTCCAGCACCAGCCGGTACGCAGATGAACAAATGGTTCCGCCACTTTCTCCTTTAGTGAAGAAATCATTTTCTTCCATCTGGAGCGCTTCTGTATGATGGGCAATAAATACAATATCAACCGTTGTATATTTTTTTCTTAAAAAACGAGTCATCCAGAAAAAAAAGCTGCGGGCGATATATTTCTCAAACGGCCCCATGCTTCCGCTCGTATCCATCATCGCGAAAATCACGGCTTTAGACTGAGGCTTTTTCTCTTCGGTAAAAGAACGGAAACGACGGTCTTCTGGGCGGACAGGGAAAAAAGACATCTCTCCCGCCAGTGCGTTTCGCTTAAAAGCTGCCATTAATGTTTTCTTTTTATCAATTCGTGCGGTTACACCTGTTTTACGGATGTCATTAATGGTCCAGTCCGTAATAACCGATTCCGCTTTTTCTTTTTCAGCGAGATTTGGCAAGGCCAGCTCAGAAAACAGAGCATCTTCAATTTCAGCCATGCTGACTTCTGCTTCATAAAAATCCTCCCCGCGCTGGTTTCCTGCTTTCTTGCCCTGGCCGGCCGCACTTTTTTCATCACCGCCTGCCCGGGCGATGGCGTCTCCAACTTCGCCTTTTCCTTGTCCGGTATGCTTGGATTTTTCATCGGAATAACGGATTTTATACTCCTGAAGCGAACGGATCGGCAATTTCACTGTCCGCTTGCCGTCCGACATAATTATTTGCTCTTCAGTCACCATATCAGCTAAATTTTTTTTGATCGCTTCTTTTACTTTTTGCCGATGGCGTTCCTGGTCATCATAGCCTTTTCGATGGAGTGACCAGTCTTCTTCTGATAAATGATAGGATGTGCCCATTTCATTTCCTCCCCAGGTTTTATTCCAATTAAAAAGGGTAAACTAGTATAAAAGAATAATGAGGTGACTCATGATGAATTTAAAGAAGCGTGAAGAACAGCCTATGAATTCAATGGTCACAAGCTTTGAAGACATGAAAATCCTTGGCCGTCAAATGGAGCGCCAGCGGACAAATGAAGAGCTGAAGCAGCATGAGCGACAGCCTGATCCGATTCAATTTGACGAATCAACCGATGGAAAACAATAACCCGGCTGCCTGCAACCGGGTTTTTCTTTTGTTTATCGGTTTAAAAGTCCTCCAACGTAGCGAAGCAATTCATTGGCTGAAACAGAATTGTAGCCGCATTCGTCAATTAAGCGTGCTGTGACTTCATTCATCTTTTTCAGCTGCTGTTCATCCGGCGTAACAGACGAAGTGGTAATTTTAACAATGTCTTTTAAATCGGAAAACAGCTTTTTCTGAATCGCTTCTCGAAGCCGATCATGCTCCCGGTAATCAAATTTTTTCCCTTTGCGTGCATAAGCGGAAATTCGAATCAGCATTTCTTCGCGGAATGCTTTTTTAGCGTTTTCTGATACGCCAATCTGTTCTTCGATCGACCGCATTAAACGCTCGTCCGGACTGACTTCCTCACCTGTGAGCGGATCGCTTAATTTCACCTTGTTGCAGTATGCTTCCACATTATCCAAATAGTTGTCCATTAATGCCCGGGCCGATTCTTCATACGAGTAAACAAAGGCTTTTTGAACTTCTTTTTTCGCCGTTTCATCGTACTGCTTTCTCGCTTCGGAAATAAACTGCAAGTATTTCGTGCGCATTTCCTTTGTAATGGACGGATGTGAATCCAGGCCGTCTTTTAATGAGCGCAGCACATCCAGTGCATTGATCGAATTGGTTCCTTTTTTAATAATGGCTGCAGAAATGCGGTTCATCACATACCGCGGATCGATTCCATCCATTCCTTCATCTGAATGTTCTTTTCGGAGTTCAATAGCATCAAGCGGCGTTAATCCTTCTACCACTGCTCCGTCATAAAGCTTCATCTTCATCACAAGATCAACGTTTGCCCGGCTCGATTCTTTTAAGCGCGTTAAGATGGTAAACATGGCTGCAGTACGGAACGTATGCGGTGCAAAATGAATGGAAGCCGCTTCACTTTCGTGTATCATTTTTTCATAAATTTTTTCTTCTTCGGTCACCTTGAGGTTGTATGGCACCGGCATAACAATCATACGGGAATGAAGAGCTTCATTCTTTTTATCTGCAATAAAGGAACGGTACTCTGTTTCATTGGTATGGGCAATAATCATTTCATCTGCCGAGATTAAGGCAAACCGGCCGGCCTTGAAATTACCTTCTTGGGTTAGTGAGAGCAGGTGCCACAGAAACTTCTCATCACACTTCAGCATTTCCTGGAATTCCATTAATCCCCGGTTTGCAATGTTTAATTCTCCGTCAAACCGGTAGGCACGCGGATCAGACTCCGATCCAAACTCAGCGATCGTTGAAAAATCGATGCTGCCGGTTAAATCCGCAATGTCCTGTGATTTCGGATCGGATGGACTGAACGTTCCAATGCCGCGGCGTCGGTCTTCTGAGAAGAAAATACGCTCAACCGGCACTTCTTCAATGCGGCCGCCAAATTCATGCTCAAGCCGGTAGGCATTTAGCGGTGACAATGATCCTTCAATGCGGATACCATACTCTTCATAAAAGTCATCCCGAAGATCCCTTGGAATTAAATGAAGCGGATCTTCTGCCATCTGGCAGCCTTTAATCGCATATACGGCGCCGGCATCTGTGCGGGTGTATTGCTCCAGTCCCCGCTTAAGCATTGATACAATTGTGGACTTCCCTCCGCCAACTGGCCCCATCAGCAGCAAAATCCGTTTGCGTACATCCAGCTTTTTCGCCGCCGGATGAAAATACTCTTCTACAAGACGCTGGATCGGTTCTTCAAGACCAAAAAGCTCGCGGTTGAAAAAGTCATAATTTCCATCTGTCATACCGAATGAGCGAATCATATTGTATATACGCGCATGCGCAGGCATTGCAATATGCGGCTTTTCTCTAAGAAGCTCCAAATACTCCCGGAATGTTCCTTCCCAGCGCAGCTTTTCTTCTTCGGCACGGCTTGATTGAATTTTATCGAGTATCGTCATAATTAGCTCCCTCCGCTCCGCACTCTAATGGGCGTATTTATCGGATTTTATGCGCCGGCGAAACCATTTATGAGAAAAAGAAACGTTCACATTCAATATTGCATCCGGTATAATAGGGAAAAATGAATGCGTTTACGCTACAGAAAGGGGCTTCTTTCCATGAGATTATTAGGTGTTCTTTTCGTATGTATTGCTTTTTTATCAGCGATTTTCACAGCGGGCTACAACGACAAACCGGGCGCGAAATAAAAAAAGCTGTACCGATTTTTTCGGTACAGCTTTTTTTTAAAAAGATATGTGATTATAACCATCATTCAACTTAGAGCGTCTTGCACTTTTTGCTCCAGACGGCCAGCTCCTCGATCATAAGCTGCCGGTCCTGAATGGCCGACTTGCGCTTTTCTGTATTAATACAGGTCCGGGAAGCCTTGCTGGCGAAGTGCCTCGTATATAAGAATGGCTGCCGTGTTGGACAAGTTAAGCGAGCGGACATGCTCATTCATTGGAATGCGCAGACAGCGGTCCATATTGGCCGCGATCAAATCTTTTGGAAGACCCGTTGTTTCTTTGCCAAACATAAAATAATGATCCTGTTCTGTATCGCTGTAGTCAAACTTAGCGTGATCCTGCTTACCGAACTTTGAAAGATAATACATATTTCCATCTGGATTTTTTTCAAAAAACTCTTCAAGAGAATCATAATACGTAATATCAACAAATTCCCAATAATCCAGCCCGGCACGCTTAAGCATTTTATCGTCGGTTGAAAATCCAAGCGGGCGGATTAAATGAAGCGGTGTACCGGTCGCCGCACACGTCCGCGCAATATTTCCGGTATTGGCCGGGATTTCCGGCTGGTATAGCACTACATGAACTGCCACAAAACTTCACTCCTTTTCAACTCATCATTATAACACGGAACCAATCTGTCCGAGTGCTTTTTTAATTTCATCCACCACTGTCTCATCTTCTTCGCGCTCTAGTGCTTTGAACAGCTGGGACTCTGCTTCTAAGCCGCCAATCTGCCCAATAGCATAAGCTGCTGTACCACGAAGAACTGGACGTGGATCGTTATGAAGCAGAGCAGCAAGGGACGGCAGCGAAGACGGCTCCCTGAAATGAGCCAATGCAATGACTGCATTTCGCTGAATCGGCTTTTTGCCGCGCCATGAACCAGACATCGCGCCAAACCGCTCCTTAAATTCCTTATTGCTCATCGATACAAGCGGCTCTAACAGCGGCTTTACTTCTTCCAGTGCCGGTGTCATTTCTTCATGGTTTAATGTGTGTTTCCCTTTATTGGCCGGGCAGACGGTCTGGCACGTATCACAGCCGTACAGCCGGTTTCCGAGATGTTTACGGAATTCCTCCGGCAAAAAGTCTTTTGTCTGCGTTAAATAAGCGATACACCGCTGAGAATTAAGCTGTCCTCCTTGAACGAGTGCACTTGTTGGGCAGGCGTCAATACATTTCGTACACGTGCCGCACTGGCTTTCCATCGGCGTGTCCGGTTCAAAAGGAATATTGGTCAGCATTTCACCTAAATACACGTATGAACCAAACTCCGGTGTAATAATCGCACAGTTTTTTGCACTCCAGCCGATGCCTGCCCGCTCCGCCACAGCACGGTCAGACAGCTCACCTGTATCAACCATTGATTTCGTTTGGACATCTGGCATTTTTTCTCTTAAAAATACTTCCAGCTGTTCCAGCTTTCTGCGCAGAACGAGGTGATAATCTTCTCCCCAGGACGCTCGGCAAAACAAGCCGCGCCGCTCTCCCTTTTTCCCTTTCGGAGCTCCTTCCAGCTTCGATGGATACGCAAGCGCGATGGCAATAATCGAACGCGGACTATCCATCAAGAGTGCTGGGTTTGTCCGCTTCTCAATATCTTTTTCCTCAAAACCGGATGCGTATCCCAGTTCTTGCTGCTGTACCAGTTTTTGCTTTAATTCAAGAAACGGATCGGCCGCAGCGAATCCGATTTTATCGATGCCAATTTCTTTGCTGTAGTCAATCAGTTCCTGCTTTAACTGCCGGTGCATTTCTTCTCCTCCGTTCCATAGAAAACAGGCAAACGGGAATCCCGTCTGCCTGTTTGTCGTTTTTCTTATTATTTCATAAAAAGGCGATAAAGTCGAGCATGTCAGCTGTAAATATGGCTTCCTGTTTCTACAAATTCCTTCGACTTTTCTTTCATGCCTTCTTCGGCTGCCTGCTTACGCAAATCATGAGAAATACGCATCGAGCAGAATTTCGGTCCGCACATCGAACAGAAATGAGCCGTTTTTGCTCCTTCTGCCGGCAGGGTTTCATCATGGTATTCGCGCGCCCGGTCCGGGTCAAGCGATAAATTAAACTGATCATGCCACCTGAATTCAAAGCGCGCTTTTGATAAAGCATCATCTCTTTTCTGAGCTCCCGGATGGCCTTTGGCAAGATCCGCTGCATGAGCAGCAATTTTGTAGGCAATTACCCCTTCACGAACGTCATTTTTATCCGGCAGGCCAAGATGCTCCTTCGGTGTCACATAACAAAGCATCGCCGTGCCATGCATAGCAATCATCGCTGCACCGATCGCAGAAGTGATATGGTCATATCCAGGTGCAATATCCGTTGTCAGCGGACCAAGTGTGTAAAACGGTGCGCCTTGGCAAATATCAATTTCTTTATCAATATTTTCTTTGATTTTATGAAGTGGTACATGTCCTGGTCCTTCGATCATTACCTGCACATCATGTTTCCAGGCAATTTTCGTCAGTTCGCCAAGCGTTTCAAGTTCCGCAAATTGAGCTTCGTCATTTGCATCGGCAATCGATCCCGGACGAAGGCCGTCTCCCAAAGAAACCGAGATATCATACGCTTTTAAAATTTTACAAATTTCTTCAAAATGTGTGTATAAGAAATTTTCCTGGTGATGAGCCAGGCACCATTGCGCCATAATCGAACCACCGCGTGAAACAATACCGGTTGTCCGCTTAATTGTCATTGGAATATATCGAAGCAGTACGCCGGCGTGAATCGTAAAATAATCGACTCCCTGCTCGGCCTGCTCAATGAGTGTATCCCGATATACTTCCCACGTTAAATCTTCTGCTATGCCTTTTACTTTTTCAAGAGCCTGGTAAATCGGCACAGTGCCAACCGGTACCGGCGAATTGCGGATAATAAATTCCCTTGTCGCATGAATATTTTTTCCTGTAGAGAGATCCATAATCGTGTCCGCACCCCAATGCGTTGCCCACGTCATTTTTTCTACTTCTTCTTCAATAGATGAACTTACTGCCGAGTTACCAATATTTGCATTGACTTTTACATGAAAACGGCTGCCAATAATCATCGGCTCATTTTCAGGGTGGTTAATATTGACCGGAATAATCGCACGGCCGGAAGCAACCTCCTCCCGAATCGTTTCTGCGTCCATGTTCTCACGAATCGCTACATATTCCATTTCCGGTGTGATTATGCCTTTTTTCGCATAATGCATTTGAGTTACGTTCTGGCCAGGAAGCGCCCGTCTTGGTTTATGTGCAAAATCCGCTTGAAACATCGATTCCGCTTCCTTGACCCCATTGTCTTCCGGCTTTACTTTTCTTCCTTCATAAAGCTCTGTGTCTTCTCTGGCTGCCACCCACTGCTCTCTTAAGCGTGGCAGCCCTTTATGTACGTCTGCAATAAAACCGGGTTCTGAATAAGGACCGCTTGTGTCATAAACGGTGATCGGTTCGTTTGAATGGGTTCCTGCATCTGTTTTCGTGTCGCTTAATTTAATTTGCCGGAATGGAACCCGGATGTCCGTTTTACTTCCTTCCACATAAACTTTTTCACTTGCTGGAAATTGTGCCTGCAGATCGATTTTTTCACTTTTCAAACGATTCATCTTATTTTCCTCCCTGGACTGCTGAAACCGATCTGGACACAGACACGTAAAAAATAAAAACGGGTTCTTTTAAAATAAAAGAACCCGTGAAATAGTTTAATGAACGGCTTAAAAACCGTGTCCCTACTTCCCTACGCTGGTACTGGCCAGATCAGGTTCGAAGGGTTAAAGAGCCTTAAAGCGCGCTCTTCTCTCAGTCCGGCTAACGGACACCCCTAGCAGTTGTAAATTATGAAGCTGTGTATAAACTGTAACACGATAAAAATCATCTGTAAAGCATTTTTTCCATGTAATGCTATTTATTTGCCCCAAAACCCTTCAAATGCTACGCTTATAACTAGTTTTTTATCAGGCGAACGGAGGCAATGCAGACTATTTCTTTAGCAGAAGCGGTGAAGTTAAAAAGTGTTTTAACTAAAAAAGTGCGTGAATTGGAGGAAGAATTACACCGCGTTGCTTACACAACGATTGAAAAAGGTGATTCTATTTCAACTCCTGTGCGGACCGTAAGCGCTGTAGAAGCAGAACTTCAAGAAGTTCGAAAAGACGCGCGCACACTGGACCGGCTCATGTACAAAGCCAATAGCGAAAACACCATTTCCTTTAAAAACGAAACCGTTCCCCTTGTAGAAGCGATTGAATGGGCGACGCAGCTTCGTGCAGAAGCACGGCTTTGCAAGGAAATGGGCGCTTCTTCAAAGGAGGAAATCCAATACGGTTATGCGGAGAACACCACTGTTTATAAAGTAGCTCTGTTCGAGCCTGAGGACTATCGGCAAAAAGCGATTCAGCTTGAACGGGAAGCTCATAAGCTTTCTAACTTAATTAATGCAAAAAATTACACCGTTACCATTGCCTTTAATGACGAAAAATATTTTTAACCTTGAAAAAGTGAGACTCTTTTTCAAGGCGCAGGATTGGGAACCTCACTTTATGAATAGAAAAGCAAACCAATCCCCGCTTTCCATTCACCTTGTGACCGATAATCAATCACCATCTAATGAGATGGCAATCCGCCCTTTAGATGTTTTTAAACGGTTTCTCCCTGCGAAACAGCCTCTTCTCTTCGAAGAGGCTGTTTATTTAAAGAGAAGCATTCTGAATGACAGACAGCATATTTTGATTCGGATAATTCACTTCTTTGTATTGGCTCATCACTTTGTCCGCATCAAATTCCACCCGTTCAATGGAAGTGCTGATCCGGTGTCCATCTGTTTCTACAATAGCGTATGAAGCTTTTTTAATGCCGTCAAACGGGAGGCCGACGCTGCCGATATTTATAACGACCTTTCCTTTTATATACCGAATATAAGGCTTATGGATATGAGCATAGATATATACGTCATTACTTTCAGAAAGCATTAATTTCGTTTCTAACACCTCGTCAGGCTCAGAAGAAGAAACAACGGTGAATAAGCTGTCTGGCGCTGCATGGAAAGCATGAACCGCCACACCGTCCAGATCGAGATGAAGCTCTGTTGGAAGAGCGTTTAGGTAATCGATATCCGCTTCTTCTAACTGCGATACAGTCCAGTCACGCTCTTGATTCATCAGCTCCAGCGCTGCCTCTGCTACTTCTCCTTTGTGAACACCTCGCACAACCCATTCATCCGCATTCCCTTTAATCACTTCTGTTTGAAGCCCTTGAATCAGCTCCAGCGACCGCTTCGGTTCCGGCCCGCGGTAACAAAGGTCGCCCAGTACATAAATTTTATCTACCTGCTTCGTTTTAAGATCATTTAGCACAGCTTGAAGTGCCACTGCATTCCCATGGACATCAGAGATAAAAGCTGCTTTCATTTTCAACATCCTTTTCTTTATAATTTTAAAGCAGAGAACCGATATGTATAAAAAATTATGACAAGCAGGCTTTTTACTGTAAAGAAATAAGCTCACCAATAAAGGTGAGCTTTAGGTTTTACTGAAGGTTATTTTTTTCTTTTTGCGGAGCGGAAGAATCAGACCCCTCGGCTTCTTCAAGCGCTTTTAATTCGGCGTTTGTCTGCGGAAATCCGTTTGCCTGCCATTCGTCGCGGTATTGGGCATCTAGTCCCGTCAGCCCTTCATATTCTTCTGCTTTTTCTGAATCAACACTCTCCACTTCGTCTTTTTTAAGTTCAGTGGACTTGTCATCAATAAATTTTGTTTTTTCAACGACCATGGTTTGCTCGTTTTTCTTAGAAGCAATACCATTTTTAATGCCTTTTACCACTTTTGTCGTTCCTGCTTTTAAACCATTACCGATTTTACCCACTGTACCAGAGCCCGTATCTCCTGATTCTTGTTTTTGTTGATATGCATTTAAAGCTAAAACGATTCCAGTAGTGAGTAATGCTGTAGAACCAACTACTACACCCATCGTCATTTCTTTTTTCTGAAGAGAGGAGTTCATCCGATCGAGCATCTCTTTTTCTTTCTCCATCATTTTCTGCTGTGCTTCAATTCCAGTCTTTACTCCCTGGATGGTTTTATTAATACCGCCCTTGATCATCTCTTCTTCGGTTTCAACGCCTGTTTTAATAAGGTCTGCTGTTTTTCCAGTACCAGCTTTTACCCCATTTTTAATTCCTTTTTTCACTTCTTTTACTGCACTAAATTTTTGATTCCGGTTTTCAACCATTTGCTTCTTATTGCTATACCCTTTTGTCATCTTTACAGCCCCTGCTGATGCCAAAGCTGAAGAACCGATAATGATACCCATAGTAGATGTTTTCATACATACCCCTCCAGTTTAAGTTTTAAGTTAATAAGGATATTACCGATTTGAAGGGATTTTAAACAATATCCATCACAGTTGATACTATTTATCTAGATGAATAACCGTAAACGTGTCATTAGAAGCGATGTAATCACAAACGAAATTTTTATTTGGTTAAGAACGCAGCGGTTTTAAATACGAAAAAACGAAAAAACCCTTCAACAGATGTTGAAGGGTTACGCCGTTTAATACCGGCGGCCGGGGTCGAACCGGCACTCCCGTGAAGGAACTGGATTTTGAGTCCAGCGCGTCTGCCAATTCCGCCACGCCGGCAAATACATAATGGAGGCGGCAACCGGACTCGAACCGGTGGTAAAGGTTTTGCAGACCTTGGCCTTACCGCTTGGCTATGCCGCCTTTATAAAAATGTTGGAGCGGAAGACGGGATTCGAACCCGCGACCCCCACCTTGGCAAGGTGATGTTCTACCACTGAACTACTTCCGCAAAAAATGGCTGGGCTAGAAGGATTCGAACCTTCGCGTGACGGAGTCAAAGTCCGTTGCCTTACCGCTTGGCTATAGCCCATTTATATGGGGCGATCGAGGGGAATCGAACCCCCGAATGTCGGAGCCACAATCCGATGCGTTAACCACTTCGCCACGACCGCCATAGTAAAACTTTATAAAATTGATCGAATTGGCAGGGGCAGTAGGAATCGAACCCACACCGGAGGTTTTGGAGACCTCTGTTCTACCGTTAAACTATGCCCCTGTATAAACTGGTGGAGGGGGGCAGATTCGAACTGCCGAACCCGAAGGAGCGGATTTACAGTCCGCCGCGTTTAGCCACTTCGCTACCCCTCCATCATGCATAAGCAAAATGGTGCCGGCAAGAGGACTTGAACCCCCAACCTACTGATTACAAGTCAGTTGCTCTACCAATTGAGCTACACCGGCAGCATAATGGCTCAGGACGGAATCGAACCGCCGACACAAGGATTTTCAGTCCTTTGCTCTACCAACTGAGCTACTGAGCCTTTCTTACAATGTTTCTATGTATAATGGCGGTCCGGACGGGACTCGAACCCGCGACCTCCTGCGTGACAGGCAGGCATTCTAACCAACTGAACTACCGGACCAAACAATTGCGGGGGCAGGATTTGAACCTGCGACCTTCGGGTTATGAGCCCGACGAGCTACCGAGCTGCTCCACCCCGCGATAACAATATGGTGGAGGATGACGGGATCGAACCGCCGACCCTCTGCTTGTAAGGCAGATGCTCTCCCAGCTGAGCTAATCCTCCAAATGGTGACCCCTACGGGATTCGAACCCGTGTTACCGCCGTGAAAGGGCGGTGTCTTAACCGCTTGACCAAGGGGCCAATATGTATGTTTGATAGAGTATACTGGCGGAGAGCAAGGGATTCGAACCCTTGAGACAGCGGTAACCGTCTACACGATTTCCAATCGTGCTCCTTCGACCTCTCGGACAGCTCTCCATAAGTGGCTCCGCAGGCAAGACTCGAACTTGCGACCGATCGGTTAACAGCCGATTGCTCTACCACTGAGCTACTGCGGAATAATCATATAAAAATTTTCCGCCAGGCGGCGTCCTGCTCTCACAGGGGGGAAACCCCCAACTACCATCGGCGCTGAAGAGCTTAACGGCCGTGTTCGGGATGGGAACGGGTGTGACCTCTTCGCTATTGCCACCTGACTTATTTTCGACATTTATTATTATAGCACAATAAATGAAATTTGCAAGAACTTTTTTGTTCTTTCAAAACTGGATAGAAGCGTCATTGTATGGGCAAAAACCTTTTGGTTACACGCCAAGTGTACATTGATTAAGTCCTCGATCGATTAGTATTCGTCAGCTCCATGCGTCGCCGCACTTCCACCTCGAACCTATCTACCTCGTCATCTTCAAGGGATCTTACTTACTTGCG